>CAYWTJ010000022.1:0-2566 GCA_964460225.1 uncultured Planctomycetaceae bacterium | reverse complement strand
GGCGGTGACTTCCAGCGGAGCCTGATCGCGGCCGATCAGAAAAGACCGGCGAACGAGACAGTCTGCCTCCGGTTCCTCGCCGGGAAAGAGCAGCTCTGAACGGACAGCGGCAAGATCGTGCCGGTCCGGAGCGGGATAATCGGAAGGGTTTGGTGTTGCATCGACGCTCATGGCACCCCTTTGTACGTTCCTGTCCGGCGGTCGCCCGATCGTTCGCTCATCCGCGCCCCTTCGAAGCTGGCGGATGCGGGCTCCCGCTCTGGTCAGACTGGCTTGGCATTATAGCAGGCGAGGCCTTTTGCCGAAACAAAAAAGTAGCCCTGTTCCACCCCGGCCCGCAGTTTCCTCCCGGCAGAGAATTCTTAGGGACCTATCCCTCCGCGCAGCGGTGCCGGCTTGTAATAGAGGGTGGCATTTCATACAATAATCAACTACTATCGGATGAATTGTGGTGCCGGGTTCCGTAATCGGGCGCCACGGCGCAAGGAAGGACGGGAAACGCGATGACGCAACCGCGGATGCGGTGTGGATCGGGCAGCGACCTGCATCGGCTGGAGCCGGGACAGGGGCTGCGGCTGGGCGGGGTTCTGGTGCCATGTGAATTGCGCAGCGTTGCTCATTCCGATGGCGATGCACTGCTGCACGCCGTGGTGGATGCCCTGCTTGGTGCGCTGGGCGAGGGGGATATCGGAGAATGGTTCCCGGATCATGCGCCGGAAAATCGGGGGCGTCCGTCTTCGGAGTTTCTGCTCCCCGTGTTGCAACGCATGCGAGAACTGGGATATTCAATTGAAAATCTGGATACGACGGTTCATCTGCAGCGGCCGAGATTGTCGCCGCACAAGATTGCGATCCGGGATAATCTGGCCCGGCTGTGCGGTTTGCCGCCTGATCGGGTGAATGTGAAGGCTAAGACTGGCGAGGGGATCGGCTCCGTCGGTGAGGGACTGGCCTTTGCAGCGGAGGCAGTGGTCCTGCTAATCCGCGAGGAGGCATAATGACACGGGCCGGGGAACTGGCGCGGCGCGCTGCGGCGGTGGCAAACATGGAAGGAGCGCGAACGGCTCCGCCATGGGGCGGCGTTCCGGACCAATCTGCATCCGCAGACGCGCCAGCGACGCCGGAGCCCCCGCAGACACCGGTTGGGGCGGGGAGGGAGGACGAGGCAAACGAACGCGCAGGCGGCGTGACGCCGGAGAACTTCCCCGGCATCAATGATTTTTTGTACTATCTGTCCGCCGAATGCATGCAGGCGCACAATACGATTATTTCTTACGAGCGGGATCTGAGACGGCTGGCCGCGTTTCTGTTGCGTAACGGGATTTCGTCCCCTGAAGCGGTACAGGCTGAAGAGGTGGTCGATTTCATCGCCAGCCTCTGCGAAGAGGGGTTGGAACCGACAAGCCGGGCGCGGATGCTGGTGGCGGTGCGGATGTATTACCGCTTTTTGATCGGCGAGCGGCTGGTGCAGCATGACCCCTGTCTGGCGGTCGATCAGCCAAAGCTCGGGCATTATCTGCCGCATGAACTCTCAGAGCAAGAGGTGGAAAGCTTGCTGCGGGCCGAAGACGGGCATGACCCGCTATCGGTGCGCAACCGGGCAATTCTGGAGGTATTCTACGCGACCGGAGCGCGGGTTTCAGAGGTCTGCTCGCTACGGGTGCATGACGTCGATCTGGATCAGCAGAAACTCCGGGTTCTGGGCAAGGGCTCCAAGGTTCGGATCTGTCCACTGGGGCAGGCAGCGCGGGAGGCGGTCAGCTATTATGCCGATTTGCGCGGATTGTACGACAAAGGGCGCGGTTGCCCGGCTTTCTTCCTTTCCAAATCCGGGAAAGGTCTGGAGCGGGTGGCGGTGTTCCGGGTGGTGAAGACGGCGGCGCTCAAGGCGGGCATTACGCGCAATGTTTATCCGCATTTATTGCGGCACAGCTTTGCCACGCATATGCTCCGCGGGGGCGCCAACCTGCGAATCGTGCAGGAACTGCTGGGACATTCTGATTTAATGACGACCGAAATATACACCCATGTCGCCAACAATATGAAGAATCAGGAGTACTTCAAATATCACCCGCACGCAAAGCCGCAGGACGGCAGCCAAGCGGCGCAGAGAGGGCAAGACGATGGATTCTGAACAAGACCAATCACCGCAGCAGGAGCAACGGCCGCGCCGGGCGCTGCCGGGCTTCCGGTTTCTGATCAAGCTGCTGCCGCTGGCGGCGGTGCTGCTATTTCTGGCGCACTACGTAACCGAACGCACCCGGCTCTTTCCGGATAACCGGGAGATCGCGGACCCGCCGCGCCAAGAATATCTGATCTTTCCGCCGGAGCATCTGGAAACCGATGTGCCGGCAAAAAAAGACGCAGAGCGGAAAGAAACAGAGACAAAGAAGAAAGAAGAAAAGCCTGTTAAGGAAGCGGCGAAGCCCAGCGAAGGAATCAAGCCCGCTGAAGGTACAAAACCTGCTGAAGGCACGAAAGTGACGGAAGCGGCGAAGCCGGCCGAGGGGGCCAAACCCGCCGATGCGGCCAAGCCAGCCGGCAAGCCGGCGACTGCGGAAGTGGA
>CAYWTJ010000021.1:0-14800 GCA_964460225.1 uncultured Planctomycetaceae bacterium | reverse complement strand
GAACACGCCCATCACCGAGCGCGACTCCAGCAGCGCGGCGAACATTCCGGAATTGACCTTGGGGCAGGAGACGTTCTCCTTGGCAACCCCGATCACTTTTTCCGCGGCAACCGTGTGAACGAATTCCGGAAAAGGGATGTGAAAAAACAGCAGCGAAGGCAAAACCTTCCCCTGATTTTCGGCCGTCAAGCGGCGGCTCTGCCCGGTAAACCAAGCGACCTGCGCCTGCGAAATCCAAGCGTAGCCCTCACTCAGGGACTTGTCGGAGTAGTCGCCGGAATCCAGAAAGTACAGCGCCAGCCGGGTGCCATTCGCCCCCCGCACCGGCAGAATGTAATTTCCGCCGCCGCCCAGTTCCGCCTCACCGGGCCGGGCGCACGAATACGGCAGCGTGGCGAGGTAGGCCATCAGCTCCGCCCGCGTTTTTCCCGTCCATTCATAATCGTGGTTGCCCATGACCGCCGCCCAGGGAATCTTACGGCTGATCACCGGCTCCAGCAGCTTCTTCCAGTATTCAAAGGGCTGGTTCTTGGTTACCACGTTGTCGCCAGTGAATACCACCAGATCGGGCTTCTCCTGATCGAGAATGCGCCCCATATCCGCCAGCATCTCGCCGCCGAGTTTCAGCGCCAGTTGCCGACACTCCTCCGCAGGCGTCTTCTTGTCCCGACACTCGGAGTCCGTCAGATGCGTATCGGTGAACTGAACGATTTTAAACGTTCCCGCCGCCGAAAACGCGAGCTGCACCGCCGGCGCGTCCTCCCCGGCCGCAAGAAGCCCGCCGCACATCGGGAATATTCCCAGAATCAGCGTGCAACAAAAAAGGCGCATATTCATGTGAAACACGGCGCACCTCCCGCAGAAAAACCGTCCCGGCAATCCCCGCCAGGACCTACTTCTTCGGCTCCTCGATGTTCTTGATCGCAAGGTCGCGCAACTGCTTGGGGTCGACCGGCGAGGGCGCTTCGGTCATCAGGTCGATGGCCTTGGCGTTCTTCGGGAACGCAATCACCTCGCGGATGTTGTCGTACCCGAGCATCATCGTCACCATGCGGTCCACGCCCGGAGCGATGCCCGCGTGCGGCGGCGTGCCGTACTTGAGCGCGTCCACGAAGAACCCGAACTTGGTCTGCGCGTCCTCGGGGGTGATGCCCATGATCTCGAACATCCGCGCCTGAATCGCGCTGTCGTGAATTCGGACCGATCCCGACGCCAGTTCCACGCCGTTGAGCACAAGGTCGTACGAGGTCGCGCGGATGTCGCCAAGCTTGCTGTCGCGGTCGAGACCGGCGGTCATGAGAAGCTCCTTGTCCTCTTCGAAGATCATGGTGAAGGGGTGATGCGCGCTGTCCCAACGCTTGTCCTCTTCGTTCCATTCAAAGAGCGGGAACTCGGTGATCCAGGTAAACTTGAAGTCGTCCTTCTTGTAGAGATTCTCCTTCGCGCCCCAGATGTTGCGCAAAGCCGCCAGCGAGGCGTTGACGATCTTCGGCGTGTCGGCCATGAACATCATGATGTCGCCTTCGGCCGCACCCATGCGCTCGGAAATCGCCTTGAGCTGCTCGGGGGTGAAGAACTTGATCGGCGCGCCGTTGAACTCGCCGCCGGGCAGGATCTTGATCCACGCCAGCCCCTTCGCTCCGTAGCACTTGATCTCGTCGTGCAGACTGTCGAGATCCTTGCGGGAATATTTTTCCTGACAGCCCTTGACCGTCAACCCCTTCACCAGCCCGCCGTTCTGCGCCGTTGCGGAGAAGACCTTGAACCCGCAGTCCTTGACCAGATCGGTGATGTCCGCCAGCTTCATGCCGAAGCGCAGGTCGGGCTTGTCGCAGCCGTAATCGCGCATCGCGTCATCGTAGCTCATGCGCGGGAAGGGAATCTGGATGTCCGCGCCGATGCCGGCCTTGAACGCCGCCACCATGCACTTCTCGATCACGGCAAAGACATCCTCCTGCCCCGCGAAGCTCATCTCCACGTCGAACTGGGTGAACTCCGGCTGCCGGTCGGCGCGCAGGTCCTCGTCGCGGAAGCAGCGGGCGATCTGGTAGTAGCGGTCACAGCCGCCGATCATCAGAATCTGCTTGAAGAGCTGCGGACTCTGCGGCAGCGCGTAATAATGACCGTGATGCACGCGGCTGGGGACGAGATAGTCGCGCGCGCCCTCGGGGGTGGACTTGCCGAGCACCGGCGTCTCGATCTCCATGAAGCCCTCGGCGTCCATCACCGTGCGCAGGGCGTTGACGGCCTTGTGGCGCACCTGCAGATTGCGCTGCATCTGCGGACGGCGCAGGTCGAGATAGCGGTAGCGCATACGGACCTCTTCGCCGGCCTTGGAGTACTCGTCGGTGTCAAAGGGGATGACCTCGGACTTGCTCAAGACCTCAAAGGTCTTGACCTCCAGCTCGATCTGGCCGGTGATCATCTTGGGGTTGTGCATATCGGCCGGGCGTTCGATGACCTTGCCGGTGACCTTGAGAACCCACTCGTTGCGGACGATCTGGCCGAGTTCGAGGACAGCGGGCTGATCGAGGTCGAACTTAAGTTGCGTCAGACCGTAGCGGTCACGGAGGTCGATGAACATAACGCCGCCGTGGTCGCGACGGTTCTGTACCCAGCCGGCGAGCGTAACCTCTTGTCCGGCATGTTCTTTACGGAGTTCCCCACAGGTGTGCGTGCGAATCATGAAAAAAGTCCTTTTGCTGACAGCCGTTTATCGGATAACCTCATATCAGACGGCGTATTATATGGAAAGCTACGGCAAAGTATAGGACTTTTTGACTTGCGTGCGAATCTTCCGCCCCTCCCGCAAGCATCCCCGCCCACCACCTGCACGCAAACAAAAGAGCGCGAAGCTCATGGCTCCGGCGCTCTTTTGTTTTCTCGCAAAAAAAGGCACCCGCGCTATTTCCCCGGTTTTTCGCCGCGCGCGCAAAGCCCCAGAACGTGGAGCGCGTAGCCAGTACAGACCAGCGGATCATTCTCGGAAAACCGGGCGACCTCATTGAGCCAGAAGCCCTCGGGCTTCTGCAGACGGACAATCTCGGCCCCCAGTTCGCTCTTCCATTTATGCCCGCCGAACTCCTCCTTGCCGTAGGCCGTCAGAGCCATCGCCAGCGCCCGGTAATAATAGTACAACGCCATCTGGCCCTCCTTCTGGTGGCCGGTGTTGGCCTTGACGTTGAAGTTCTTCTCCAGCCACTTGGCGGCCAGTTCCGTCGGCTTCTCGGTCGGCGCTTCGCCGCACCAGAGGTACGAGCAGAGCATCGCGGCGGTCATCGACCCCATGCTTTTGAAGATTTCCTTGCCGGCGGCGTCCTTCTCCTTGCCGGCCGGGGAATCGCCGGGGAGGTACATCGCGCCGCCATCCTCGCCCGCGAACTTCTGATCGCTGACCTCGCTGGAATTCTGGCAGCGCTTGATGAACACGACGGCATCGGCCCAGACCGGATCGTTGTCCGGCACGCCGCCGGACTTGAGCGCGCCGAGGGCGAACCAGGTGTTGGAGAGATCCGGGCGCAGGCTGGAACCATAGCCGAAGCCGCCGTAGGTATTGTGCTTGGTCTTGTCGAACTTGCGGGCGGCGGTGGCCTGCAGACTCTTGAGGTAGACGACGGCCTTGGCGATCACGGGCGCATACTTCTGACGGTCAAAGCCCGCCAGCGCCTGCACCGAAATCGAGGTGGAGTAATTCTGATTCTCCGGGCTGACGCAGAGGGAGCCGTCGGACTGTTGCTGCCCGGCCAGCCAGTCGGCGGCCTTCTGCATCTTCGGCAGGAAGGAAGCATTCGCCTCGCGCACGGCGTCGGGCGCGGCGGCCCAAGCCTGCAAAAGCAGTCCGGTTACCCCGACCTTAACCACATCCTTCGCGCCAAACGAGCCGTCCGCCGCCTGCTGCCCCGCCAGCCAGTCGAACGATTTCTGGTAGGTGTTCGCATAATCCGCCGCCCATGCGCCTGTCCCCGCGCACACGACAAGCGCCAGCAAAAGCGCCACACGCATCGTCACCTTTCTTTTCACGGAAGATCCTTTCATCCTGTATGCCGCAGTCTAACGGAGTACGCGCCATAGGCGGCATCATTTGAATGCGGGATTATTCTCGATGACATCGCCCACAATGCAGGCAAGGGCGGTCGCGAACACCGGATCGGCATAGCTGCCCTCCCCCAATCCGCTAACCTTGCCAAATTCACTCGGAGCAAGATTCTTCAACTCCTGCATGGCCTTGATCATCCTCACCGCCGCCGCCGCTTCCTTGGGGTCGGTCAAGGACGCGGGAACGCCAAACATCTTCAGCGCCATGCCGTCCCCCACCAGCAGCCCCTGTAGCGTAAATGCCGAAGGCGTAGGCTTGTCCTTCAGGAAGCCGGCCGCTTTTTCCAGCGCGGTTTTGCTGGAATCCGCCTTCACCGCTTTCAGCGCCAGAACCGCGTTCAGGGTCGTATCGACATCCCCGAACGAGCCGTCTTGCTTCTGGACTTTGAGCAGGAAATCGACCGCATCGGAGACGAACGGACCACTCTCGCAGCGGTACTTGCGGGCGTTCGAAGCCAGCGCATACAGAACAGCCGCCGTCTTGTTGACCAGCGTCGCCTTGTCCGCCAGATCGCCGTAACTGCCGTCTGCGTTCTGGTGGGCGGCAAGGTACTTCAAACCAGCCGAGGCGATGATCTTCGCGTCATCAGCAACGCTCTGCGCGGCACCGGCCGGACTGCACCACCCCGCAAGTACGGCAAAAACCAAAACCATCCACGTGAAGTTGCGCATGGGCGCCCTCCTGAAACAAACAGCGGAAACGAAAACGTGGCGCCATCTTAATTGATTTGGACAGGGTGTCCAATAAAAAAATCCCCGGCCATGCCTGTTCGGGACCATCGCAAAAAACATGCAACCGCGCAGATCAGCGCCCCCGAGCCCGCGCCAACGTCACACGTGGGATCGTACTTGGGATCGCCAGAAACGGGAGTTTTCTTTATTTCCCGCGCCGAATAATAGTATATAATAGGGAGTGTCAGCCGTTGGCAGGTTCTTGAGGGATTTTCCCGCCGCGGAAAGAGCAGATCGAAAGGGCGAACATTGAGCAACGCAACAGAGCCGGCCGAAGAAGGCGGCCCCCGTCCGTGGATGGGGATCTCGGAAGCATGCGAATATCTGCAAATCAGTGAGCAGACCATGTTCCGCTGGATGCGCGAGGGGAAGATCAGCTACTTCAAGATCGGCAAGAGTACCCGGTTTCAGGTCGCGGATCTTGACCGGCTGGTGGAGCGGGTGGTCGGCAAACCCGAAGGAGAGGCGCTGGCGCAACGCTGCGCGGTCTGCGGCAACACGCGGCTGGTGACGGGAACCTTATCGGCGCTGGGAGAGGTCGCGTTCAAGCCCGAAAAAACGAAGTTCTGGGTCTGGGAGGATTCGTCGGTGCCGGTCTTTGCGCGCTGCTGTCCGGCGTGCGGACACGTCCAGTTGCAGGCCGACATCGGCAAACTGCAGAAGCTCCAGCCCCCGGCAAAAGACGCCCTGTGAAGGTTGTCCTGACAACCGCAGTTTTATTGCGGAGCCGCCTGCGGCATGCTGCCGTAGAGCTGAATCAGCGCCCCCTCCAGCACCCCCGCCGTCGCGGCCTGCACGCCGTTGGCGTCCTTGCCGGTTCCGACCTTCGCATTCACCTCCTGCCAGCGCAGATATAAGCTCCGTCCCGCACGCTTATCGCCCAGCTCACCCAGCGCATGCGCGCTCGCCGCCACCACGTCGACATCCGGGTCCGTCAGCCCCTCCAGCAGAACGCGCAACGCCTCTTTCGCCTTCAACTCGCCCAACGCCTCGATCGACGCCAGCCGGTACTCCTTGCCCTTCTCGCCGCGCAGAGCCGCGTCCTGAATCAGCGGCGTGATCGCTCCCACCTGCCCCGAACGCGAAAACGCCACCGCCGCCGCCGCCCGGACCTGCGGGTCCTTATCCCCCTGCGCCCCCATCATATTACGCAAAACCGGCGCCGCCTGAGGCGCGGCAATCTTGCCCAGAGTCTGCACCGCCGCCAGCCGCACCTCCGGCGACGGGTCGCGGGTCGCCACCACCAATTCGTCGAGATGGAGAATCCCCTCATACTTCGCCAGCAACTTGGATGCCTCTACACGCGAAAAAACCGGGTACGCCCCCGGCGGCGTCGCGTCTTCGTCGGCATCGGGCGCCAGCGGCTTGCCGCCTGCGCTCGCCGCCACCGCCGCCAGCGCCTTGCCGGCCCCGCTATACCCCATCGACGCCAAAGCCCCCAACGCCGACACCTCCACCAGCGGTATTCCGCAGGTCGACAGCTCCTCCATCTGCTTCGCCTCGCCCGCCGGCCGGATCTGCTCCACCGCCCGGCAGATCTCCACCAGCGCCAGCGCCTTGGCGTCATCGCCATTTTCACGCATCGACTTCAGCAACGTCTGAGCCGCCGCCAGCAGATCGCCCACGGCCTGCGAACTTTTGGCGAAACGCAGCACCGTCGCACACGCCGCCTGCATCACCGGGTCGGGCGAGGCGCGCAGGCGCGCACCAACGATTTTTTCCAGCTCCGGAGGCAGCCCCCCCGCTGCGGTTGCCTGCTTGAACGCCCCGTACAACGCCGCCAGTGCGACGACGCTCGCATTGTCCGCCGCTTCGTTAGCGCTGAGCGTGCCGCCCGCCGACGCCGCCAGCACCGGGCCGGGGTTGGAGATCCGCTCACTCAGCGCCGCCGGCGCAAACCGCGCATACAAATCCGGCAAAGCACTGCGGGCGGCATTGCGGACAAAGTAGTCCTCCTGAGCCGAGAGCCAAGTCCCGATCAGCACCGTTTCCTGCTCCCGCCCGCCAATGCGCCCGAGCAAGCCGAGGGCGATCTGCCGCTGCCCGCTGGTGCCGGACTTCACCAGCGCCAAAACCTCCGGCAGCGCCGCCGGTCCCGCCTCAACAACGGCGTTCTCCGCCGCCCGGCGAGCCGGCTCCGAGAGCTTCTCGAAATCGCAGGCCGCCTTGAGCGCGCTCTGCGCCGGTCCCGCCTCGCCCGCCGCCGCACAAACGGCAAGAACAGCCAGTAAGAAACCACATCGGATCATACCCGGACTCCATCCGGCTTGCGCCGGTAAAAAAGCAGACAACACATAACGCACCATCCGCATAGCCATACCGCCCCTCCCCCGTCCCACCCTTCAGCGGTCGCGCCAGAGCAGCGCGGGCGCGAGATTTTGTTGCAGCAAAAGCGACCGCACCGCCTCCAGAAAACGGGGAGCATCGCCGTGATAGCCCGCCGTCGGCTCCAAGCCCGGCACCCGTGCGCAGAACCACGCATTCAAACTCTCCATAAACCGCTCGCGCAGGTATTTCGCAAACAGACTCGCCAGCGCCACCGGAAACGCCTCCGCATCGGCCTTCGGCAGAAAACGCACCCGTACCGGCGCGCCCCCCTCCGGCCGCGCCACCACGTATTCCGACAACTCCGCGCCCTCGCAGACGGTCTGCACCCACGCGCCATCGAGACTTTCGCTCAGAAAGGGCGCGTAAAAATTCCGCCCCCCCTGCTTATCCACCACAATCAGCGTCGCCTGCCGGGGATACCGCCGGTAAACATATCGGATGTGCGCCCCGGTCTGCAGGAGCAACACCTCGGATTTGTTGAGCTCGCGCGCAAACAGGTCGTTGAGCATCTTTTCCGTCAGAACGCGCGCCCGCATGGCACTCACCCGCAGCCCCGGCGTCTGCACGAGCTGACGCGCCGCCGCCACGATCTCCTCCGCCCCGGCCAGCGCCGGAATGGTCCAGCCCGGCGCATACCACGGACAGACCTTCAGCGCCGCCAGAGCCTCCTCCGCGCCGCTGGCATTCAGAAGTGTCTCTCGGCCAATCTGCGGCCAGATTGCAGGAAGTTCACCGGAATCGTCCGGGGTCGCCCCCCCAGCCGCCAGCCAGAACGCGAGCGCCGCCTTCTCCAGTCCGGCCACGCCCCGCACCTTGTGCGCGACCTTGCTGTCGGTCACCAGCAGCGGGGACTTCTTATCCCGCGCCGATTGTCCGGCGATGCCCGTCAGACACTCCCACGGCCACGCCCCGACCGCCGCACCGTCGTCGCAATTGACGCCACTCTCGGCCAGCGCGCCATCGGACAACTCCAGAACCGCCGCGCATACGCAGAGCGGCCCCATCGCCGGGCCAAGCCCCGCCTCATCAATTCCCGCCAGAATCATCGTCAGAAGTTCCCGCAGCACACATCCCGGACGTAACCGTCAGCAAGATGCATGAATCCATCGTGAAAAACATCGCCACGCCGCCGCCCCCAGCCGCCCGACCGTCCACACAACATACGCCCCGCCAACCCGCCACGGCAGTTGCCCAAAAAAACGCTGCCCCGCAAATTAGCGAAAGCGGCCCCCAGAGCCGCCCTCTCCGCCAGAAATTCCCGGATGGGGAAAGGGGGAATTCTTATCCGTCGCCCCGCAGACCGCCGCCTGCGAGGAGCTGGCAAAATTCAGCGGCGACAAAACGGCGGCAACCCTACCAATGAGACCATTCCGGGACACGTCTCAACTCCGGTATGAGGAGAGTATATTCGAAAACGACGAAGAAACGCAAGCGTATAACCGAAGCAAGCGGGATTGCCAATACAGAATATCGGTCTGCTCAAGTTTGCTTCCGGCTCTCCTCCGCTGGCCGCGACAGAGCGGGGTAGTGTCCAGAATATTTCGCGCAGTTGAAGAAAGAAGTTAGCAGTCCTCCCGGATAGCCCCTGCAGGGGCTATCCGACCGCCGTTGATGAAAGTTCCTCTATCATCCCGGCTAACTCCGCGCATACTGGACCGCTTAGGTTTATATTCGGGCGAAGTGTACCCCCCCAAAATTGCGGCTTCTACGTTACTTATTCCTATAGCATTTAAGTCAAAGATTGTGAACATTGAAGTAATTGGGACGTTTGCACTGATTTAGTAGTAAGTACGGGCATAAAAATGCCTCGGCTGAATTCGGTTGTTGAATCATCTATCCGGAGGGCGTATCCCGTAGCACTGTTGCAGCCAGCGTGTATTTACGGAAATTGACGATAGCATTTCGAAGCGAACCCCTAACCTCGCGCTTGCGCCATGCAAGAAGGCGCACCTGCGGATGATGGCCCTCAAGAAACGCCTCGATCACTTGGCGCAATGCGGCGAATATTCCTGGCAACGAGTCCGCTTGATTCCGTCGCCGTCTGCGCGGCAGAAACATCCGGCCATTCACGGCGTCTGTGGGGATGCGAGATAGCCCCATCGTGCTGTGCCGCATGATCCGCATGGCAGATGAGGCGCTCTCCCCACATAGTATTAGGATTTTTCTGTGATTGCTCTGGATTGCCCGGACGATTGTGGGAAATTATCTTGACAGGGAGAATAGGCATTCGTAAAATGACTCGGCCGCTGTGGAGAGGTGGCAGAGTGGTCGAATGCGCGGGCTTGCTAAGCCCGTGAAGTCTTCGGGCTTCCGCTGGTTCGAATCCAGTCCTCTCCGCCATTTGAAATAAGAGGGAATTTTCTCCCTTGGCTTTTTGTCCTCCGGTTTACGCCGGAGGATTCTTTTTTGTTTCTCGTATATCCCTATGCGTGAAAGACTTTTATAAAATCGTCCGTTTGCCGACTCCTTGGATTAGGGCTCCCCAGCCTTTTTCAAATTTGCGGTAGAGAACCCCTTCTCGCCCCCTTTTTCTCTCCGTTTCTCCAAGTATGCGTCCCCAACCCCGGCCGCGTGGGTACCCATAGAGAAACGTTACGCTATAAGAGGTTACAGTTTTCAACTTTGGCCGGGAGTGGTTTCCGCAGTTTTAGGGCTACACACCGATTGATAGGCGTTCTTGTCCCGGCATAAACTCGCCATTATTTTCACCCAATATTGGGTGAACGCGCCTCGTTCTTATCATCCGACTCTGGTGCGTGGCAATTCAGGCTTGACTGTTGTCAGACGAAACGGATACAATACACGGGACACGTCTTACGTTTTGATGGCCTTCATGATGCGCGAGGTCGCGCAAGTGAACAGCAAAGGAATATGTATCGCGTAATTGAACTGACTTTTTAGCGTAAAGACTCGGGCGCTCGGATTGCAAACCGCCAACCGGTTACGACCGGACTCAATTCGCGAGCAGCACGAGAACTTGACGCGCTCCCTCTTGGGAGTGGCGTTTTGTTCCGTGCTCGTGAAGGGCCTTGGCGGGCCTGCAATCCGGGATGGGCAGACGTCGCTCCCTTTTTTATTGCCGGAATTTCTGGCAGAACTGTTTGGGATGACGATTGCCTGCCGCTCGATTCGTAATCGGATCGGCGACTGGCATGCGGGAAGACACCAGAGAATTCGGCGGGGTACCATCTGGCCCGATCGCGGGCAGAGGCCGATGCGTTGCCGCATTCCGTTTTCTTCTGGCTATCATGCTTGCATGGGTTCTTGGAGCGGCGACCGGCTGGATCGGACGAGGATTTCACGACAGCCCCCGGCACGATCTTCCCGTGCGTTGGCATGAGGCCGACTTCATCAGTGTAGTGGACGGCGACACGATCAAGGTTCGCTGGGACAGTCAGGCGACCTCCGTGCGGATGCTGAACATCAACACCCCGGAACGGGGGCATCCCGGGTACCAAGCGGCTACCGATTATTTGCGGGCATTGATTGGCAAGTCGCCAACCGTTCAGCTTGAATTCGAACAAGACGGCGTTGTTGCGCGCGATCACTTCGGCCGGCTTCTTTGCTATGTCTGGCTCGGCGGCAAGTGTCTGAATGTCGAGCAGGTCCGGGCGGGACACTCTGCGTACTGGACGAAATATGGCGCCGGGCGTCACCCGCGCGAATTTCAGGAAGCAGCAGCGTCAATACCCAACTCGCCCGGCCCCACCGAATAGCCAAGGAGATGCCCTTTCGGGCCTTTACGATGAACCTGCCTTCGATGGTTCGCCCCCGTCTTTCCCCCACCAAGTTATTATGCGGAATTGATTGTTCTCAAATAGCTTATCCATGACAGGCGTTTTTTGTACTTATTGCTTATGAGCGTATTTACAGCCCACTCTTTATGCATTAAATGTATCGCGCTCTACCTGCGATTAATTAAAAGCGCTCATTTGTTGTTGATTACATAATACAAAATGGGTAGAATCACTGAGGTTAAAATTAACAGCTTGGTACGTGGCGGTGCTCAGTTTTGTAGCCTAAGCTCGGGATCGATTATGACGAAAATAGATATAAGAAAACATTTACGCTCCATCAAAGAAATATCAAAGGTACTTCCAAGTGAAATATCCATATCGAATATTATTGGCGAAGGTGGACAGGGTATTGTGTATTTAGGGGCTGTCTCAAACAAGCCAGCAGCAGTTAAAGTATACTTTCCTGGGCAGGTTGATAAACGAATCGATAGGGAAATTGCGGCGCTTCAGAAATTAAAATGCGCATCTATAGTTCGCTTGTTGTGCTCCAGCACAGTAGACTTTCATAATCACAAGCTCAATGTAGTCGCGACCACGCTGATTTCAGGCAACCCGCTTGATTTATGCTTATCCGAAGGTGCTCTATCTTTTGAAAGCGTTGGGCGATTACTTTATGATGTTGCGAATGCAATAGATGCGATGTGGAAGGAGAGCATTGTACATAGGGATTTAAAACCAAGCAATATCATTCATACAGAAAATGATCGCTATTGCGTGATCGATTTAGGATTAGCAAGGCACTTGGCTGAGTCGAGCTTGACTTGTGCGGGTTCCACTTGGGGGACCATAGGATACTTATCACCTGAACAATATACATGTGTTCGTCAGTTGACTTGCAAGTCCGATATTTATACGCTTGGAATCATCGCGCTAGAGTCGTGTTTGGGTAGTCATCCAACAAGTGGTAATCAAGAAAAACTTTTCGAAAACGCATACTCATCCGCTCTACCGAATGAAGCTTCCCAATGGCCATATGCTGATCTTCTCAAACGCATGCTCGCAGACCGCCCGACCATTCGTCCAAGGCCTGAGGAAATAATTAATGCGCTGTCTGAATTTTCGCCTCAAGAAAATTTACTCATCTGAAAAGGAAAGACCATGTCTTTTTTCGTGAATCTGAATTACTCTTTCGCGAGGCATATGCAAGATTCCATAAGCGGTTCCATAATACCGTGCTCAGCAATGCCAAAACATACCCTTGAGCGTAGAGTTTTAAAAGGAAAGCATTTGAAAAAATGCTTTTTTGACCCACAATTATATCTTTCGTGTTTGACCCCAGCTGAGAATGGTGAGACAATCATCAAGTTGGCGAGTTATTCATGGTTCGGGGTATCAAGTATACCCGTCTATAAAAGTGATCAACTCAATCAGAGTCAATGGCGGGAAAATGCTCGAGCGCAAGCATCAACAATTCGAAGCATTTCAATTCCCGCCTCCGATAAAGAAATTGCTTCTGCAATAAAAGAGTGCATCGATCTGCAACTCTTATTGAAATGCGAAGGTATTATCATTCCCAGTCCACTCACTATTGACTCAAATACTTCGTATACAACGGAATTGAAATGGCTTGACATCGGGATAAAAGTGGCAGCTGAACTCAAGGTGAAGGTTCCGTTATACGCAACGATTGCTTTTACCGACACATGCGTTCGATATGTTCAAGCCACAAAGAATCCATTTTTAAGTTTGATTGCTGATGCGGTCACATCGAGAAGCATACAGGGCGTGTATATCGTTATGGAGCAGGGGTCAGAAACAGCCGAATCAAAAAACTGCACAAGCAACCTTGCGTTATCTTCGATTCTCCACCTTATTCACATGTGCAAAAATGAGGCGAAAGTAAATGTTATAGTTAACTATTTAGGTGCGTTCGGGTTTATATGCAGTGCCATTGGTGCGGATGTTTGGGCGGCGGATTGGTATAAAAGTATGTATCGTTTTAAAATAGCAGACCAAATCGCAGGAGGAAGAGCATACCCCAAGTATTGGAGCTTCCCATGTGTGATGGATATAAATATGAATGAAGACTTCGATGCAATTGTCAAAAGCAATATGCTTGCCTTGATTGCTGACAGCACACCTTCGTCAAGCGGTTTATTAGATGCCGCAAAAAATAAAGTCAGGGCAGAGGATGTTCCTGCATGGGCTTATCGCATGTCGAATGTTACGGCAGCAAAGTGCCATTTCCTCGAATCCGTACTTCAAGCAGAAAATATGTTCAGCAAGCAATTTGGGGTTGCAAAGATTGATATGGTCGAAAAATGGCTTGAAACTGCCTCGTCAAGGGCTGAAAAAATACAAACGGTTATAGGAAGTAATTCTGCGACGGAAATACGGCATGTCCGACCATGGTATGAGGCACTCAAAATTTACAGGGCCGACCATAATGTGTGACTGGTGCCGCATGCAGACAAGACTAGATATTCTCTATTCGTGCTGCTTTGTTTGATGCTTTTTGGCTTGACGATCCATTTTATTGTATTCACGTTTGCTTCGCACAAACCCACGCCGCTTTCTTTAAAAAGCTGCATATTCGTTTTGCTTGTTGGAGCACAATTCTCGCTCATAATAACAACGGATTGATTAGAGAACCCAAGATAGCTCTTGGCTTGCGTGAGCGCATCTTTCCATTTGTGAAGCTTAGTTTCCACTGATATAACTTCGGCTTTAATTGTTTTTAGCTCCATTGATAACGCATATGTACCGCGGGAGCTTTGGCAAATAAGATTCCACTTAACTAGATCCTTAACCAACGGCAAAAGGCGATCAGGGCTTTCGAAGCTTTTAGATGATAGCATTTCTATACTTTGGGCTCTCGATTGACGCAGAATGTGAATAATATGTGCGTGGCGATAGGTGATCTTTGACGCCCAGTTCGCTAGCATAGGTCGGAATTTGAACTTAACATACACAATATCTGGGATGACAGGACCAACCGCGACTTCGGTTCTTGACACAATATCTATATTCTTGCAATCACCGAAAATATTGTTTATCGATATAGCGTCCCGTAGGCACGCTTCTCGGGTAAAGCAAGTCGGTTCCGACAAGCTTGATGATATTGACCGATTCGATAGTGAAACTTCCATTGTCGTTCCTCATTAACAATAGTACCGCCTAATTGCAAGACTTGCAACCATCTGTCATTTGTCGGATTGAAACATCACAAATGACAAGGCATTGCGAAACACGGCTGTATGGTTTGTAGCTATGCACGCAAATCACAAATCGAAGGCCGGCAATAGATTTTGAATCTACAATCCTCGAGAACATGCACTGGCTTATATCGACCATTCAGCAAAATAATTTTAAGCATACTCAACCTTTTCCGGATTTTTTTCTACGGGGTTCTGCCCTCGAAGCCAAACAATTGATTCTGTTCGTTCCATACTAACGGGATATTTCCATCTCGTAGCGCCCGAAGCGAGACTGCCCTCGGTTCCCAGCCGTCGAGTAGCGCCTTGACAATTTGCGGTGAGAGTAGCGTAAATCGCAATTGACGGGAAAACGGGAGCCTCCGCTTCCCGAGCCGGTCGGCCAGTTCCGCAGCCGAGGCGGCTTCCCCGTTGTCAATCATCTTCTGCCAGCGGAATGCTTCCGCGACCGCCAGCAGCAGCGAGGATGCCTCTTCCTCGGGATGCGCTTCCTGCGGCACGATCATTTCTCTGCGCCCGCCCCGGTGCCGGAATTTCATCGGAATGGGCCTTGCCGCGGGCGGAGATCCAAACCTTGGTTGATATTCCCTGTTCGTTCAATTCGTGTGCGAGTTTAAGCGGGCTGCGCAGAACCAGAAAACGCTGGAAAACATGTCGCACGATTTTCGCTTCACCCGGATTGATTTTGAGCTT
>CAYWTJ010000020.1:0-9197 GCA_964460225.1 uncultured Planctomycetaceae bacterium | reverse complement strand
GCGCAGGGCGGATTTTGCCTGTTCGGATTTTGCCTGTTCGGATTTTGCCTGTTCGGATTTTGCCTGTTCGGATTTTGCCTGTTCGGATTTTGCCTGTTCGGACTTTGCCTTCTCGGACTTCGCTTGCTCGGACTTTGCTTGTTCAGACTTTGCCTGTTCTGACTTTGCCTTCTCGGACTTCGCTTGTTCAGACTTTGCTTGCTCAGACTTTGCTTGTTCGGACTTTGTTTGTTCGGACTTTGCCTGTTTGGCTTTCTCTTCGGCAGTCTGTTTCGGCTCGGATTCCGGCTTAGAAGCCTCCTGTTTGCGCTGTTCTTCCGCCTGCTTCTGCAGAGCCTTCTGAATTTCCTCCTGCTGTTTCTTAACCTCTTCCGCCTTTTTCTTCATCTCTTCGGCAACGGCTTTTTGCGCAATTTCCCGTTGATAGTTGGGATCGATGGAGACAATCGTCGACTCCCCCTCCGGCGCAACGTCGCTGCCCTTGATCCCCTTGGCCTCAATCATGAATTGCAATTGCGACAGCACCGGATCTTCCTGCACCCCCTGATTGCCGGCCATCGCAGCCATTGCAGCCTGAATTTCGGCCATTCCCGCCTCGCTCAACTCCGCACTCTTCAAGACGCCCAGCGCCTGATTGAGCGCATCAAACGCGGTATCGGCGTCATGCCGCAACAACGCCTCATGGGCGCGTTTCACTTCGGCATTGATCTTTTCAACCGCCGCCGCAACCTTCGCATCCGCCGGCTTCGGCGCCTCGGCGGAAAACGCCACCTGCGCCAGCAGCAGGAATATGCTTAAGCTGATTGCTCTCATTCGCCCGCCTCCAAAAAGTTGATCAACCCCTTTTTGCCGTCCTTCTCCTGCTCAAACTTTTTGGCAAGTTCCTCGCATCGTTTCTGATACTCCTCCGGCGATAGCCGGCTCTTCTCCTGTTTCAGGTGCCATGCCGCCGCCACAAACTTCTCCAACGGCGCAATCACGACCTCTACCCCCGGCGTTTGCATCATCGGCAACAAGGGATTCCACGACATCCAGGTTTCATACGGCGTCACGTAGATGAAATACACATCCGTCGAGATGCTCTGCCCCTTGCGGTCCGTCCCCTCCAAATGGTAGGTAATAAGATCCCCCGGCTTGACGCGCGGCTGCAGCGTCTCCAACCGGAACTTGCAGCGCACCACCGTATTCTTGACCGGCGCCGTCTGTTCCACCGGAGCTTTACCGGCTTCTGCGCCGTCCTTCTTCGGTGACTCCGCAGTCAGAGACAACGGCTGCCGAATATTCTGGCTGGTTCCGGTGTTGCCGACCAAATATACCAACTCGCCACCCCGCAGCGCCCAATCGTCGCTTAATTCCGCCTCGATCGTGACCTCGCCCAACGGGTGCACCGCAACATCAACCACCGGCTGTTTCATCTTGATCTGCGGTGGCAAATCCGGCAATGCCCGCACCAGCGCCGGCACCGGGCTCTCGCAGAGCTGATCGTCCACATCCCGCAACGCATAGGTGAAGCTACCGTCCTTTTCCACCGGAACGCTGACACTCATCGTCCGCGCATCGGCAGGGTCCGGGCGGATTTCGCTGGTCGTACCGTCCGCCCAGACCAGCGTTCCTGTGCGGACCGGATTGTTGGTCTTAATGCGCAGAATCGCTGTCGTGCCGGTCACAGCCGCAATGTCCGCCGTCGGCCGGACCTCTGCCAGCGCGGCCATCTGCAGATACTCCGGGTACTGCAGGGTCAGGTGGATTTCGTTCACCACCAGCGGATCAATGGTCTTCACCCGATAGGCCGGCGAACGCGTCGCCCCGGCCATCACGTAAAACTCCAAATCTTCCGTGATATCGGGCAACTCGGTCGCGAACGCGTGCGTCTCCTCAATCGGCGCACATTTCAGCGCCCGCCACCCGTCTGGCGATACGGCCTCCTTTTCCGGATGCTCCGCGCTTTTCGCCGGTGCCGCGGCTGCAGCCGGTACGGCAGCGGAAGCGGCGGCTTGCATCGCCGGCGCAACCGCCGCAGGCACGGTTGTCCGGGGGCGGAAGTAGAACTGCAACTCCTCCTTGCCCGCCAGCGGCTCGCGGTTCAGGTGCGTTTCGATACGCAACGATCCGCCACGGGTCAGCCGGATTTCCTCCGGCAGCGGTTGGTCGTTGCGGGTAAGCGCAATCACCAGCGGCGGCACCTCCGCCGGACCGGCAGCCGCCTCCTGCTTCACCGGTTTCACATAAAACGGATTAACGGCCGTAAAGAGCGTCTGCTTCACCGGCTCGGGGAAGATCGCCCCCGCCAGCCCGTAGGCCGCCAGCAACGCCAGGCAGAGTCCCGCATACTTCTTCAATCGCCCCAGATGAATCGCCTTGCGCAGATCCACCCGTCCCAGACGCGCCTCGGCCTCGGTCAAAATCGCCAGAATGATCCGACCCTGCGGCGTTGCCGCATCGGCCCGCCCCGAGAACTCCGCCGCCGCCAGCAGCGCCCCCTCGAACTCCGGACACTGCTCCTCCACATACAGCGCAATCTGTTCGTCGGTAATCCGGCGCAAAAGCGGCGTGACCGCCCCCCGCCAGAAATGATAGAGCAGCACCACGCCAAACGCCACCACCAGCAGCGACCGGCCGATCGCATGCAGGTCAAACAGCGCGTTTACGACCACCAGCGCCGCCAGCAGCCCCAGCGCCTCCACGGCAAACGCGGCAAGCCCCGCCAGAATAGCAGAACGCTTCCACGCCCGGCGCAGACGAACAAAGTCGGTCGCAAGATGGGAATTCTTCGTCACAGACTTTCCTCTTCGTCTTTAGTGCCGCGTCGTACGGCTTGCCACCAGATGCTCCACCGCCAGCCAGCCGCACAACAGGAGCAGCACATACCACCAAATGCGGGAGTTCGTTGCCGAATTCTGCGGCGCGGTCTTCGCCTGCTCCTTCCGCAACTCCTCGTCGCTGATCTGTAACGCGGTCACGATCTCTTCCGCCTCAACCGTGGCAGGATTCGCTTCCGCAAAAAAACGGTTCACCGCTACCACATGCCCCGCATCCGCCGCCGCGATCCGGAACAGACCGCTCTTCTGCGCAACCGTTCCCTCCCCCCAAGCTCCGCCGCCAACGGAAACCACCGATGCCCCCGGCAGAACCGGCAGCGTCTCGCCGACCAGATACGCCGTCCGCTGCTCGGTCCGCACCGCCAGGTAACGCACCAACTGGTGCAAATACGGCACCAGCAGAACATGCTTGGGCAACGTGTTCCATCCGAGATTCACCGGCGAGGCAGCCAGAACCGAAATCCCCTTGCCAAGATCCTTTTCCAGCACAAACGGCCGGCCGTCGGCAAACCGCACCAGCACCTTCGCCAACTGACTGTCGGAAACCTCCCAGTAGCGGCTGAACTGCAAAGCGCCGAAATTGCCGCTGCGCGCCGGGGCAAACACCGAAAACGCCGGATGCTCCAACTCGACCTTCGCGATGGTCATCGCGGCCGGAGGCGTCAGCACCCGCCGCAACCGGCATGGCGCAAGTCCTTCAAAGGATGCGGAAAAAGCTTCGGGCTGCACCCCGTCGCCGGGCAGAAAGAACAGACCGCCCCCCCGGTTCAGCAAGCCGCGCAGAGCCTCGCGCGCCGGTGCCGCGACCGCGTTCACCTCCGCCAGCACGACCACCGTCGCCGCATCGATCTCCGCAGCCGAAGCCGAAGCCGCATTCACGACCTTCACCTCAAACGGCGCGTCCTGCCCCGGCGCGAGCGCCAGCTTCAGGAAAAATGCCGCGTCATTAAGCGGGCGCACATCCGGCCGGCCGTTCAGAATCAGCACCTTGACCTGCGGCACGATCTGAACGTTGAAATAGTACGCATTCTCGCCCGGCCAGCCGGCATCGGCGCGAAATACGATCTCGCCGGGATTGTCGCCGTCCTTGTCGAAGACCTTGCGGAAGCGAACCGGCGCACTCGTCCCGGCCGGCAGGTTCACCGTCTGCGTCTCAACGTCCTTGCCAGCCAGACGCAACGTCACCGGAAGATCCTTCAGAGCCTCGCCGCCAAAGTTGTGCAACCGCACCGCCAGCACATGACTCTGCCGGTCGCGCAGGATCGTCTGCGGAATCTCCGCCGCCGCAAACGCGACCTTTCCGGCAGACGCGCCCGCCTCGGGGCGAACGGGCAAAACCCGCAGCTTCACTCCCGCCGGCAGACGCCAGTCGCCCTGATAATTCTCCCACCCGCAGCGCTGCAGATCGCTGACCAGCACCACCTCTTTCCGCTCCGCCGCCACTCCTTCAAGCATCCGCCCCGCCACCCGCACCCCGGCCAGCAGATCCGTGCCGCCTTCGCCCGCCACGGCCTTCTGCACCGCCTGCGCGGCGGCATCCGCGCCTACAACAAAATCGGTAGTCAGGACACGGGCGGATTGATCGAAGGCCACTACCGCTGTCCGATCGCCTCCCTGCACGGATGCGAGCGCCTCCTGCAACGCCTTCTGCCGCGCAGCGCCCGGCCGCCCCATCGAGGCGGAGACGTCAACCACGATCA
This sequence comes from uncultured Planctomycetaceae bacterium, assembly GCA_964460225.1. Lineage (GTDB taxonomy): Bacteria > Planctomycetota > SZUA-567 > SZUA-567 > SZUA-567 > CAYWTJ01. Next base: position 4,678 of record CAYWTJ010000020.1, on the reverse strand, counting down.
CCCGCGCCACGGCCACCGCGTTCACACCGGCGGCAGGTTGACCGGTCTGTTGTCTGCCGGGAATCGCAAACGCCAGCGCCAGCAAAAAACACGCCAGCATGCGCAGCGCAATCAGCAGCGCCTCGCGGAAGCGCTTGCGGGCAATCACCACCCGCGAATTCATGGCAAAAAAACGCAACGTCGGGAAAGCGACCTTTTTCACGCGGTCGCGCGTCAGCAGGTGAATGACCAGCGGAATCAGCGCCGCCAGCAGACCGGCCAGCAGATACCCGGGATTGGCGAATAAGGCAGACATCAGCGTAGACGGCTCCTCTTGTACAGGTATTCACTCAGCGCAAGATCCAGCGGCGTAGCGGTATTAAAGAGGCGGTAATCCGCCTTCAAACTCGCGCAGCCCTTTTCGTAAGCGGTCAGGAAGCGATGCATCTCATCCAGATAAGTCGTCCGCATTCCCTCCGGCGACACCAGCATCACCTCGCCGCTCTCCATGTCGGTGAACTCCGTCAGAGCATGGAAGGTAAAATTAAGCTCCGATGTGTCCAGCACCTGCAAGACCAGTACACTATGGCCCTGAAAGGCAAAGTGCTGCAAGGCGGAGAGCACTGACTTCGGGTCATCCAGCAGATCGGAGATCAGGATCACCATCCCCTTTCGCTTGAGGCCCTCGGCAAGGGTGTGCAGCGGCGCGGCGACGTTGGTTTCGCCGCCGGGCTGCGCGTTCTCCAACTCCGTCAAGATGTGCTGCAAATGGCTCGGCCGCACGCGCGCGGGCAGAATCTTACGGATGCCCTTGTCGAAGAGCGCCAGCCCCACCGCATCGCGCTGGCGCATGATGAAATACGACAGGCAGGCGGCCAGCCGGGCGGCATAGTCGAATTTCGAGAATCCATTCTGCGGATTCTGGGGATAGTTCATCGAAGCCGAACAGTCCAGCACGATGTGGCAGGCGAGGTTGGTTTCCTCCTCGAACTGTTTGAGGTAGTAGCGGTCGGACTTGGCGAATACCTTCCAGTCGATGTATTTGATCTCGTCGCCGGGAACGTACTGGCGATACTCGGCAAACTCAACGGAAAAGCCGCGAAACGGACTGCGGTGCAGGCCCAGCAGAAAGCCCTCCACCACCGTCTTCGCCAGCAGCTCCATGCTGCTGATCCGGGCCAGTACGTCAAAATCCAGATAATTCTTGGCCATCGTCGCTCCCGCCACTCGTTGCCGTTCCGCTCCGCCCCCGCACACACACGCGCTACAGCCCCGAAGACGGCACCGGCACCTCCTGCAGCAGCCGATCGACGATCGTGTCCGGTCTCACCCCTTCCGACTCGGCGTGGAAATTGGTCAGAATCCGGTGCCGCAGGACCACATGCGCCACCGACTGCACATCCTTGATCGAAACATGCGGCCGTCCCGAAAGGATCGCCCGCGCCTTCGCGCCCAGCGCCAGATAATGCGCCCCGCGCAGCGAAGCGCCCCACGATACGCACTCCTTGACGAATTCCGGCGCCTTGGGGTTCTGCGGCCGGCTCATCGCCGCCAGCGCAACCGCATAACGCAGCACCGGCTCGGCTACCGGCGTCTGCCGGACAATCTCCTGACAGGCCAGCAGTTCGTGACCGTCCATGCATTTTGCTATATCCGACACCTTGCCGCCGGTGGTGGAGTTGATCACCTCCACCTCCTGTTCGCGCGGCAGGTAGTCCAGAAACAAGCTGAACATGAAGCGGTCCTGCTGCACCGCCGGCAGCGGGTAGGTCCCTTCCTGCTCGACGGGGTTCTGCGTGGCGAGCACAAAAAACGGCTCTTCCAGCGAATAGGTCTGCCCGCTGACGGTGACCTGATGCTCCTGCATCGCCTCGATCAGCGCGGCCTGCGTCTTCGGCGGCGTACGGTTGATCTCATCCGCCAGAAGGATATTCGTGAAGAGAGGACCAGGGCGGAACTTGAGGTTGCGTTTTCCGGTGCTGCGGTCCTCCTCCAGCACCTCGGTGCCGGTGATGTCCGACGGCATCAGGTCGGGGGTGAACTGCACGCGCCGGAACTTGAGGTCGATCACCTGTCCAAGGCTGGAAATCAGCAGCGTCTTGGCAAGACCGGGAACACTCGTCAGCAGACAGTTGCCGCCGGCGAAAAACGCGGTCAGCACATCCTCCACCACCTGTTCCTGTCCGACGATAACCTTGCGGATCTCGGAAAGAATCCGGGTGCGCGCCTCGGCAATCCGGGCGATGGCGACCTCTTTCGGTGCTTCTGCCGTAGTCTGTACCACGAATACACTCCTTCTCATCTGATGCCCGCGCCGGCTCGCGCCGCGCAGACGATCTGCTTGTTCTGCAACCGCAGTACCGCCACCCGCCCCGGCGTCCCGCGCTACTGGCATCCCTTCGGCAGCGGCACAAATTCGACCAGCCGCCGGATCACCTCCTCGACCGAGCAATGGTCAACCTCGGCGCGGAAGGACAAACCGATGCGGTGCCGCAGCACCGGCGTTAGCGTCTTGCGAATGTCCTCAATGGTCACGGTATCGCGCCCGCTGTGCGCGGCATACGACTTGGCAGCCAGTGAAATATTCTGGCTCGCGCGCAATCCCGCGCCCCAGAAGACATAATCCTTTACGAAGTCCGGCGCGTCCGCACGGGTGGGACGGCTGGAGTCCACGATGTCGACGATGTACTGCCCCAATAACGGCGGCAGCTTCACCGCCCGCACCGCAGCCTGAAACTCGAGCAATTCCTCGCCGCTGACCACGCCGTGCAAATCCGGTTTGTCAAATCCCGTCGAAGTGCGGATGACCGAAACCTCCTCTTCTTCGGGCAAAAACGGCATCTGAATCGAAAGCATAAAGCGGTCCTGCTGCGCTTCCGGCAGCGGATACACGCCCTCCTGCTCCATCGTAATCTGCGTGGCAAGAACAAAGAAAGGCTTAGGCAGCGCGTGCGTGCGGCCGCCGATGGTCACCTGCCGCTCCTGCATCACCTCCAGCAGCGCCGCCTGCGTCTTCGGGGGCGTGCGGTTGATTTCGTCCGCCATCAGAATGTTACAGAAAACCGGCCCCTTGACGAACTTGCTCTGCCGGTGTCCGGTGGCGACGTCCTCCTCCAGAATCTCGGTGCCGCTGATGTCGGCCGGCATCAGGTCGGGGGTGAACTGAATGCGCCGGAAGTCCAGCGCCGCCACCTTCGCCAGCGCCGCGACAATCAGCGTCTTGCCCGTAGCCAGCGGCCCCTGAATCAGACAATGGCCGCCCGAGAAAAGCGCCGTAATCAACTGTCCCAGCGCCTCTTCCTGACCGGTTACCGTCTTGCGCAACTCCGCGAGAATCCGCTCGCGCGTCAGCTTCATCTTTTCATAAACATTCCCGGCCACGGCCGCCGGAGCATTCAGATTTTTTCCGCACAGCGGGCACTGCGTCCCACCCGCGCCGGCCTCAACGCTCCGGCCGCAACTTCTGCACTCAACCGATGGCATACATTTCCCTTTCCGTGATTCCGGCGCGGCGCAATCCCCCACCGTTTCCTTCCGCTTCACACAGGCACGCACTACAACGGCATATCCCGGCACCGCAGGCACCGCCCCATCAGCTCCCCGGATGTCTGAAAAAATTGATGCGGCGGCAAGCAGTGTGAGGACGCTCGCAAGGGCACTTTCGCACCGCCCCAAAAGACATCCGTCGTAATGGACAATCGACTATACCCCATTGTCACGTGTTACGCAAATACTGTCCCCATTTTTCTCAGGTTCCCGTGCCAACGATGGCAATTCTCCCCTTAGGACTCTCAACTTAAGGGGTAATGCCCATGTCGCGCCTTTGTGACAAAAAAAACGTCCGAACAGGAATTTTTCCGATCAAAACGCAGACATATAGCAGAAATCGCCGCTTAATGGTTCTGGCCGCCCGCCGGCAGGATCACGGTCAGCCCGTTTTCCTGCGCAAGGGCAGCCGCCTCTTTTTCCGTGAGCCAATTGAGGGCGTATTCCGCCCCCCAGGAATTGCTGACGGCAATCTCTCGCGTAGTGGCGTTGTAGCCCACCAGCAGACACACATGTCCCGTGCGGAAGCGTTTAAAATCCGAAAGGGTCTTCGCCTCCTGCCGGTCGAGATATTTCCGCCACTGCCGGAGATCCGTCATAGCCGCGCGGCGTTTCTGCCGTTCCACCAGCGTTACGCATAACTCCGGTCCGCTCATGACATACCAGAGCAGCGGCACCCCCTGATCGAGATACGGCTGCACAAGTTCCAGCCGGAACCGCCCCGGCACCTGCTCCCGGCTCAACGCATGCCCCCGGATAAAATCATCGATTACATCATCGGCGTTCGCCTTGGTCGTGCCGCCGCCCCAACGGGTTCGCATCTTCGAGGACAGCAGATAATATTCCGCGTGAAAGCCGTAATAGCGCAGCAGCCGTTCGCAGGTCGCCGGCAGGCAATACCCCTTCGGCCCCTGATCGATCATCAGCAGATCCCGCACCGTCGCATCGTCGCCGTTTCGTTTCAGCCGTCCGGCCAGCGCGGCAGCCCCGGTCTCCATTCCCTCGGTAATGGTTCCCTTCGTCGCCCACTCCGCCGGCAGAATGCGCATTTCCACCAGTTCATTGTACGGGCAGGAGATGGTAATCATGGTGCTGCCCATCCGCCAGCCCCAGATATCGGCTGTGAAGGAGTACGGCGTGATAAAATGCTGTG
>CAYWTJ010000019.1:0-102717 GCA_964460225.1 uncultured Planctomycetaceae bacterium | reverse complement strand
AGCAGCGTCTCGCGGCGATAGGCATAGATGCCCACATGTCCGTATGCCCGCTACGCCTCGACCCGTCTGCCGCAGAAGCTGTTGCTGAATCGCACCGGCAAGGCCGTCATCTGCCACACCGTCGATACCGCCGTCGCCGCCTGCCGGCTCGCGCCCGACCTCTTCTCCGGCGCGACCGTCGCCACCGATCACGAAGACATCAAGCTGATCGTCAACGCTTACGCGCATCACCACCATCTGCCGGTCGAGGCGGTGATGACCCGCGAAGATCACGTCAGCGGCTCTGACCGCATCGCGGAGGCCGTAGTCAAACTGGGCGACCCCGTAGATGCGGTCATCAACATTCAGGGAGACGAGCCGGAACTGGACCCGCAATTGGTGGTCGATCTTGCCCGGTACATGAACGAACATCCGCAGACGCCGATGGCGACGCTGGCGTATCCGATCGAGGGCAAGGACGTCCTCAACCCCAATCTGGTCAAGGTTGTCACCGGGACGGACGGACGCGCACTGTATTTCTCCCGTTCCGCGATCCCCTATGATCGCGCCGCCGGCGCTCCGGCCCAGCGGGCATACGGACATGTGGGCATCTATGCCTATCGCCGCGAGACGCTGCTGGAATTTGTAAATCTGCCGCGCGGCGTACTGGAGAGTCTGGAGAGTCTGGAACAACTGCGGGCGCTGGAGAACGGCATCGGCATTCACGTCCAGATACTGGCGCAACGTCCGCCCAAGGGCATCGATACTCCGGAAGACTACGAGGACTTCGTCGCCCGTTTCCGCAATTGACAAATGACACTGGCGCAGCGCATAAGCCGCATATTCTGACTTCACGTTGCGTAATATTTCCCGCTCCTTGCGTGATGCGGATAGCGCAGAGGAATCCGCACGGCAACAAACCGGCCCGTCGGTGCAAAATACGCAGCCATGCCGTTGCCCTCGGCCCTTGTGCTTGATGCGGTTTTCCGGACAATACGGCCCCATGAATACGAATCTGCATCCGCTGCGCGTCGGCGCCCTGACGCTTGAGAACAATCTCTTTCAAGCCCCGCTCGCGGGCTACTCCTCCGCGCCTTTCCGCGCCCTCACATGGCGGCTGGGACGGCCCGGCCTTCTTGCAACCGAGATGATCAGCTCCAACGCCATTCATATGGGCGCGAAATCGCAGGAACCGTATCTCGCCAAAGCGCCCGGAGAAGGCCCCGTCGCCTTCCAGCTCTGGGGCCGCAACGAAGCAGCCCTCGAATTTTCCGCCAAGGTCGCCACCGACCACGGCGCGGATGTAATTGACCTCAACTGCGGCTGCCCGGTGCCGAAGGTTCGCGCGGCGGGAGCGGGATCGAAACTCATGGAGGAGCCGGCGCTGATCGGCCGGCTGGTTGCGGCCATGAGGCGCGGCACACACCTGCCGGTTACGATCAAAATCCGCGTCGGCACAAGTCCGGAGAACTACAACGGCCGCGAAATCGTACACATTGCGCAGGAAGAAGGGGTTGACCTCATCACCGTTCACGGCCGGCACGCCAAGGAACGCTACGGACATCCGGTGCGGTTGGAGCGCATCGCGGAAATCGTGGAGATCGCGACGGTACCGATCATCGGCAACGGCGATGTGGTGGACGGCGCAAGCGCGCAGGCGATGATCGAAGCCACCGGCTGCGCGGGGGTGATGGTGGGCCGGGCGTGCATGGGTGCGCCGTGGGTTTTTGCGCAGATCGCCGCCGAGATGACCGGACAGGCGTGGACACCGCCGCCGCCGGAGCAGATGGGCGGGATTCTGCTGGAGCATTACGACCTGTTGACGGGCCTCATAGGCGCGGAGAAAGCCATCCGGCAGACGCGCAAGCTGGGAGCCTTCTATAGCCGGGGCGTGCAGGGGGCGAAGGACTTCCGCAACTCGCTCAACGGCCTGCAGACCCGCGAAGAACTGCAGGAGCTGATCGTCCGCGTTTTGGGCACCTGACGCTACGGAAAACACAAGACACCGGTCCGGCGCATTCTACGCCGGACCGGTGTCTTGCCTCCCATCGACATTCTTACCGCTTAGCGCCGCTTTGGGCGATCACGAAACTCAGGCTACTGCCCGGGCGTGCGGTCGTAAACCCCGTTCATCAGCGCAAGGTAGCCGCTCTCGGCGTTCTGCAATTGCTCCGCGCTCATCCGCCAGCCCCAGCAGCCGTCGGCGGTACCGGGGACGTTCATCCGCGCCTCGTTGCCGAGGCCCAGAATGTCCTGCATCGGAATCACCGCCGTATCCGCCACCGACGCGAGCGCGAGCTTGATGAAGTCCCACTGAATGTTGCTGCCGTCGGTCGAGAGGTAGCGCCGGCACAGATCATGCTCGGCGTCGATTACGGCGCGGTTCATGTGCGCGTAATCCGGTCCCTGCGCCGCATACCAGCCGCGCGTGGTGTCGTTGTCGTGCGTGCCGGTATAGACCACGCAGTTTTTTTCGTAGGTGTGCGGACGATAGGCGTTCGCGCCCTCGCAGAAGGCGAACTGCAGGATCTTCATACCCGGCAGTCCGTTGTCGATACGAAGCTTGTCCACCTCCGGGGTGATGACCCCGAGATCTTCGGCGATCAGCGGCAGATTGTCGCCCAGCGCCTTGCGCAGCGCGTCAAAAAAAGGCTGCCCCGGCCCCGGTTTCCATTTGCCGTTGCGCGCCGTCTTCTCTCCCGCCGGGGTATCCCAGTACGCCTCGAACCCCCGGAAGTGATCGATCCGCACCACGTCGCAGAGGGTGAGAACCGCCTTCATGCGCTTGATCCACCAAGTGAAGCCATCGGCCATGAGACGTTCCCACTTATAGATCGGGTTGCCCCAGAGCTGGCCGTCTTCGCAGAAGTAATCCGGCGGCGCGCCCGCCATCCGCAGCGCCTCGCCGGTTTTGGGATCGACCTCGAAGTATTCGCGCGCGGCCCAGACATCCGCGCTGTCGTGCGCGGTATAAATTGGAATATCGCCAATGATGCGAATGCCGACGGCATTGGCATACTTTTTCAGTTCGCCCCATTGGACGTAAAACGCGAATTGCAGCCAGCTCTGATAGGCGATTTCCTCCGCAAGCTTTTCGCGCCAGGTCTTGAGCGCTGCCGACTGCCGGCTGGCGAGGCCCTCCTCCCACTGCCACCATGCAGCATTCTGAAAATGCGACTTGAGCGCGGCAAAGAGTGCGTAATCCTCCAGCCACTCCTTCTGATCCCGGCAGAAACGGGCAAAGGATTCCGCCGCCTTTGCCGCGCCCAATCCTTTTTTAAAATTGGCATAGGCGACGCGCAGGCGGGCGAATTTGAAGGCGCGGACATCGGAAAAGCGAACGCGTCCGGCGTTGAGAGACTCCGCTCCGGTGAGGTCGGCCGGGGTGAGCAAACCAACGTCAGCGAGTTTATTCAGCGAGAGCAGGAGCGGATTGCCGGCGAAGGACGAGGCGGCCTGATAGGGGCTGCCTTCGGGGCCGGTGGGCCCGAGGGGCAGAATCTGCCAGCCGCCTATCTTGCAGCGCTGGAGGTAATCGACGAAGGCGAAGGCAGCAGGGCCGAAATCGCCGCAGCCGTGCCCGCCGGGCAGACTGGTGGGATGCAGAAGAACCGCACTGGACCGAGGTAACGCCATATCCGTCTCCGCTACGATGTTGTGCCGCAGTGAAACCATGATTGATTTCCACCGTATTCATTATTCAGGCAACCACCCTGTCGCGCAAATAAAAAAGCGGCTATCCCGCAGGACAGCCGCCGAATCATTACGAATTGTTCGCACTTCTACGCATCGTTTGCATGCGCGACCGCCGATCACTCAGGCGTTGTTGAGGGCTGCGACGCCGGGGAGGGTCTTGCCTTCGAGGCATTCCAGGCTCGCGCCGCCGCCGGTGGAGATGTGCGTCATCTTGCTCGCCAGACCCGACTTCTTCACCGCGCTCACCGAGTCGCCGCCGCCGATGATGCTCACGCAGTCCGCCGCCGCCACCGCCTTGGCAATCGCAAACGTCCCGATCGCAAACGCCGGCTTTTCGAACACGCCCATCGGGCCGTTCCAGACCACCGTCTTCGCGCTCTTGATCGCGTTGCTGAAGAGCTCCACCGACTTCGGCCCGATGTCGAGGCCCATCATGTCCGCCGGAATCTTGTCGAACGTCCCATCCGGCTCGTCGGAGGCAAAGGCCTTCGCGCAGACGTGGTCCACCGGCAGCAGAACCTTCACGCCCTTGGCCTTGCCCTTGGCGATCACGCTCTTGGCGACGTCAAGCTTGTCCGCCTCCACCAGCGAGGTGCCGACGTCTTCGCCGCTCGCCTTGAGCAGGGTGTACGCCATCGCGCCGCCGATGATGATGGTGTCGACCTTCTCCATCAGGTTGTCGATCACCATGATCTTGTCCGACACCTTCGCGCCGCCGAGAATCGCCACGAACGGACGCGCCGGAGCAGCCAGCGTGTCGTCGAAGTACTTCACTTCCTTTTCCATCAGGAAACCCGCCACGCAGGTGTTGATGTACTTGGTCACGCCCTGAGTGGAGGCATGGGCGCGGTGTGCGGTGCCGAAGGCGTCGTTGACGTACACGTCGCCGTAGGAAGCGAGTTCCTTGACGAACGCGTCAATCTTGGCCTTGGTTGCGTCATCCTGCTTGGCATACTTGTTGAGCAGCTCTTCTTCGGCGTGATAACGGACATTCTCCAGCATCAAGACCTCGCCGTCCTTGAGGTCGTCGACAAGCTTCTTCACCTCGGGACCAACGCAGTCGGGCGCAAGCGGAACCGGCTGCCCCAGCAGATCGGCCAGTTTCATCGCGGCAGGCTTGAGGGAAAACTCGGGTTTGGCCTCGCCGTCAGGGCGTCCGAGGTGGCTCATCAGAATCAGCTTGCCGCCCTTGTCGAGCACGGCCTTGATGGTGGGAATGGCGGCGGAGATGCGGGTATCGTCACCCACCTTTCCGTCCTTGAGGGGCACGTTGAAATCCACGCGCATGAGAACGCGCTTGCCCGCCACATCAATGTCACGCACAGTCTTCTTGGCCATCCAAATTCTCCTTGTGTGAACGTCCCTATGCCACGAAACAAGATACCAAAATGTCGAATCAAAAACTCAGCGGCGACAACATTGCAATCACCAGCGTATCAAATAAAAATTTCTCTATATCATGGTCCTCAGCGCGATGATGTCAAGAGAAAACCGCCCACCCCACCCGGAATCCGGATACCTGCCGTAGGAGTTCCATAGCGCAAGCGCACATCCAATCAATCAATCGTCCAGGTAGTTTCGCCGGATTTGTCGTTGAGCTGGACGCCTGCCGCCTTCAGCCGGTCGCGCACGATGTCGGAGAGCGCGAAGTTCTTGTCCTTGCGCGCGGTGTTGCGCAACTCCACCAGCAGCTTAATCAACTCCTCGCTCAGGCCCGCATCCGACCCGGCCGACTGCGGCCGCTGCGGCGGCAACCCGAGTACGCCCAAAAAGGATATCAGCAAACCCAGAGCCCCCGCCGCGTCCGCCGGTCCAAAGCCCGGCTTGGTCAGTTCGGCGTTGGCCTCGCTGACCAGATCGAACACCGCCGCCAGCGCCTGCGGGGTGTTGAAATCATCATTCATCGCCGCGACAAACGCCTGCCCCGCCGTCTGCATCTTTCCGCCAAAACCTTCCGCCGCCACCAGTCCGACCCGGTCGGCGGGTTTGGTCGCACCCCAGCGGACAAACCATTCGGCGGCCGCCGCCGGCTTACCGTCCGCGCCGCCCGCCAGCGCTTTTTCCTGCAACGCCTCGACACAGGTATAAATCCGCTTGAGGCTGTTCTCGGCGGACTTCAGAAGCGACGGTTTATACAACAACGGCATCCGATAGTGTGTGCCCAAAATCCAGAAGCGCAATGCCGCCGGCGAGGAGGTCTTGAACGCCTCGCGCAGCCAGAAGGCGTTGCCCTTGCTCTTGCCCATCTTGATCTCTTCGCCGTCATCCTTGGCGACGGTGATGAAGCCGTTGTGCAGCCAGTAGCGGACAAACCGCTTGCCGCTGGCGGCTTCGGACTGGGCGAGTTCGTTCTCATGGTGCGGAAAGCAGAGATCCGCGCCCCCGCCATGAATGTCCAGCTCCATCTCGCAGTAGCGCCCGCTCATCGCGGAGCATTCGATGTGCCAGCCGGGACGTCCCGCGCCCCACGGCGAGGGCCATTCCGGCTCACCGGGCTTGCTGAACTTCCAGAGGGCGAAGTCCTGCGGATTGTGCTTCTCCGGATCGGATTCGACGCGATGCTCGGTCGCCTCGTCGTCGGTGACCTTGCCGGACAAGCGGCCGTAATCCTGAAACTTGCTGACGTCGAACCAGACCCCGCGACTGGTAACGTAGGCGATGCCTTTTTTCTCAAGATCGGCAATCAGCGCAATCATTTCCGCGATGTGCTCGGTCGCCTTGGGGCGGATCGTCGGGCTGCGCACGCCGAGGGCGGCCATGTCGGCCTCGTACTCGTCCTGATACCGGCTGGCAAGCGCGGCGCAGGAGATGCCCAGCGCGTTAGCGCGATTGATGATCTTGTCGTCGATGTCGGTGATGTTGCTGACGAAGGTGACGGCGTAGCCGGCGTACTCCAGATAGCGGCGGATGGTATCGAAGACCACGGCCGGGCGCGCGTGGCCGATGTGACAGCTATCGTAAACGGTGGGGCCGCAAACGTACATGTAGACCTGCCCCGGCTTGCGGGTTTCCAGAGGTGCCTTGTCACGCTTTTCCGTGGAGTAAATCTGAATCATGTCCCGTCCCGTCCGCTGCCGCCGAAGTCGGCGTAAACCCATAAAATCCGGCAGATATGCTACCGCCCGCTACCGATGATACGGGTTGCCAGAGGAATGTCAATCGGGGCGCAGAAAGCGTTCCGCAGAGGGTTCCCCGGCCCGCCATTCGTCCTGATGACGCAAAAAAACCGGCTCACCTCCAAAATTGCGAAGCGAGCCGATCTGGGGAAGGGGCTTGATAAGCGCCGGTCTGTCCGTTCATGGCAGCAGGGCAGACCGGCACACGGGGAAGGGGCAGAAGAATCTCCGGCCAGCTTCGTGAAACAGCAAGACAGGCCGGAGCGGGGAAGGGGCCAGAAATCGCGGACCTGTCTGCACAAACCGGAACGACAGGTCCGCGGGGGAAGGGCAACCACCACGGATTACGGATACTGCAGGTGAGCGACCCGCGCCCGCAATCCGGCACAGCAACCTCAACAACCGAGGTTCACAAACTTCTGTACAAAGAAATCCGTCAGCTCGGGATCGAGTTGCCGCCCGCGCTCTTTCAACAGCACCTCGCGCGCCTTGTCCGGGGAAAACGCGGGCCGGTACGGACGAACCGATACCAGCGCCACCCAGACATCGCAAACCGCGAGAATCCGGCTGAAGTAGGGGATGTTGTCCCCCTGATACCGCCCCGGATAGCCGCGCCCGTCGTACCGCTCATGGTGCCAGCGGATGATCTCGGAAATTTCCTTGAACTCGGCGTAGGTGCTGAGAATGTTCGCACCCAGCGAGGGATGGCGGCTGATTTCGGCATAATCCGCCCGGCTCAGCGCTTCTTCCTTGCAGAGAATCGCCTTATCGATAAACATTTTTCCAATGTCGTGCAGAATCCCGGCAATCCGCAGGGTCCGGCAGTCACGCGGGGAGAGCCCGAGCGCTTCCGCCATCGAAGCCGCCATCCGCCCCACATTCAACGAGTGCCGGTAGGTGCTTTCGTCCTTGATCTCCAGCATCAGCAGCAGCGTTACCACAAATTTGATATCAGCAATGCCTTCCAGAAGACTGTTGAGTTCATCATCGTTACTGCCGGCACCTGTTCCGCTTTGCCGGTTCAATCCGCGATCATGACATCCGGTCATCCATTCCCCCCCGTGATCGCCCTCACCTTCTCCAAAAGACTGTGCTCGGAAAACGGCTTGGGCAATATTTCCTGAACCAACCCCGAAGTGTGCCGCAAATCCTCCAGCTTCTTCCCGGAGCCACTCATTAAAATCACCGGATGTTTCAAACCGAGCTGATCCGCCTGGGCCAGGAACTCCCCCCCGGACATGATCGGCATATCCACATCCAGAATAATCATCTCCAAGTCGCTGCCGAGACTGTCGCATCGCTCCACCGCCTCCAGAGCCGCCTCACCGTGTTCCGCCAGCATAACATTATAATCATTGGCAAGCAGGCAGAAGGAAATCGCATCCCGAATCGCCTGCTCATCATCAACAATCAGCACCTTCTTCTTCATTCCCGCTCCAGTTCCGCGTCAGCCGGTGTTGTGTGGCACACCCTACAATCCGTCCCGTCAGAGCCTGTGGCTTTGTTTCTCCCGCCTCCCCTCTCTCAACTCACATTCCAGTTTCAACGACATCACACAACCACTTTCACCAGAACGAGTTGCAGCTATTTATACACTACATGTATCGCCACATTCCACCGACACCTTCGTTGACAGACAGCGGAACGTATTTATAACATTCTGCAAAACAACAGGTTAGGCATCAAAAAGGCATGTTGTCACGCGCAACCTCAGTTGTCAGATTGATTGGTGGCCGGTCAGAGGTGGATTTGCGTTGTTTCGGAAGAATTGGCAGACGGTGGGAAGGGCTGCGGTATGTCGCGTTCAGCGGCCGCAGGCGGCGATGACCGCCCGTTCCAGCGAGTATTGCGCATCGGCCCCGGTATCGTGGGCGGAGTGCATCACATCCGCGAGTACGCGCAGACCATTCTGAAGTTCTGCGAGGCGGAAGAGATTGGCGGCGGCGTACAGTCCTTCCGCCTGATAGGGACCGATGCCGAGGGTCGCCGCAACCTCGGAGGGGCCGCCCCGCGCCACGATTACCGCCCGGGCGCGGAGAATGTTTTCCAGACGGCCAGCGATCATCGCCAGCGCCTGATGCGCCGACGCTTCGCCATCCATCCGTTTGCCGCTCTGGTCGCGGCTGCCCTGCCCGGTAATCAAACGGGCATAACGCAAAGCGTTTTTCAGGTCCTTGCGCTCAATGGCATTGGTCAGTTCAAAGGCGCTGAATTCGACGGTGCCGCTGAGGAAGGTCCGGACGTTTTCGGGGGTGATGCGCTTTTCCTGCCCGGCGTAAATGGCGAGCTTCTCCAACTCCCCGCTCAGGGTGCCGAGGTTCCCCCCGTGCGCAGTAAAGAGGATATCAGCGGCGTTGCGATCCAGCTCATGGCCGTTCTTGCGCGCCTGCGCGGTCAGCCACGCCACGACATCGCCCTGCCGGTTGAGCAGCGGGCAGGGAACTACGCAACAGGCGTCGATCGCCTTACCGACGTTGCGGGTCTTGTTGTTCTTCTCGATTTCCAGAAGCAGCCAAGTTCCGGCAGCCGGATTCTTCAGGTACTCCGTCAGCCCCTCCAGCGGCCCGCCTTTCTTGCTCGCCGTCTCACCGCCCGCACCCTGAAAGAGCATCCGTTGCGCGCGCCGGAAGACGACGATCTTCTCCGATGCAAAAAGGCTGGAGGTGTTCAATTCCTGCAGAAGCTGAGCCAGATCGAACGCGGATTCGCTCTGGCTGGCGGGGCCGTGAAATGCAGATTCCGCGATGCCGGGATATTTCGCAGCGAGGGCGGCGCGGACCGTCTCAATGCCGGCGACCCGCAGATGATCCTCCTCGCCCTCGAAGACGATCACCGGCGGCAGCCCCTGCACCGCTTCCCGCAGCGCCCGCTCATGATCCGCAAAATTCAGCCACTTCGCCATGAGCCTACTCCGCCAAACAAAAAGGGAAACACAACGTTTCCCTTCAGCAGCCCAACTGGAAGGCACGGTCCGTGCCCTATCGGTCGCTATTCAAGCATGCCCTTGCTGGAGGGGATGCCTTTTTCGCGGGGGTCAGGGGAGAGCGCTTCGCGCAATGCCCGCCCGGTTCCCTTAAAGATCGCTTCCAGACAGTGATGCGGGTCCTTGCCGCGCAGCAGGTCGATGTGCAGATTCAACCCCGCATTCAGGCTGAACGCGCGCATAAATTCGTTGCCGAGACAGGTGTCAAAGTCCCCCACCGTTTCCGCCGGAATCTCAGCATGATACTCCAGCACCGGCCGGCCGGAAAAGTCCAGCGCCACCTGCGCCAGCGCCTCGTCCATCGGCAGCAGAAAAAACCCGTAACGCCGGATGCCGCGTTTGTCGCCGGCGGCCTGCACCAGCGCCTTGCCCAGACAGATCCCCACATCCTCGACGGTATGATGCCCGTCGACGTGCGTGTCGCCCTGCGCTGCTACGGTCAGGTCAAAGAGCGCGTGTTTCGCCAGCAACGTCAACATGTGGTCAAAAAAACCGACCCCCGTCGAAACCGAGGACTGCCCGGTGCCATCCAACTTCAGCTCCAGCGAAATCTTCGTCTCGGCAGTGTTACGGTCAATCTTTGCGGTGCGCATCGTCATCCTTGTCGCTTGTCCGGAACCGGCACGCTACCTCTTTCTGCCAGAACCGCGTATGGAATCCTTTTCTTCCCGCGCACGGAACACCCGGTCCGCGATACGCCAGACTCGTTTGCGGGCGGCAATGCCTACTTGCCTTCCGGCGAAGCCACCGCCGGAGCAACCGGGGCCGCAGGCGCGGCAGGCGCAACCGGAGCGACCGCAGGCGTTGCGGCAGCCGGAGCGGCCGGCGCCTGCTTCTGCAGAAGCAGGGTCTTGGCAAACGAGGCGTAATCCACAATGATGTCGTTCATGTACAGCGTGCCTGAACCGTTGATGATCTTGCCGTAGGCGTCGAGCGCTTCCTGCAGCTTTCCTTCTTTCTCAAGGCAGAGCGCCTCGAAAAGCGAGGCTTCGCCACGCATGTAATCCGGGCCTTGCTTGGCGACCTGCGCATACTGCGCGCGGGCGAGATCGTATTTGCCCTGATTGGCGAGGATGGAGCCGTAGTCGACGCGCACCTGACCGGCGAAGGCATGCGAGGGATAGTCCTTCAGGAACGCTTCGCAGGAAGCTTGGGCGCTCTTGAGGCTTTCGGGGCTGCCGGTGATCGCATTGTCGCCGTACTGCAGCATGCGGGCATAAAACAACGCGCGCGCGCCACTGCAATCGGCTATGACCTTATCCAGCAGCGCCGCCTCGGGCTTGCCTTCAACCTGCGCGGTGTACTGCGCCGCGAAGATCGCCGCCCAAGCCTTGTTGTCGGACCGCTCCTGCAGATAGGTCACGATCAGATAAAGCACCAGTCCGAGCATGATTGCGACCAGCCCGATGCCGATCTCGCGCTTGAAGACCAGAACCTTATCCACCAGCTTGACCTGCAACTCATGCGCAATATTTTCGTGTTGTTCCGGCATTTCTCTTCCTTCTGACCGGTATCTGAACCCCGGCGGCAACGTTGCGTCCCGCCGCAGATACGCTACATTCACAATATTTGACTACATACGCCCTCTGATTATAGAAAAATCCACCCCCCGGCGCAATACATCGCGGAATTATGCCTATTTCCCCTTCCGCCGCCACAGCCGGGACATGAACTGATCATACTCCTGCGGCATCAGCAGCGAGCAGACCACCGGATAAAATACCAGCGCCAGCAGACACGGCACCGCCAGCCGCTCCACCCGCCCCCAGAATTCCGGCGCATACGGGATCGTACCCAGCGTGAACCAGAGCATCGCCCCCAGCGCCAGCGCGCAACCGATCATCCCCGGCACCCCCCGCAGGAAAGCAGCCTCCTTGTGTTCCCAGTATTCCGGCTCGGAAGAAGGCTTGCGCTGCAACCCCCGCGCCGCCAGTTTCGTCTGCAGTTTCCGCCAGAGCAGCCACACCGACAGTCCCGCGCACAGCGCCGTCGCCAGCGCCAACCCCGCCTCGCCCAGCGCCAAGCCCTGCGCATCCGCAAAGAACGCATCCTGCCCCCACGCCTTCACCGCCGGCATTGAGTCGCCCAACGCCGGCTGCCGCCAGTGGCGGTACAGATCCGGCGCGTGCAGGAACAGCAGGTTCAGGACAAAATTCAACCCCGCCAGCCCCGCCGCTATCTTCACCGGCGTCGTATAGTCCTTGACCGCATAATAGGCGCGGGTCATGACCTGCTGCATTCCGTAAAACGGCAGCCCCGCCGAGAGCAGCACCAGCACCGCCGAGGTACGGTAGACCGCCGCGTCGGTGAATTCGATGTTCTGGCTCTGGTACAAAAGACGGACGATATCCGGAGCGAGAACGATCAGGGTCGCCGCCACCGGCAGCATGATGAAGAGCTGCATCCGGAAGGCGGAAAAGACCCCGTCGGTGAGCTTCTCCGTTTCTTTTTTCGCCGCCAGCGCCGACAGCGCCGGGAACGCGGTCGCGGCGATGGCGACGGCAAACACCCCCAGCGGCAGTTGCATCAGCCGGTTGCCCAGAAACAGATACGTTGTCGCGCCCTCGAAGGGGGTCTGGCCGTCGATGGTGTGGGTGGATAGCCAGTAGGAAATCACGTTGTCGGTGAAGACATTGATCTGCACGATGCCAAGGCCGAGGGTGGTCGGCCCCATGTGCTTAAAGACCGAACGGATGCGTTCCCCGCTGAAGCGAAACAGCGGCCGCAGGCGCAGACCGTACCAGCAGAGGGCGGGATACATCAGCACCACCTGAATGACGCCGGAGAGCAGCACGCTCCACGCCACGTACTGCGTCATCTGCGCGAGAGCCTCTTTCGGAATGCGCAGCGGCACGCTTTTCAGGGTCGCATAAAACGATTCGCCTGGCGTCGCCGGCCAGTTGGCCCAGGCGATGTAGCCGAGGCTGGCGATGATGCAGAGGTTGATGATGATCGAGACCGCCGCCGGCAGCGAGAAATGCCGCAGGCTCTGGCAGAGCGCGCCCATGATCGCCCCGGTGCAGACGAGGCAGGCAAAGGGCAGCATGATTGCGGTCAGTACGAGCGTCAGCGCGGTTTTTTCGCCCAGCGGCAGGATAGCGGCCGCGCCCAGACAGAGCAGCGACCCGACAACGGTGGCGATGGCGGTAAAAGTGAAGAGCATGGTCAGCACGGCGCTGGCAAAATCGCGGGGGTTGTCGTTCTCTTCGCGGGCGGTGGCGAACTCGGGGATAAAGGCTGCTGCGAGCGCGCCGTCGCCCAGAAGCCGCCGGAAGAGATTGGGAATGGTGAAGGCGAAGTAGAAGGAGTCGAGCGCCCATGCCACGGGGGCGAAAAAGATCACCAGTCCCATGTCCCGCAGCAATCCCGCCACGCGGCTGATGAAGGTAATGATGCTGACATTCGCGACCGAGCGCAACAGCGATTTTTCTTTGATAGCCATAAACGACGCGCGCGCCTTTTCATAAATCAAGACCGAATGACAGATCTCCGAGGATCTCGATCAAAACCGAAGGGTCGATATCTGCATATGAGATCCGCGACGACGCGGCCTCATCCATTTCAGTTCTTGCGTTTGCATGGTCTGCCGCATGGCCTCGCGCGCAAACGACGCGGGCATGATATGGCGCGGCAAGCGGCGCAGACCGCCGTCCTCAAGGACTTCCGCCACCGCCATTTCCTGTCGCTGTGACAGATCTTGCACTTACGCTTCGACCCTATCGTTCGGGCCGAGCAGAAGCGCGCCGCTCTTCTTCCAGCCTGCATAGGCGGCGGCGGGTTTGTAGCGGTTCCAGCCCTCGCTGAGTTTCGTGTCCAGCCACTTCGCGCTCGCATCGGAGTTCGCGCAGCCTGCGCCCGCAACATACTCCAGCAGCGCCTCCGCGTTCAGCCTCTTCTGCAGCGCCGCCGCCAGTCCCGCCGCCGCGCCCAGAAAGTCCGTGTGATCCGACTCAAAGCGCGGGGTGTAGATTTCCCGCGCCCACCAGCCCTCGACATCCGCCGGCGAACACGCGCCCATCGACGCCAGACGCGGACGCACCGAGCTGCCGCGCAGATAATAACCCGCATCGCCCAGATCGAAGACCACCAGCGCGCACCCCATATTGAGCAGACTCAGCGACATGCAGTCGCACATCTCCGGATCGGCCTTGTCCTTCTTGCTGTCGTAGTTGTCCGGCTCCAGCATCGCCAGCGCCTCGTTGTAAGGCGCAAAAAAGACGTCCACATAAGGCAGCGCCATGCCGTAGTACATCAGCCAGTTCGGCGCGGCCGAGACCGGACGGACGGCGGTCAGGACCGTCGTGACGCCGAGGTTCTTGATCTGTTCAAAAAATCCGCGGCAGGTCATGGTGTCGGCCAGCCCCGGCAGACTCATCGGTTCGTTGACGAGACACGCCGATACACCCGCAAATTCGGCCGCGCTCACGCTCTGCGGGGAATCGGCGGATTTCGAGAGGATCACCTCCCCCAGCAACTGCTTCGCCGCCTTCGCCATTTTTTCGGTCTGATGCCCCGTAACCAGTAACTTGCTCATCGCTGACTACTCCTCTCTGATCGAATTGCTCTATAAGAATAAACCTCATGAATTTGGTGAAAATCCAGCTATTGTTTCGGCTTGAGCGCATTGCGCTGCTTGAGCTTTTCCTTGCCGGCGGCGGTGTAGGAATTGTTCGGATAAATCTTGCCGTAACTGCCGTCAAGTTTGCCCGCCAGTTCGTCCCAACAGATCTGGGCCTTGTCGGGATCGCCCGCCTTCTCGCACGCCTCACCCGCCTTGAGCAGCGCCTGCCCCGCCAGCTCCTCGTCATCCACCAGCAGCCCCACGCGCATCAGGCTTTCAGCAGCCTTTGCGTAATTTTGCGCCGCGAGCTCCAGCAATCCGCGTTCGTAAAAAACCTTCGCCAGAAACGGATCGTCCGCCCCTGCCGCGATCCGGTCCAGACTCGCCCGCGCCTCGGCGAGCTTCCCGAATTCACGCAGACAAATAGCCGCACCGTATAAGGCGTCATTTTTCAGCGCGGCCAGCATTCCCGGCTGACCATCGATCTCACCCAGCAATTTCAGCAGCGCGTTGTAATTGGCCAGGCTTCCGGCAAAGTCTTTTGCCTGCCGCTGAACCCCCGCCAGCCCGCGCAACGCCACCGCCCGCACCAGCCCCGGTTTCTCCCGCTGCAGCAGCGATTCAAAAACCTTCTGCGCCCTCTCACCCTGCGTGTGATCGGACAGATATTGCCCCAGCCAGAGCAGCTCCCGCCCGTCGAGAGCAGGCACGGATTGGTCCGGCGCAGTGGAAGCCGGCCGCAGCGCCAGCGTATAAAAGACCTCTGCCGCTTTGTCCTCCTGCCCGCCATGCAGATACGCCGACCCCAGATAATACCGCGCCTTGGCCGCCAGAAGATGCTCCGGAAAACTCTTGAGCAGCTCCTCGTACCGCGCCGCCGCCTCGCGGTATTTCTTCTGCGCGGAGTCGTACCACGCCAGCCAGAAGAGCGCCTCGGCCGCGGCGGGCCGCTGCGGAAACTGCTGAAACAGATTCTGGTAGCACCGGGCCATGTTATCGTATTGCTTGAGATAATAATAACAGACCGCCTGCCGGCCCAGCGCCGTTTCACGCGCCTCGGCCGACAGATCCGACCGCCCCAATATCGCCGCATACACCGGAATCGCCGCCTCGTACCGCCGTTGCGCCATCAGGGTCCGGCCGAGTCCGGCATACGCCTCGCCGGCCAAGGCCCCCGCCGCGAAGTGTTCGGTGTAATACGCAAACGCTTCCGCTGCCGCCGCAAGGCCTCCGGCCTGTTCTTGCGCCAGCCCCAGTTCATACGCCGCCCGTTCCTGCCGCTCCCCCTTCGCGTCCCGCGCCGCCTGCAGGGACTGCGCCGCTGCCGCATACTGCTTCATTTCCAGTTGACAGCGCCCGGCAAGGTAGAAAAACTCATCCGCCGGGAAGGCGGGATACGCCTGCGCCGCTTCCTGCGCCTGCCTGAGCGCGGCCGCATACTCTTTCGTTTCATACAGCGCCCAGCCACGCGCAAGCGCCGCCTTGGGCGCGAAATCGCCCGCCCCGACACGGCCGAACTCCTCGATCGCGGCAGGATAATTCTTCTCCGCAAAGGCGATGGAGCCGAGCAGATACCGCGCGCCGGGATGAAACTCCGCCGCAGCCGGATCGTTCACGATGGTGCGCGCCAGCGCCAGCGCCTTCTGCGGTTGCCGATTGCCGAACTCCGTCCACGCCAGGCCGTATTCCGCCCGCTGCCGGACAACCGGATCGGACGAGTCAAGCAGGCTCTGGAAATCCGCGCCGGACTCCTCCAGCTTCCCAGAAAGCCGCAGCGCGTTCGCGCGCGCAAGCTGCGCCTTCGCCGCCAGCGCATGCGCAGGAAAGTCGCGCGTAATCTGCCGGAAATATTCCGCTGCCTTCTCGTATTCCTTCGCATCCAAGTGCCCTTCCGCCAGGGCGTACAACGCCAACGGACGGAAACTTCCAGAGGTTACGCGCAGCAGATTCTCCCGCGCCTGCGGCGTTTGACCGAGCTTCTGCTGGCACAGGGCGGCATAGTACAGCGCCGACTGCCCGTTCTCGCCGCCAGCCGGGCCTTGCGTCAGCGGTTGCAGCATCTGCAGGGCGCCCGCGTAATCCTTCAATTCAAAAAGGCAGATTCCATAGCGCAATTTGGGGCCGGCGTCGGCATTCGAATTGCCGCGCAAATACTGAAAATAATCCTGCGCGGCGGGCTGAAACTGCCCGGCGGCGAAATAGCCCTCGCCCCGGTGCAGGTACGCCTCCATCAGCCGCGAAGACTTCGGAAAGGCCGCCAGGAACTTGCTGAACTCCGCCGCCGACTCCTTCGCCAATCCCCGCCGCAGCAGGCCGAGCGCGAAATCAAACTGCATGTTCTCTTCCGAGAACTGTCCGGGGTTGTCCGTCGCCGCAGCCGGTTGCGCAGGAGCCGCAGGCGGACGTTCTCCCGCCACTGCACACAGCGGCAACGCGGCACAAAGCAACCCGCCGGCGCAGAGCGTACCCAGCCGCCGGGCAGATTGCGAAAACCGGGATGTCCTAAAAGTCCGTCTATCCGTTTTCATGAATCTCACAACCAGCCCGGGCCTGTCGCACCCGAACGTCCAGACCTCAAAAAAAACAGCGGCGACCGGGAACACCGCCTCCCCTGTCGCCGGGCGCAAATCCCGCTACGCTTATTTCGACGGCTTCAGCATCGTTTGCACGCGCGTGACGCAAAAGGCCAGCAGCAGCAGCGACAGGACTCCCAGCGCGCAGATATTCTGCATCCAGAGTGATGCCGGCAAAAGCTCGAAGGTCTCAAAGGCCCCTTGCGACACCGCCTTCGAGGAGGCGGCAAACGGGTTGAGCGTCAACGACGCCCGCAGCAGCCACCCCGGCAGATGATCCGCCAGCACATACGGCAGCAGCGTCCCCACGCAGACAAACAGCGCCACGCCGTAGGCAACCGCCGTCGCCGTGGAGGTCTTCTTGCAGACAATGCTCGCCGTCACCCCCGCGACCGTGCAGAAGACCATCGCCCCCGCCATCACGCCGAAGGCGCGCAGCATCCGCCACAAAAAATCCAGCTTCGCCTGCGACAGATTCTGCCAGCAGGTGCCGACATCGCCGGAGCTGAGCGCCGTCATGCCGGTGGCAATGTGCTCCATGTCCTGCGAGTCGCTGCTCAAGAAGACCAGCACAAAGTAGCTCGGCAGCGCGGCCAGCAACAGGAGCGCCGTAAAAAACCACGCCACCTCCAGCTTGCCGAGAATGATCTTGAGCGCGCCGATGCGGGTCACGCGCAGCATATCAAAAAGACCGCTTTCGCGTTCGTCGCTGATCGAGCCGGCGGTCAACACCGGGCAGAGCAGCACAATGATCGCCAGCGGAATGCCGATGCAGGCCATAGCGACCGTCGCCTTGTCGGTAACACCGCTGCCGAGCTGCGTCAGCGGCAGGAACGCCAGCAGCAACGAGGCAACAAAGCACCCGCTGATGGCGCGCGCCAGCCAGGTGAAGTGGCCGAACGCCTTGGTGCGCATCTCCTTCGCCGCGATCACATTGATGATCCGCCCGAAGGGTTTGCGCGGCTTACGGGGGTCGAAGATGTAAAACGGGAAGCTGAGCTTGGGGCCTTTTTTCTCCGCCGAAGCCAGAACCTCATCCTTGCGCCGCGTCCGCACCGGCGGGTGCGCTACTGTCCGCCAGGCGTAGGCCATCAACCCGAGCCCTCCGAAAACGCCGAACAGAAGAAATACATACGGACCGTCCGCAAAACTCCCGAACGCATCCGGCGGCATGAGGTGTTCCGAAGAAAAACGTCCGGGATAGGCGACCGCCACCAGCGACGCGAACGGACTCACCCCGCGCACGCAGTGGATAATGTGGAAGCTCTCCGCCCACTCGCCTAAAAGCAGTGACGGCACCCAGACCCCGCCGCAGAGAGCGATGATGGAGATGTAACAGAAGATCAGCGCGCGGTAACTGTTGCGGCAGACGGCAGAGAAAAAGACCCCCAGCATCCCGAAGAAAAACGCCGACACCAGCGCAATCGCATACACCAGCGCCACATCTTCCAGCGAAACGCCGATCCGGCAGATGCCCATCATCGGCAGGCTGCAGAAGATCAGAATCAGCGAGAAGCCGATCCCCGAAGCGAACTTGCCAAAGATAATTTCAGACGGCTTGAGCAGCGAGTCCCAGAGCAATTCCCACGTTTCGCGCTCCTTTTCCATCGAAATCGCGGTGGCGGTAAAACTCGGCGCGCACAACGTTACCAGCCCGATGAACCCCGCGCTCAGAACCGAGAAGAGCGTCCGCCCCGTGCTGGCGGCCGTCGAGTACACCCCGCCCTCGGGCCAGAGCGCAATCAGCAGCAGCCCCAGAATCCACAAAAACGCCAGTCCCAGCCAGAGCGCCCGGCTGGTGCGCAGACTCCCCATCAGTTCCCGCCGCAAAACCGGATTGTTCAGCATCACGCGTCCGCCTTGTTCTGTGCCGCCGGGCGCGTCGCCGGACGGGCGGTGGCCGCCTGCCCGGACGCGCCGGCGCTGATGCGGCCGCCGTCCGCCGAGCCGACCACGTTGCGCGCGCCCGCCGCCGCCGCGCCGTC
Source organism: uncultured Planctomycetaceae bacterium (assembly GCA_964460225.1). Lineage (GTDB taxonomy): Bacteria > Planctomycetota > SZUA-567 > SZUA-567 > SZUA-567 > CAYWTJ01. Next base: position 83,824 of record CAYWTJ010000019.1, on the reverse strand, counting down.
GGTAACGCGCATGAAGGCTTCCTCCAGGTCGGCCTGATCTTCGGCGAACCAGACGATCGGAACCTCCTTCTCGATGAAGAATTTCAGCAGCTTGCTGATGTGCTTCTCCGTGCCGCTGACCTCAAACTGCAGCATGTCGTCGATGATCTCCGGCTTCTGCAGATGGCCCTTGGCGGCCAGCGCCTGCGCAAGCTTCAGCACCGGAGCGCTTTCCCCGAGAAACTGCATGCTCACCCGGCGGTTGGGCTGAACCTTGCGCATAATATCCTCGACCGACCCGAACGCCAGCAGCCGCCCGCGCTCCAGAATCCCCACCTTGTCGCAGATCGAGGCCAGCTCCGGCAGGATGTGGCTCGACACCAGCACCGTTTTGCCCATCTGCGCCAGCGAACGGATCAAGTCGCGCATGTCAATGCGCGCGCGCGGGTCAAGGCCGTTGGCCGGCTCGTCAAGAAAGATCACCTTCGGGTCGTGGATCAGCGTCTTCGCCAGCCCTACCCGCTGCTTCATGCCGCGCGAAAGGGTGTCGACATAGTAGTCGCGCATATTCTGCGCGCGGGCGATCTCCAGCGCCGCATCAATGCGCTTCTGCCGCTCCTTGCGCGGAATCTTGAAACACGCGCCGAAAAAATCGAGGTACTCCCAGACGCGCATGTCTTCATAAACCCCGAACGCATCCGGCATGAAGCCGGTGAGGGAGCGGATCTTGTCGGTGTTTTTGGTCACGTCGAGGCCGGCGATCTTCGCCGTCCCTTCCGTCGGCATCAGCAAACCGCAGAGAATGCGGATGGTGGTGGTCTTGCCCGCGCCGTTGGGACCGATGTAACCGAAGACCTCACCCTCGCCGATCTGCAGATTCAACTTGTTCAGCGGGACGAAATCGCCGTAGCGTTTGGTAAGGTTGACTGTCTCAATCATGATTGCCCCTGTTCACGGTCTTGCCGGTCATCTGCAGTTCCAGCTCCTGAATCTCCCACTTCGTATCGCCGCCCATGCGGTTCTGGGATTTCATCCGGACCTCGATTTCAGGCGCGGCGCCGTCCTTGCCGACAAAAGAAGCGTACGGATCCAACTTGAGCGTTCCGCCGGCCGCCGGAAGCGTCCCGACCTTCTGCGGTTTGTCGCTGCCGGGACGGGTCAGGAACACGTCCGCCGTCAGGCCGGTCAAAGCGCCTTTGAAGACCAGCGAAGCCGCCGTGGCGCGAAAGCCGCTCAGCCCAGCCGGAGGCGTGTAGCGCAGGTGGAGATTTGTCTGCGTGTTCCCCGGAATCCAGCCGGGGAAGGCACAGTCATATTCCGGATCGAACACGGTTTTTTTATTCGCCGGGGCCGGAGCCGCCGGCGCACCCGGCCGGCGCTGTTGCGCGGCCAGCAGCCGGGAAGACATTCCCTCGTCGGCGGCCACCGCAAGCGGACGGACGGGATATCCATAACAACCGCGCGCAATGCTGCCGGCACCGGAAAACTCAAGCCCGCAAACGCCGGCCGGAATGATCGCCTCCGTCTCCGCCGGAACGCTTAGCTCCGGCAGCGTGGCAATCAGTTGCCGGGCGTTGTTGCGCGTCAGCCGGCCGTCAATCGAGAAATCGCAGAGCCGGCCGTCGGTGAAAGCCAGCAGAACCGGCCGGGCATTCAGTCCCCCGCGCACGTCCTCGGGGTACAGCAATTGGCTCAGAATGTTGCGTCGCCCGTCCCAGCCGCTTCCGAAGTCGCGGCGAACGAAATCAGAGAGGCTCAACAGCTCCGCGCGCGCCAGATCCGCTGTCGCGCCATCGGCAAGGTCGCCCAGATACAGGATGCGGCGGTTGAGGCTGATCAGACAATTCTTCAGATCCTGCCCGCTGCGATTTTGCACGCTGCCGCGAATGCCGGAGCCGGTAAACGAAAGCTGCGCACGCACCCCCGCTCCGCCGCCGGCTGGTGCAATGCTGCGTGCGCTCCAGAACTGCCCCTGCTGCATCTGAACCTGCGGAATGCCAGGATAAAAGTCCTGCCATACCGCCACCGTGCCGGCGGCGAGGGCGTTACCGGCATCCATCGCCGGTGCCAGCAGCGCTCCCGGTTGCCGCCAGGACAATGCGCCCCGCACCGCATCAAAGGGGAAAGCTCCGGCGGTCGTCTGATTCACCCCGCAACCGCCGTTTACAAGCGTGACGCCGATCTCACCGCTGCTCAGGCTCAGGCCCGAAGTTCCTGCACGCATTAGAACGGACGCCGCCAGAAAGACCAGCAGCGACCAGCCCATCAACAGCGGCCAGCCCAGCTCCGCCCGCTTCTTTATCCGTAAAACCACCAGAATCACGCTGCCGACGGTCAGGAAGACCAGCATCAGCGTCGCCGCCTCCCACTTCTGCGGCACCGGCAGGCCGGTCATGGTCTGCAGCAGATTGGCGGCATTCTTGCGGAAACGCGAATCCACCCCCGGCAACGGCTTGGCCTGCGGCGCGGTCAATCCCTTGAAATATTGCGTCCCCGCATTGCCGGCGGATTTGATGTCGCCGCCCCGAAGCGCAAAAAAGAACACCTCTCCCGCGCCATAACTGCGTTTTGCGCTCAAGACGCTCGTCGCGGTACCGCCCAGCAACTCCGCTTCCGCCTTGAGAAACGCGCCCGCCATCGCAACCGGCTGCAACGGCTGGAGCGCAATTTTCCCGCCGAAGTCCTTCTCAAACAGCGTCGTATCGACAGCCAGCAAATCCCGGCTGCCGGTCAGGGTGACGGGCAGCAGTTCTTGCCAGAAGCTGTCCGGCCGGTACGACTCCGGCGCACCAGCCGGAAAGACCGCCAGACGCCCCCCGCCGTAAATCCACTGTCGCAAGGCAATTTGCTGCGCCGGATTGAGTTTGCGGTGATTGCCCAGAACCAGCAGCGCCGTACCCTCATATGCGCTGGCCGCATCGGGAAGCCGGGAAGAATTGGCATAACTGATCTGCACCTTCGGCTCCCCCTCGGGGAATTGTTCGTTGAGAATCAACGGAACCGAACTGCCGACTGCCCCCTCCCCCGTCAGACGACGATCACCCAGAAGATACGGCAATCCGTTGGCAGTGCCGCTGAGCGCGAGTGGGCCAGCCTCGGGTTCATCGTCAATCACAGCGACGGCGATGCTGCCGGGAACAGCCAACAGCGCAAGCACTTTGAACGGGCTGCGTTCCTGTCCGCTTTTGGCATCGACCAGAGCGGCTATGCATTCGAGATTGCCGTTGAACCGCTGGACTTCGCGTTTGCTGCCATCGGGGCGGACTTCGGTGCTTTTGGTCGCTTTGAAGAACCCCTCGAATTTCTCCGCCGGAAATTCCGGGAAAAGCCCCAGCCGCACCGGATACCGGGTATTGGCGGGAATCTGCACCTCACGCAGGACCGAAACATTGAAGCGATCGACGCGGAAGAGCACCCGCGCCGCTTGGGCGTGATCGGCCGCATTCACGACCGTGACCTCCCAGTTATTCCACTGATTGTTGCCAAGCTTGGTACCGAAGGAGCCGGAGCAACTTTCGATGGTAAGTCCGTCCGCCGCCAGCGCGACCGGGCCAAGGACAAGACAAAACAGGAGAAGCAGGGCTTTCATAGGCGTTGTATCCCGGATGCGGCGTTGAAACATCCCCCGCCGCGCACGTGAAAAAAGGTACTTAAAGTATTCCCATAACAGGGGCTTAAGGCAAGCATTTTCTGGTTTTTGCCGCCGGTTGGGGCACGTATCACGCTGCCCCTTGCCGCATTCCGCCGCCTATCGTCTGTCCGCCCGCAGTCTGAACTGGGTTTGTGACAAGCCGGCAGGGCGGGCGTATGAGACCGGGCAAAAAAAAAGAAGCCTCCCGGCTGGCGGAAGGCTTCTCGTGTGTTCCATGTTACAGCGGATTAACGGCTGTAGAATTCAACCACCAACTGCTCGTTGACCGGCAGCATCACATCCTCGCGCAGCGGTTCACGCAACACGCGAATGGCGCGGGTCTTGGCGTCGGCGGCGAGCCACTCGGGCGCGTTCATGCCCGAACGGGATTCCAGAGCGCCGTCCACCAGCTTCTGGATGCCGGGCTTTTCCTTGATGGTAATGGTATCGCCGGTCTTGACCATGGCCGAAGGAATGTCGCACCGTTTGCCATTGAGCAGAACGTTGCCGTGGCTGATGAGCTGACGGGCAGCGGCGCGGCTCATCGCGAAGCCAGCGGCGAAGAAGGCATTGTCCAGCCGCTTCTCGCACAGGACGAGGAAGTTACGACCGGTATCGCCGGCGATACGACGGGCGCGGTCATAGAACACGCACATCTGCTTCTCGCGCATGCCGTAGTAAAACATAATCTTCTGCTTCTCGGTCAGGCGAATGCCGTATTCGGTGGGCTTGCGGCGGGAAAAGCCGATGGCCTCACGCTTGAGAAAGGACTTCTCGACGTTGCTGTTGCTGAAGACATTCATGCCCAGACGGCGGCAGACCTTGGTTCTGGCTTTGGTAAAACGACCCATTTAACGCTACCTCCATAATATGTGAAAGAAAAAGGAACGCACATTCCTGTTGCCGTGGAGCGCCGGTGGAGCAAAAGGCAACATTAAGCCGGCCAAAGCATAAGCGTTACAACGAGCCAGCGACAGGCGGCGCACCTGTCATCATCAGGGAGAGTACTTATATGGATTCCCCCCCGCCGCGTCAAGGGCATAGCAGACCGTTTGCGTCCCCCGGGTCCGACATTGACCGGGTTTAGGGTTGCGATTTACGGCTGTTTTCATAACATGGTGGGTCTGCGCAGTGGTCTGCGCGGCCGGACGGCCGTTTTCAACCCGGCCCGGAAAGTTCTATTTTTTCTTCTCTCAACGGGTTTTGCGCGCATGGACCGTTCCAAACGCATCCTTCTGGTTCTGGATTCGCTCGACTTGAGCGGTCCGGCCTTCGCAGCGCTCAACGTCGTCCCGGATCTGCTGACCGCCGGTTGCGCGCTGATGGTTCTGGCCCGACAGGGCGGCGAGCGGGAGGATATGCTCCGCAGTTGCGGCTGCGATGTCCGGATCTATCCGCATCTGGGGGTGCCGCTCTTTGGCCGCGCCGCCATCGAAACCGCCCGTCATTTCGAGCCAGGCATCGTTCACGCCCAGTCGCCGGGGGTTGCCGGCCGCGCCGCCCGCATCGCCTCTGCCACCGGCGCGCCGCTGGTGGTCACGACCAACCGTCTCGACAACTTTGAATGCCTCGCCCCCCTGCGTAACAACGCCCGCACGCGTCTGATCGCTCTCTCCGAGGCCGTGCAGGAGAAGCTGATCAACTCCGCCGGCTTTCCCCGTGCGCGCATCACCATCATCCCCCACGGGCTGAACCTCAAGTTCTTTCCGGCGCTGGAGGAGCGGCCGCAGGCGTCGGACGAGCGGCTGCCGGTGGTCGGCACCTATGGCACCCTCACCGAACAGAAGGGACAACGCGATTTTCTGCAGGCGGCGAAGGGCGTTCTTGACCGGGGATTGGATGCGGAGTTCCTCATCATGGGCCACGGGCCGGACAAGGCGCTCCTGCGCGAAATCGCGGAAACCCTCGACATCAGCCGCCGCCTCACCTTTTCCGCCAGCACGATCACCGATTCGCGCAACATCAGCAGCATTGACGTCTTCGTCGAGCCGACGCACAAGGAAGGCTTCGGAATGTCGGTTCTGCAGGCGATGGCGACAGGGGTGCCGGTGGTGGCGTGCGGGGTGGGAGGAATTTTTTCGCTGATCGAGGACGGCAAGAGCGGACTTCTGGTCTCCGCCGGAGACGTCAAGGGCATGACCGACAACATCTGCAAGCTGCTACAGGATCCGGCGCTACGGGTGGAGCTGGCACACAACGCCCGACAGCGGGTGGAGCGGGAATTCAACGCCCGCCGGGTCGCCCAACGCTTACTGGAACTTTATGCCCAACTGGCGGATTAACCAACAGCTAAGATCCGTTATAACGATTCGTTACTATGCATACCCTCGATACAGAGTACATAGCAAGCAAACCATTTGCCGCATTTCCTTTCGGCCCTTACTCGGGACCTATTCTTGAGTGAATGCACACAACGACTCCGTTGATTGCGACCATATAACACAGCTCATGGTGTAAATTCGGATAAACAGGGGTAGGATGGGATCACGCTTGCATTTACAAAAGCATACGCTATACTACCGCGCGTGTTTCTTCCTTTATTTGCACGGGGAAACGCTACCATTAGCCATAAACCCTGTTTTCGCAAAAAAATGCGCTTAGGGGAGGAATCTGCCGATACAACGGCGTCAACTTATATCGGGGAACGATACAACACGATCCTTTTATGTTGACTGGTCGCCAATGGCATGCCGTTTTTGTGTGTTTTGAAGGCAAAAACAAAGGAAAACCTCGCAAAGAAAATCAATAACGAGAACTGGTTCATGCCGTGCTCGCTCGTAAAGACCGGTTCTCATTTGCGCAGGTTGTCGGGGAATTACGGGATTCTGATGGATACGGAGGAAGGTACCTGTTCGATATCGCATTCGCATACGGTAGTTATGCGAGGCGATTATGAAAAGCAGGTTCTAAATCCGACGAAACAAGAAAAAACTGGAGCGATGTCAGAGTGGTTTATTGAGCTGGTCTTGAAAACCAGAAACGGAGCAATCCGTTCGGGGGTTCGAATCCCTCTCGCTCCGCCAATATAAATCCTTTGGCGACAAAGGCCTATAATATAAGTCTAAGTTCTGCAATAAGTTAAAGCCACCTAATGGGTGGCTTTTTTTATTTGTTCAGGCTTGATCAATCCGTGCCTACCGTATGACAGAACATCGGGAGGAGGCCCGACCGTTTTCTGGTCTTTTTTCTGACTTGTGAATCCGTACAATGTTCCGGACGGATTTTGGGACGACTCCGACCTTTCTTCAGCAGGATTCTTTGCATGCGCACGGCGTTCGTCGCGGATATGCACCTCAAACCCGGCCGCCAGCCGAAACAGAACGCCCTCTTGCGGCGGTTTCTGCTGGATTTGCGCATGCCCGGCAGTCAGCAGGTCGACCGGCTGGTCATGCTCGGCGACATCTTCAACGGCTGGTTTGAACGCGACGGTCACGTAGTCGGCGACTTTACCGACGCCCTCACGCTTTTCCGCGAAGCCGCTGGCGACGGTCTGGAAATCTATCACATCAGCGGCAACCGGGATTTTGCGCTTGCGCGCGGTCTGCCGCTGCCCTGGCCCGCAACGGATCACGGCCGCCCCGAGGGCTGGCAATACGAAGGATTCCTGCGCGGCTGGACAGATTTGCGCAATCTCAATGGCAAGGGCGCGCAGAGCCCCCGCGGCGGGATCTCCGCCATCGCCCGCGCGGGGATTCATATTTGCGGCATGGAGCTGCGCCTGCAGCAGGACGGGGAGTGGATTCGCTGCCTGCATGGCGACCAGCTTTGTTTCGGCGACTGGCGCCACCAGATGCTGCGCTGGTGGATGATGTCGCTGGCAAGCCGGCTGCACTTCGCTTCCGCGCCGTTTTTCGTGCTGAATTTTCTGGTGAGCAGCGCGCAGGGCCGGGATGTCTTCCCGCATGTGTTCATCCCCTCCGCACGCAGTCTGGCAGACGAGGCGCTGGTGCCGCTGATCGACGCTGGCGATGACGCCATTTTCTGCGGGCACTTCCACTTTCATCTGGAGCGGGAGATCCGGGGGAACTTGCGCACCGGCCGGCTGGTGATCTTCAAATGCTGGAGCAACACCGGCGAGTACGGGATTTTGGAGAACCGGCAGTTGCGCATCTGCAAGGGCGGGGATTGACAACGCCGCGCGTTTTTGTATGCTCTGCGGACGGTAACCTGACGGTGCCAAACGGTTTGCGGCCGTCGGCCGCTTTTTTTTTCGACGCCTGCCCCGGCAGAGTGCGTCCAAAATTCGGTTCTTTTTCGGAGTTTTTCATGCCCAGCATTCCCATCAATCAGGTCGGCCGCGGTCAGGCGTTTCGCTACAACAACGAGCTCTACATCATCATCGGAATGGAGCACGTTAAGCCCGGCAAGGGCCCGGCCTATCAGCAGACCAAGATGAAGAACATTGAAAGCGGCAAGATCATCGAAATCCGCTTCCGTTCCGAGGATAAGCTCGATGTCATCAACGTCGACCGCCAGAGCTGCACCTTCTCCTACCGCAGCGCCGACAACTTCGTCTTCATGAACGACAAGACCTACGAAGAGATCGAGGTTCATGAGACGATCATTGGCGATGACCAGTCCTATCTGCTCGAAGGCGCTCCGGCCACGGTGATGCTCGCCGAGGGGCGGGTCTTGGCGGTGGAATTGCCGGCGTCGGTCGAGCTGGTAGTAACCGAGTGTGAACCGGGGCTGAAGAACGCAACCGCGACCAACGTCTTCAAAAGCGGCATCGTGGAGACCGGCCGCAGCGTCCTGATTCCGCCGTTCATCAACGTCGGCGACAAGGTGAAAATCTGCACCGAAGACGGCCGTTACCTTGAACGCGTCTCCATTGGCTGAATACCGGTTCCTACGGTAAAACACCGACCGCGCGCACCCGTTTTCGGGGGCGCGCGTTTTTTTCGGCCGGATCGCAAGCCTGGAAGACCAAAGCGAAAATCGCCGGATTTATTTCGATGCCATTGATGTGCAGGCAGGCGCTCAGGCGGCGAAAGCCAGCCGGGGGACTGCATCGCCCCGACGGCTCCGGCATTTCGGCGCAAAGGGGGCCGCATCTGTGATTTCATCCGCTGCCGACGCAGTTCCCGCCAGCGGGTGCATCCAGCTCGGATGGATTCCTCAAAAAAGGCGAATCAGCCCCCTTCGTCAGCGGGGTTCGAACATAAACATGATTGTGATCTTCTGAAAGTCCGGGTCGGCCAGCATCTGCGGCGTCGGGGGCGGAAACGGCGCACCACCGCCTACGTCCTCCAGCACGCGCCGCGCCGCCGCCGTCTCGCCCGTCAGGTCAACCGGCGCGGCCTGAATAAACCGGATCGTCCCGAGCCTGCCCGTGTCATCAATATGGAAGGTCATCACAACCGTGCCTTGATTGAACATCATCGGAGAAAGCTGCTGCTGGATCAGAATCGCCTCCTGAATCCGCCGCAACACCATGTCCATATACTCGCCATACTTATCCCGCAATACCGCCATCGAATCCGACGCCGCCCGCATCGCCGCCGAACTGTTGGATCGGCTGCCCACCGAGCCGCCCTGCCGCCGGGGCGTACTGCCGATCCGCTTGACCGGAATATTCATCGTCGGCGGCGTGGGCGGCAATGCCGGCTGCTGGGGTTGTTGCGCCGATTGCGAAGGTTGTTGCGCGGGCGATGGCCTTGCCTCTTCGGGCTTCGCCTCCTGCGCCTCCTTGGCTTCCCGATGTTCCTTCGGCGTGGCCTGCACTGGTTTCCTCGCTGCATCCTCGGGCTTTTCGGGTTTTTCGGCGTGCTCTGTCTTTTTCTTATTCTCAGTCGCGTCAGCGATATGCCGGGGTTTGACCGCGACCTGACCCGAAAGCCCCTCCGACTTTTTCGGCAGGGTCAGCTCTGCGGTTGTCAGCAGATCCTCAGCGAGATCCGGTGCGAGATCGGCGGTCTTCTCCAGCGGCTCCGGCAAGGGGGGCTGTTTCTCCTGCGGCTTCTCCTGCGCCACCTGTGCCACCGGCGGCACGGGTGGCACGGCAGGTGCCGGCCGGGGCGTTGGCGGAGTAGCCGGAGCGGGTGGGGTCGGTTGCGTCGGGGCCGAAGGCCGGGCGGCGGCCTCGGACGGCAACGGTTTGCCGGCCTGAAAATCCGAGGTCCGCGCCGGTTCCTTCGCGGAAGGTCCGTTTTTCGGCAGCGCCTGATCCACCGTTTCGGCACGCGAGCGGCGAGTTTCGCGCCCGCGCATCCGGGCGGTTTCATCCGGATGCGGCTCTTCCGAGGTCAGACTTTCGTCGATCAGCACGTATTGCATGGCATCCGGAATCGGCTCTTCCTTTTGCGACATCATCAGGCGGAAGGGATGCATGCCAAGATAATAAAGCCCATAAAACAGCCCGACATGCAGCAAAAGCGCCAGCAAGAGCGCAAATGCAATCACCTGTCGCAGACGCGCACACTGCCGGCCGGCGTAGATCACCTGAGGTATGAAGATATCGCGCATCACAGCTCCGATCAATCTGCCGATCCGGCCCACCCGGCAGAGGCACCGTTACAAAATACAGACGACCCTTGCGCCCGGCGGATGCTGCAAAAACGCCAAGCCAGCCCCCGCCCCCAGGCGGTCTGCCCGAAAGTATAAGCCGCGCCGGAAATTCCGCAACCGCCAACCACTCCGCAAAGAGACCGGAGGCCGCGCCAGACAAACCGCCTCCCGCAGCCACGAGGGTACCGGGCCTCAAAAAGACGGAACAACCGCCCCCCATAATCAATTCATTCCGAAGGAAAATAGTGCCGCCGTATACGGTACCGGTTGAAGTGCGACAGGGGCGCGAAGGAAGACGCTCGGTTCTTGAAAGCCGGGACTTCATTCAAAACCAAAAAAAAAAGAAACTCTGAAAGATTTTTTTTTTAACCGAGAGGCCAAAATAATCAAAAAAACAAGGGAGGATAACCGGCAAAACTTGTGGATTGTCCCGTCCGATAATACCGGATAATCAGAACTCGAAAAGAATATATATCATTTTATATATCAGTATGTTATAATATTTTATCGCGTGGTAAAAGGTACAAATTCCGGCTGGTTGCTGGGCTAAAAAAGAGGGCTGTCCGGATAAAAGCATATACTGTTCCAGTTTCTTTCGGAAATGACAAAGCGGGCAGGAAGGCGGCGGCGGCGGTTTTTTTTACTTTACAAGAGGGGGCAAGGTAGATATCCTGCTGCAAAGCTGCATGGGCGGTACGGATGTTTCCGACCGTGAAGTGCAACGGGTATTCGATATTTGTTGGGTTTTGGACAGAAGGTTTTGTTTGTGATTTTTAGCAGTATTTTTGTTCTGAATTGGGGGAACAAAGGAGAAAGGATTATGAGGATGAGTTTCAAGGGGATGCTGGCTGCAGCGCTGGTTATGAGCGCCACTGCTTACGCCAGCAACGATGTGGACATGCCTGCTGAGCAGGGTATGATCCGGGCAAGCAACGATCAGGTCGCCAATCAGGAAGGCTTTTATGCCGCTGGCAGCGACGTGGTCAAGACCGCTCCCGAGGGTGTGACCGAGGGAATGGAGGTTCCGTTCGTCGAGGGTAAAGGTTCTCCGCGTCCCATCGCCGGTTACGCGTGGTGCCTGATCACCAAGCCCGCGACCTACAAGACCGTGAAGACCGAGTGCCAGGTTCGTCCGGAGACCTTCTACACCAAGTGTGTCCCGGCCGAGTACGCTGTGCAGGAGGTTCAGGTCATGGTGACCCAGCCGAAGAAGGTTGCCTACTGCCTCCCGGCCAAGGTTCGCTGCAAGAAGATCAAGGTGATGGTTGAAGAGGCTCAGACCTGCTACAGCATCATTCCGGCTGAGTACAAGTGGGTTGACAAGGAGATCGAAGTTCAGGCCGCTGGCAGCACGAAGGTCTGGATCGACGCCGTCTACAAGACCCAAGAAGAGAAGATCATGGTCAAGCCCCCGATGCGCAAGCTCGGTGAAGGTGACTGCGCCACCGCCAAGAAGGACGGCGATGTCTCTGTCTGCGTGACCGCTGAATGCACCCCGGCCGAATACATCACCGTCACCAAGGAAGTTCTGGTGAAGGATGGTCAGGTGGTCGATCAGCCCTGCGCCGGCCGTAAGCAGACCGTCAAGGTCAAGACCCTGGTCAAGCCTGCGGAAGTGAAGGAATGTGTGATCCCGGCCAAGTACGAAGAGATCGACGCGGCTGATATCATTGAGCCTTCCAGCGTTGAGTTCAAGACGATTCCGGCGACCTACAAGCCGATCAAGCGTCTGGTCATGGTCAAGCCCGAGTCCAGCGTCAAGGTCACGGTTCCGGCCAAGAGCGCGACCCAGGAGACCAAGGTTATCGACACGCCCGAGTCCATGGTGTGGAAGCTCGTGAAGAAGGACGGCTGCGAGATCAAGAATGCCGATCCGAAGACCGTTGAAGAGGCTCCGGCCAAGTAGTTCTCCGGAACATCTGCGGTTGAGTAGTAACGACTGATTGCTGGCGGAATCCTCGCGGGTTCCGCCAGTTTTTCTATGCGGGCGCTTTCTTCCGGGACTCCAGATGCCACTGGCGGCCGGTAGGCGGACCCCGTAGATGCCACTGTCGTTACTGACGCCTGCCTCCTTGCCACATTCGGGATAGGCTGCCGGTAAGATGTAAGCGTCACGCGCACATGATGATAGCGAAAATTTCGCTTTGTCGTATCAAGTCGATCAGTCCGCGGGAAGGTATTGCGATTGATTGCGAGATTCCCTGATTCGAATCCATTCACGAATCAGAGGGGCCGACACGGGTTTGATCGATGAAAACGGATGGAGGTTGCATGAGCGATCATATTTTCTTAACTGGATTTATGGGGTGCGGAAAGTCCACGGTCGGAAGCCTGCTTGCAAAGGCGCTGAAACGTGAATTTGTCGATATGGATGCAATTCTTGAAATACGGCTGAACATGCCGATTGCCTCCTATTTCCAGAAATATGGAGAAGGCGCGTTCCGGGAAGCGGAAAGCACCCTGCTGACAGAACTGACCAGTCAGGACCGGCTTATCATCTCGACTGGCGGCGGCATCGTAGAGAGTGACAGCAACCGCCGGCTAATGAAACGCAGCGGGCGGCGGGTCTTCTTGAAAACGAGTCTGGACGAGTGCGCCTCGCGTTTGGAGGCGAAAGACCGTCAGAAACGCCCGCTATGGGATGGGGATCGCAAAAGAACGGACGCGCTCTTCACCCGGCGGCAGGAGCTGTATGCCGAGGCGGAGCTGAGCATCGAGACGACGGGCAAAAGTCCGGACTCTCTGGCATCGGCAATTCGCCGGAACCTCTTCCCCGATGAAAACTTTGCCGTTCGTATGGAAGGGGTGGAATGCCCGGTGGCGTGCTCGTTTGACGCACTCGATCTGGTCTGTTCGGGACTGCGCGAGCGAAAGCTGGCGATTCTGACCGACCGGCGGGTGGCAAAAATGCACCTGCCACGCTATCTCAAGACGCTCCCCGGCGCTTTGGTGATCGAACTCTCCGGCGGAGAAGGAATCAAATCGCTGCGAACAGCGAAGAAGGTCTACCGGAAGCTTCTGGAAAATCACTTCAACCGCGACGACCTGCTGATGGCAGTTGGCGGCGGCACGGTGACGGACTTAGGCGCTTACGTAGCATCGACTTATAAGCGCGGAATGCCTTTTATCCTCGCCAGCACAACCCTGTTGGGCTGTGTCGATGCGGCCGTGGGCGGGAAAGCCGCCGTAAATCTCGATGACGCAAAGAACATCATCGGAACCTTCACGGTCCCGGAGTTGGTAGTGCTGGATGCCGGCTCATTTGCAACCCTGCCGCCGGCGCAGATCAGCGAGGGATTATTTGAAGCGTACAAGACCGGTCTGATCGAGACGCCGAAACTTGCGACATTGATCGAGGAGAACATTGAGGCCCTGTTGACAGGCGATCTGCCGCTGCTGAAAGAGGTTGCAGCACAATCCGCAAGAACCAAAGCAAAGGTGGTAAGCGGAGATTTCCGGGAATCGGGACGGAGGGCAATCCTCAATTACGGCCACACCTACGGCCACGCAATCGAAGGGTACTACCAGTATAAGGTAAGCCACGGCATGTCCGTAGGCGCAGGCATGATTGTTGCCACCATCCTTTCCAAGCGACGGGGAATGCTGAGCGAAGCAGACAGCCGGCGGATGATCGACACCACGCTGCGGATTGCCCGCGGAAAGCTTCCTGCCTTACCGCCGCTGGAGGAGTCGCTGGAAATCATGTCGCACGACAAGAAAATCCGGGAAGGACGGCTGGTCTTTATTCTGCTGGAAAAACCCGGCAAAGCGATTATCATCAATGACTTGAGAAAACCGGAGTTAAAAGCGGCGTTGAGCGAAGCGGCGCGTGTGCTTCGGTAGCGCAGATCCTGTTTTGCGGATGGGAAGCATTCCTTTCATTCCATACGGTTACGGAATTGGACGGATCTTGAGGCTGTTCCGGGGGGCTGGTGGTGGCGAAGAAGAAACGCGGGGGGCTGCTGATCGGGATTCTGATCCTGCTGCTGATTGCGGCGGGGTCGGGCGGGGGTGTCTGGTATTTTTACCGGGAGGTGGACACAGATGAAAATATCCGCGCCTCCCAGTCGGATCTGCGCCTGATCTGGCGCGGCATTCGGGAGTTTCAATCGGAGGGCTATTTCGCCCGCCCGCCCAAAACGCTGGAAGATCTCTACCATTACCGGTTTAAATCGTATCTGCCGAAACCGGCGCCAAAAGACATGCCTTCACCGGGCTACACGGAGGTGGTGCGGGAATATTCGCTGATCCCGGATCTACTGACCTTCATCAATCCCGTAAGCGGGAAAATTCCGCAAAAAGGGCACTTCGTTTCCGATTATACCCTCGTCAACGGCTATGAGCCGTTCATGCCCGACGATGCCGTTATCGCCTGGGATAATCCGGGAAATTTCGCGACCGGCGGAAATCTCCTGTTTTATAACGGCAGAGTTGAATTCATCAAGATGCAGCCAGCGGAATACAAACGGTTTACCAAGGCAATTCAGACCCGTAGTGACCGGGAATTCGTGCGGAAAATATGCCGGGAAGCTTCGGTGAGCGGATTCAAAAAAGACCCGGAAGGGGAATGACGTCTCAGCCAACACGCGCCAACATCTGCCGGCACTCGCGGAGTTCCTCAAGAACGCGCTCGGCACAGACCGGGCAGTAGCCGTGGGACAGCAACTCCTCATGCGCATGGCGGCGATGGATCCAGCCGTCATCCGTTTTGGTTTTCTGACAGACGCAGCAGACGGTGACCATTTCGTCCCTCCTGTTTCCAGAGCGATTCCTGATGTAGATATCGGCTTACGATCCACTTGCTTTAGTGAAAATGTCCGTGATCTTTCATGCACAAAAAAAAGACAACTCCGGGATATTTTTACGGCGCATGTTGAGCAGGGCCGTCTCCCGAACGACCAAGAACCGATTCCGCGACGGGCGGCAATGTGCGTTTTATCGGACGCTCGACATCCGGAATGCGGCGGACCCGTCGGACGCGAAACAGGCCCGTTTGATTTTTGAGGCAACGACCGCCGGCTTGTCCCCCGGCGGTTTTTTTGTAAACTTAAGGATACTTTGCCGGCGGCCATCCCCACCCCGCCGGGGCGCAGATAAGGATGACTCATGGCCGCGAGCGATAAAAAAACACCCATGCAGGTGCAGTGGGAAAAGGAGAAAAACGCCTATCCCGACGCGGTTCTCTTCTTTCGCATGGGTGACTTTTACGAGATGTTCGGAGCCGATGCCATCAAGGCCTCCGAGGTGCTCGGCCTCACCCTTACCACCCGCGACCGCAACAAGGAAGACGCCATGCCGATGGCAGGCATTCCGCACCATCAGTTGGAGCGCTACCTCAAGGAGATGGTCGCCGCCGGGATCAAGGTCGCCATCTGCGATCAGCTCGAAGACCCGGCTCTCGCCAAGGGGATCGTCAAACGCGGGGTGACGCGGGTCATCACCCCCGGCACGCTGATGGAGGATTCCTTCCTTACCAGCCACAGCAACAACTTCCTCGCTGCCGCGACGCAAAAAGACGGGGTAGCGGGGCTGGCGTGCGTAGATGTTTCCACCGGCGAGTTCTTCGTCACGGAAACAAGTCTGGACACGCTTGCCGACGAGCTGGAGCGTCTCGCGCCGGCGGAAACGCTGCTGCCGGTGGAGCAGATGCAGCCGGGGCAGGCGCTCGCGCGGGCGCTGGAGCGCCGGGCGGTGGGGGTGATTACCAAGCGCGACGGCTATGAGTTTTCTCCGGTGGAAGGGGCGATGCGGCTGGGCAAGCAGTTCGGCGTGGCGACCCTCGACGGCTTCGGGATCGCCGACGCACCGTGCGTGATCGGCGCGGCGGGGGCAGCGCTGATTTATCTGGAGGAGACCCAGAAGGCGGCGCTCAAGCACATCCGCTCGCTGCGGCGGGTGACGCGCGAGAACTTTTTGATTCTCGATCGCACCACGCAACGGAATCTCGAACTCGTGCAGCCGCTGATGACCGGCGGCAAGGGCAACACGCTGCTGGGCGTCCTTGACCGCACGCGCACCGGTCCCGGCGGGCGTCTGCTGCGCAACTGGATTCTGCGGCCGTTGCGCTCGGTCGCGGAAATTGCGCTCCGGCAGCAGGCGGTCGCGGAGTTGCAGGAGAATTATCACGCCCGCACCGGGCTGCGCGAACTGCTCTCGGGCGTGGCGGACATGGAGCGCATCATGGCCCGCGTGATTACCGGCCGCGCCAACGCGCGAGACCTCAACGCGCTGGCGGCGAGCTGCCGCGTTCTGCCGGGCCTCGTCGCGCTGGGCGAGGAGTTGCAATCCGAGCAGCTTCGTGCACTCTGTACGGGCATCGATCCGCTGGAAGATCTGGAGCAGGCGATTGCACAGCGGCTGGTGGAGAATCCCCCGCTGGCGCTGCACGAGGGCGGGTTGATCCGCGAGGGCTTCGATGCGCATCTGGATGAACTGCGCTCGGTCTGCACCGGCGGCAAGGACTGGATTGCGGCCTTCCAGAAGCAGGAGCAGGAGCGCACCGGCATTACCTCGCTGAAGGTAGGCTTCAACCGCGTGTTCGGGTATTACATCGAGGTTTCCAACACGCACAAGGGCAAAGCGCCCGACGACTACGAGCGCAAGCAGACGCTCGCCAACGCCGAACGCTTCATTACGCCGGCGCTCAAGGAGCGCGAGCAGTTGGTACTGGGGGCGGAGGAAAAGATCGTCGCGCTGGAGTTCCAGATTTTCAACGAATTGCGCGAAGCGGCCGGGACGCTGGTGGAGCGGGTGCAAACCGCTGCGCACACGCTGGCAGAGCTGGACGCGCTGGCAGCGCTGGCGGAGGTTGGCGCGTCGCGCAAGTACTGCATCCCCGAGGTGCATGAGGGGCAGGACACCGAGATCGTGGGTGGCCGGCATCCGGTGCTGGACATGACGTTGCCGGACTTCACCGCCAACGATACGACGTTTGCCGAAGCCGATTCGCTGATTCACATCATCACCGGCCCCAACATGGCCGGCAAGAGCACCTACATCCGGCAGGTGGCGCTGCTGACAATCCTGGCGCAGATGGGCTGCGGGCTGCCGGCGGCATCGGCGAAGATCGGACTCTGCGACCGGGTCTTTACGCGCGTGGGGGCGGCGGACGATCTGGCGCGCGGGCAGTCGACCTTCATGGTAGAGATGGCCGAGACGGCGAACATCCTCAACAACGCGACGCCGCGGTCGCTGGTGATTCTCGACGAGGTCGGGCGGGGAACCTCGACCTTCGACGGGGTGTCGCTGGCGTGGGCGATTACCGAATATCTGCATCACAAGGTCGGCGCGCGCACGCTCTTCGCGACGCACTATCATGAGCTGGCGGAGCTGGGAGTAATTCTGGAAAAAGCGACGAATTACAATGTGGCGGTACGCGACTGGGGCGGGGAGGTGATCTTCCTGCACCGCATTCAGCCGGGATCGGCGGATCGTTCATACGGTATTCAGGTGGCGAAGCTCGCGGGACTGCCCAAGGGGGTGATTGAACGCTCGAAGGAGCTGCTGCTGGGACTGGAGGCGCAGGCGGCGGACCGGGACTGGAACATCGCCAATGAGGGCGAGGTCTTGCGGGCGGCGGCGCGGGAGGTGCAGAAGGACCTGTTCGCGCCGCAGGCGAAGGTCAACGATGTGCTGATCGATGAAATCGCCAAACTCGACACCGACAACCTGACCCCGATGCAGGCGCACCAGAAGCTGCAAGACCTCGTGCGGCAGGTCAAGGAGCGGGGCTATTACTGAGTGACGCCATGCGTGAGAAAAGGGGAAGGGATGTTGCGCAAATGCTGGGAGAAGACGAAACGCGTGGGGGCGTGGCTGACTTCCTTTTCCGCCTGTGCCCCGTTTCTTCTTGTTCCGCTGGCTTGCGGGCTGATTCTGTTGAATACCGGATCTGATCTTTGGCAGTGGTATCGGATGCAGGATTGGGTAGAGGCTCCGGCAAGCGTTCTTGATGCGACGTTAATCACGCATGAGCCGCAGAACTCCGACGACGCAAGAACGTATTCGGTGCAGGTGCGCTACCGGTACGAATACGGCGGAGTGGCGTATGAAGGAAAGCGGCTTGGCATCCGGGACAGCACGGACAATCTGGGTGCCTATCACAGCCGATGGTCCCAACGGCTGAGTATGGCAAAAAATCAGGGGCGCACCGTGCCCTGTTATGTGAATCCGGC
Source organism: uncultured Planctomycetaceae bacterium (assembly GCA_964460225.1). Taxonomy (GTDB): domain Bacteria; phylum Planctomycetota; class SZUA-567; order SZUA-567; family SZUA-567; genus CAYWTJ01. The sequence goes on along the minus strand of CAYWTJ010000019.1, from coordinate 65,533 downwards.
AAAACCGGAGCAAGCGGTTTTGGACCGCACCCTGCGGGGGACGGTTCTGGTGTTTGGCCTCCTTATCCTGCTGACTTTTGGTGGTGCGGGCGGTTGGATTTTTCTGAAAGGAGGGGGGCTGGAAGACCCTGCCAGACGGCTGCGCGAACCGGGGACATACGCTGCGGATAAGCCGTGGCTGGCGAGGGAAGATTGGCGGGCGGGAGAGGTTCGCGGCGCTGGACGGACGAGGGTGATTCTGCTGGGGATCGCGGCATCTCTTTGGAATGCGATTGCGGGCGTGACGTTTTTTGTTGTCATCAGCGGGATGATTCACCTGCGTTGGCGCTGGCCGCAAGGGGATGAATGGATATCGGCGGTACTATCCTCGCTGGCTGTGCTGCCGGGACTGGCGCTGGCTTATTTTGCTTTACGCGAGGGCGACCGGTATCTGCGTCTGGGGCCGGCGGTCTTCCGGATGAATCCTTTTCCGGGGGGCGTGGGAGGCATTGTCGGGGGGCAGATTGAACTTCCGCAGAAGATGAAGGACAGAAGCAAACTTCGCATGGAACTTGTTTGTGTCCGGATTGACCGCAAGACCACCAGCGAAGGTGGCGAGTCGATAGAGAAAACGACATTGTGGAGCAAGACCGGGTTCTCGACGCGGGATTTGGCGACTCTGGACCCGCACCGGAGCGTTTACCCGCTGCGGTTTCATGTGCCGGCCGATTGTTATGCGACGCGACTCGCGCGGCCGGAGGCTTGTGAAGTCGAATGGACATTGAAGGTTTGCATTCCGGGCTGGTCTTTCAATGAATCGTTCACGGTTCCTGTTTCCGCGCAACGAGTCGAGACTTTTCCTCAGCCGGATTCCGTGCAAGAACGGCAGGAAGAGCAGGACGTTGTAGCTCAGAAGAAGCCGGTAGAGCAACGGCACCAAGTTGCATCGCGGGATCTTCAAAATGAAAAGATCGTGATTGAACGGGCTGCGGAGGTGCTGCGGGTGCGTTTTCTAAAAGAAGAGCAGAATCCTCGCACCGGTCTGCTCCTGATGATATGCTTGATCGGCGGATTTTTTGGTATTCTCGCCGTTTGCTTGACTCCGGTGATTCTGGTGATTCCCGTGGCGCTGGGTCTCTTTGGTTTTCGAGGAATATTAAAAGTCCTCAAAATGATGACCTGTTGTCAGATTCTGGAAATTCACAAAACGGGTTTGACGCTGCAAGGATATTGTTCGTTTCGCAAAAAATGCATCCGGCTGGAACGGAATCAGATCCGGAACATTGAAATCCGGGATAACGCTCCGCAACCGCCCGACATGCGGGAGTGCCGTATTCTGATCTGGTACGCGGGCGATGCTGTGCACTGTGCATCCGGGAAAATCCGCAACCGGCAGGTGGCGGAATATATTGGTGACCTGATGCGCTCGAACGGCGGATTGTAATGCTGCCCGGCGGGAGTTGGGGGGAATCTCGGGGAGGCGCCCTTGACACGCGGCGGCGGGTGGATAAGATAACTTGAATAGCAGTATGCAGTTGAAGGACGCGGCGCGACTGGCCGCTGGAATTGGGGCCGGACCTGGCAAGACTACGGCAGTGAACCGGGTCAGGCCTTGACGGGAGCAGCCCTAAGCTTATCGTTGTTTGTGCCGGTTCATCCGGCCCTTTTTCCAGCGGTCATTCCTGCATTACTCCTTATGCGGCATACAGATAAAACCGGATTGCTTTTCCCGGCACAGTATAAAAAAATCGCGGATCATGCCGCGCGGCCACCGTTCCACGCAGACCATGCACAGAGAGTTGTTGCGCCTTCACCGGTGTCTGTGGCGGTTTGTGCTGGAAGAGGTGGTTTTTTTATACCCTCCGGAAGTTGTCTTTTTCGGAACGGATCGGCTCGATAAAAAATATGCCTCTACGTTTTACCGAAAGGTGCCGCAATGAAGATCATGCAGTGCTGGGACGACGGGGTGGTCAACGATAAACCTCTGACTGAGCTCCTGCGCAAATATCAGGCGAAGGCGACTTTCAACATCAATCCGGGGATCAATCCGCAGCATGAGCGCCAGACCGGAAGCTGGGTCTACCGCGACCTCTTTCGCGTCGACCGTTTGAGCCTCGACGAGATGAAGGATCTGTATCGCGGCTTCAAGGTGGCGGGGCATAGCATGACCCACCCGCACCTGACCAAGGTAGACGCAACTGTCTTGCGCCGGGAACTGGTGGACTGCAAAGCATTCGTGAAAGAATTTTTCGGGCAAGAGCGCTGCGGCTTCGCCTATCCGTTCGGCGACTTCAACGATCCGGTCAAGGCGGCGGTCAAGGACGCGGGGTTTTTGTATGCCCGCACTTGTGTCAATATTGACGGGGCGTTGCCGGTGGATGACCCGATGGCGCTGCCTTCGCACTGTCATTTCATGAGTCCGGATTTCTGGACGAAGTACGAAGCGGTGCGCGCGGCGGACGGCGTGTTTTATTTCTGGGGCCATTCTTACGAGATGATGGATGACCGGAAGCTTTGGGATGAGTTTGAATCCAAGCTCGCCCGCATCGGCAACGATCCGCTGGCACAGTGGATTGATGTTGTGGATTTGTTCTAACCCTCACGCGAATCACTGAAGCCGCCAAAACAGCAGAGCGGCTTGCGCTTCTGTGCCACGTGAGAATGCCGGTACTATTTCCGGCGGATGGTTTTTGATATCTTCGGGCTTTTTACGGTCTTTTGCGATAAGGCAGGGCTTGCATGTATGAAGCGATGGCCAGACGCTACCGGCCCCGGACGTTCGACGACGTCATCGGGCAGGAGCATGTGGCGCAGACCCTCAAGAACGCCATCGCCACCGAACGCGTGGCGCACGCCTACCTCTTCTGCGGTCCCCACGGCTGCGGCAAGACCTCGATGGCGCGCATCTTCGCGTGCGCCCTTGTTTGCGAAAAAGGCCCCACCGCCACCCCCTGCGGCGAATGCGCGATCTGCCGCGACGTTCTGCGCGGGCAGGATCTGGACGTGCAGGAGATCGACGGCGCGTCCAACAATGGTGTTGAACAGGTGCGGGCGCTGCGCGAACAGGCGGGCTATATCCCTACCCGCGCCCGGTATAAAGTCTATATCATCGACGAAGTTCATATGCTCTCGGTCGCCGCGTTCAACGCCTTGCTGAAAACGCTCGAAGAGCCGCCGGCGCACGTCAAGTTCATTCTCGCCACCACCGATCCGCACAAAATTCTGGGCACGATTCTCTCGCGCTGCCAGCGGTTTGACTTCCGGCTGGTGCCGCCGCCGAGGTTGGCGGAATTCTTCAAGAAACTCGTCACGCAGGAAAACGCCGAGATCACCGCCGATGCGCTCGATGCCGTTGCCGCCTTCAGCGGCGGCTCGGTGCGCGACGGTCTGGTCTTGCTCGATCAGCTTTTGAGCTACGCGCAGGGCAAGGTCACGCGCGAGGATGTGGAGCGCGTGCGCGGCGTGGCGGGCGCGGAAGCGGTGGCGGGCATCTTTGAAGCGGTGCTGGCGCACGATGTGAAGAAAGCGCTAGGGATCGTGGACGAAGTCGCGCAGCGCGGCACCAACGTCGGGGACTTTCTCGATCAGCTCATCGAATACGGCCGCGACCTGATGCTCGTGTCCGCCACCGGCACACGGGAGGGGATCACCGCCTACGGCCCCGCCCGGAAGGTCTTGTTCGAAATTGCGGACGCGATCACGCTGGAGCAGTCGCTGCTGATGCTGGATGTCTTTGCACAGGCCCGAACGCGGGTGCGCAGCCGGGCGCTGACCAATCCGCTGGTGCCGCTGGAGATGGCGGTGGCGCGGCTGGCGGGACTCGAAGCGCTGGAGCCGGTCAGCAAGCTGATGGCCCGTCTGGACGCTTACGCCAGCGGCGCCCCCCTGCCGACCGGAGCGCCGCGCGCCATGACTCCCGCGCAACCAGTCAGCAACCCGTCTGCCGCCCCGGTCGCACCGGTCGCACCGGCCGCGCCGGCAGCGCCAGTCGCACTGGAGACGATGCCATCGCCCCCCGCGAATTCGGTTTCTCCGGCGACGCAATCCATGCCTGTGCAAACGCCTGCTGCTGACACCTCGGCTTACGCCACCTCCGGAACACGGGATCTTTCTGGACATACACCGGTCGCACCGGCGGCATCTTTGCAAACGGAGGCGGCGAAAGCTCCCGTAAGTGCGCAGGATCGCCCGCCGTGGGAGGCTGCGCCGGATTCCGCGGAAGCATCGATGTTGGCGTCCGAAGGATCGGCGGGCGCAGAGGGACAGAAAAATGCGGGATGCACGCCAGCGGCCGTTGGGCCGGCGGATTCGGCGGAGATTTCATCACAACCGGTAGAGCCTTTGGCAAATTCCGGGTTGCCGATTACCGGCGGCGACGATGCCTGCGATCCGGAGGAAGACGGCGGCGAAGAGGATGCGGGAGGATATTTCGCCGAGGACGACGACGAACCGGTGGCGCCTGAGCCGGTGGCCGGTAAGCAGGCCGCGCTGACGGACTCCGCCGCGCTGCTTTCTCCTGCGGAGGCATGGGACCGCATTCGCGCGCGGCTGGCGGAACAGAGTCCGGCGGAGAACAGCATGCTTGCGGACGTCACGCCTGCAAGCATCACGCATGATACGCTGTATCTGAGCATTCCGCCGGCAGCGGCGTTTTTTGCGGAATCGTTGAATGATCCCGCCCGCAAACGGCGGCTGGAGAGCTGCGCGCAGGAGGTGCTGGGCCGCGCGGTACGAGTGCAGTACGCACAGCAAAAGGAGCAAGCCACCGCCACGCCGCGCGCGAATCCGGCGCAGGAACGGCACAACATCGGGCGCAACCCCGGAGTTCGGCTGGTGGTGGATCTGTTTGACGGCACGATTGTCAACGTAGAGGAAGGACACTGATGCGGAGCATCACACGAATAGCGAATCACGACGAGGCACTGCTGGCCGGAGCGCATCTGGTCTCTAACGGCGTGGAATGCAAGGTCTCCGAGGAGTCGAACGGCGAATCCTGCCTCTGGGTGATGAACGAAGATCATCTGCCGCAGGCGCGGGAGCTGTTGGCGCAATTCATGGCCGACCCGAACAAGGAGAAGTACCGCGAAGCGGTGGAGTTCGCGCGCCGGCTGGCGCGGCAGCAGGAAGAACAGATCGAAGCGGCCGATAAACAGGCGCAGGAATATAATGAAGATGCGCGCCGGCTGCGCAACATGATGACCGCCCCCGCGCCGCTGACGATAGGGCTGATCCTGTTGCTGATCGGAATTTGGCTGCTGCCGAGCTTTAACAAGGATCTGTCGGATGTCTTCCTGAACTGGCTGTCCTTTACGACACCCGGCAGTACCCTGACGCAGACGCTTCTTTCCGGCGAAATTTGGCGGCTGGCGTCGCCGGTGCTCTTGAATCCGCCGCTGCTGGATGAACGGGGCGGAATCAGTTTCATCGGCGTAATCGGCCTGATTTTCAATGTTCTCTGGCTGCGCGATCTGGGTGGCTTGATTGAACGCCGGGAAGGCACATGGCGGTTTCTGGCGCTCTTTGCCCTGTTTGCTGCGCTGCCGAATTTGATGCAATACGGAACTTGGGGAATCATTCCGGCCTGTTTTTCCGGGGTGGTATACGGCATGCTGGCCTACCTCTGGATGCGTGGAAAGCACGATCCGCGTTATGGGATCAAGCTTAATCCGGGATTGCTTTGGTTTATGCTGATCTGGATGGGGTTCATCCTCATGGCGAGTCAGTTTACCATGCTGCTGCCCGTTGGCGGACTGCTGGCAGGGGCGGGAGCCGGTTACGGTCTGGCGATGTTGCGCAAGTACCGGATGGCGCGTTCCTGAACATACGCAACGCGTTTGCTTGAATGCTTGGTGATGGTTTCTATTCACGGGATGAGATGACTATGGATTTCGGACAGTTGATGCAGCAGGCGAAGGCGATGGGGGAGCAGGCGAAGGTTCAGCAGGAAGAACTGAAAAAGAAGCGCTTTGAGGGAACGGCTGGCGGGGGCATGGTCAAGGCGGCGGTCAACGGCACCGGCGCTCTGGTCAAGCTCGACATCGAGAAGAGCGTCATCAACCCCGACGACCCGGAGATGTTGGGCGACCTGATTATCGTGGCCGTCAACGATGCGCAGAAGAAAGCGAACGAAGCCAAGGCCGACGGCGTCAAGGACCTCACCGGCGGACTCGACCTCTCCGCCCTCGGCATCGACCTCAGCAAGATGTTTTAACCCTCGAGAAGACTGAGAGGGATTATTATGGCAGGCAGGTTCCGAACGATGCTCCGGGCTGAAAATTATCCAATTTTCGCGTGCATCTGTCTTGCTTTGTGGCCACTCGCGCCGGGAGGTCTGTTTGTCATTGCGATGACGTTTTTAGATGTCGATCCGGAGTGGTACCGTTCCTCTTTCTGGTACCCGGTCGCACTGTTCCTGAACCTTGTTTTATGGCTTGCGCCGCTTTTTGCTCTGTTTGGATCATTTATGGCCTTACGGATGCGGATAGCAAAAAGAACTTTGTCGGTGATTACGGCTATCAGCTCCACGCTTATTCTCACGGTGCAAATAGGATGGCTGTTCTTGTTTGTCCCTTGAGTCTTCTGAATAACATAGATGACGATGTTTCCTGCCGCGCAAACACCGCGGCTAACTTAATAAAAGAAGAAGAAGATGGCTTTTGCGACGATTGAAGAAGTGCTGGCCGACCTGCGGGCCGGGAAAATGATTGTGCTGGTGGACGACGAAAACCGCGAGAACGAAGGCGACCTCGTCGCGCCCGGCTGGAACATGACCACCGAACAGGTAAACTTCATGTGCACCGAGGCGCGCGGCTGGATCTGTCTGGCGATGGATGAAGCCTCCTGCCACCGCCTCAACCTGCCCCAGATCACCTCCGACAACGAGGCGACCTTCCGCACCGCCTTCACCGTCACCATCGAGGCCCGCGAGGGCGTGACTACCGGCATCAGCGCCGCCGATCGCGCCCGCACCATCCGCATCGCCTCCGACCCGAAGTCCACCGCGCACGACCTCGTGCGCCCCGGGCACGTCCAGCCCATCCGCGCCCGCGAGGGCGGGGTGTTGGTGCGCACCGGGCAGACCGAAGGTTCGGTGGACCTGATGAAACTGGCGGGACTGCCCCCCGCGGGAGTCATCTGCGAGATCATGAAGGAAGACGGCACGATGGCGCGGGTGCCGGACCTTGAAATTTTTTGCAAGAAGCACGACCTCAAGCTTTGCAGCGTCGCGCAGATCATCGAATACCGGCATCGCACCGAGAAACATGTGCAGTGCGTAGCGAGCGTGAACCTGCCGACCGCTTACGGCGACTTCCGCCTGCATTGCTACAATTGCAGCATCACCGGCGAGACGCATCTGGCGCTGACCCTCGGCAACCTCAAGCCGGGCAACGATCAGGTGCTGGACCACCCCGTGCTGTTGCGCGTGCACAGCGAGTGTCTGACCGGCGATGTCTTCGGCTCGGCGCGCTGCGACTGCGGCGATCAACTGCACCGCGCGATGGCGATGATTCAGGAACACGGCGAGGGCGCGGTGATTTATATGCGGCAGGAGGGGCGCGGGATCGGCCTCGACAACAAACTCAAGGCGTATGAGCTGCAAGAAAAGGGGCTGAACACCGTTGAGGCGAACATCGCCCTCGGCTTCCCGGCGGATCTGCGCGATTACGGCCTCGGGGCGCAGATCATCGCCGACCTCGGCATCCGCAAGATGCGCCTGCTGACCAACAACCCGCGCAAGATCAGCGGCCTGTCGGGATACGGGCTGGAACTGACGGAGCGGGTGCAGATCGAATGCGACCCGAAGGAGCATAACAAGCGCTATCTCTCCGCGAAAAAGACGATTCTCGGCCACATGCTCAAGTCCGATCTCAGTTAATCGTCTTGGTGGGCGCCAGTTTGAATATCAGGAGTATCCGACAATGCCAAAAGTTCAACTCGGTAAACTTTCTCAGGTTGATCTTCGAGAATACTGGAAACATGAAGCGCAGGATTTTACTCAGTGGCTGGCGGAACATGAAAATTTATCACTGCTTGGCGATGAACTGGGAATTGACATTGAGCTGATCCAAACCGAGGCGAACGTCGGTAGATACAATGCAGATATACTTGCTCGGGAAGAAACTTCCGATCGAAAAATTGTGATTGAAAATCAGCTCGAAACGACCGATCACAATCACCTCGGGCAAGTCCTCACATATGCTGCCGGTGTTGAAGCTGAGTATATTGTTTGGATTGTCAAAGATGTGCGCGAGGAGCATCGTCAGGCAATTGACTGGCTGAATGAACATACGGATGAAAAAGTTAATTTTTTTCTGGTCCGAATAGAACTCTGGCAGATTGACGGTTCTGCGCTTGCACCCAAATTTGCCATTATTTCACGCCCGAATGATTGGACCAAATCCGTTCGGGAGTCCGTTAAGGAGAAAACGCTTACTCCGACGACAACCAAGCAACTTGAGTTTTGGGAGGAGCTTCATTCGTATGCAACCCAAACGAATGCGCAAATCAAATTGCGTAAACCTCGTGCCCAACATTGGTATGATGTAGCTATAGGACGTTCTGATTGTTATGTCAGTTTTACATTTTCGCCTGTCGACAACCAAATAAGCTGCGAATTGTATATTCCTGACGCAAAAGAAGTTTTCAATGCTTTTCAGGCAAACAAGGAGGTGATTGAACAAATACTGGAAACCAACGCCGCAAGTTGGCAGTATTTGCCTGAAAGCAAAGCTAGCAGAGTCAGAATAACGCGTCCGTATAATTGTACGACCGAAGAAAAAAATGATGCCTTTAACTGGTTAATTCAGACATACTTTAAGTTTAAAAAGGCTTTTGCGAAAAGTTAGCCCTTTTGACAGGATTTCCTGATAACTGAAGAATTAATTGCATATACAAAGGAGAAAAGTTATGTCTGTAATTTATGAGGGGAACCTCAATGCGGCGGGGAAGAAATTCGTCCTCGTTGTCAGCCGCTTCAACAGCTTTATCTGCGACCGGCTCGTGGAGGGGGCGACCGACGCACTCGTCCGCCACGGCGCGTCCGCAGCCGACATCGACCTCGTCAAGGTTCCCGGCGCATTCGAGCTGCCCGCCGCTGCCCGCCGTGTGGCGCTCACCGGCCGCTATGACGGCGTGGTCGTCCTCGGTGCGGTCATCCGCGGCGCAACTCCGCACTTCGACATGGTCGCCAACGAATCCGCCAAGGGCATTGCGCATGTCGCGCTGGAAGCCGCCTGCGCCGTAACCAACGGCGTGCTGACCTGCGACACCATCGAACAGGCCATTGAACGCGCCGGAACCAAGGCCGGCAACAAGGGCGCGGATGCGGCACTGGCCGCGCTGGAGATGGCGAACCTCTTCGGAGCATTGGGCAAGTGATCAGACCACGCAGCCTGGCCCGGCGAGCGGCCTTTCAGTATTGTTTCATGTGCGACCAGAACAGCGAATGGCAGACCGACCAGTTGCGGGAGTTCCTCGCCGAGCATGGCGAGACCGACGAGGTCCGGGCTTTCGCGCGCGCTCTGGTGCTGCTGGTCATCAACGGCCGCGAACGCATTGATGAACTGCTGCAGGAGACCGCCGACAATTGGCGGCTGAACCGTATCGCGGCGGTAGAACGCAACATTCTGCGGATCGCCTGCGCGGAACTGCTGTCGGCCGAGGTGCCGGCTCCGGTAGCGATCAGCGAGGCGATGTCGTTGGCGAAAAAATTCGGCTCGAAGGATTCCTCCCGCTTTGTCAACGGCATCCTCGACCGCATCGCCATCCGCCTGAAGAAAGGATAGCAATGCCTGATTATGCCCGTTGCGCCCCCCATGGCGGCGTGACTGCGGGCTCCCGGGTTGATCTGCATACGCACAGCACCTTTTCCGACGGGGAACTGACCCCCGAACAGCTTCTGGAAGAAGCGCTCTGGCACGGCGTCGGTGCGCTTGCCCTGACCGACCACGACTGCGTGGACGGTCTGGAAGCCGCCCGTGAAGCCGGGGCGCGGCGCTCGATTGAAGTGGTGGCGGGCGTGGAGCTTTCCTGCGAATTTCAGGGGATGGAGGCGCATCTGTTGGGGCTGTTTCTGGAGCCAAGCGCGGAACTGCGCAGTGCGCTGAAAAAGATGCAGGACAACCGGGAGTCGCGAATGGAGCGGATGCTGCAGAAACTGCAGGAGATGAACATTCGCATCGGCCGTGACGAACTTCCGAACGAAGAACGGCAGTCGCTGGGGCGGCCGCATCTGGCCCGACTGTTGCTTCAAAAGGGCTATGTCCGCACGATTGCTGAAGCCTTCGAGCGCTACATCGGCGACCGCGGGCCGGCGTACATTCCCAAAGACCGCTGGACGGTGAGCGAGGGACTGGCCCTGATCCACCGCAGCCGGGGCGTCAGTTTTCTGGCGCACCCAGGCGCGAGCGGCTTGATTCCATTTTTGGACGACTTCGCCGCGCTGGGGGTGATGGGGGTCGAGGTGCATTATCCCAAGCACCCTCCGGCGATGGAACAGAAGCTGCTGGCGGACGCGGCGCGGCTGGGGTTGGCCGTCAGCGGCGGCAGCGATTTTCATTCCGGCGGCAGCGGGCCGGCGTTGGGAACGCCCTTTATCGCGCGCGAGGTGCTGGAGCGCATCCGGGCGTACAAGGAGAAGCAATGGCAGGTTTCCTGAGCCGGCTGAAAGAGGGACTGAAGAAAACGGCGGCCGTCTTCTCGCCGATGAAGAATCTCATCAAGGGCGAGCGCAAGGTGGATGCGTCGTTCTGGGAGGATCTGGAAGAAGCGCTGATTACCGCCGACCTCGGCCCGGTGATCGCCCTGGAAATGGTAGAGAAGCTGCGGCTGCTGCACGAAGATAAGGCGGTCGCCACCGCACAGGAAGTCCTTGACGCGCTGCGCAAACTGCTGGTGATGGGCATTCCGTCGATCTACGAAATGAAGCTCGGCAAGAATCCCTCGGGGCCGACGGTGATTCTTCTGGTCGGCGTCAACGGCACCGGAAAAACCACGACGACCGCCAAGCTTGCACGCTTCATCACCGATAACGGCAAGACGGTCCTGCTGGCGGCGGCCGACACCTTCCGCGCGGCGGCAGGAGAGCAGCTCGACATCTGGGCCGCGCGCGTGGGGGTGGAGATCGTGCGGCATCAGGACGGAGCGGACCCGGCGGCGGTGGTCTTTGACGCCTGCTCGGCGGCGGTCTCGCGCAGCATCGACTATGTGCTGGTAGACACCGCCGGCCGTATCCACACCAAAGACAATCTCATGAAGCAGCTTGAAAAGATCTACCGCGTGGCGGGCAAGCAGATCCCCGGTGCGCCACATGAGGTGCTGCTGATTCTTGACGCAACCACCGGTCAGAACGCGCTCTCGCAGGCGCAGAAATTTACCGAAGGCGCCGGCGTAACCGGACTGATTCTGACCAAACTGGACGGCACCGCAAAGGGCGGCATTGCGCTCTCGATCAACCGCCAGATCCGGCTGCCGATCAAATTCGTCGGTACCGGCGAGAAGGAAACCGATCTCGCGCCGTTCGATCCCGACGAGTTCTGCAAGGCGCTCTTCGAGGATATGCTCGAGGGCTGACCTGTCCACCGCCCCATACATCCGTTTGGTTTGCCAACAAATAACGCCGCTCGCGGAGATTCCCCGCAAGCGGCGTTTGCATTCTTTCCCGCCAACAAATTTGGTTACAGCGCCAGCGGCTTCTGCCAAGCCTGTTTGAGGCTGGCAAGGTCGCTGTCAATCAGAGTCTGGCCGTAAGGGGCGCGGACAATAAACTGTTTGGCTTCCGTCACCTCGCCAAGTCTGGCGAACGGGGCGTTGTGTCTGCGCATCACCGCCGCGAAGGCCGCTTCGTTCTCCGGCTTGACCTCGACCACAAACCGGCTGTTGGATTCACTGAACAGGAGCGCCGCATAATCATCGGCCTCGATGCCGGTGCGGGGCAGGTTTTTGAGGCTGATGTCGATGCCGAGATTGCCGGCGAAGGCCATCTCGCCCGCCGCCAGCGCCAGCCCGCCTTCGGAAGCGTCATGCGCCGAACGCAGGAGCTTTGCTCCCGTGGCCTCGCTCATGGCGGCGAATACCTGCTTTGCCAGTTCTACGCGCACCTGCGGGACGCTGTTGCCGATCGCGTTGCGCAGGGCATAGTAGTGACTTGCGCCGAGTTCATGGAAGGTCATGCCGACGGCGTAAATCGCATTGCCGGGGGTCTTGGCGTCCATCGTGATCGCGCGGCCAAGGTCGTCGATGACGGCCATGGCGCTGATCAGCAGCGTGCCGGGAATGCAGATCGTTTCCGACCCTACGCCGTACTCGTTGTTGAGCGAGTCCTTGCCGGAGATGAACGGCACGCCAAAAGCCTTGCCGAAGTCGTAACACGCCTTGGCCGCGCGAACCAATCCCGCCAGACGGTCAGGCTTGTCGCAGTTGCCCCAGCAGAAGTTATCAAGGATCGCGCAGCGGTCGAGGGTGCCACCGACGGCGATGATGTTGCGCAGCGCTTCATCAATTGCGCTGGCCGCCATCCAATAGGGGTCAATGTCCGAGAACTTCGGATTCAGGCCGTTGCTGACGACCGCGGCCTTGCGGCTGCCGAGCATCGGCGCGATCACGGCCGCATCGCCGGGACCGTCGTGGGCCGCGCCGACCAGCGGCTTGACGACCGAGCCCCCCTGCACCTCGTGGTCGTACTGACGGATGATCCACTCCTTCGAGCAGACGTTCCACGCGCCGAGCATCTTGCGCAGGTCGTCGGTGAAATCCATCTTGACTTCCCGCGCCGGTTCAGGAAATTTCGGCTGGGTCCAGACCGCCTCACGAGTGATGCGCGGACAACCTTCGTGCAGAAATTCCATGTCCAGCTCACCGACCTTCTCGCTGCCATACTTTAGAATCAGCTTGCCGCCGGTGCCGAACTTCGCGATGGTCGTGATGCTGACGTTCTCCTCCTTCGCCAGCTCCTGCAGTGCGGCAAGCTTGTCCGCATCGGCGGAGATGACCATGCGCTCCTGCGCCTCGGAGATCCAGATCTCGGTGTAGCTCAGGCCCTCGTACTTGAGCGGGACTTTGGCGAGATCCACCTCAACGCCGATCTCCTCGCCCATTTCGCCAATGGCAGACGAAAGACCGCCGGCGCCGCAATCGGTGATGCAGGTGTATAGCCCCTTGTCGCGGGCGCGCAGGAGGAAATCGAGCACCTTCTTTTCCTCGATCGGGTTGCCGATCTGCACCGCTCCCGAGGACACCATCTCGGAATCCTCGTCCAGTTCGACCGAGGAGAAGGTCGCGCCGTGGATGCCGTCGCGGCCCGTGCCGCCGCCGACCACGATGCAGAGCTGCCCTTCGCTGGGGCGGCGCTTTTTCGCCTTGTCCTGCGGAATGAGCGCGATGTTGCCGCAGAAGACCAGCGGGTTGCCGGTATAACGGTGATCGAAGAAGACCGCGCCGTTGCCGGTGGGGATGCCCATGCGGTTGCCATAATCGCGCACCCCGGAGATCACGCCCTTCATCACACGCATCGGGTGCAGACAGCCCTTGGGGGTCTTGTCGCGCGGCAGGTCGGGCAGGCCGAAGCAGAATACATCCGTATTGAAGACCGGCTTGCCGCCGAGGCCGGTGCCCATCGGGTCGCGGATGCAACCGCCGATGCCGGTGCCCGCGCCGCCGTAAGGTTCGATCGCGGAGGGATGGTTGTGCGTCTCGACCTTGAAACAGATGCCCATCTCGCCGTCGAACTCGATGACGCCGGAGTTGTCGACGAACACCGACCAGCACCAATCGGGCTTCATCTCGTTGGTGACCTTCGCGACGGTGTTCTTGAGAAGGTTGTCAATGATTTCCTCCTGCCCCGTCTGCGCGTCGCGGTACTTGACCACGCCCTTGAAGGTCTTGTGAACACAGTGTTCGCTCCAGGTCTGCGCGACGGTCTCCAGCTCGATATCGGTTGGATTGCGCCCGAGTTTCTGGAAGTATGCTTGTGCAGCCTTCATCTCCGGCACGCTGAGGTAGAGCTGACCTTTGAGCGAAAGCGTCTTGAGTTCCTCGTCGCCCAACCCCGCCAGCGATACCTCCGTACGCTTGAAGACATACGGCGTGTTCGCAGGCGGATTCACCTTCGCGTCGTGTCCGATCTGATACTGCTCGATTACATCGTTGGCAAGAAGTTTTCCAGTAGCTTCAGCCAGTTCCGCTTCGGTGAGCTGTCCCGCGACGATAAACTTGCGGCTGTTGCGAACCCACGCGGCCGTAATTCCCAGCTCTTTCAGACCCTTTTTCACGGAGACTTCCGCCGGGTCCATCACGCCGGTCTTGCGCATAATCTCCACCCCCACCCCCGACGACGGCGGCAGTACATGATCGTCCACCGCAAAGATGTCCACCACCGGATCGGCGAAGAGTTCACGCGCGGCACGGACGGCATCGGCGGCCGAGAACTCGCCCGCAACCGTATAAACCCGGACAGCACGGACGGCGGTAATGCCGCTCAGACCAAAGTCACGCAGATCATGCTGAACGCCGCGCCCTTCGGAGTCGTTGCTCTCCGAAGCACAGGCGACCTCAATGCGATAAATATTCATGAATCTTCCTTCAAACAGGAGGTTAAAAAGATTTCCGGGAGCGAGATCCGAAAACGCTGCTTCAGCGGCGGGAGCCATCCGGAATGGACCTGCTCCGCACCATGAACGCAACCGGGCTTATCCGGCGCGCAAAGCAGGGGATTTCTGTTCCAATATCTGCAAAATTCTGCGGTTATTGTGCAGCAAAAACCCGCCCTGTCAACGGGCAACCCCGATTCTGAACCCCATCGCCCCGTTGCCTCCACCAGTCGCCCGCTCCCGGCCGGCATCGACCAAACAACCTTCTATCCGCACCCACCGGCGGAGGTTGCACATCACACCATAAGCCCCCTCCGGAGGTTGGGGACCGTATAAGGACATCAATCCTGCCCCCCGTCACGATACCCCTCCTCACAAAACGTCAGACCGGCAGCCCACTTTCTTCAGAAATCAAGCGGCCACTCTCAATATTTATTTGACTAAGATAAGATGTATTGTATTGTGATATGACTAAACGTTTATTCAGGCTTCGATCCGGTGGGGAAATGGTATGCGGGTAAATCTGAGTGATATCGCGCAACAGGTTGGGGTGTCGGTATATACCGTTTCTTCGACATTGAACGGCAAGGGCCGCATCAGCCAGAAAATGCGGGAACGCATCCAAAAAACAGCGCAAGAGATGGGCTATCAGCCCAGTGCAGCCGCCCGCATTTTGAAGAGCCCCAAGATATCGGATATCGGATTGCTCGTGCTTGAGCATAGCGATCTGATCCGCAGGCATGCGGGATTTCAAGACTTGAACGTTCAGTTCACGAAAGAATGTCAGGCGTTGGGAATCCGCCATCAATTTGAGTGGTTTGATCCCGCTGCCTCGGCAGACAAACTGCCCGCGATGCTGTGCGACGGACTGGTAGGCGGGGTGCTGATCGCCGGAGTCCTCCCGGACCGGGTGAAAGAGTTGTTAAAGCGGGATGGGGTAATTCCGCATGTGCAGATCGGCGAGACCGGAGAGTATTCGCTCCGCTTCGATCCTTCTGCGGCGGTGGAAGAGGCGCTGGACTATCTGGCCCGCCTCGGACACCGTGCGATCATGCTGCTGAACGGACCGGCCACCATCCCGGTCTATCACGAAATGCGGAACCTTGTCACGCAGTTTGTCCGGCGGGAGTTCGCCCAAAAGGAACTCTGTTATTGCGAGATCAACCCGTGCGCCCCTGCGGAAGAACAGGTTGCGGCAGCCGTGCGCGACGTCTGCGAAGCCTCGCCGCGTCCGACCGCAGTGCTGGTGGCGGGCGGCCCGACGGCAAAGAGCGTCATTGCCCGGTTCCTGCGCCTGGGGGTGCGAGTCCCGGAGGACATCAGCGTGGTTTCCTATGAAGTGATGGATTGGGAGACGGAAGACTTCTTCCTCCCCATCACCGCCGTGGAGCACGATTTTTCCCAACTCGCCCGGCTGGCAATCGGCCTGCTGAGAGAGCGTATGTCCGGTGTGCCGGTGACGGAACAGAATCTTCTTTTGCCGGAACGATTCACGGTGCGCAAAACGGCAAGCGCACCGGGCAAGCATGGGGAAGCGACGCAACCGCGGATTATCGAGTAAGACCTGTAACCATAATCTGGATATCACCGGCCTGACTTGAACAACAAGGAGATTCAGCGTGAAACAGATCCTCATCCGAACGTTACTGGTTCTACTGCTGTGTGTAGCACCCTCCGTTGCGGCAGAGCCAATCGATGCCGCGCGGGCGATTCAGGCGACGGCGCCGGGAGCTTTTTTTGTACTTGGGGAGCCGTTATCTTTCGACTGGAAAATTCCCGGCGAAACCTCCTATGTCGTGCAGGATGCATATGGAACGCCGGTCCTGAGAGGGACGGCGCAAACGGGGAACGTGACCCTTCCGGCACTTGCTTGCGGGTATTACCGGATTATTCCGGCGGCGAACGGAACCGCCTTTGTAAACAGCCGTTCGTTTGCGGTTGTCCCCCCCCGCGTCAAAATTGAGGAAGGGAAACGATCGCCCTACGCTATTGATACGGCGGACTGTGATTGGCTATGCCAGACAATGCCGGAAAAACACAGTGCGGCTTTTCCGCACAGCGGCTATCCGGTGATGGAAGAAATGGCCGACCGGATTGGGTTGTTTTGCGGGAGAAACCGGCAAGGCTGGCCGGAGCAGGAGCCGGGAAAGGTCAATTGGGGCGGTTTGCTCGCGCATACGCAGGCCTTGGGAAAACGCGGAATTACGCTGGCCGGAATGATTGAGAGCAGCCCGGATTGGGCGCGAAAGGATTGCAAAACGCCACGGGTGCCCCGGCGAAATCTCGATAACCGGCAATTGCCTGCCGACCTGCGTTCGGTTTACAACTATCTGCGCGAGAGCGCCCGCAGCTTCGGGCCGGCGCTGCAGTATTGCGAGTTCTGGAACGAGCCGGATTTGCGGCCGGATACGGTCTGGGAGTACAGCGCGGCGGCAAAAGCGGCGTATCTGGGGCTGAAGGCGGAAAATCCGTCGGGCATGGTTCTCTCGGGCTCTTTCGGCCATGAATATTTTCTGGAATGCGCCAAAAACGGAATCAGCGATTACATCGACATCTTCAACACGCACATATATTCCGGACTGGCAAAATATCCAGAGATCCTCGGTGAATGCCGTCGGGCGCTGGCGCAGGCGGGGACGCCGGACAAAATGGTCTTCATCACCGAATGCGCCGGCTGGTCGATTGAAGGGGAGGCGAATCAGCCGAGTTACTATAAGTCTGCCCGCGCGCATTCGCCGGAACAGGAGATGATACAGGCCGAATTCGCAATCAAGAGCCAGATTCTGATGCAGAGTTACGGCGCCGGAATGACGTTCAGCTTTGTGATGCCGGCTTACAACGAACGTGGCGGCAAAAAGGACTGGGGAATGTTCCGGGCCGATTACACCGGCAAACCCGTTCTCTGCGCTTTCGCCAACCTGACCGCGAATCTGGCGGCGGCCGACTATGCCGGACGTTACAACCCGGCTCCCGGAACAAGCGGTTTCCTCTACCGTAAACCCGGCGGGGTGCAGACGCTGGCAATCTGGGCGCAGACCAGAGTGGACAAAGAGGAGGGGCCGGTCCCCTACCAGTCGGTGGAAAAATCCATCCAAATTGCAGTGCCTGACCAGGAGTACGTGTGGACGGATGCATTTGGAACAGCCAGAAAGCTGAAGGCGGAAAATGGGCAGCTTACCCTGATGATCCGCAACCTGCCCGGGTATTTGACGGGAAGGATGGATCTGACGCCGCAGGAGAAGTCACCGGTGCCGGCAGTGGCCGGAGCGCAATCACCGGCGGATCTGGACAAGTCGATTGTGTTCCGGATTCTGACTGGGGAGGGATTCCACCTGCCGGATATCAGTCAGCGCTTTGCGGTGCTGGACGGCGATTCCGGGCGCTTCTGCCTGCAAATTTATAACTTCGATCAACAGCAGGAGAAGAGCGGAACCGTCCGCATCCGCGGCGGGAGCGTGAGCGGAATTCCCGACCGTGTTGCCATACCTGCCGGCGGCATGGTAGAATATCAGGTGAGCTACACCCCGGACACGGGCAGCAGCTCGGCAACGATCCTTGCCGACGGCGTCTTCGGGGGGAAGAAGACCGCGCCCTGCGCCGTACCGCTGCGGATTGCCAAGGCGCTGAAGGAGCTTCCGGTTCCGGAAATGTGCGACGCCGCTAATTGGAAAGAAAATTCCGCTAACAAAATGACCCTACAGATGCTGTCGGGAAACATTGTTCAGGTGGATGCCTTCCTGCCCGGAGCGCCGGCGAATTCATCGAACCATTGGGTGTATCCCGAGCTGATGCTGAAAAATGGGCTGCCGCCGCAGACAGTGGGCATTCGTTTTGAACTGCAACTTGATGAAAGCATTCTTCGCAACGGCGCCTACGATTCCGTGGTTTATGTCTGCGAAGCGTTGAAAGGGGCCGGCCAGATGCTCTGGTATACACTGCCCAAGGATGGGGACTGGCACGCGGTGACGGTGTTGTTCCCGCCGAAGTCGGAGACGATGGACAATGTCTCGTCCTCGGCGGTCATACATCCGGAAAATGTGAAAAAAATCCGGATCGGCATGAATCCCAAGGCGGATAAATCCATCTACCGCCTGCGCAATATTCGGGCGTTGACGGAGTGAAACGATGGCGCGCCGGAAATTCCCGGCAGCGGGAAGTGGCGTTTGATGCCTACGCTTCGCAGATGACGGCTTCGCTCCTTCATACCCGTTCGGATGACAGGCAGAACATGAAAATATTCCGGACATTCACCCTGATTGAGCTGCTGGTCGTGATCGCAATTCTGACGATCCTGGCCGCGCTGCTGATGCCCTCGCTGACCAAGGCGCTCGAGAGCGCCCGCTCCCTGACCTGCGCCAACAATCAACGCCAGATTTATCTCTCGCTGATGAATTACGACCAAGAGCAGAAATCGCTCCCCTATTCAAGTGATCCGAGCATGCCTTCGCAATTGCGGGACTGGTCCGGGGTCGTATTTCTTGCGGGATATTTTCCGGGCATGCAATTGCTTTCAGCGAATCCATTTTATATTGACGCCGGTTCTTTATTGATCGTCCGGTGTCCGACTTACTATGCCTCGACGCCCAGCCGGAATTACGCCATGAATATCGAGCCTCCTCATGACTGGGGGCGTGTGGTGGACGCGGCGCTCCCGTGGCGAGCCGGACAAATCAAACGCCCTTCCGGGGTCGTGCTGATGGGCGAAAGCAGTAAAATGCGCGGAATTGAAGGGATTCAATACCCTTCCGCCAATGGCGACAATTATTTTTATTATCCCCATAACAGTTTGTATTCCAACTGGCTGTTTTATGACGGGCATGTCGAATATGTCAACGGCCTCATGGTCAGCGCCTCCACAAAAATCATGGAGAAATATCGCTATCGGGGATATTAATGGTGCTCCCGTCTATGGCAACTGCATAACGTCAGGCTAATGCTCGGAGCTGCTTGCTTTCTTTAGGCAGCCATAACGCGCCGCCGGCCGCGCCAGAACCGCCGTTTGTTTCCGCCCGACGCCAGTCCGGTTTTGCCTCGGATAAGCCGCCGGTGCTGGGGCAAGGCGAAAGACAAGAGGAACTCCCGGAAACCGATTGCATCCGGCACCCGTCAACATATGATAATTTGACAGGTCAACGGAGTGGGCGTTTACGATCGGAATCCGGGCATGTCGCACGTGGAGTTGTCGCTAAAATATCGCAAGGTCTACGCGTTTCTGAAGGAGGGCATTCAGAAGCAGCGTTTCCCGACTGGCTCCCGGCTGCCAACCGAGAGCGAGCTGATGGCGCAGTTCGGCGTCTCCCGGCCGACGGCGGTGCGGGCGTTTCATGAACTGGAAAATGACGGGCTGGTGGAGCGCCGGCGGGGCTCGGGGTCGTATGTAAAGAAAACCCCTGCTGAAACGTCCCGGCGGATGTTCGGTTTGATGATCTCGGGGCTATTTGCTTCCGGCGGCATGGACCAGAGCATATTCGTCGCGCTGACGGGGGCGCTTGCCCGCGCCGCACGCGCGAACCATGCGGCGATCCTTTTCAGCGGGGCGTTGAACGAGCAGGCACCGGAACAAATGATCCGGCATGCAGAGCAAATGGCGGCCGAGTATATCGAACAGGGTGTGGCGGGCGTATTTTTCGTGCCCCTGCTGTTGCCGGCGGAACGGGCAGCGGCCAACCGGAACATCGCCCAGATGTTTGAGAAGCGGAACGTTCCGGTGGTGCTGCTGGACCGCGACCTCTATGAGGGCGCACAGCGCAGCCGGTATGATCTGTCCGCGCTCGATCACCATCAGGCGGGCTATCAGCTCTGCGCGCACCTGCTGGAACAGGGGTGCAGGCGGGTGGATTTTGTGATGGGGGCAACCGCCGCCGCTTCGATTCAGGCGCGCGTTGCCGGTTGGCGTGAAGCGCTTCTGGAACGCGGAATTGTTCCGGCGACAGAGTGGCTGCACCAGGAGACGGAGTTCTGCTCGGAAAGCACACGGACGCTTACGGCCGCTTGCAGCGGAGCCGACGGAGTGATCTGTTACAATGACGATGTGGCGGTCTGGCTCGGACAGGCGCTGCAACGATCGGGGATACGCGTCCCGGAGGATCTGCTGCTGGCCGGTTTTGACCATGCGCCGGTGGGACGGCTCTTTTCGTGCGGCTTGACCACGATGGAACAGCCGGTGGAACTGATCGGTCAAGGTGCGCTGGAACTGATGCTGCGCCGTATCGATACGCCTACGACAGCGGCCCAGACACGACTCTTCGCCCCCGCGCTGATCGCCAAAGAAAGCAGCGCGCGTCAGATTGAGGCATAGCTCACAGAGGCGCACTGCCTTGTGATCTGGCCGTGAATCAGCAGCAGGAAGCGGGGCAAAAGGCGTGATAACGGCTGGCAATCCGCTCCAGAAGCGCCGCATCGCGCTGCGGAGACAGACCGCTGGTTTGCGCCAGTACCGCCCAAGCTCCCGCCTGCTCCAGATGCCGTGTCAGTTCACAGTCGGGAGCAAACGCCTCCCCCCGTTCATCGGTAGCGCGGAAATTCAACGCCGCCGCCGCCGCCCGGCAGATATGTTCCGGGTCTACCCCTTGCGACAGACACAGGCGCAACGCGCCCATCACCCGGTCGCCGGCCGCCAGTTTTCGCGTCAGGTCGCGTCCGACCCGGAAGACCGTGTCGCCCAGCGCACGATTGGAAAATCGCGCCAGCAGGTCGTTGATATGTTCCTCAAGCGCAGCGGCGGTAAAGACCAGCGGATAGCGGCTGACGAGAGCAGCGGCGGATTCGCGCATGATCTGCCGCGTTTCGTTGTAAATCCACGGGTCGCGCAGACTTTCGCAGATCTTTGTCTGCCCATGCAGGTGACCGTGCCAGGCGCAGGCGGCGTGTCCGAGATTGTGAATAAAGAGTTTGCGCTCTACCCACGCGGTAAAAGGCTCCCGCAGCTCCAGCCCCTCTATGGCCGGCGGCTCCCCGGCAAAGGCGGCACGATCGGCAATGATGCGGTTGTACGGCTCGGCCCAAACCATGAGCGGGTCTTCGCGGCGGATCGCATCCGGCATGATCGGCACCATTTTGCCAATGCTGGTTTCCACAAAGCGAACCTCTGCCTGCCCGCGCGCCGGCGCAGCGCCCGCCGCCAGATACCACTCGCGCGCCAACGCCCCGGCATTGTGCAGGTTCTCGCAGAGAATGACGGAAAGCGGAGCGCTACGCTGTTGTGCGCCCCGCGCAATCAGGGGCATAATCTCCGGCAAAACACGAGCGCCGACCGCCGTACATACCAGCTCCGCCCCGGCCACCGCCTCCGCGACGGCCTCCTTTTCCGAGGCAAGGATGCCGCGCACGCCCTGGACGGTCTGAGGGATACCGGCGGGGTGTTCGTTGTCTTTGATCAAGACGGTGTAGGTGCGCCGCGTATTGAGCGCCTCCACGATCTGCGGCATGGCGTCCACAAAGACCACTTCGTATCCCGCCTGCGAAAAGAGCGTCCCCACCAGAGAACGGCCGATATTTCCCGCTCCGAACTGAACGATGTATCTCATGCGTTTCCTTTCAGCCGGTTTGCTCGATTGCTGCCGGCGGGATGTTTTTCTGCCACTGCGGCCAGAGCCGCTTCCGGCGCCTATTACGCTTCCGTTTTTTTCGCTGATTCTGCCGCTATGCTCCCGGTAAACGCCGGATGCGTGGATTGGTAAATACGTCCGAGGAGTCGTCGCTGGCGCTGGAAAACTCCGAAACCACCGCGCCTTCGGGACCGGCCTGAAACCAGTGCAGCGTATCGGGCTCCAGCGTGTACTGCTCCCCCGGCGCGAGTACGATGCGGCGAAAAACGGTGAATGCCCCGGTCTCGGCCAGTGCGATCGTTTCCGCCTCGGCGGGAGCTTCCAGACCCGGCACGTAAAGACAGACGCAGCCACGCCGCACGCGGAAGGTCTCCTGCTTGCCGGGATTGGCCGGGTGACTGCGGGCTGGCGGATGACGGTGTTCCGGACAGATCTGTCCGGGTTGCAGAACCAGTTCTTTCGCGCAATAGCGACCGTTGTTGACGTAGACCACCAGCGCCAGTCCGATCCGCGAGAACTCTCCGAGTCCGAAATCCGCGATCTCAATTCCAGCCTTTTCTTCCGGCGACAGAACAATCCCCGCACTCTCCAACTGCGCCGCTGCGACAATCCGCGCCCGCTGAATTTCCTGCTCGTTCATCCTGCTTCCCCCTGTGTATTCAACCGCTCCCGCGAAAAAGGCTGCTCCGAAATCCGGATAGCAAGAGAGCGGAAGGGTTATTCATCCGGCAGACTGGCGGGACGCCGCCGCCAGCCCCTGTGGATGCGCTCCTGCAGACGCGGCCAATCCGGAATGCCACCGAGGGCGTCCGGCGCTTCGACGTTGCAGGCTCCGGCAGCAAGTGCGCAATCCATCGCGTCGTCCGGAGAAAACCCGCGCATGACGGCGGCTAAAAATCCGGCGATGGTGCAGTCCCCCGCGCCGGTTCCTCCCACGTAGGTTACCTCATAACAAGGCAGATACCGCTCATAACCTGCCCACTCGCAGAGTCCTGGAAAGTAGGCGCGCCCAGTCTGCTCCAAACGCTTGCGGTCCGGACTGACCCGCAGATACAACCCGGCCGATCCCAGTTTCATCAGGACCGCTCCCGCCCCCATCCCCAGCAGCCGGTCGCTCAGCTCATGCAGATCGCGTTTGGTCAGCCCCCCTGCCGCAGCGCCGTCTGCCACAGCCGCTTCGAACCTAGTAAAGCGTCCCGGATCGAGCATGAAGAGAAGTTCGTCGATGCTCGGCAGAAAGAAATCCACCCACGGCAGCGCGGCGTGCAGAATCTCGCCCCAATCGGCTTGTCCGGAGGCGGAAGCTGCGCTGGTACGCGCCAAATCCAGTGACACCCCCACGCCCGCGCCCTTCGCCATGCGCACAAGCTCGACCAACTCCCGCCCCCGATCGGCGTACATCCGGCGCATCAGGGGCGGATAACCGAAGTGCAGCAGCGCCGATTCCGCAAGCTCCGCAACCGGCACATCCTCGGGTCCGAAATGATCATTCGCGCCCGGACAGTGCAGGAAGGTCCGGTCGCGGCCGGGCGGGTTGAGCACGACGGTGTGCGATGAAGCACAGCGGTTGTCGCAGCGCAAGCCGGTATCGACACAGCCCAGCTCTGCCTCCACCAACCGGCGGATCTCCCGGCCGAAGAGGTCGTCCCCGACCTTACCCGCCAGCCGGACAGGAACGCCAAGCCGGTGCAACGCCAAACCAGTATTCGGGACCGCCCCCCCGGTCGCCGTGAGTGTCCGCGCAACCGGAAGCAGGTTTCCGGGCTTGAAGTCGGCTTCGGATAGTTCGGGAATGATGTCGAGACAGATATGCCCGGCGACCAGCACTCGTTTCGGCTGCAACATACGTACTCCGCAATAAATATAACCTATTAACTTACCTATCACAAACAGAGCATATATGCAAGAAATAAATCAACTATCTTTTTATTATGACTGTGCAACATAATCTATATTGATTAATATCAATGAGATATGACTTATCTTGAATGCTCTGATTTTCTATAGAAGGCAGACTATATGATAGATTAACTTAGGCGGTCCCGTTGCAACCAGATTGAGGAAGACTGTTCATGCTCGGGCACTGTCGGACTGTTTTGATTTGGTATCAATCCGGAAGCAAGGACGAAGGGTTTCGGTCATGTCGGCAAAAAAATGGAGGAAGGACTTTTGTCCTTCCTCCGCTTGCATACACGCAGCTTTTTGCACTCCCCTCGGCCGACGACGGTTAATAGTGGCCGATCTGGGTGAGCTTGTCGGTGGTCTTGCCGCCGGACGCTATATCGCCCCACAAGTTGGTGGTATCGGCGGCATCCTCGCTGGTATAGGTCGTCTTGGATGCCTTGACATGCCCATCCTTGAAGAGCACATTCGCGCCCTCATTCTTGCTGTCGGCGCGGTCGCCGTGATTGGGGGAGAACGAACTGTCTCCCGTCGCGGTCGCGTCCCCCGCATCGCCGGCGATGGCGCGATTCCCGACGCTGCCCTTGCTGTAGTAAAGTGTGAACAGGTACTGGCTGGCCGCCTTGCCATTGGCGCTGGGAACCAGCGCACTGGCTGCTTTGTCCTTCTGCGTGGTCAGGCCGACGTCGGCATCGCTGAAATCCGTTGCCTTGAAGTCGGTCTCCCCCAGCGGGCATGCCACAAGTTTGGCGGTGTCCACATACCCCGCCGCCGCCAGCGCCACCAGCGGCGCCAGTGTAACCGGGTTGGTCGCCTCCGAGCCGCTCGCAGCGGCCACGCGCAGCGGAGCGGCATCAAAAGCTGAGGGGCTTTCATACAGAAAGACGGCTTTACCGATCTGAGCGAGGTTGTTGGTGCAGGCGGTCTTGCGCGAGCTTTTGACCGCCCGCTGGATCGGCCCCATCAACATCGACGCTAAAATCCCGATAATGGCAATGACGACCAGCATTTCAATCAGCGTAAATTTACGGCTTTTCATGGCGTTCTCCTGAGGTAGGGTTTCCCACCCGGCAGGAGTGCCGGCCGCAACGCCGCAGATACAACGGCTATGATATGGATATCGTATTATGACAGTTTTTTCGTGTTCTATCCGCCGCGCTGATTCGCAACCGGTCTATTCGTGTCCGGGAACGGAAAACCTGTAAATTCCTGTCTCCACACAACACACGTACTATTCTCACGTTCTGGTCGCTCTCCTCCCTTCCGCCGCGCAGGCGCGGCCCCAAACCCTCTATGTCAGCGCCGAGCATCTACCCGGCGGATATCCTTACTCTATCCGGTATCTGCGGTTGCGCCAACAAAAAAATCTTCCTCAACCGTAAATATCTGTAACAAAATGCAGAGCCGGGATTTCTCCCGGCTCTGCAGAAACTTGCTCTGTCTGTCCGCGCCACGGCGATCAGTTGAAGGACCAATCCGGCTGGCGTTTGCGGACGATGTTGCGCAGATGCGTCGTAATTTCGCGCGAGGTCTTGAAATTCATGACCTCCTTGACGATCTCCTGCGCCTCGGCGTAAGTGAACGAACGCAACAATTTCTTAATCTCCGGAATCAGCGGCGGGCTGACCGAGAAATGCATCAGACCCATCCCCAGAAGCAACGGGGTGAAGGTCGGGTCGCTCGCAATCTCGCCGCAAACGCTCACCGGCTTGTTGTACTCGCGGCCGACCTGAATCACCTCGTTAACCAGCCGCAGCACCGCCGGGTGCGCGGGACGGTACAGGTTCGCCACGTGCTCGTTCGTGCGGTCGACCGCGATGGTATATTGCGTCAGATCGTTGGTGCCGATGCTGAAGAAATCACAGATGTCCATGTAATGCTCGATCGTCAGCGCCACCGACGGCACTTCGACCATGATCCCGACCGGCATGTCCGGGTCGAACGCAATCCCCTCTTCGTCCAGCGCCTCTTGCTCACGCTGCACCACCTCGCGCAGACGCTCCACCTCCTCGCGGCAGCAGACCATCGGCACCAGCAGGTTCACCCGTCCCAACGCCGACGCCCGGCAGATCGCCCGCACCTGCGCCCGCATCAACTGCGGATGCCGCGCCAGATAACGGATCGCCCGGCAGCCCAGCACCGGATTGCGCTCATTCAACAAGGCCTTGTCATCCATCCCCATGTCGCGCTCAAGATGGAAGAACTTATCCGCCCCGAGATCGAGGGTGCGGATTGTCACCTTCATGTCAGGCAGATTTTCGACCGCCGTCCGATACGCCTGGAAGTGCGTCTCCTCGTCCGGGATCGTCTCCGCGCCGACGTATAGAAACTCCGTGCGATACAGCCCCACCCCCTCACCGCCCATGTTGCAGACGCTGGCGATTTCGCTCGGGAATTCAATGTTCGCGCTGACCCGCACCCGGTGTCCGTCCATCGTTTCGGCCGGCAGATCTTTTTCGTCTATCAGGGACTGCTCGAAACACTGGAAATCCGACGCCAGCCGGCGATACGTCTCCAGCGTCTTTTCGTCGGGATTGACCACCACAATGCCACGGTTTCCGTCGATAATCAGCGTATCGCCGCTGGACACATCGTTCGAAACGCTCTCCAAACCCACCACCGCCGGCAGTTCGCGCGCCCGGGCAATGATCGCGGTATGGCCTGTCTTGCCGCCCACGTCCGTCGCAAACCCCTTGACCCGGTTCTTGTCCATCGACGCGGTCTGACTTGGCGTCAGATCGTGCGCGACCAGAATCACTTCGCGGTTGAGCTGCTTGAGGTCTTCCCGGCGATCACCCAGCAATGCCCGCAGCAACCGCCGCTCAATGTCGTGCAGATCGCTGATGCGCTGCGCCAGATACGAATCGCCCATCTTGCTGAAGGCCTTCTCGTACTTGCGCAGACTGCGGCTGACCGCATACTCCGCCGAAAAGCGGTTCTTACTGATGCGGTTGAGCACCTCCTCATGCAACGAATTGTCGGAGAGAATCATGATGTGCGCGTCAAAGATCGGCACCGCCTCGGACCCGATCTCATCCGCCTTGACCTTTTCCTGCAACTCGCGGATGTCGTTTTTAGCCTTGTCCACCGCCGCATGGAAGCGGGCATACTCGCTGTCAATCTCGTCGACCGAGATGAAACGACGCGGAATCACCGACTCCTCGCTGCCGAGGATGAACGCCTCGCCGATGGCAAAACCCGGCGACACCGCGATTCCCTTGAGAATTTCCATTGCCGCGCTTTCAGAACAATGCCCGACCGGCTACCCGCCGTGAAGAGCCGTTTCCCGCGCACCCCGCCAGACCGGTCAATCCACCCCGTCCGTCGCCGGCACATCCTCCAGATCGGTCAGGCCACCCGGAACCGTTTCACCCAAGCCCCGTCACCAGCTTTTACTCTAACTCCGGCCCGGCGTAAGTCAAACCGACTGCATCAGTTTTAAACATTTTCTTTAACTTTTTTACTCACCGCCGTTTTCGACGACGGCACAATCGGGAAAACACCCTTACTTCCCGGTTGCCGGCGCACCCGCTTCGGTCGAACCACTCATCCGCTTGGTCCGCTCCTCGATCTTCTTGGTTAGTTCCGGCTCCCAGTCGTATTCAAATTCGTACTTCTGAGTGTCATTCGAAACCTGCGTTGCCGGACGGAAAATGCGCAGGAACCGGCGCGGCTGTCCCTTCGGCGGATTCATCTCGGCAAGAATCAGCGCCATTCCCGGCTGCGGGGGCATATCCGGCGCCTGCTTCCACTCGCCGGTCCGCGCATTCTTGATGGAACGCTTGCCCTTGATGATGAACGGTCGCGCATCCACCACACCCCACCCGGAGGTAAAGTCATCCTGCCCGCGCTTCTCGCCGATCGCAATCGGTTTGAGATCCTTCAACGCGCCATAGACCTCCTGGAAGGATAGAATCTTGGCCGGCCAGAACGGGTTCCCCTTCAGATCCTTCGCCAGGAAATCGTTCCAAGTCGGGGAATTCGGCAGCGCGACGAAGGGGATCATAAAGGTCGCGGTCTTCACCGTGCCGTCCTTCTCGACCTTCTGCACCTTGATCGTCGCCTGCATGTTCGCCCCGTCGAGCTTCGACACCAAGCGCAGATCGAAGTCAAATTCCTTGGGCGTCAGCACCAGATCGGTGTAAACAAAATCGCTGTAACACGGTTCACGGTCGCGGAATGCCTTGCCCAACGGGGTCAGCGTCCCCTTATCGCCGCGCAATTCCTTCCGCTTGACCTGCGGCTCGTTGTCCGCCTTCGCCGTTTCGCGCGCCTCGCCCGGTTTTTCCGCATCCACCGCACGGGTTGCCACCGGGGCGGCGGCCGTTGCGGACACGGGCTGGTAGCAGGGCAAAAAGTCCAAGTGCACCCCGGCAACACCCTTGGCCTGCGCGGTCATCTTGGTTTCAAACACTTCCTTAACCATCCGGGCCGGCAGGGCAAAACTCCCCCCCGTCGGCGGCACTCCGGTGATCCCACAAACCTCAGCGTAGATATCCCACCCCAGATATTCCTTCTTCTCCAGAATTTCCTTCTCGGGCATCCGCGGCTGGACCGAAGCAACCAGTCCATAGCGGTAGACCATATTCTGCTGAATGTTCCGGTCCAGAAAGACGTAGTAACGCGGCGTTTCCGCTGCCGCCGCTACAGCAACAGCCGGAGCGGCAACCGGAGCCGCCTTGACGTCCACCTTGGGAGCCATAATTCCCGTCCAATCCACCCGTGCAACCGGGGCGGCAGGCTTGGGCGCCGCGACCACGGCGGTACCCTTTTTCTTGGCCTCCTGCTGCGTCTTCCAAGCGGCTTCTTCTTCGGCCGTCATCTCGACCAGATCCGGCGACAGACCCTCCTCCATCAACTTTTTGAGAATCTCTGCCGTCGGTTCGGTCTTCAGAACGTACATCGTCGGCGTCACCAGCTCCCAGCCCGTTGCAACCACCGAAGAAGGCGTGCAAACGGCCTTCAGGTCATCAAACGCCCGCACGTCCGCCTTCTGCCAGCGCTCCTTGTATTGTTCTGCATTCCCGTCTTCCGCTGACGACTTGGAACCTTCAGCCGCTGCGGCCGGTTGCTTCTCGGCCGCCCCGACCACGCCCCAGCGCGAACCGCCGGCCGCCGCTGCCGGAGCGGCGCCGGTTGCCGCGTCCGTCGACGAAGTATCCTCGGTTCCCGCAACCGTTTCATTGCGCGGAGAATTCATCATCGAAGCGCGAACCGCGGGATTCAGATCATCCTTGCCCGAACCTATGGCCTTGCGCCAGAGGAGCATTTTCCGCGATCCAGGCTCGGGGAAGTTCAGATACTTCGAATCCTTCGCCACCACCATGATGCTGTCGACGGAAGAGTAGACGCGCACCCCCTCGGGATTGCCGAACCGGGTACGATACGCCTCGGGAATGTTCAGCCCCACCGGAGTCACGGGCTTGGTGATCAATTGTGGCACGCCCACCGGCGGATTCTGCACATACGGGTACCATTCCAAAATCGCCTGCAGGGAGCCTTCCTTCCCGGAAAGCACCCGTTGCGCCAGCATCCGGCTTGTCTTTTCGGCCGCCGGCATCGGCTTAACCCGGTCATTGCTGCCCAGATGCTGCCGAACCCGCTCGATCTGGTTCTTGATCGCTTCCTGGTCGACGGTCGCATGCTTCTTGCCCGGCAACTCCAGTTCCTTGCTGTTGCGGGAAAGGATTCCGAGCAGGGAGTACCCGCAGAGGAGGATAACGACCGCAAGAGCGATCTTCTCTCCGTGCTGAATGAGAATTTTTTTCAGGGAATTCACTTCCGGCTCCTGTTTGCCAAAGCTATCACACCTGTACCTTCACACCGCATCGGGCCGCCATTTGAACGCCGGACAACGATCAGTTTCCGGGCCGTTCTTCCGCCGCGGCGGCTTTATCTGTTCCGATGCCGTCGGGATTCGCCGCACCAGGCAGCCGCGGACGATACACCTGAAACACCAGGACCGCCTTCACCGGCGGCTCATGTTCAAAATCCAGAGCCGAATTCACCGGCGTGGCCGGGGTTTCGGCATACGCATCGCTCAGAATTGGCGTCACCGCATGATTGCCGGTCGGCACCGAGTAGTTGCTCATCGTAACCGCGTCCGTCAAACGGACCATATCCTGACTGACCGGAACGTAATAAAAATCGCTCGTATTCAGAACCTCTTTGGCAAACGCCTCAACCACTTTGGCATGCGCAACCAGCTCAATGGTCACGTTGAACACATCATAGAACACATGACCGCTGTTGGCGTTTGTCTGCCCGCCGGGCTGATGCTTGCCCTCTTCCGGGGCAGCTTGTTTTTCCTCAAAAACCGGCAACAGACCATCGCCGACCGCCGTCTGGCGAATCTCCAGCTTGGTGATATTTTCGATGAAGCGCGTTCCCGTGCCGCTCTTGATGTTGACGCCAAGCTTGCCGGTGACCTCGTCGAAATCCGGCCCCGGACGATCGAAAGCAATCACGTCCCGATGCACCTGCACGGCGGTATTCACGACCGCGCGCGTCAGAATATCGCGGAAAATCAGGTAATTGCGCCAAAAGCGCCACCGCTTCTGCTGATCCTGCTCAAACCCTTCGCTGAGCTTGAAGGGAACCAACTGATTGGGCGTGAAAATGTGCGCTTCTTCTGCGGCGACCAGCGGCGCGGATTCCTTGCCCGAGGCGTCCGCCTCTTCCGTCGTGGCGCGATACTTGGTGGCATAAATGCTCTGCGCCAGCATCTTCTCCCATGCCGGCGTCATGATCTTCTGCAGCGCCAGCTCGGTCTCCACCATGGTCTTGATATACTGCGGACGGAGGAAGTCGGTAAAGAACTTCGGCGGCACCGGAGTGCCGGCGCGTTGCTTGTCGTCCTCGGGATACACCACCTCCTGATTGACAATTCCCTTGTCGAGGCCGATGGCGAAGCCCTGCCAGAGGGCGCTGGTGCGCTTGCCCTCGGCGGTGATCTCATCCAGAAACCCACTGCCGATCTCCATGTCCTTCGGCGTGGGAACCTTTTCGCGGATCGTACGGACAAACCGGTTGAAATCCTCGGTCCGGTCCACGATCTCCTGATTCTCCTTCCGGAACCGCTCCGCCAGAGAACCGACATGAATCAGATCGAACCCCAGCGCGGCCAGGACGATGACCCCGATGACGATCCAGACCCAGTATTTTTTTGCCGCCTGCATGCTGTCTTCCTGTCAAAAATTCCGACCTACTCAGCTTCCCCTGTCCGCTATTTTCCCGCTGCCGGGGTGGCAGCAGGCACGGGTGCCTCGGACTTCTTCTCCGTCCCTGCCGCAGGAGCGGTCACGGGCGCTTCCGGTTTTCTCTCGGCACCAACCGCAGGTGCGGCAACAACCGCTTCCGACTTCTTCTCAGCACCAGCCGCAGGTGCGGCAACAGCCGCTTCCGGCTTCTTCTCAGCACCAGCCGCAGGTGCGGCAACGGCTGCTTCCGGCTTCTTCTCGGCACCAGCCGCGGGTGCGACAACGGCTGCTTCCGGTTTCTTCTCCTCCACCGGAGCCGGATTGACGGCCGGTTGGCTCGCCTTCTTGGCTTTATCCGCTCGTTCCTGCAGCGTGGCAATCGCCTTCTGGATGACCTCTTCCTCCTTCGCTTCGGAGTCCTTGGAGGCCGCAGCCGGCATCTCCTCGTAGATCAGCCGCGCCACAAACTGACGCACCGGTTCCTTCGCAAAGACCTCGTACTTGATCTTCTCGGAGCGGTCCACCGCATTGCCGTCGCTGATGGCGTCGAGATCGGCCTTTTTCGGCGTCGGATCGTACACCGCCGGCAGATTGATGGTATTGAAATTGTCGGTCTCGGCGCGCAAAGTGTCAAACCCGGACTTGCCTTCCTGCTTGTAGAGGTACAGTCCGGCCCCCTTGAGCCGCTCCAGCCGGACGTTCAGATCCTGCAGGTCATCCATGCTCTCGGTAACGGTGAACCCGGAAATCGTGATGAAAACGACCTCCTTCTCCTCCCCGGCAGCCTTGTTCTCGCCCGCCGGAAAGTTCCGCGCGGCCGTCGGCTGCGGCCGTTCCTCGGCGCGCTCATTCCTGCCGCGCTCGGTTCCGGAGGCAGCAACGGAAGGATCCGCCAGCTCCCATGTCACGTCGCCATTGTCCGTGTGCTTGATCGCCTTGACTATACGGTATGACTCATTCTTCAGGAAGGTGCGCTTCACGCGGTTGTGCTGCACCGCCACCGTGCGCAAAACCTGCATCTGCAGGCTTTCCAGCATATCCCGTTTGATGTCTTCGTTCGTTTGCGCATCCACCTTGAATTCGGCGGTCTTATTCTTTAGCAACGTCTCGTACTGCAGCCGCGAGGCCGGCCAGTTAAGAATGTTCGCGCGCAGATTCTCGATAATCTTCTGCTGCGACAGATTGGCGTTCAACTGCAAATTGCTGATGGGTTGCGGATTCACCTTGTTAAACCGCGTCTGGTTGATCGCTTCAATCTGGTAATGAATCAAATCCGCAGCCTTGGCGACCAGTCCGCGGCTACCCGCGACCTCCAGCATCGCCCGGTTCGCCTTCAGCGCCGGCTCGAACTGCTGCATCTTCTGCTCATAGTCGCGCTGGCGTTTGGTCGCCATCTCCTTCACCTGCTGGATCGAAGCGATGTCACGCTCAAACAGCGGCTTCTGGCTGTGCGTCGTCGCAAACGCAACCAACACCGTAAGCACAATGACTCCGGCGGCGGCCCAGCCGAACACCTCTTTCTTCTTGATGAGCTTGCCGAGTTTGCGCGCCTCAGGAAGGAGCGAGCAGGTAAAGCGCGCCAGCCCCAGCCCCTGCAAGGCCAGACCCGCCGCAATCCCGTACACCTGCCGGCTGGAGGCCAGCTCCGCGCCGTCGACCCCCGGCGCCACCACGATGGTCGCCGGCAGATCCAGCGTCCGGGCGCTGTAATCCAGTGAATCCGCCATATACTGATCGGCACCCTCCATCAGGAAGGTATTGCCGGCCAGAATCATTTCATCCACGCTTGCGCCGCGCTTGGTGCTGCGGTAATACCCGAACGAACGCTGCGCCTCGCCGGCCAGACTGCGCATCACCGGCTCTACAACCTTGAAGACCCGGCTGGCCTGCTTGGCATCGCTCATGTTGCTCTTGAGCTGCTCGGCCTCTTCGAAAGAAATGCTGAATTTGTTCATCAGCGTGCGGGAAATGTCATCGCCACAGACCGCAATGGAACGCAGCCAGAAGCTGTCGGTGTCGAACATCACGAAATCCGTGCTGCGCGCGCCGCAGTCCAGCAACATCGCCCGCCCCTGCGGAGGGTTGTCGAAGATGCTGAAGTTGACCAGCGCCACCGGCCCCACCTGCACATCTTCCACCACCAGCCCCACCTCGTCGGCGATGCGCAGAAGGTTGTCGATGATATCGCGGCGGCAGCAGAGCAGCGCAATCTGCATCTCGCCATTTTCCTCGCTGACCCCGAGCTGCTGGAAGTCCCACTGAACCTCCTCCAGCGGATATGGAATAAGCTGTTTGGCTTCGTAATAAACCACCTCGCGCAGTTTGCTCGGATGAACTTGCGGCAGAGGGAAGCTGCGGAACAGCGTGGTGTAGCCGGGCAGGGAGATCACCACAGGCGTCTGCCGCGGCTGCTTGCTGTCAATGAAGGCGCCAATGGCCTCCCGCAGTTTGTCTTCATGATGGGGATCGTCGGGCAGTCCGTCGATGGGGCAGAAAAAGGTGTCGGTCATCCTGACGCTGGTGCCTTTACCGCGCTCCAGCTTCACGGCCCGCAGACCCGTCTGTCCCAGGTCGAGCCCCCATACCACGCGTTCAGACATTACATGAACTCCTGTGTGCCAATGCGCGCCAATGCCGGCAAGCCCCCGGCCGCGCGCCGTGAAAAATCTTCACACCCGCACAAGACCTGCTCCAACCCCATTTTATTATAATATGGTTCGCTAAATTCATGTCAAACAATAACAAGCGGCCAGCCCATAAAATCCGGGCGCCGGAAGCCAACCTCCTTCGAAAAAACACCCCCGCAACCCTCCGTCCCGCCCAGCACGGGGTACTTGTACTTCCCCGGTTGTCGCATTTCCTTTTAACCTTTGGAAATTTTCCTCCCCTTTTCATCCCACACCGATCAAATTATTGCAAGAATTGTCATATTATGTTTCTGTTCATTCCATAAACACTCCTCCCCGCCGCATGGTGCCTTCCTTGAGCGGGAAGCCGGGATATTCATTCCAAAAGGTATTATTTACAATCGACCGCGCTGCCTCGGGCTGCGCGGTCGGTATGCGGAACACGGATAACCGGGAAGAAGTACCGGCGATTGACCGGCAGGGGGAATGTTACTCCTGCCGCTGGAAGAGAACCAGCGTCTCCCAGTGCCGCGTCTGGGGGAACATATCATACAGTTGGACGAAGGTTGCCCGGTAAACCGCGCCCGGCTCTTTTGGCGGGCGGGGGCGGGCGGGCTTATGGTCATCGAACGGCTCTGCGGGGGCGGCCGGCAGTTCGTCACTGAGTCCAAGCAGACCTTGCAGATCCTCCATCAGTGTTGCCGGGTTGCAGGACATGTATGCAAGGTATGGCGCGGCGACCTTACGTAACGCGGCGACCGCTTTCGGCCCCAGTCCCGTGCGCGGAGGGTTGACCACCAGCAGTTCGGGCCGCACCGACCCGGCCGCCAGAAACTGTCCGGCGTCCTCCTCGTATAATGTCACGTTGGCAATGCCGTTGTGCTGCAGATTCTCCCGTGCAAGGCGGACATTGTCCGGGACATTCTCGACCGCCGCAACGTTGCCGCAACCGGGGGCGATCAGTTGCGCAATCACCCCGGTTCCGGAATAGGCGTCCACGGCCTGAATGCCGCCGCCCTTTTGGGCACTCACCTCGGCGGCGAACTGCGCGATGCGCGCATACGCCTGCTCCGCGACCGCCGGATTTGCCTGAAAAAAGGTGTTGGGACCGATCCGGAACTGTTTGCCAGCGTAGGTTTCGACAATACACTCCTCCCCCCAATGCCGCAGCGGGTCCCCAAAGGACACATCGGAAATCGTCTCCTGCAGCAGCCAGTGCACACTCTGCGCCAGCCCTTCGTTCAAGAGGGCCTGCGCGATGGTTTCGATGGCCTGTTCGTGCGCACGGCTCTTGGTGACAAGGCTGAGCATCACCTGTGCGCCGGTGGATTCCCGGCATTGACGGACCACGAGATAGCGCAAGTAGCCGTCGTTGCGCAGATAATTGTACGACTCCAGCCCCAACTCCTGCGCCAACTCCGATGCGCGCCGGAACGCCGCAAAGCCCCGCTCGCCCAGAAGCGGGCATTCCTCCAGCGCGACCACAAACTTATGCGAGCCGCGTTCGCGCAGCCCGGCCTTGCCGAACGCGAAGACATAATCCATGCGCTGACGGTAACCGAACTCCTGCGGACTGGCGACAATCGGCAGCTCATTCAGCGGCAACAGGCCGTCCACTCCGTGCCGGGCAGCGAGATCCCGAAAGACCGCAACCTTGGCGGCGGTCTGACGGGCGTAGGGGACATGCTGGTATTCGCAGCCGCCGCAGACGCCGAAGTGCCGGCAAACCGGATCGCGGCCGTTCTCCACCGGCCGGATGCCGCCATTCTCATATTTGCGTTTTTTCTTTTTCTTCGCCGGAGCGCCGTTTCCCCCCTCTTCCGGCACGGATGCGGCCTCCTTGCCTACCAGATCCGCCGCACCCGTGACTGCTTCCTCTCCGGAGGCCGCTGTGACCGGCTGGATGGAGTAAGCCGGATTAGCACAGCCGGAAACCGGTTCGCCGGACAGAGGCAACAACATGGCCTGCTCCAGCAATTCCTTCATCAGTTGCTTACTCTTCATCGTGTCCCCGTCAAGTTTTTCTACGCAACCGGCCGGCATTCCTGCGGCCGGCACGGTATCATACGCATTCGCCCGCGCAATGCAAACGAGGTTGCAACGCAGACTTCACAACTCCGAAATCTGTACGCTCCACCATAAGAACGTCAGCCCGGATTTCCACCGTACCTACATTCCGGACAGCGCGAATCTGCGCTTTCCCCATTTCGCCCGGAAGAGTAGAGTAAGAAATATTACTTTTTGCTTACGTAATCATTGTGTGGTATGGTGAAAGCCTGTTCTTGTTTTTGCTTTGTGTCATCTTGCAGGTCAAGTAAAATAAGAGGAGTATGAGATGAAATGGTCTGTGGCCCTGTTGGGAGGCGTTGTGATTCTGATGTCCATTCTGTCTGCGCAAGCGAGTGAACCGAAACCCGAACTGCTCTGGCCGGCCGGCGCCCCCGAGGCGAAAGGGGTGGCCGATGCCGATAAGCCCTTTATTTTGACCTATCTCCCGCCTGCGGGCAAGGCCAACGGCACCGCTGTGATTATCTGTCCCGGTGGCGGCTACGGCGCATTGATGATGTCCTATGAGGGTACGGATATCGCCCGGTGGCTCAACGGCTATGGCGTGACCGGCATTGTTCTGAAATACCGGATCGCTCCCTATCGCCATCCCGCCCCCATGCTCGACGCGCAGCGGGCGATCCGGCTGGTGCGCTCGCACGCGAAAGAGTGGAGCCTTGACCCGGCCCGCATCGGCATTATGGGCTTTTCGGCCGGGGGGCACGTTGCCTCAACCGCAGGCACCCATTTCGACGCCGGAAACCCCACCGCTACCGATCCGGTGGACAAGTTCGGCTGTCGTCCGGATTTTATGCTGTTGATTTACCCGGTCATTTCGATGATTGGCGGTCATCTGGGTTCGACCACCAACCTCCTCGGGCCTCATCCCTCGCAAGAGTTACTGGAACTGCTCTCCAACCAAAAGCAAGTTACCGCCCAGACGCCCCCTGCCTTTCTTGCTCATGCCAAAACAGACCAGGTGGTGCCGTCCCGGCACAGCGAGCTTTTCGTGCAGGCGCTGAAAGAGAAGGGGATAGCCTGCGAATATCTGGAGTTGCCCACCGGCGCGCACGGTCTCGGTTGCGGCAAGGGATCGGAGTGGGTCGCCTGGCAATCCGCCTGCCTGAGCTGGCTGACCGGACGGGGACTGATCTCGGCGGCCCCATGATTGGTTTGCGCCCGATCGGTGGGTCGTGTTCCGCCGCTTGCCGTTTCAATTCTGGGCGGAAGGGGCTGCGGGAGGGATCGCGCCCTCGCCGGCCGCATCCAGCAAGGTGTCCATCTTGTGCAGAATTTCGTGCAGATTGTACGGCTTGTGGATGAAGTCCTTCGCGCCCTCCTGTAGCATCCGGTCGATGCGTTCGTTCTGAGTGAAGCCGGAGGCGGCAAGCACCAGAACCTCGGGATTGATTTTGCGCAACTCCTGCAAGGTCTGCAAACCGTCCATCACCGGCATCACCATATCGACCATCACCGCTGCGATCTTGTCGTGGTGCTCGCGGTAAATCTCCGCTCCGACCTGCCCGTTTTCAGCGGTCAAAACCCGGAATCCCGCCTCGGACAGCAGATTTTCCGCCATGGAGCGGATGATCGGTTCATCGTCGATCACCAGCAGCGTCCGGCCGTTGCCGCTCTTGAAGAGCCGGTCGGATATGCGCGTGTCCTGCCCGACCTCTCCGGACGCCTCTGCCGGCAGATAAATCCGGAACTCCGAACCGACCCCCGGCTTGCTCTTGACGTCGATCGCGCCGCCGTGCGCCGTGACCGTCCCGAACACCGCCGCCAGCCCGAGCCCGGTGCCTTTGCCGACCTGCTTGGTGGTGAAAAACGGATCAAAAATTCGCGCCAGATGCTCCGGCGCGATGCCCGTGCCGGTATCGCTCACGATCAGTTGCAGAAAATCACCCGGTTCCAGCTTGAAGGTGCTCGCTTCGCAATATTCCCGTTCCAGCCGGACATCGGAAGTGATGATTTCCAGCCGGCCGCCCTCGGGCATGGCGTCGCGGGCGTTAATGCCAAGGTTGAGCACCGCATTCTGGATTTGCACCGGGTCGCCGGTGAGCGTGTGTTTTTCCGCCTTGAACTCCAGCAAAATTTCGATCCGGCGATCAATGCTGTGCCGCAGGATGTTGACGGCTTCGTTGATGATCTCATGCGCGTCAAAACGCGTGGAAGGAAGCTGCCCCTTGCGGGCGAAGGTCAGCAGTTGCGAGGTCAGTTGCGCCGCGCGCTCAGCGGTCACCATGATCTGCGTAGCGTAGTGAAGATTGCGCTCATTGCCGTCGCTGCCGATCTTTACCAGTTCGGCAAACCCCATGATACCGCCCAGCAGGTTGTTGAAGTCGTGCGCCACGCCACCGGCAAGCTGACCGATCGCCTCCAGCTTCTGCGCCTGCCGCAGCTGCTCCTCAAGCTGGTGCTGGCCGGTCATGTCCCGCAGCACCAGCACCGCGCCGACCAGAATGCCGCGCTCATTGCGGATCGGGGACGCACTGCACGAAATCGTCCGCGCCACCTCGTCGCGCGAAATCAGCAGCAACTCCGCCGGCTGGCCGCTCTGGAGCCCGTCCTGCAATACGTTCTCTACCGGACTGGAGCACGATTCGCGCGTCTTGGGGTCTGCCGTCCGAAAGATTTCCTTCAGCGGCCGTCCCCGCGCCTCCATGATGTTCCACCCCGTTAATTGCTGCGCCACCGGATTCATCCGCGTGATCCGCCCCGCGTAATCGGCCGCAATCACACCGTCGGCGATCGAATCGAGGGTGATGCGCAGATTCTCCTCCTGTTCGCGCAGTGCCTTTTCGCGCTCCACTCGTTCGGTGATATCCTGCAAAATGCCCAGCAGATACTCCGGTTTGCCGCTTTCGCCGCCCAGCACCACGCCCCGCAGATGCAGATGCCGCACCGCGCCGGCGATCATCACCCGCAGATTCGCCTTCATCGCCTCGCCGGAGTTCAGGCTCTGCTGCCAGAGGTGGTCGTACAAACTGCGATCGTCCTCATGCAACGCCTGCCGCAGCGCCGTCAACTCCAACCGTCCGCTGCGCGGCAGGCCCAGAATCCGCCGTGCCTCGTCGGAACAGTCGAAGAGATTCTCCCCCACCCGATAATTCCAGTGCCCCACGTGCGCAATCGCTTGCGCTTCTTTCAGCACCGCTTCATTTTCCAGCAGCTTCTGCTCGGCGGCGTTGAGATCGTGAATCACCCGCCCCTGCGCGACATTCTGCCAGGCCAACTGCGACAACTGCCGCGCAAACAGATTCAGAATCGCCGTCACCTTCGCAAACCGCTCCCGGCTCATGCGCGGAACCTCTGCCAGCGCCGCGCGAAACTCGGCCGGATCCGCACCGCACCGCACGGCATACGCCGTCTGCTCCTCCTCGTTATACTCCTGCGGCAGCACCTGCCCGACCAGCCAGTTCGCCAGATGTTTCTCGCCCGCGTAAATGCCCGCCCCCCCGTCGAGCAGTCCGCACGCCTGACAGGTCACCACCAGTGGTTCGTTGCGCCGCGCCCGCGTCAGACGCTGCGCCGTTTTGGCGCACAACGCCTCTCCGCAATTGCTGCCCCGGATCACCCGCGCGCATAGATGGGTAAAGCCCGTCGGCTGGGTCAGCGGCCGGCCATCGGGCGCGACAATCAGGGATGACACCCCGAAGGCATCGGCAAACCCGTCCTGCAACGCTTGAATGCTTGCCAGATCAAAAATTTCATTGAAGGTAAGATCAACAGAGTTGTGATCCGGCGCGATCAGGGCATGCAACCGGTTCTGCAACTCCTGCGCCGCGGTCTTCTTTTCCGTAATGTCCACGTTGGTGCCGGCAACCCGGCCGTCTTCCTGCACCCGGCCGCGCAGCAGCATCCACCGCCAGCCGCCGGAACCGGTGCGCACCCGGCACTCCAGCTCAAAGTTTCTTTCCTGACCGCGCAACACGTTTTCGGCGCTGTACAGCGCCAGCCCCCGGTCATCCGGATGCAGCAGACCCACCCAGCCGCGGAAGGTCATCGGGAAGGACTCCGCGTCATACCCCAGTCCGCGCACCCAATGCGGGTTAAAATACAGCCGGTCGCTGACCGGGTCCCAATCCCAAATTCCGTCGCCCGATCCCTCCAAAGCCATCTCCAGCCGCCGCTGGTTCTCCTGCAGCTCCCGCGTCCGCCGCCGGACCTGCCGCTGCAACCGCCGGTTGTACCAGACCAGCGCCAGAAATACCGCCAGCCCCAGCGCCGCCGCCAGACCGCCGCCGGTCAGATATGCGCCCAGCCGCCGTTCCTGCCGGTAGGAAGGATTGTACAGAAATTCCTCCAGCGGAAGGTTGAGCGGCAGGGCCCCGCCGGCGCTGTAGGTGCGAGCGATTTCGTTCCAGCGCCGGAGATTCATATGCCCCGGCTCGATCAGCTCCGGCATCACCAGCGAACGCACCACCTCCGCTTCCCGCAGCAGGACGTCTTCCTCCGTCCGCGAACCGTAGCGTCCGCGCAGCCACTGTACGGTTTGCTGGGGGTTTTGCAGCGCATACAGCCAGCCGCGCTGCGCGGCCCGCAAGAACGCATCCACCGCTTCCGGCTGTTCCTGCACGAGCCAGCGGCCGGAAAAGAGGCAATCGCCATACTCATAGCGCCCCGTCTCATCCTCGCCCGAGAGCTTCCGCAGGCGCATCCCGCGCGCCGTCAGAGCGGGGATTTCGCTGGTGATATCCAGACAGATTGCCGCCACCTGCCCCGACGCCAGCGCCGAAGCATCCCCGGTGTACGGCACAATCTGCACCAACTCTGACGGTACTCCAAGTTCCCGGAAGAGCGACAGCTCCGGCAGTAACCGGGAGGGGGCAATCATCACCTTGCGCCCGGCCAAATCCTTCAGCCGCCGGATGCCCGACCCTTCCGCCACCGCCAAGGCGAAGGCAGATCGCTGGAACAACGCCGCCAGAGCAACTACCGGCTCTCCTTCGGCATACGCCAGCAACAGGGACGGGTCCCCGATGCCGATGTCGGCCTGTCGCTTGAGTACCCGCGCCCGCGAATCAATCTCCGGTCCGCCGGGAAGAATTTCAACCGTCAGCCCTTCGTCCTGAAAATACCCCAATTCCTGCGCGGCAAAATACCCCGCGTAGCGGAAATGCACCTCCTGATGCAGTTGCAGCACCAGATGTGCCGGCGATTTTTCCGAAGCAGACGCAACCGCTCCGCCACCCGGCTGCCCTAACCATCCCACCAGCGCCAGCAGGAACAACCCCCACGACAAACAAATAGAGAACCGGCCGGACCGCAAGCCCGGACGATTCTCCGTCAGATCGTGATTCTGTGCACCTGCGTTCCCCGCCGGGCTGTTGTCATGCAACATGCTGACTCACAATTCTTACGGAACGGACAAGCCGGTTGTGGTCACCGCAAGCAGACAGGCCGCTCCCCCCGCTGGCGATGATACGCCACACATTCGCAGCATTTGCCCTTGCGGGAGCAGGAATCGCAGGCACAGGAGCAATTCTTCCGGTTCTCTTCCACCTTCGGGCATTCCGCGCCCATCTTACCTCCTCCTCGCTTGCGCGCGTACCGGCCAACGCTACAACACAGGCTGTACCTCGCCAAAATTTAAACCATTCTCGCGGGAACGGTCAAAAGAAAAAGGAATATTCTTCGCCCACACTTGCACCAAATGATAGTTGCGTGGTATACTTTAAGTGAGGGATGCCCCCTGACGTCCCCCTTTTCTCCTGCCCCCGGTCCCCCCCGGGGGTTTTTTGTGAACCTCCGGGATTATGGAGCGTTTTCGTACTGGGTGGAATACGACAGTTCCAGCCCGCCTCCGGTGTTCCGGCGAACCGAGTAGATCCGGAAGGCCGCCTGCCTGCCCCAACGGTCGTCAACCGGGGGTGCAACGTAAACCCGGTAAGCGCCCAAATCCCACGCCTCGTCGCGGTGAAAGTGTCCGGCGATCACGGCAGCCGGCGGGTTCTGCGCCAGCAACCGCAGCAGTTGACGGTGTGCGGCCGGGGGATAGACGGCATGTGCCGCGTTGGCGTAAAAATCCTCCACCGGCGGTGCGTGCAGAAAAAGCAGCACCGGCTCCGCGCGTTCCCGCGCTTCCCGCAACTCCCGCTCCAGCCATGCCAGCGGATCATAGTCCGGCAGCACGTACTCCCCCCGCAGCGGCTCCGAGCAGAACAAGACGAACCGCACGCCCTGAATCATCTGGCTGCGCGACAACGGACCGAAATATGTCTGCCATGCCTGACGGTCGGTTTCGGCGGTCTGGCGATCAAGATCATTATTGCCCGGCAGCGGCAGCAGCGGCGCGCCCAACCGCGCCAGAAGCTCCTTCGCTTGCAGGGCGTTCTCATAATGCGAATAATCGATGATATCCCCGGTATGCACCACGGCGGCCGGAGGAACCGGCAGCCGGTTGATCTGTTCAATCAACCGCTGCAGCCGTTGCGCGTTCTCCGGGGCGCGGCCGATGTGCGTATCGGTGATCTGCACAAAGGTCAGGATCTCATCCTGCGCGCCTGCCGGCGGCATCGTCAGGCAAAATACGCACGCCAGCAGCAGCACCGCCAGCCCACCGAGCGACCGCGCCCGGCGCACCGCACTTTCATCGGTCGTCTGCGGAAAATTCACGGCCGCTCCTCCGTGCCCGGTTCGGCGTTGATTAACGGCATGGTCCAATAGAACGAAGCGCCCTTGCCGGGAGCCGAACTGAGACGGACCTCGCAGCCCATTAGCCGCATGTTGTCGCGCACAATCGCCAGTCCGATCCCGGTGCCGCCAAACTTGCGCGTAGGGCTGGCGTCAACCTGATAAAAGCGGTCG
This sequence comes from uncultured Planctomycetaceae bacterium, assembly GCA_964460225.1. Classification (GTDB taxonomy): domain Bacteria; phylum Planctomycetota; class SZUA-567; order SZUA-567; family SZUA-567; genus CAYWTJ01. The sequence continues at coordinate 22,838 of CAYWTJ010000019.1, read as the reverse complement.
AAGACCTTCGCCTGTTCTTTCTCTTCGATGCCGATGCCGTTGTCCTCAACCGCCACCTTCACCAGCCGCCGGCCGGCGCGTTCCAGCATCACCGTCACCCGCGTACCGGGCGGGTTGAACTTGCAGGCGTTATCCAGCAGATTGTCCACCACCTGCTCAAGCATCAACTGATCGGCATTGACCAGAGCCTCGTCGGCGGGGATGTTGCAGACCAGCTCGATCCCCCCCTCGTCCGCCCGGCCGGCGAAGCGTTCCGCCGCCTGCTTCAGCAGGTGGTTGAGACAGACCTCGCTCAGGTGCAGCGGGTTCTTGTTGCGCACCAGCTCCGCATAGCGCACCAGACTGTCGATCAGGGTCAGCAGCTTATCGATGTTATGCAGACAGGTGCCGAGATAGCGCTGCGAACCTTCGGGCATCGTACCCATGTGGCCGTGATAAAATAATTCGGTGTAACCGCGCACCGATACCAGCGGTGTCCGCAACTCATGTGAAATGTTCGCCAGCAGGTTGTTTTTCATCTCGTCAAGCGAACGCAGTTGCTGGTTGGCGCCCTGCAATTCGGCGGTCCGGCGGGCCACCTCGTCCTCCAGCGTCGCATTCATGCCGGTCAACCGCTGGTTCATTTCCTCAATCTGCGCCAGGTGCTTTTCCCGCTCGCTGAGCAGCCGGCCATGTTCCAGAGCGCGGGCGATAATCAGCGCCAATTCATCAAGCTTCGGGATCGGCTTGCGCAGGAAATCATACGCTCCGAGTTTTACCGCCCGGATGGCGTCGGCCATCTCGGAATAGCCCGTCATGATGATCTTCGGAGCGAGGGGGAGCTTTTCGTTGGCCTTTTCGATGATGGCAAACCCATCGGCGCCCGGCAGCCGCAAATCGGTGAGTACCAGATCGTAAACATTATTCTCCAGCAGGGCCAAGCCCTGCGTGCCGTCGCTGGCGCTGCTGCAGTCGTAGCCTTGCAGCGTAAGAAAATCAAAGAGTACCTCCCGCATCGCTGCGGTGTCCTCTACTACCAGTATTCTGCCGGGCATTGTCCCGCTCCTTGTCTGTAGTAGGCTTATTTTTCCACCGGTCCGGAAAATTGTCCAGCGAAAAAGCTCGCCGGCGCGCTGAAAAACCGGGATACAAAAATCCGGCGACGATTGCAGAAGGTGCAAACTTTTTTCCTTGCGGCCCCGCACAATAAGATTTACCTTAGTGTTTCCCGCAGGGGCGGCGTGGTCTGTTCGCCGCTTCCGGGTGACCCGCGCGTCTTCCGGTCCCGGAATCGTATTCCGGCCTGGAAGCAGCGGGAAATGGTGAAGCACCCTGTTTTTCGGAAACCCTGATGACCGCCGATCTGAGTGAACGGAAGATTTTTGACTCGCCGCTGCTGATCGTGGATGACTCCCGCATCACGCGCCGGAAGTTGCATACCGACCTCACCGAGGACGGCTTTACCGATATCAGCGAGGCCGAATCCGCCGAGGCGGCCCTCAACATGCTCGAACTGCGGGAGTACGACTTGCTGCTGGTGGACATGCTCATGCCGGGCATGGACGGCTCGGAGCTGATCGCCCGGCTGCGCTCCGACGACCGCTTCCGCGACATCCCCGCCATCGTCGTCACCGTCAGCGAAGAGAAGGATCTGGTTCGCCGCTGCTTCCAGCTCGGAGCCAGCGACTTTCTGCGCAAGCCCTGGGACGTCACCGATCTTGCCGCGCGCGTGAAGGCGCATCTCGAGCGCCACCACGCCCTGCGCGCCCTCAGCCGGAGCGAAAAACGCTTTACGCAGGCGATGGAAGCCAGCCGTGACGGACTGTGGGAGATCGACATCGAATCCGGCCGCGGTTACTTCAGCCCCGGTTTCTACCGCATGATCGGCTGCCGCAGCGGGGACTTCCCGGCTGAATTCAACGCCTGGCGCGAACGCATCCATCCCGATGACCTCGAACGCTTCGACTCCCTGATCGCCAGCGCCTTCAGCAGCGGGCGCAGCCACTTTGAAGTCGAGTTTCGTCTGCGTCACAACAACAGCAGTTGGAACTGGATTCGCTGCCGCGCCAACATCACCGCCCGCAACGGCGTCGGCTACCCAACCCGCGTGGTCGGGATCAACGAAGACATCACCAGCCACATCATTACGCAAAAGACGCTGCAGAAGTATGCCAACGAGATGGAACAACTCGCCGACCAGCGCGCCAAAGCGCTGGTGCATAACGAACGTCTCGCCACCATCGGCACCATGTCCGCCGGCATCGCGCACGAGATCAACAACCCCCTCAGCTTCATCTCCGGCAACGCCCAGATGCTGCAGAAGGCTTGGCCGGAACTGGAGGCATTTCTGGCCGATAAGCTGACACAGTCAACCGGAAACGAAAAGTTGAACTTCATCTGCGAACAATTGCCGGGGATCATCGGCGGCATCAACGAGGGCGTGGGGCGCATCACCCGGATCGTGCGGAGCATGAAGGATTTTTCGCGCAAAGAAGCCGACGAGATGGTCAGCGTCGACATCGCCGAACCGATCGAAAGCGCGCTGCTACTGTGCAATAATTCGCTCAAACACAACATCGAGGTCATCAAGAACTACACCCCCGGCCAATGCAACGTGCAGATGCGCCGCCAGCAGGTCGAGCAGGTGCTGATTAACCTCATCAACAACGCCGTGCAGGCAATGAACGGCGCGGGAAAGATCTTTATCGGCGTCCAGCCGGTCGGAGAGTACGTCCGCATCACCATTCGCGACACCGGCCCCGGCATTCCGGCGGAGCTGATCCGGCGGATCTTCGACCCCTTCTTCACGACCAAGCCCGAAGGCATCGGCACAGGGCTGGGGCTGTCGATCAGCAAGGGGATCGCACAGGAGCATGGCGGCAACATCGAGGTCTGCAATTACCCCGATTCCGGTGCGGAATTCACCCTGCTGCTGCCACTGAAGACCTTCACCCTCGCGGAGGACAGCGACTCTGACAAGCAGATGAAAATCCTGCTGCTGGAAGACATGGACGCCGCCCGCCAGCGCCTGACCGAACGCATGCGCGTAACGGGTTGCCACATTCTGCCGGCGCAAACGATTCAGGAGGCCCGGCAGCACCTGCTTTTTTCGCGCCCCGACGCGCTGCTCATCAGTTATACCGGCGGCAACCTCAAGGATCTTGCCGAGCTGCTCTATCTGCACGATACCAACAAGACCGATTCGCCGTTTTTTCTGCTCTCGCGCCGCACCCGGCCGGAGCTGGAAGCAACCTACGGCCTGAACCTCTCGCAGGTGACGGTCTTTGATATGCTCTCAAGCCAAGCCATCGGCGAGGTGTACAGCGCCGCTCTGCACCACAAGCACACGCCGCGCAACCCCGATGCTTGAGCGCGTCAATTGAGATCCGGAAGGCGCTTCATCGCGCCACCTCGCCGGATGCAATGCACGCAGCGCAGATCCATCGCTGATTACCGGTACGTTCTACAATCAAGACCGTCTTCCGTTTCTCTTGCTAACCTTCCTATACTACGGAAAGCCGGCGTGGCCCTGACGGGTCCGCCGGCTTTATTTTGCGCCTTTTCCAGATGCCCCCGCGTTACCGCCGCATGGTCAGCCGCATTGCCCGTCCGCAGTTGGCGCAGGTCACGACGCTGCCGAGGCGGTCCATCTCCTGCTGTCCCGGCGTATGGCATTTCGGACATACGTATTTGATTTTTGGCTTACTACCCAGCAAGGGCGCCGGCCGTTGTTCGTGCGGCAAGGCTGCCGCATTCTGCGCCGGCTGAAGAGCTCCGCCGTCACCGGGCGGCGTATCGTCGGGAGCATCCCCGGCGTTATGCAATTTGGGGTTAATCAACTCAAACGGCAAGCGTGTTTTGGCGGCCGCGCCCGGCATTCGATTCGCATTGGCGGGTGCCGAATGTGTTTCCGGAGCGGGCGTAGAACACTCTTCAGCGACCGGGTCTTCCGGTTGCTTTGCGGCGGGTTCTTGTTCCGCAGCGAACCCCTTGGGCGAAGGTTCCTCCACAGCATCTTCCCGGTCCGCAGTGTTTGTGACAAGTTCTTCCGGACTGAAGGGCCGGTGCGACTCAACGCGGGTATCGACCGGCTGCGTACTGCTGGCCGTTTCGCTGTGCCGATCCCCGAGCAAGGCGCTCCACTCAATATCAGCCACCGGTTCGCCGTACCGTGCGGCCGGGGCGCTCAGCCCCTCCTCCAGCGTCTGTCCGCGGGGCAGCTCTGCGGCGGCGGCCTCCGGACTGCCGGCATCCCTGCCATCAGAATGCCGCGACTGTTCTTCATCCGGCTCTTCCCCCCAACCGGCACGGTACTCCTCCTCTGGACTCTCTTCCTCAACGGCCGCCGGCGTCATATCCGCTCTGGCGACCGCCGGTTTCTCCGCCGCGTCGTCCCGCAAAGAGCCCTCTTCCAAGCCAACCGTCAATCCATCGAGATGCTGCAGATTTTCCAGCTCCTCCGCATCTTCCTCCGGCTCTTCCCACTCGTCGGACTCGTCGCTGCCGCCGGTGCTTACCCCTTCCGTCAACAGCTCCTCCCCCGGTTCCGGGAAGTAGTGCGACGGCGGCAGCTTGGCTTCAAACAGCACTCCCGTCTCTGCCGCGCTCCCGGTCGTCGCGTCGTCCGTCTCACGCGGCTCGGGGAAAAATTCTTCCTCGGAATAACCCGCCAGCGCTTCCTCGGCCAGCAGGTTTTCATCATCGGGATCCGGGAAAAAATGCTCCTGCGGCACCGGCTCATCCGCCCCCCCCGCCAACTTCTCACCCTCTACCCTCTCTTCCGGAATCAGCTCCGGCTGACCGGAGGTTGCGAATTCTTCGGGGGGCACAGATTCATCCACCGGAAGAAGCACCGCCGTTTCCGGTGCGTCCAGCAAACCGGTCAACGCAGGCAAGGGCAACGGTTCGGTCAGCGCCGGGCTGTCCACCGCCTCTTCCTGCAACGTGCCGGCGGGTATGACCGCCGGGCCGGTGTCCGCCGCGCGTTCGGCCAGAACCAATAACTTTGCGCGCAGATCGCACTCCAGAGCAGAAAGATCAACTTCTGCAGTCAGCGACAGTTCGAGCCGGCCTCCCTGAATGGTCAACCCGGTCACATTCAGCGATTCGGCCGTCAGTTTGAGATTGATCTGTTCCGCCATATCCCGTCCTCCTGCGCCGACAGATTTCTGATAATGCCGCGCCCTCCCGACCCGGTGGGCGGGAACCACGGCGACTCGTCAGTTGTATCGGCAGAACCTTCCTTCCTTCCGCACAAATTCCCGGTCCAGCCACGACAAAACAAAACGCGGAAGAGCCCGAAGCCCTCCGCGTTTTATTCCGCCCAAATACATCATCGTTCCTGACGTGCAGCATCAGATCAGAAATAAATGTCGCGCTTATTTTCAACCTTGATCTCGTTGAGGCGCTGTACCAGCGTTTGTTTCATCTCGTTCTCCGGCATTTTCGCCAGCTCCTCGGCAATCAGTTTTTCGCCCGCCGCGCGCGTGGCGGGGCTGCTGTAATCGCAGAGGTATTCTTCCAGCGTCGTCAGCGCGTTGGGAGTGCAGAAACGCTTGATGAATCCCGGAATCGCAAACTCCATGAAATGCTCGCCCGTGCGCCCCGAACGGTAACAGGAGGTACAGAAACTCGGCAGGTAACCGTTGTCGAGCAACTCGTGAATCACGGTGTCAAGACTTCGGATGTCTCCGAGCTGGAACTGTTCGCGCTCCATCACCTGCGCATCGCCCGCCATCGTGTAGCCGCCGATCTCGACACGGCTGCCGGCGTCAATCTGCGACACCCCGAAGCCGGTGGCGATCTTGCGCATCTCCGCCGATTCGCGCGCGGTGCAGATCAATCCCGTATACGGCACCGCCAAACGCAGCACCGCAATCAGCTTCTTGAATTGTTCGTCGGTCACCAGCGAGGTCTGCTCAATTGCCACCCCGCAAGCGGGACGCATACGCGGAAAACTGATGGTGTGCGGCCCTACGCCATACGCCTGCTGCAGGTGCAGCGCATGGCTGACCAGCCCCAGCACCTCGAACTTCCAGTGGTAGAGCCCGAACAGCACCCCCACGCCCACGTCGTCGCAGCCGCCTTCCATTGCGCGGCTGAGACCGTCGAGGCGCCACATGTAATCGCCCTTGCGGGTGCGCATCGGGTGGTTTTCGGCGTAGGTCTTCTTGTGATAGGTTTCCTGAAAAATCTGGTAGGTGCCGATGCCAGCGGCCTTCACAGTGCGATAGCCCTCAATGTCCAGCGGCGCGGCGTTGATGTTGACGCGACGAATCTCGCCGTGCGGCGCGGACTTAGTGCTGTAAACCTTGCGTACCGTCTCGGCGATGAAGTTCGCGTCATAGTCCGGATGCTCGCCATAGACGAGGATCAGCCGCTTGTGCCCCTGCTTCTCCAGCGCCACCACCTGCTCACCCAATTCGTCCATCGTCAGGGTCCGGCGGATCTGCTCTTTGTTTGAGCATTTGAAGCCGCAATAGGAACACTCGTTGATGCACTTGTTGCCGATGTAGAGCGGCGCGAAGAGCACAATCCGGTTGCCGTAGACCGTTTCCTTGAGATGACGCGCCGCAGCGTAGATCTCCTCGCTCGCCTCCGCATCCGCCGCCAGCAGGACGGCGGTCTCCTCGACCGAGAGCGGGGTCTTGGTCAGGCTCTTGGCGACAATATCCTTCACCTGCTGCTTGTCCGAAGCCGGCTGCGCAGCGAGCTTCTCCAGATAATCGTCGTTGATGAAGTCCTTGGCGTTTTTGGAGAGCTCCATCTTTGGTAAGGCACTGCTCATCTTCCATCCCTTTCTTGGGTCTGAAGGCCGGAAGGCCGCCGCCGTCAAGCACCGGCAGGCAGGGTCTGGAGGCCAGATTTCACCGTCGGAATCAAATCAGTAAATAATTATCGCATATTTTCGAGATTAGTCAAATAGAATCCGCAAAATAACACTAATTGCATATCATCTTTTGCCGTACCCGCTATCCGCCCCTGCGCGGGCCATTCAGCTCAGCAGCAGTTTTACCGCCGCAAGGGCGACCATGATTGTCACGAAGGTGTGAAAGGCTTTTTGCGGGATCCAATGGATGAGCTTGATGCCGGCCACGAAGCCGATCAGAATTAGCGGCACGAGCAGCAGATCATAGAGCAGCGACTGCCCCGTGACACTGCCAAGCTCCCATTGGAAGGGAAACTTGAAGAGGTTAATGATCAGAAACAGCCACGCCCCGGTGCCGATAAAGGTATTTTTCTGCAGCCCCAGATATAGTAGGTACAGCGTCATTACCGGCCCGGCGGCATTGGCGGTCATGGTCGTAAAGCCCCCGAGCAGTCCGAGAAAGATGCAGACCGACCAGTGCATCGCCGGCAGTTGCCCACTGTTGCGGCTCTTCTGCCACTGCCCGAGGGCGAGCATCAGCAGCACCACTCCGCCGATGAACTGCTTGAGGCCCGCATCAGAAAAGGTCACATACTTCATGAAGACAAAGCCGAAAATCACCCCCGCCACCAAGAGCGGCATCGCCTTGCCGATCTCGCGCCAAACCGCGTGACGGCGGTAATAGCTCACCCCCAGCAGATCGCCCGCGATCAGCATCGGCAGCAGAATGCCCACCGATTCCGCGGCCGGGAAGATTGAGGCCATCATCGGGACGACAACAATGCCCATGCCGGCAACACCGGCTTTGCTCAGCCCGACACACAGTCCGGCCACAATGGAAACCGCCCAGGCCCCGGCGGAAAGATCATACATACAAGATCCGTTTCAAACCGGACACCGCGAACCCGGTGAGCACGGGCAGGTCCGGCTGCGCCCGCACCCCGGGAGGTAAATACCGAAAAACCCCGAAGAAACATTTGCCATCAAGAAACGCCATGCTATAATTGCTACGAGTACGCAGCGCTTATCATATCCTCTTTGTCGCCCCTCAAAAGAGTGTAGCGGCAAAAAGGTTTTTGCGCAAACTCCGGCCCTCTCGCGCCCCGGCGCGGGCAACCGGCGCACAACGCGCAAAATCCCCATACGAGCGGAAAATACGGATGACCGAACACGAGGAAGACTACAGCAAACGCTCCAAGGACGATCTGGTTCTTCTGCTCTCGCAGGCGCAGAGCCAGATCAAGACCCATGAGCAGACCATCGCCAGCCAGAACGAACTGCTCTCGCTGCTCCAGAAACACAGCGTCCGCAGCCGGCAACTCGCGGAGATGGTACACAAGATTGATGTCCGCCACCTCGAAACAATCGAGGAAACCGCCACGCGCGAGGTAGCCGAACTCTTCGGCGCCGACCGGGCAATCCTGTTTCTGGTCGACCGCGACAAGGTACTGCTGGCGGTGAAGAAGTGCTACCCCCGCCACTTCAAATGTCCGCCGCTCGATCTCGTCAACGACTCCGACGTGCTGCTCATCCATGCGCTGCATGAAAATACCGACGCGGTGATCTTTCACAGCATCTCGACGTATGAGCTGGAGTGCGGCTGCGAGTTCCGGCCGCACCCGGCGGATGCGTTTTTCGAAAACGGCGGCGGCATGCTCTGCCCCCTGCATTATAAGATGCCCAAGACCCGCGACTCGGAGGTGGTAGGGATGATCGCCCTCGCCGGCGGGCGGTTTACCAAAGAAGACATCGCGGAGGCCGCACTGGTCTCCGAGATCATGGCGACGACACTGAGCAACTACTTCCTGCTTGACAAGATGAGCATGCAGGCCGAGACCGACGGGTTGACCGAGCTCTTCAATCACCGGCACTTCCAGCAGGAAATCACGCGCTCGATTGCAGCCTTTTCGCGCTACCAGACGCGCTTCAGCCTGATTATGCTCGACATCGATCACTTCAAGCAGATCAACGACACCTATATGCACCAGACCGGCGACCTGATTCTGCGCGAACTGAGCCGGATCATTCGCCAGAGCCTGCGCGACAACGTGGATATCGCTTCCCGCTACGGCGGCGAGGAGTTCGCGCTGATCCTGCCGCAGACGCGGGTGGACGGGGCGATGATCGTGGCCGAGCGGTTGCGGCAATCGGTGGAGGATTATCACTTCCGGGTGGGCGGAGAGTCGATCAAGATCACCGTCAGCATCGGCGTGACCGAGTACAAAACGGGCATGAGCAAGGGCGATCTGATCGACAAAGCCGACACGGGGCTTTACAAGGCCAAGCGCTCCGGCCGCAACAAGGTCGTTATGGTCGACTGACCAACGACCGGCCATACCGGATCTTCATAAGAAAGACCCCGTCGCAGGACGGGGTCTTTCTGTATCACAGGAATCAACCGGCAATCACTCCTAAACCCGGCTGTCTACGGTCACCGAGTGGGTACCGGCGCGGCGTATTCACTGACGTCCAGCGAACCATCCGCGTTGAAATCCAACTCCCGGAACCATTGGCCGACTACATACTGATTGCGCACCTCAGCATTCGTCAATTTGCTGTCCCGGTGCAGAACCACAAAAAACGCCGCCATTTCATCCGGAGTGACCTTCCCATTCTGGTCGACGTCCATCTTCTGGAATGGAGTGCTGCCGGGATTCGCGGCGAGATATGCCTGAACGGCCTTGACCTGCGCCTCCGTGGGTTTCTTTCCCTCCGGCACGAATGCGGCCAGAAACTCCTCTTCGGTAAATACCGGAGCATTCGCCCGCGGCTTGTAAAGCTGCGCCTGGCCCTTCAACTCCTCAGGAGTCAGTTTGCCGTCTTTATTCCCATCAAGCTTTGCAAAGTCCGCCGTCCGACCCACTACGTACTCCGTGACGGTTATCGCGCCATCCTTGTCGACATCCATGTTCTCAAACAACGTCACCCCGGCCGCAGGTTTTTGCGCTTCCTCGGCCGCGTAACCCGCCGAAGCAGCCAACACCCCAAACGCCGCCGCAACGAACCATCCGCATTTTTTCATGCTGCTCTCCTGTACTATGAATGCCCAACCCCAAAAATGTATCCCTCTGCCGACAGAGGCGTAGGCTACCGCATCTCGCATTTTTTTGCAGCACTTTTTCCTGATAATTCCACACTTTGCCCGGTGCCGGACAGTCCTCCGACACCACAAAAAAACCCGGCCGGAAGAGTCTCTTCCAGCCGGGTTCCTTTGGTATCGGGATTGCTCAAAATTGCCGGAGCTTAGCGGCGGTCACGACGGGGACCGTCGCGGCGCGGGGGGCGGCTGGTACGCGGAGCGGGCGCTTCATACGGCTCGCCGCGCTTCTCAAGAATGACCGCCTTGCGGCTCAGACGGACCTTGCCGTCGCCGTCAATCTCGATCACCTTGACCTCCATCTGGTCGCCTTCCTTCGCCACCTCGCCGACCTCCTTGATGTACTGGTCGGACAACTCCGAGACGTGGCACATCCCTTCCGTGCCGGGCATGATCTCGACGAAGCAGCCGAACTCGCGCACGCTCGTCACCGGACCGGTGTAGTACTTGCCCACCTCCGGAACCTCGCAGAGGCCCTTGATGATGTCCACCGTCTGCTTGAGCATCTCGCCATCAGGCGCGCAGATCGTGATCGTGCCATCGTCCTCGATGTTGATCTCGGACTTGGTGCGCTCCTGAATCGAGCGGATCGTTTCACCGCCCTTGCCGATGATCTTGCCGAGAAATTCGATGTCGACCTTGATCTTCTCCAGCCGCGGGGCGCGTTCGTTGATCTCGTCGCGCGGAGCCGGCAGGCAGGCGGTCAGCTTGCCGAGGATGTGCGTCAGACCCTCGCCGGCCTGCAGCAGCGCCTTGCGCATGGTCTCCGGAGCGATGCCCTTGACCTTGATGTCCATCTGCAGGGCGGTGAGGCCGTTCTTGGTGCCGCAGACCTTGAAGTCCATGTCGCCGTAGTGGTCTTCGTCGCCGAGAATGTCGGTGATGATGACCGGCTCTTCGCCCGCGTCCTGAATCAGACCCATCGCGATGCCCGCGACCGGAGCCTTGATCGGCACGCCCGCGTCCATCAGCGCCAGCGTGCTGCCGCACACCGTTGCCATCGAGGAGGAGCCGTTCATTTCCAGCACCTCGCTGACCGCGCGCACGGTGTAGGCAAAACCCTTGTCGTGCGGCATCACGCCCTGCAGCGCGCGCTGGGCGAGCATGCCGTGGCCGATGTCGCGGCGGCCGGGGCCGCGCGGCATCTTCGCTTCGCCGACCGAAAAGCCGGGAGCCTGATAGTGCACGTACCACTGCTCGTCATACGGCTCATGCAGGCCGTCGACCTTCTGGGCGTCGAGGATCGAGCCGAGGGTGACGGTGACCAGCGCCTGCGTCTCGCCGCGCGTGAAGAGCGCCGAGCCGTGGGTGCGGGGCAGAACATTGACGCGGGTGTCGATGGGGCGGACGGTGTAACGGTCGCGCCCGTCGATGCGGGTGTTCTTCTTGATCAGGCCGCGGATGACCTCGGTGCGGACCAGCTCGATGGCGGCCTTGACCTCGGACTCCTTCGGAGCGCTGGCATCGTCGGCATTGACGAACTGGGCGACGAGTTCCTTCTTCACCGCCGAGTAAGCCGCCGCGCGATCCTGCTTGTAGCGCGTCTGCATCGCGGTGCTGATCTTGTCGAGTCCGGCCGCGCGAACCGCCGCGTAGCAGGCGGGCTTTTCCACCGCCGGGACGGTAATCTTCGGCTTGCCGTTCTTGGCGACCAGCTCGCTAATCATCGCGCAGATGGTCTTGATGACTTCATGACCCTTGTAGAGCGCTTCGAGCATCTTCTCCTGCGAAATTTCGCTGGCGCCGGCTTCGACCATGGTGATCGACTCGGCGGTGCCGGCGATCGTCAGGTTCAGCTCGGACTTCATCAGCTCGGTTTCGGTCGGGTTGATGACCAGCTCGCCGTCCAGCATGCCGATCCGGACCGCCGCCGCCGGGCCGTCGAACGGCACCTGCGACAAGCTGCACGCACAGCCCGCGCCGATCATGCTGAGGATGTCGCCGGGGTTCTCCAGATCGCTGGAAAGAACGATCGACTGCACCACGACCTCGTTGGTGAAGCCGTCGGGAAAGAGCGGGCGGATCGGCCGGTCGGTCAGGCGCATGGTCAGGGTCTCATGCACCGAAGGGGCCTTCTCGCGCTTGAAGAAACCGCCGGGGAACTTGCCGGCCGCATAGGTCTTTTCACGATAATCGACGGTCAGCGGGAAGAAGTCATCCATCCCCGGGCGCTGATCGCCCACCGAGACCGCCGTCAGAACCACTGTGTCGCCGTACTGCACCAGGCAGGAACCCGCCGCCTGCTTCGCCACCAGTCCGGTGCTGATCCGGAGCTTGCGCCCCGCGATTTCCCGTTCCGCCACCACTTCGTTGAACTTGATTTCTTCCATTTTTCGTCTCTCTCCATCGTCCGCTCTGCCGGCGCAACCGTGCGCGGGCAGTACCACATTCCAGAACCGGACGCAGGCGCTTCTCCGCCACCGCTCTTCACAGTGTTCAGCCGCCGCCTCCCCGCACCATCCGGGGAACCGAAGGCTGAAGACTGCAAAGGCGCAAACGCGCGAAAACCATCGCCTGCCGCCGGTAAAGGCAAGGGCGGGACCGCACACCGGTCCCGCCACAGGATACCATATTTAGTCGAGCTTGGCGCGCAGCTTCAATTCCGTCACGATCTTGCTGTAACGTTCATGACCGGTGGCGCGCAGGTACTTCAGCAGCCGGTTGCGGTTGTTCACCATTCCGATCAGGCCGCGACGCGAGTGGTGATCCTTCTTGTGCGTGCGCAAATGCTCGGTCAGCTCGGTGATGCGCTCGGTCAGAACGGCGATCTGTACCTCGGGGCTGCCGGTGTCGCCTTCCTTCTGCGCGAATTTCTTCTGAATTTCGGTCTTGCGTTCTGCAGTCATTACCATTTTGCGTCATCTCCATGAATCGATAAAATTAAACCCTCAAAACCTTCCGGGACTCCGGCCGCCCGCTACCTCCAGCGCCGCCCCGATCACACATTCCCCGTTGACAATCCGGCAGCACTTCCCACCCGCTTGCCCTCGTTCAATATCCCGCCGTCCGCCTCGTAGTAGCGCCGGATCAGATCCTCCAGCAGGTGCAGCACCTCGTTCGCGGAAAACGGCTTGCGCAGATACGCATCCGCCGCGCCGTAATCCAATTCTGTCTCCGGCATCCCGCTCATGATGATGACCGGGATGTTCTGCGTCGCCGAACCGCCGCGCAATGACATCACCACATCCGGCCCCATCCCGTCGGGCAGCAGCAAATCCACCAGCGCTGCCGTCAGCTTTGTCTTGCCCTCGGCAATGATCTGTTGCGCCTCGCCTACGCTGGTAGCCCGGCAGCAATCGTAGCCGCCCCGGGAAAGAATCATCTCCATGATCGCCACCGCGTCGGTGTCGTTATCCACCAGCAGGATCTTTCCCGCCTCGTCGAGACCGGCCGCCAGCGGCTGCACGAAAAACTGTTCGCGCAACGACCGCAACGTTGGAATCCCCGAGGCATACCAGCATTCCTCGATGGCCTTCTTCAACTGATAATTGTGCGATTGCAATTCTGCCCAGCACGACCTGCCCCCGGTTTCAAGACTGAAGGCAAAGCAGTCGTGGCGATCGACGCAAAAGGCAAATTCACCCGGAACATACGCCTCACGGAGCATTAATTTCATGTGCGGGTAGTCCTGCGACCCGAGGCGCAGCGACCAGGCTTTCAACGGCGTGTCTTCGGAAACAAAAGCGGCGAGAACCTCCCGAACCGGCAAATTGTCGGGAAAGTTTACGGCATGTTTGTCTCTGGAGACCGCATCGCCGTATGCCAGCCGCAGATAGAGATCGATCGCGGCATTTACGAGCGCAGCAGAAATTTGATCCAGACGCATTCTTATCTCGCTCCGAACTATATGCAGGACCGCCCCTTCTGTCAAGAGGCGCTCCGGGGGTCATACGGTTTCAGTTGCCGCACTGTTTGCGGAACTGAATCTGGTCGCCGTGGCTTCCCGTCCGGCGAAATCCACACTTTTTCTCATAAAAGTAATGATTCCGGATCGACCAGCTCGGGGTTTCCAGTTGCCAGACCCGGCTGGGATACATTTCTTCGATCTGCCGCCAGACCGCCGTGCCGATGCCCTGATTTTGCAGGGTCGGATCGAGAAAAAAATTGCCGAGCGTGCTGACCCCGCCGGGCTGGTGCCAAAGAATGCAGGCCCCCGCCACCCAGCCGCGCCAGAGAATTTTTCTCGGCAACGAATCCGTGTTCTCCAGCCCCCACCGGCGCAAAAAGCTCCCGTCGTCGTAGCCCTCCGGGCCGCCCTTATCCTGACCGTGAAAGCGCCGCGCGTCGTCGTTAAACGCCCGTGCCATGATTGCCGTCAACGCCGGCACGTCCGCTTCCGTAAATTCTTCCAGATGAATTTCCGCTATGTGCCGTCCCGACATGATGTTCGTTCCTAATCAGAGCGGAAGAAACCGACGCAATTCCGGCAAAATCGCATCCGCCCAGATGCGGTAGCCCGCTGTCGTCGGATGAACCAGATCATCCATCACCGTTGTCGGCAGCGTGCCGTCAGGCTGCAAAAACCGGCCGCTGAAATCGTACACGTGCCGCCGGGCGCGCGGATTGTGCAGCGCCGGCAACAAACGGTTGACCTCCGTAACCGCGTGCCGTAACGGGTCACCCGCCGGCGAACGCGGAAACAAACCCTGTATTAGAATATCCGTTTGCGGCGTCAGCGCGTGGATCTGTTCGCATACCGCTTCGATGCCCTCGTATATTTCCAGCGGCGTGTTCGCCCGGTAATTCGCGGTCGTGGCGAGGTTGTTGGTTCCGATCAACAAGACCGCCAACTTCGGGGTCTGCCCCGCCAGCTCACCGTTTTGCAACCGCCAGAGGACGTTGCCGGTGCGGTCCCAGCCGAAGCCGAGATTCAGCGCTTGAAAAGGTGCGATCTCCGCCTGCCAGATGCTTTTGCCGCGGTTCTCCACCGGTTCCCATTCAAAGAGGTGCGTAATCGAATCGCCGATGAAAACGACATCGTGAGGATGCGCCTGAGCAAGCCTGCACTTCTCCTCGTGCCGCGCCCACCAGTCGTAAAAATCCTCTTCCAGCTTGGGCGTTGCAATTACCGCGCTGTTCATGTTCCGTACCCTGTGATGGCCCGAGAAAGAAGGGATGAACTGCACGCTTCATCCCCCCCCTTTTTTACCCTGATTCCTTCCGCCTACGCCCGGAATTTTTTCCAGTCGAGGTCGTACTTGCGTAGCCGCAGGCCCATAATGCGCTCCGTGATCCCCAGCTCCTTCGACGCCAGCGAGCAGTTGCCCCGGCTGGACTTGAGGGACTCGATAATCAGTTCGCGTTCAAGGTTGTCCAGCGCTTCCTGCAGCGACCCGCCGCTCTCGCCGTCCTGTTCGCCGGTACTGATGGTCGGCATCTGCAACGTCGGCGGCAGATGATGCCCGTGAATCACCCCGTCATTTGAAAGGAGAACCGCGCGCTCGATGCAATTTTCCAGCTCGCGGACGTTGCCGGGCCAGTGATAAACCGTCAGCATATCGATCGCGCCGGTGCTGATGCGGGTAATGGCCTTGCCGTTCTCCAGCGCGTACTTCTGCGCGAAGTGGTCGGCCAGCAGTAGAATGTCGGTCTTGCGCGCCCGCAGCGGCGGAATGATGATCGGAAAGACATTCAGGCGATAGTACAAATCCTGCCGGAATTCCCCCTTCTCCACCATCTCTTCGAGGTTGCGGTTGGTCGCGGCGATGATGCGCACGTCCACCTTGATCGTCTTGTTGCTGCCGATCGGCTCGAACTCCTTCTCCTGCAATACGCGCAGAAGCTTCACCTGCGCCACCGGCGAGAAGTCCCCGATCTCATCCAGAAACAGCGTACCGCCGTTGGCAAGTTCAAAGCGCCCCTTGCGGCTGGCGATTGCGCCGGTGAAAGCGCCCTTCTCATGCCCGAAAAGTTCCGCCTCCAGAATCGTTTCCGGCAAAGCCGCGCAGTTGACCTTGATGTACGGCCGGCCCACGCGCTGGCTGTTGTGGTGAATCGCGTGCGCCGCCAGCTCCTTGCCCGAGCCGCTCTCGCCGCGGATCAGCACCGTTGTGCTCGAAGGCGCAACCTGCGCGATCGAGTCATAAACTGCCTGCATGGCCTGCGAGGTGCCGACAAAGTTCTCCGGACGGAACTTCCGGCGCAACTCGCTTTGCAGCCGTTCGTTCTCCTCCTCCAGCCGCAGGCGGTCCTCCTCCAACGTCTGGCGCAGCTTGACCGAACGGCAGATCATCGAGGCAATCACCGACAACAAACGCACATCGTCCTGCAGATCATAATCCGGCACAAACTGGTGGTCCACCGCCAGCGTGCCCAGAATATCCGTGCCTTCCTTGATCGGCACACAGATGAACGAGGTCTCGCGGGAGCCGAATTGATCCCGGACGCCAGTACGGTTGAGGAAGCTCGGCTCGGCACTGACCTTCGGCACGACCAGCGGCTTGCCGGTTGCGGCGACCTGCCCGGTGATGCCCTCGCCGGTCATGTATCGGCCGAGTTTTTTCTGTTTGGAAGAGAGTCCGTAGGAAGCGGTGATCTGTATCTCGCCGGTCTGGCGGTTGATTAACGTCAGCGTGCTGTGCAGCGCGCCCATATGCTTGGCGAGGGTAACGAGAATCTGGTCGATGCCGTCACGCAGGTCGTAGCTCTGATCGAGCATCTGGCTGATGCGGTACAGCAAACCCAGTTCGGCGATCTCATTCCGGACACAATACCCGTCATGCCCCCCGCCTGCCTGCTCCGCCAACGAAGCCTGATTGATCTGGTTTACTTCCATTTTTATGCCTCTTGCCTCACAAACCAAGATTAAATTTGAAACTATCGTTTGATGGCATAATCTGCGAAATCCGCGAAAAATGCTCCGACCACCCGACTTTTTTACAAATTAGTAGAAAGCAAGAGGGAAATCTACCCCTCTGTTGGTTTTCCGCAAGGGGTTAATTGCGAATTCTTTAAAAAAACAGGGAAGCAGAGCAAGGAACGTTGCTCCTCCATTTGAAAATCCTCTTTCACCGTACAGGTAACCTCCACAAAAGGAATTGATTGTGTCAAATGGCCGGAAAATCGAGCCGGGGCGTCCTGATTTGTCTTGTCACGGCCATTTTCTTCTGTAAACTGCTTATTTTGGTTATAGTTGAGACTTTTTGCCGGGGGTACTTCTCTTGCTGTTTCAATTACCGGAAATGCTCATGGCCGAGGTGGCCGGGCGAGCCATGGCGTTGCGCATCACGCAGCCGGTCGAGATCGGGGTTGCGCCGTGTCTGGCGGGAGCGGCTGCGCTGGTCGCCGCCCGATTGCTGCTGGCGCGCGGGATTCCTGTCACCATCGCGCTGACCGATCCGTCGGGGGAGGGCGACACGCTCTTCCGGCGTCATTTGCGCTTGCTGCAAAAAATGGGTGCGCCGCTCAATGTCGAGGCGCCAGCCGGCGAGGAGTTCCCCTGCGTCATCTCCGGAACCGACAACACCGCGACAATGGGGTCATCGAGCTTTCTGGTTGCCAAAGCCTTTCTTGATCCTGCCCACGCCCTGCGCTGGGACGGCTGGCTGGCGCTGAAGAACCCGTATTTGACCAAGGCGGATCCAGCCGGAGCGATTAGCGCCGCGCAAGCGCGGGAGCTTGACCGGCGGGCGGAGGAGGAATTTCATCTGCCCCGGCTCTGCTTGATGGAGCACGCCGGCATCGGCGCGGCGGTTGCGGCGGCGGAGATGTCGGGCCATGGTGAACGCGGCGGCGAGATCGTAGTCCTCGCCGGTCCCGGCAACAACGGCGGCGACGCCTTCGTCGTAGCGCGCGGGCTACTGGAAAAAGGACTGCCGGTACGGGTGATTCCGCTGACGGCGGCCTACGCCGATGAAGCGGCGGTGAATCTCCAAATCCTGCAACAACACGCGCATTTCCTCGATTACTGCCGCGAAAATGGCGAATTGCAATGGGCGCGGCTGGAGGGTATTCTTTCCAGTGCGCGGCTGATTGTGGACGGCTTGTTCGGTACGGGTTTGAGCCGGGAGATTACCGGGGAGTACGCGGCGGTGATCGCGCGCGTGAACGCCAGCGGCGCGCCGGTCCTATCGCTGGACGTTCCGAGCGGGTTGAATGCCGACACGGGAGAGGTGCTGGGCTGCTGCGTGAAGGCGACGACGACGGTGACGTTCGCCGCCCCGAAACAGGGCCTGTTCGCCGCCTCCGGCCCCGCCCAAGCCGGCAAACTCCACGTCGCCTCCATCGGTGCCCCGCAATAACCCAAGCACAAATGCAACAGAAGGGGAGGAACATTGCATATGTACCTACATGGCCTTCTTCTGCTGGCCGGCTTGGTATTTGCAAATAGTGTACTGACCGGATTCGCAGCCGAAGCGACCGGATTGCCTGCTCCGCCTGCGGCAACCCCTCCAGATCCCCAATCATTGGAGCTTCCGCCCCCGCCGTCATTGCCCCAACCGGTTCGGATACCGCTACGCGCCGATATAGACAAAGAACCTGCCCCAACATCCGCGAACAGCGCTGCCTCGCAGGGGCTGGCAAAACCCAGCCCGGGTTCTGGAGAAGATCTTTTTGATCGGGCGGTTGCGGATGGATACCTGATGGGAGATTACACCGACCCGCAAAAGTGGCTGACGCCCCCGGACGGGTTTGTCTGGCCGACGCCTGCCATTGGCCCCCTGCCATTGAAAAGCAATCTCGAAGAACGCGCCGATGACAAGTTGTCGGCTGGGGTTCGCCAGATCGTGCAAAAGTGGATCGCCAAGAATAATGCGGATGCAGCCAGCGAAGGCGATGAGGAAATGCAGGTCGAACCGTCGTATATATGGCTGTATGACCTGAACGCCGACGGAGTGCCGGAGATTTTTGTATTCAACGAGCAGGGGAGCGGGAGAGGCGGACGTTGTTTTGATATTTACCAAGTCGAAAAGGGCGAGCTAAATCGCATTTGTTCGATTGCCGGGGAGCCGATTTTTCACCGGTCGGAAAATGGCTGGCTGCAAATTGAGACGAAATGGAGGTTTGGTGGCGGGAACTTTGTACGCTCTTTGATTCGTCATGAAAATGGCAAATACTGGTATGTCCGGGATGAAGATCACGATTTTCTGAAACGTGCGGTTGGGGTCAATACAAAGAAACGGCTTGCGGATTAAGCTCTTCTTCTTCGCAGACGGTGTGTCGAGCAGAACGGTTCTTTACTCGCGGGCGGAATACGGGTATGATTTGCACTGACGACAGGCTGTGTGCGCCGCTTGCGCAGGAAGCCGGATTGTGTTGACCGGCGAGGAAATTTTGCGCGAGGTGATTTCGTCTGACAAATTGGATTCTGTTTCGCGTTTCACCAGCTCATCTCCAGCACTGTACGAGTGAGGGGAACACGACAATTCACGCTTGCGGCAATGCGATCCAACGTGCTACGTTGGCGCGGGTTTGGGGCGCGTAGCCCCATGCTGTTACGGCGGTTAATGATTATTAACAAGAGCTCTTTCTAATATGAACCAAAAATTTGACTGTGTACCAGGCTGCTTTTTGCATTCCACCTGTTTGAAGCATGGAATTGTCCTCATATGATTGATATTCTGGAATATAGACCGGATGAGGAGAAGTTTCGGCGCATTCTCAAGCGCGCAGACTTCGCCGGCACCGAAATCCGCGAGCGCGTCGAGGAGATCATCGCCGCCGTCCGCAAAGGCGGCGACGCGGCTCTCTGCGAACTCTCCCGCAAAATCGACGGCGTCGAGCTGACCCCCGAAACGCTCACCGTCAGCGAAGCCGAGTTTCAGGAGGCGCAGAACCTCGTCGAGGCTGATTTCCTGACTACCGCCACCCTCGCGCGGGTCAACATCCGCCGCTTCCACGAGTACCAGCGCCGCAGCGGTTATATCCACGACGACGGCGACGGCGTGCGCCTGAGCAAGCGCGTCCTGCCCCTGCGCAGCGCCGGACTGTACTGCCCCGCCGGCAGCGCCCCGCTCTTCAGCACCATGCTGATGTGCGCCATCCCCGCCCAGATTGCCGGGGTCGGGCGCATCTGTGCCTGCGTCTCCGCCGGCAAGGACGGCAAGGTCAACCCCTACATCCTCAGCGTCGCCAAGATGCTCGACCTGCCCGCCGTCTACAAAATCGGCGGCGCCCACGCCATCGCCGCGATGGCCTACGGCACCGAGACTATCAAGCAGGTGGACAAGATCGTCGGTCCCGGCGGTCCGTATGTGAATATGGCCAAGCGTCTGGTCTTCGGCGCGTGCGGGATCGACTCCCTCGCGGGCCCGAGCGAAATCGTGATTGTCGCAGACAAGACCGCCAGCGCGCGTTTTGTCGCCGCCGACCTCATCAGCCAGCTTGAACACGGCAGCGGACACGAGTCGGGGGTTGTCTTCACCGACAGCCGCGACCTCGCCGCCGGAATTCAGATCGAGCTGGATAAGCAGCTCAAAAAACTCTCCCGCGCCGACAAGATCCTCGCCGCGCTGGAGCGTTTTGGCGCGGTCTACCTCTGCAAAAACCTCTACGAGGCCATCGACGCCTCCAACCTCATCGCCCCCGAGCACCTCGAAATCGTCGCCGAAAACGAGGAGGAGCTGCTGGGTGAGGTCCTCAACGCCGGCGCGGTCTTTTTGGGCAGCTATTCGTCGGAGCCGGTGGGGGATTATTTCGCCGGCACCAATCACGTACTCCCGACCGCCGGCGCGGCGCGCTTCATGAGCAGCCTCTCGGTCTACGACTTCGTAAAGGATATTTCCGTGATCCGCTACTCGCAGGAGCGGCTCCTGCGCACCGGCCGGCATATCATCCGCATGGCCGAACTGGAAGGGCTGACCGCGCATGCCAACGCCATCCGCGTCCGCCTCGAAGACCCACGCTAAGAGCACCGTCCAGCGCTAGGCCCTGTTTTTCGTTTTAAGAAATAGAGAAGAGCAGACAACCGCCGATTTTATATCGAGATAGAAGAACTATAAGAATCAACCGATGCACCGCATGGGGCTGCGCGCCCCAAACCCGCGCCAACGTAACACGTTGGATCGCATTGCCGCAAGCGCCATTTGTAGTGTTACCTTCACTTTTCTGTTTGACCTGTGATATCCGCCCTTGATCCGGGGCTGCGAGGGACCCATCCCCATGCGACAGGCATACGCCCGCCGGAAGAAGATACTCACCGCGCTGTATGTGCTGATGGCGCTGCTGATGCTCTCGCTGGGGCTGAGTTCCGAGCGCTGGTGGCAGGGGTCCGTGTTCGTGCTGACTGCGGCGTGCGTGTGGACGATCTTCCGGATCAACCGCTGCCCCAAGTGCAAGACGCTGATCCCCGCCAAGTTCACCGGCGCCTGCCCTCACTGCGGCGAACAACTGGAATAGCGAACGCTTCGACGCGCAAAACCATTTCGTTGTCCGATTCATCCCGGCGCTGACCACGATTCAAGGAGTGCGACCATGCGCCTGAGTCTTGCGGCTTTTTTCCTGCTGTGTCCCCTCGCGTGCTCCGGCGAGTCCACCACCCCGCAGCCCGCTCCCCAGACCTCCGCCCCCTCTGCCGCCGCCAGTACCGCCCAAAAAACCGAGGCAACCCGGCGCGGTTGGACCATCGACCAGATCCGCACTGCCACCGCTTATATTGCTCCTGCAACCTATTACTACCGCTATAGCTGTATCGAACCGGAGAAGGACGCCCGGATTCATGCGCTCCTCGCGGAATATGCCGCCTCCCCCTGCGGTGCCATCTACCCGATCCCCGAGTTTCCTTTCATCAAACGCTCTGCGACGGATGTCATGCAGTGGGCAGACCGGGTACTGACGCAATTATCGGTCGAACAGGATGAAGACGGCTCGTGGCGGCAGGATCTTGTTGCAACATCCGAGGTCATGCTCGCCTTCCTCAATTGCGGCAACAGCCCGAAAGTCGGCCCCTTCCGTAAAAAGCTGCGCAAAGCGCAACCGTGGCTGCTGGCCCGTTTCGATGCTGGCAACGGGTTTTGCGGCAGCACGGTGCAGGAGCATGTGACCGCAACAAACGCGCTAAGCGAGTTGTACGCCATGAGTGAGACTCTGGCGTTGAATCCGTATCTGAAGCGCGCGCAGCGGATTCTTCTGGAGCGGCAGAACGCCGACGGGAGCTGGGGCGGGCGGCAGGAACTGGTCTGGCGCAGCGGCTCTCTATGTTGGCAGGATGATCCCGTCCGCCGGTTGACGACAACAGCGCTGGCACTGCAAGCACTTTACACCGCGGCCGACTGTAGTGTCCCCGCTCCGGACCTGCCGCGCATCCGGGAGCGTGCACGAAATTTCGCGTCCGGCCTGCTGACCCCATGCGGCCTGCTGCGCAAGTCCGCCAACTCCGATGCGGGCTTCGACCCAACCGCCGTGGCAGCCGGCCAGTTTATTCTGGTCTTCACGAAAGACGATACCGACCCGACCCTGCAACAAATCGGGGCGCTCGCCTATTTGATGCGGGAGTTGCCCGCATACCTTGCGGAGCAACCGGCGGCTGGACGGAACACTCTCTCATTAACCGACATGGGAGCATTTCATACGTTCAGCGAACGTCAATTCATGCAAATGGTGCTCCGCTCCACCGAAGCGGTTGTGACGCAGCAAATGCAGGCGTTGTTAGAGTGAACAAGCATAGTCCGTACACCGTCAATGTTGTAAATTGGCATTGAGCGAGATCCGTTCGTGATGAACCCGTCGAGGCGGTCGCCCCCCCCCGGCCCATGAACGGATTTTGCGGCTTGCACCCTCTGACACGGATACCAAATCAGAACATGGATTGTCTACTAGAGCGTGTCGTCACGAGAATGGATTTTTCTTTCATTGTGAGTGGTGATTCCATATAACTTCCGGTTGTAGTTGACTATCGGGAGAAGAATATGGCTGATGAAATTCACCGTCATGACATTACTGATCACGCTTGGGCGA
>CAYWTJ010000018.1:0-4294 GCA_964460225.1 uncultured Planctomycetaceae bacterium | reverse complement strand
GTTGACGGTGTTGCGCAGCAGATAGGCATTGGTGACCGGGCCGGAGCCGCCTTTGGGGTTGGTCAGGAAGCCGGCCACCTCGCGGGCGCTCTCGACCTCGATATCCCCCGCGTACTGCATGGCGACCCTTCCCTTCTCATTCTTGAGCGGTTCGCCGTCCGCGTCGAGTCCGGCGGGAATGTGGTTCACCCCGACATCCACCAGAATCGCGCCGGGCTTGACCATGTCGCCTTTTACCAGCGGCGAGAGGTCGGCGGGTGCTGGCTGATCGCCTTTTCCTTCCTTCCATGCCTTGAGCGCTTTGCGGTAGCGCTCCCATTTTACGGCGGCCGCGCCCGTGGCGGCGATGATGACATCCGCTTCGCGGCAGAGCGCCGGGACGTCCGAGCGGCTGTGGCCGATGATTACCGATGCGTTGAGGTTCAGCAGCAGCAGGGCGGCTGGCTTGCCGACGATGGCGCTGCGCCCCAAGACCAGCGCTTTCGCGCCCGAGAGGTCCGGGCGGATGCGTCGCACCAGTTCGACCGCACCGATCGCGGTGCAGGGAGCGGGGTCGGCATGGCCGGTCGCCAGCAGGCCGCCAAGGTTTACCGGATGCACGCCTTCGGCGTCTTTGGCCGGATCGATCGCGTTGACCAGACGCAGGTAATCGCAGCCCTTGGGCAGCGGAAGGTGAAGCAGAATGGCGGAAATTTCCGGATTCTGGTTGAGCTTCCGGATTTCCGCGATGATCTGCTCTTCCGTCGCCTGCGCGCCGGGTTCGACGAGGGTGTAGCACAAACCCTGATCGGCGCAGTGCTGGGCCTGCGCTTTGGCGTACCAGCCGCTGCCGGCGTCCTCGTTGGCGCGGATGGCGGCGAGGTGGGGCACGTGGCCGGCGGCGGTGAGTGCGGCAATATCGGACTTAAGGGCGGCGAGCATCTCGGCGGCGACGGCGTTTCCGTCAATCAACTGGGCAGGCACGGCGACTCCTTTGTATGAAAAGGGCTGAAAAGCGGGAATTTGTGCGCAGGATACGGTTCGAAAAACCGATATCGATAATTTGTTGTCTGTTGCCAAGCAAACTATAGTCATCCGTTCCGGCTTGGCAAGGGGTACGGTCGTAATCCGGATGGGCGGGGCATGCGGGCGGAGTTGGCGCAGATCGGCGGGGCCGGCTTGACGATGACATGATGATTGACGATAATGCGGTCGAGATGTGGGCTTTTATCAGGAAATAAACACAAATGAAGATTCTTGTGACCGGCGCGGCCGGGTTTATTGGTTTCCACACCGCACGCAGACTTCTGGCGCGTGGTGATACGGTGGTGGGCCTCGATTGCGTGAATGATTATTACGATCCCGCCATTAAGGAAGCGCGGCTGCGGATGCTGCGTGAGCAGCCCGGCTTCTCCTTTGTGAAGATGGATATTGCTGACCGTACCGGTATGGAGGCGTTCTTCCGCGACAATCCGTTTGACAAGGTGATTCATCTCGCCGCTCAGGCGGGGGTGCGGTACTCGATCACCAATCCGCATGTCTACATTGACAGCAACATTCAAGGCTTTATCAACATTCTTGAGGGCTGTCGCCACAGCAAGGTCGCGCATCTGACGTATGCTTCCTCGAGTTCGGTTTACGGCTCAAACGAGTCAATGCCGTTCTCGATTCATGACAACATTGACCATCCCGTTTCGCTGTATGCCGCCACGAAAAAGGCGAACGAGCTGATGGCGCACTGCTACTCGCACCTGTACGGGCTGCCTACGACGGGCTTGCGCTTCTTTACCGTATATGGGCCGTGGGGCAGGCCGGATATGGCGCTGTTTCTCTTCACGAAAGCGATCCTTGAGGGGCGCCCGATTGATGTGTATAACCATGGCAAGATGCGCCGCGACTTTACTTATATTGACGACATCGTGGAAGGGATTGTGCGGGTGAACGATCATACCGCAGAGCCCAATCCGGAATGGTCCGGCAAACATCCCGATCCCGGCACCAGCAAGGCGCCCTATCGCGTCTACAACATCGGCAACCACGATCCGGTCGAATTGATTGATTTTATCGGCGAAATCGAAAAGAACCTCGGCAAGACCGCGATCAAGAATTTCCTGCCGCTGCAACCGGGCGATGTGCCGATGAGCTTTGCGGATGTCGAAGATCTCGTGCGGGATGTGGACTACCGGCCCAATACGCCGGTTGCGGTCGGCATCGCGCGGTTTATCGAATGGTACCGCGCGTATTTCAAGGTTTGAGTGCACGGCGGTTTTTGCCGCAGAGTCACATCGTGTTTATGAAAAGGCGCGTCCTTGCTGCGGGCGCGCCTTTTTCTATGCCATCGGGAATGACGTGGCAAGACGCCGGCTGTTTGTAATTCGGCCGCCCGGTGTGGAACGTCCGTCCCAAGGATTCTGAGCGCGGGGACGTGTGCTGATCTGCGGTGGCACGAAACGGTTATTTGGCGGAGGCGGGGCGCGTGACCAGCCGCAAGATGCGGACCGAGAGCCAAGTTGAAACCAGCGGCTCTATGCCGGCCCAGTAGACGCTGAAGATCGCCATCCAGAGCGGCCCGGCTCTCAGTTGATCGACCAGTGCCAGACCCAACAGCCAGGTAAGGGCTGTGAAGCCGGCGGCGTTGAGCAGGAGCGAGAGCGCAGCCATGTGGCTGCGGGCGAGAACGATCCGGCCCTTGAGCATCCGCCAGCACAGGAGCAGCGAGACGGTGACGCCGTTGAGCCCGGCGCACACAAAGGACGAAAGCATCAGAAACGGATAGTTCTCCTGCGGCTGCCGTTGCAGGGGCAGGAGGTTTGCAATTGTCAGGGGCGCGAAGGTCCAGAGCGCGAGAACATAAAGCGGACAGAAGGTGGCGAAAGCAATTGCCAGCACGGAGGTTACGGCGGCTTTCTCCGGTTGCGGGCTTGAGGGACGACTCATTTGCGCTCCTGCGGTTTTGTGTGGCGCGATGGTCCTGAAATGGTCCAGAACGCGCGCGCCCCGGCGGAAGGCTGGAGCGCGTTGATTTTGATCGCGTTACGAATACAGCCAGTATTTCCGGATCTCCGCCGCTGCATGCAGAACCGGCGAAAACCAGAAGACTGAGGTCCAGAGCAGAGCAAGATATACCACCCATCCCCAGCCGGTTTCATTGCGCAAACGCGCCAGCAGAAAGCGCAGCGCCAGAAACAGGTCAAACCACATCAGGCCGCTGCGCACCCCCCCCCCCATTCGCGCGTGCAACTCAGAAACCCAAAGAACAGGACATGCACCAGCAGGCTGATCCACAGGGGCCAATACCGCCAGTCGGGCGCACTTTGCTTCCGGTTGGCGGTATTGGCGACCGGCATGGTACCGCCTGACGGCGCGTGGTTCGGCGCGTTGTGGTCTGGCCCGGCCATTTGCCGCGTCCTTTCCGGGGGCGTCGTTGGGACGTTCGCGCCGGCTTACGGGTGCGAACCGGGGAGGTCAAGGCCGGCGGTTTCGGGCAGGCCGAACATGACGTTGAGGTTCTGCATCGCGCTGCCGGCTTGGCCCTTCATCAGATTGTCGATGTGGCTGACCACCCGGAAGATGCCGGTGCGTTCGTCGCAGGCGACGGTAATCAGGCACCGGTTGCTGCCCCGCACCGAGCCGGTCGAGGCGTAAGTCTTGAAATCCTTGACCAGCACGAACGGTTCGCCCGCGTACATGGTGCGGTAGGCTTCCAGCACCTTCGCGTGCGTCATCCCTTGCGCCAGCCGGCCGTAGAGGCAGCTCATGATGCCCCGGCACATCGGCACGACCTGCGGAGTGAAGGTAAGCTTGATCTCCGCGCCCGCCAGCGCACCGAGTTCGCGTTCGACCTCCATCACATGCTGGTGGCCGGTCAGGCGGTAGGCGTTCATGTCGTCGTAGCGCTCGGGGTAGTGGAAGTTCTGCGCCGGCTTCTTGCCCGCCCCGGAGACGCCGCTCTTGCAGTCGCAGATCAAACCGCCGGCTTCGGCCAGCCCGTGTTTCATCGCGGGCGCGAGGCCGAGGATGCAGCTCATCGCAAAGCAGCCGGGGTTGCCGACGAGCTTGGCTGCGGCGATCTCGGCGCGGTGCAGTTCGGTCAGGCCGTAGACGCTCTGGGGCAGCAGCCCGGGGGCCTTGTGGACGGGGTCCTTGCTCAGGCGGTTGGCGTACTCCTGATACAACTCGACCGAGTTGAAGCGGTAGTCGCCGGAGTAGTCGAGGACCTTGCGGCCCTTGGCGAGTTCGGCGCCAGCGCCGGTCTGTCCCACGCCGTCGGGGGTGGAGAAGACGGTGACGTCCGCTTCGCAGTTCTGTGCCTCGG
>CAYWTJ010000017.1:0-80925 GCA_964460225.1 uncultured Planctomycetaceae bacterium | reverse complement strand
CAAACAATTATACGCCGATTGTCGGGACACTGGGATTTGTACTGTCGCCGGACCGGACGCGCGTTCTGATGGTGCATCGCAATGCGCGAGCGCACGACGATCAACTCGGCAAATACAACGGCCTCGGCGGACACATGGAGCCGGATGAGGATGTGTTGAGTTGCATGCGCCGCGAGATCCGCGAGGAAGCGGGCATTGAGTGTACCGGGATGTCCCTGCGCGGCACGATTAACTGGACCGGGTTCGGCCCCAAGGGTGAGGACTGGCTGGGTTTTATTTTTCTGATTACCGCCTTCACCGGCACGCCCTTCACCAGCAACGAGGAAGGAACTCTGCACTGGGTCGCGGTGGACGAAATAAAAACCCTGCCGATGTGGGAGGGCGACCGCCATTTTCTGCCGCTGGTGTTTGATGACGATCCGCGTCCTTTTCACGGCTTCATGCCCTATGCGGGCGATCACCCGCTGTCATGGAATTACTCCCGGCTCTAAAAAACGGGACTGCAATGGTATTGAGCAGACGTTAAACGGATTGCCGGTGAAAACGGAGCGAAGCGAAAGATGCGGGCGGTGGTGCAGCGGGTGAGATGGGCGGCGGTGAGCGTCGACGGGGCGGAGGTCGGGCGCGTGGGCGCGGGGTTTCTCGTTCTGCTGGGGGTGGAGGCGCAGGAGGTTCCGGCGTATGCGCTGGAGCTGGCGGGAAAGGTGGCGCGGCTGCGGGTGTTTGAGGACACAGGGGGCAAGATGAACCGCTCGTTGCAGGAGATCTCCGGCGCGGCGTTGGTCATCAGCCAGTTTACCCTCTGCGCCGATACCCGCAAAGGCAACCGTCCCTCCTTTATCGCAGCGGCGCGTCCTGAAACGGCTAAACCGTTGTATGAACAGTTTTGCCATGATCTGCGCGCCTGCGGGGTTCCGGTGCAGACCGGCGTGTTCGGGGCGGATATGGCCGTCACCCTGCACAACGACGGCCCGGTCACGCTAATTCTGGATTATCCGCCGGCACCGGCGCGGCAGAGAACATCCTGACAGCGATGGGGGTTCCATGGAAGCGCAGGACGAAGCGCAACCGGGATTCGCAAGGAAGCCCTGTACTCAGTCTGATTAAACTACCGTTGCCCTGATGAGGGGGTGAAGTCTGCGGGTTTTTGCTTTTCTTCCGGCACTGCCGGGATAAAATGAATGCGCTGCCGCGCTTGCTCGCCGGCAGCGCGCCTTGTTGTCGGTCCGGAATGTGACGTTCGCTGTGAGGAACTGCAATGCTCATCACCGTTTCGCGCCGCTTGCAGCGAATGGCGCAGCCGCTGCTTACGCAACAGGCTTTCTTCAACGGCTTCGGCTATCCCTTCATCATCGAGGCGGTCATCATCATGCTGGCCCTGCATTACGGGGCGAGCGATCTGCAGATGGGCTTCATCTTCGCCGCACCGCATCTGACGGGCTTCGCCGCGGTCTTTGCGCCGCAACTGCTGCGCGGGGTAGACATGTCAGCGATCTGGTCGCGGATGTGGTGGACGCGCGGCCTGATTGCAATTCTGTATCTGCTGATCCCGCTGGTGCCGGGCATCAGCGGCGACTTCCGCGTCTGGCTGGTGATTCTGGTTCTGTATCTGGTGGGCGTGGCGCGGGCGCTGGGAATGACGGTATACGTGCCGGTCATCAAGGCGCTCACTCCGCAGCGGGAAATCGCCTCGACGATGGCGCGGGTGATGACCTCGACGCAGACCGGGACGCTGCTCTGCCGGGTGACGGCGTTCTTCTGGCTCGGCAGCGGACTCTTCTCCGAGCATGCCTCCCTGCTGGGGCTGATCGTACTCGGCATTGTTTCCAACAGTTATACCGCCACTCTGGTTGGCAAGCTGCCGGCAACCGGCGAGATGGAGGGGTCGTCGATCTCCGGGGTGTTTCAGGTGATCGGCGAACTGGCGCGCAAACGGGCGACGCGCCGTGTGGCGGTGCTGACGCTGGTACAGACGGCGATGTTCATCTTCGCGGGCTATACCGTCAGTTATTGCAGCAAGGTCATGCAGTACGACAGCACACGGATTTTTCTGCTGATGCTCGCGGGAAGCATCGTTTCCATTGCCGCCACGCACATGCTGAAGATCATCGGCGAACGGATCACCACGCGATTGCTGCTCTTGCTTTCCACCATGCTCAGCGGCGGCTGTGCGCTCTTGTGGGCGTTGCCGGGGCTGCTGCCGGGCAGCGGGAATTACTGGTTTTATTGCCTGTTGTTTCCGCTGACGGGCGTAGGCGCGTCGGTCGCAGCAACGAAGCTGATGGCGTTGCAGTCGGAATATCTGCCGAAAAACAGCGCGGCGCGGGTGGCGATCGCCTTCCAGTTGCTGACGCTGGCGGGCGGCCTGGCGAGTCTGGGGCTGGTGCAACTGGTGCAGACGCGGCAGAGCTGCTGGCTGGGACAGCAACTGCACGCATTGCCCGGCGGATCGTATGTTCATCCGTATAGTGGATTGTTTCTGGTTTGGGCGCTGGCGGCGGGCGGGGTGTGGCTGATCGTGCGCAGTCTGCCAAGGCAGGCGGCGCGGCCCCTGCACGAAGAGCTCTCGCTGCTGTTGCCGCAGAATCTGTACGACCTGTACCGCACTTATACGCTTTCGGGGTACAACCATGACGGCATGCGCGGCCGGGGGCGGCTGGTGCTGGAAGGGGTGATGCTCAACTCCTCGGCATTGAGCCGGCATCTGCTCCATGAATCGCTGCATACCAGCGAAACCTCCCGGCGGTATTCGGCGCTGCGGATGCTGGTTTGCCGGCCGCAGGCGGAGGTTCTGCCGGAGGTGCTCGCGGAAGCGGCGGACACGGGATCGCCGTTCCGGTACGAGGCGCTGACGGCGCTGGGCTTTATGGAATGCAGGGAGGCGCTGCCGCTTTTGCGGCAGTTGCAGGACGATCGCGATCCGGCGGTTGCGACATGCGCGCTCAAGTCGCTGCTGCGGCTGAATGAGGATATTCCGGAGGAGCAGGTGTTGCGGTTGTGGGACCGGTGTCCGAGCAATCATACCCGTTGGGGGCTGGTGGCGGGGCTGGCGGACGCGGACCGGTTGTGCGCGTTGCTGAATTTATTGAACCGGGAGCTGCCGGTTACGACCAGTCCGGTCTGGAGCGCAATGCTGTTGCAGATGACGGCCGAAGTGCGGGATGCGAAGGCGGATATGGTGGATGTACTTGACGCCGAGCGTGACCGGCGCGGCGCGGGACTGGAGCTGGCGCTGGCGGAATGGAACGACGATCTGGAGGCTTTGCTGCCGGCGCAGACGATCCGGCAGGCCTGGGGCGCGAACGACCTTGTTTCGCTGGCACAGCCGCTGACGCGCTTGTGCCGTTGGGCCGAACCGGTGGAGGTAACCGGTGCGGCGGACCCGGCCGTTACGGCTGAATTCACGGAAGCCGAGGCAAAGAGTTTACGCGCGGAAAGGGCGGCGGACCAGTGCGCGGCGAGCTTGACGAGTGAGCCGGACATTGCCGAAGATGCCCGGCGACGGTCGCAGCGGTTGAGCTGGATGCGGGCGCGAAGGGGGTTGCAACGACTGGAATGGGCGAATCTCTTGCGCGACCCGGTCAACGCCGCCGGTCTGATCTTCCTGACCGCTGTTCTCTACCGCTCCCGGGAAGAAAAAGAAGGAATTTGATAACGGGTAGGAAGGCAATCAGCAGAATAAGGCCATAACGCCGAACCAGCCGGCAAACCGCTGGAATGCAGACGCGGGCCGCTGGGTACCCTCGCATTGGTCCGTTGTTTGCCGGGTGCAGCTTGACGGGGTGGGTGCGGGCGGCTATAATCCGCAACTTCTTGAATCGCCTGTGCTTAGTGGCGGTGGAATTTGGCTGTCCGTGAATTCGTGGCGTTCGTGGAACGGAAACTATCATCCAGTTCGCGGGAGGACACCTTTCCGCTTTTTGTGAGATCGTACCGCATGATGGCAGAACCCCTCTTCACCGTCAAAGACCTCTCTCTCTCTCTGGGGGGCCTCAAACCTTTGCGCGATGTTGCGCTCGAAATCCTGCCCGGCGAAATTCACGCCCTGCTCGGAGAACCCGGCAGCGGCAAGTCCGCCCTTGCCCGCATCCTCGCCGGCGGCATCCCCTTCCGGCATGGTCTGCTCCTGTTGCAACGTCAGGTTTATCGTCCCTCGTCCTACGCCTCGGCGCTGACGATGGGCGTCGCGTTCTGCGGACAATCGCCGGAGTTGCCTTCGGGACTGACGCTTGGAGATTTTTTGCGGCTGGGACAGTCTTCCGGCGCGAAGCAGCGGTTGCGCGAGGGGCTGCTTGCGCTCGGGCTCGACGGGCTTGGTACTTCGGTCACGCGGCTGACGCCGGCGCAAGCTCGGCTGGCAGGGGTACTACGGGCTGTCTGCGCGGCGCGAACGCTGGTGATTCTGGACGAACCCGGCCGGAATCTTGCTCCGGCGGACTTGCGGCGCTTGCACGCCTATTTACGGCAGGCGGCGGCGCGCGGGATCAGCATCCTGTACGCGACCGGATCGGCTGAGGAGGCGTTTGCGCTGGCGGATCGGTTTACGATTCTGCGCGACGGACAATCTTTGCCGGCGCAACCGGTGCGCGGCGTGCAGTCGGCCGACGAGCTGGCGGCGCTGATTCCGGGTTGCACCCCAGCCGATCTGTATCCGCTGCATACGCACAAGATGGGCGCAACGCTGCTGGAGGCAATTGGTTTGCAGCTTCCGGGCGTTGCGGCGGAGGTGTCTTTTGTCCTACGCCGGGGCGAGGTACTGGGATTGGCAGGTTTGCCGGGGGCGGGACGTCGCCGGTTGGGACGGCTGCTATGCGGGCTGGAGCCGGCCGCTTCGGGAATTCTGTCGGTCGCCGGAAAGCATTGCAAAGCGCGGCAGCTCACACCGATCCGCGCCAAGCGTGCCGGACTTTTGTTTCTCGATGCCGGCAGCGGACTGGATTCCCGCGCCGGAACGGGGCTGAATCTGTTGCTGCCTGCGCTGGGTTGTTTTGGGCGTTGCGGCTGGTTTTCGCGCTCCCGCGCGGCAGAGGAAGCGCGAAAACTGATCGCGGCTTCGCCGCTGGCTCCGGAGACCGTAGAAAAACGCATCTGCGAACTGAGTGCGTTCGAACGGCAGATGCTGTTGCTGCTGCGCGCCCGCGCCAGCGGCTGCGACGTTCTGGTTCTGAATGAACCGGGCCGGGGGGTGGACAACGCCCATAAGCAGGAACTCTACCGGGAACTTTACTCGCTTGCCGCCTCCGGCAAGGGAGTGATTCTCATCAGCAATTATCTGCCGGAGTTGCAGCAGGTCTGCGATACCATCGGCGTACTGCACAACGGCGAACTCTGCCCGCCGCGTCCGGCCGGCAAGTGGACAACCGAGGAGATCAAACTCTATGCAAGCAGCGGAAAATTCGGCGCCTTCAGCCTTCTGTGAAAAATCCGGAATCGCCGGACACCTCCTGCGCTTCCTGTTAGCGGGCGCGCTCTTCGCCTGCCTGCTGCTCGGGCTTGACAGCGCAGCGGCCGAGGCTCTCTCGCTCACCAAGGTCCTGCTGCTGGCGGGCGCGCTCGGGCTGTGCTTTGCCTTCGCCGCCGCCGGAACGGGGATCACCCTTCTGGCCGGCGGACTGGATCTCAGCGCAGGCGGAATTGTAAGTTTCAGCCTCGCCTCCGCGACCTATGCCGCGCATGCCTGCCCCGGCTCCAACGGGGCGGTTATTGCCGCAATTTTGCTGACGGGGCTGCTCTGCGGAGCGCTTAACGGTTGGCTGGCGGGGGTGGTTCGCCTTCATGCGGGCTTCACAACCTTTGTAACCGGACTGTGTTTCCTGCAATTGGGCAATCTCGTACTCAGCAATCTGTCGCTGGTGGCGCAGACGCCGTGGAAAGCGGATAGTACAGGCGAGCTGCTGCTCTTGGGCGGCGCGGCGGGAGTAGGGCTGCTTCTGCTGGCGGGGGCGCTTAGGTTCACCGTCTGGGGCCGCAATCTGCGCGCCACCGGCTCAAACTTGCAGGTTGCACGCGAGTGCGGGGTGCCGACCCTGCGCGTGCGTTTCGGTTCCTATCTGTTGGCGGGACTGCTGGCTTCGACCTTTGCCTTCCCGGTGCTGCTGCTCTACCTCTGGCCGCTGCCGGGGACGCTGACTGGCGGGCTGCTCTTCCCGGCGGTGGCGGTGATTGGCGGCTGCGCTATTGGCGGCGGACGCGGCGGGATGTTCGGCCTTGCACTGGCGGGGCTGATCGCCGGAGCGGCCTATTATCTGAGCCTCCGCGCGGACGGGGCGCAGACCGCCCTGTTGACACTTTCGCTCGGGATGCTGGCGCTTCTCGCCTGCCTGTTCAGTGGGGCGCGTAAGAGCTGACCCTATCCTCTTGCGCGAGTTTCGCGTATTTCTCCGCACGCCAAGACCGCCCCTGCCGGGCGGTCTTTTTTTATCGGGCAGAATACTCCGGTCTGATCCGCACTCAAAATTCGCACGCTCTCAGCGGAATAAGGTTACGCTAACTACCGTCTCTTCGCGGCGATGGAGGGAAGGCGCCTTGTTACTGCGCGGGTCGGAAGATTGAGCCCCACTCCACCGCCCGCGCCTTGAAGGGCAGCCAGACCTTACCGCTGGCGGTCAGCGCGAATTCAGGTCGCTTTTCGGCCGGCGCTTGCGACCACGCAATTCGACAGGCGGCGTTGGAGCGGGTGTGACGGCCTTTCATTCCTGCGATTGATTGCGCTTGCCGTGGGATATTTTCTATTATGCTTGCCGGATGGGGGTGTCATTGTTTTTGATCTCCACGTGGAGGAGAGGGAAGCGTGGCTGGTACAGCGGCTTGACAATTTCGGGGTTTTTCTTACCATCGGGGTCTGTGATTTGGTGGAAATTCAGCCGGTTTTGTTGTTTTATCGGTGCCTGCAGCGGAGTCTTTTTTTTCATGACGGCACCTATCAGGAATGGAAAAAGCAGATGAATGCGATCATCAAAGGTTCGTGTGCCGGATTGCTGGCACTTTTCCTGTTTGTGACGGCGGCAGCGGCAGCGGACACCGGCGGTTTGCAGCAGATCAGCGCACATGTCTGGGCTTATGTCGGAACAAAGGATTTTTCTCCGGCCGGGAGCTATGGCGCAAACGCCGGCATGATCGTCGGTGAAAAAGCGGTGATGGTGGTGGACACCCTGATTTCTGAAAAGGAAGGCGAACGGCTGCTCATCGACATCCGCAAGGTAACCCAACTGCCGATCCGGTATGTCGTCAACACCCACTATCATCTTGACCATGCGTGGGGCAACTGCGCGTTCGATAAGAAGGGGGTGGAATTTATCGGCGGCAACGGGGCGGCGGAACTGGCGAAAAATGAGGGCGAAAAGGCGCTGAAGAATGCCTCGGCATACGGGCTGACCGGCAAGCAGATGCGCGGGACCGAGATTCGCGCGGCGGATCTCAGTCTCGACAAACCGCAGACGATGGATCTTGGCGGTGTGAATGTCCAGCTCATCCCGCTCTTGCACGGCCACTGCAAGGACAATCTCATCGCCTGGGTCGCGGAGGAAAAAACCCTCTTCGCGGGCGATCTGGTATTTGCCGGCTGCCACCCCTTTATGGGCGAGGGCGATGTCGCGGGCTGGCTGGAAAATCTTGACCTGCTCGCCGCTTCGGGAGCGGAGAAAATCATTCCCGGCCACGGTCCGCTCTGCGGCGTAAAGGATGTGCAGGAGATGAAGGCGTATGTGCAGGCGTTCGACAAAGCGGCGCAGGAACTGTGCGCCGGCAAGACGCAGGCCGATGCCAAGGCAATCGCAGCGGAATTGCTGAAGCGGCTGCCCGCCCAGAACCGCACCGCACTGGAGGGAATGCTGGAAAACAATCTGAGTTTGAAGTATCTGGCGCCGGCATCAAAGACCGACGAGAAGAAATAACCGCCAGCATAGAGCGGGCGATGGCGCGTCTCCAGAGCCGGAAAATAGCCGGGAAAACCGAAAGGATCTGATGTTTTTGATTTTGACGAAGTATGTGAAGCCGCTCTCCGAGGTGGATGCGCACGTAACCGCGCACCGTACACATCTGGCAAAGTATTATGCCGACGGCAAGCTGATGATGTCCGGGCCGCAACAGCCGCGGACCGGCGGGGTGATTCTTGCGCATAATCTGACCCGCGAAGAGGTGGAGGGATTCATGCAGGCCGACCCCTTCACAATCGCCGGCGTGGCGGAATATACGATCACGGAATTTCTGCCGGTCAAGCACGCTTCGGAGCTGGACGGGCTCTTTGGAAAGCTGTAATTCCTCATTTGGCCTTTGCCGGCGCTTTTGGCCGCCGGGAAAAGGAAGAATTCCGCGTGGATGCGATCCGCTACCTTCCGGCGTCCGTACAATATGCTTCGTCGTATGGCGAAGCGGTGGATGCCGTGGCGCGCGAACGGAAGTTTCTGGCGGCGACAGAAGGGTTTCCGGCCGGGGCGACGCGGGCGTTTGTGCAGAATGTGGTGGAGCACAACCTGCCGCAGTATCTGGCGCTGATTGACGAGACGGTGGTCGGTTGGTGCGACATTCTGCCCAAGCAATATCCGGGCATGATGCACGTCGGGGTGCTGGGGATGGGTGTGCGGGCTGAGTACCGCCGGCGCGGCATCGGCCGCGAATTGCTGGCGCGGTGCCTGACCCACGCGAAGGATATCAGCGGACTGGAGAAGGTCGAATTGGAGGTCTTCGCCAGCAACCGGGCCGCGATTCTGTTGTATGAGAAAGCCGGCTTTGTGTGTGAGGGCAAGTTATTGCGTGCCCGCAAGCTCGACGGCATTTACGACAACATCGTGCTGCTGGCGAAATTTTTGTAAATGCCGCCGGTCGCCCGTCGTGATGAAAAGCCGGATGTCCGACAGTCAAAAAGGTTCTTTCCTTCCACTTTTTTTTAATAAGGAATGCGCAAATGCCAATGCTGGACATGCCGCTGGAGAAGCTCAAGACCTACAAGGGAAGCACGCCGAAACCCGTTGATTTTGATAAATTCTGGAACAAGGCGTTGCGCCAGATGCACGCCATCGATCCGCAGGTGGAGCTGGTGCCGGCGAAGTTTCAGGTGCCGCTCGCGGAGTGTTTCGACCTCTACTTCACCGGCGTCGGCGGCGCGCGCATTCATGCCAAATATCTGCGCCCGAAGAATGCCCCCCAGCCGCACGCTGCTATCTGCCAGTTCCACGGCTACAGCGGCAACTGCGGCGATTGGAACGACAAGCTCAATTACGTCGCGTCCGGCTTCAGCGTCGCCTCCCTGGATTGCCGCGGGCAAGGCGGACAATCGGAGGATGTCGGCGGCGTGCAGGGCAATACGCTGCAGGGGCACATCATTCGCGGCCTCGACGACGACAGCCCCGATAAATTGCTCTTCCACCAGATCTTCCTCGATACCGCGCAGCTGGCTAACATCGTGATGAAGATGCCCGAAGTCGACCCCGAGCGCGTGGGCGCAATGGGCGGTTCGCAGGGCGGGGGTTTGACGCTCGCCTGCGCCGCGCTCGAGCCGCAGATCAAGCTTGCCGCGCCGGTCTTCCCCTTCCTCTGCGATTACAAACGCGTCTGGGAAATGGATCTCGCCAAGGACGCCTACTGGGATCTGCGGCAGTATTTCCGGCTCTTCGATCCCCGCCACGAGCGGGAGGAAGAGATCTTCACTCGGTTGGGTTACATCGACCTGCAGCATCTGGCTCCGCGCATCAAAGCGAAGGTGCTGATGTTCACCGGCCTGATGGACAACATCTGCCCGCCGTCGACGCAGTTTGCCGCGTTCAATAAGATCAAGTCCAAGAAAGATGTAGTGATTTATCCTGACTTCGGACACGAAGGATTGCCCGGCTCCGGCGACCGCACCTTCCAGTTCATGCTCGGGTTGTAGTCCCGGCGGCGGAGCGGAATCGGCGGGAATCGGCAAGATTCGGTTTCCAACCGGGACCCGCTTACCGTATAATGGTACGGTGCCGCGAGCAGGCGGCGATTTTTCTGAAACCAAAACGGAGCCTGACAATACTGCCATGGCGGACGCGAATACGCAACATCAGCTCTGGAACAGCCGGCGGCTGCGGGAACGGATCATCGGCTGCTGCGTGCTGTTTCTGATCGGTTTGCTGGTGATTCTCGTGCTGGATGCACGTTTGTTTCACTGGTTGAACTCCCTGCGCCACAGTTTCCGCGACGATACGCTGGAAATGTTCAAATCGTTCGGTTTCTTTGGCTTTTGGGTTCTGGCGGCATTGGGGCTGGTCATGCAGGACCTGCCGCTGCAGGGATTGCGCGGTTGGCAGGCGGTTTTCCGCCGGGCCGGGTTCCTGCTGCTGGCGGCGCTGGGTTCGGGGCTGGCGGCGGAAATCTTGAAATTGATTATCCGCAAGGAGCGCCCGCAGGGGCCGCTCTTCTCCGAACCGATCTTTCGCGCCTGGACCGGCGACTGGTGGAAGAGCAACGACCTCTCCACCCCCAGCAGCCACGCGGCGGTAGCGTTCGGCGCGGCATGGGCGCTCTGGTTCCTGTTTCCGCGCCCGAAGCTGGTGTGGCTGTTTCTGGCGACGGCCTGCGGCCTGAGCCGTGTGGTGGAAGGCGCGCACGTGCCGAGCGATATTTATCTTGCCGCCTGGCTGGCGTTTGCCTTCACCTACTGGCTGCGGCGGGTACTCGGAATTGAGAGAGCCGCGAAGCTGGAGGGGGGCGGACAGTGCTGATTACCTTTCCAAAGTATGTGCTGCGCGAACTGGGCAAGGCGTTCGGCATCAGCCTGCTGGTGTTTACCTTCGTGTTTCTGGCAATGTATTGCGCCCTGATGGTCAACGAGGGCGCGACCATGCTGACGGCGTTTTCGCTGCTGCCGCACTTTTTCCCGCTGATCAGTCCGTTGGCTCTTCCGCTGGCGGTGATTACCGGCATTCTGATCTGTTACGGCCGGTTATCGGCAAACAACGAATTTGTCGGGTCGCAGGCCAGCGGCATCAACCCCATCTGGGTCGCGCTCCCGGCGCTGACGGTGGCCGGCCTCTCTTCCCTGATTACCGTATACCTCAACGATGAGGTGTTGACCTCATCGGTGGCATCCATCGAGCGGTCCCTGCTAGCGAACAAAACGGAAATCATCCGGGGCCGGCTGACCAAGCCCGGCAGCTTCGTCTTCCCGATGAGCGACGAGCAGAGCTTCGCCATCTGCCGCCTGCCCTCATCCTGGGACGCGCAGGACCGCACAGGCGTGGACTTCACCATCTTCAAGCGCGCCGCCGCCGGAGTCACGCCGCCGCAGGGCTGGGACCCGAATTATCCTTACCCGGAATCGCGGGTGCTGGCGCGCCACCACAAGATTGACGTCACCGAAGATGAGGAAGGCACGATGCACCTCAACTGCCGGTTTGAAGACGCCTCGGAGTCCACCTTCTCCGGCGATGTGATGTCGCTGATTGAGTCTCCGGCGACGAAAAAATCCTTCGCGCTGCCTAAGTCCGGCGTAAATTTCACCATCAGCCGCGACCGCAATCAATACAAGGGCATCGACCGCCTTCGGCTGGACCGGCGCAATCTGGAAACCAAGATGAGCGAGCAGGATCTGCAGATTCATAAGCTGGCTGCCTCCCTGATCGGCGCCCTGACCCGGCTGATTACCGCCGGACCGGCCGCCACCGCAACATCCGTTTCGCTGGAAAAGGAAGCCGCTGCGGTCGTCAACGGCAACAATCTTGAGCGCATGCAAGACCTGATCCGCCGGCTGAAAGAGGATGCGGGCCGGCAGAAATTGACCCTGCCTGACGATGTCAACCGCGATCTTGCCATCATGAATACCAGCATGGATGCCGCGAATGCGGTGAGCATCAAGATCCGGGATCTGATCGCGGAGGTTCACACAAAGATGGTGATGTCCTTCGCCTGCATTTCGTTTGCGATGATCGGGATTCCCATCGGACTGCTCAGCAAGCGCGGCGGCTCAATGATCGGGTTTGTTGTTGGCATCGGCTTCGCGTTTGCGTTTTATATGATTATTACCGCGCTGCACGGCGCTGTCCGCGACGCGAGCATTCCGTGGTGGGGGCTTTGGGTGCCGGATATGCTGGTGCTGGTAGTCGGTGTGATACTCTGGTTCCGCAGCGTCCGTTCGATGTGTTGACGGAGGATGGCCGCATATCGCGTGATCGTCATCCAAACAAAAAACCGCCGGAGGAATCTCCGGCGGTTTTTGCATGACAAATAATCGCGGCCTGGCTCGGTGGAAGTCATGCCGGCCGCCCGCGCGCGACCGCCTTTTTCACCGTTTCCAGAACCCGGACGGATTCAAACGGTTTGACGATAAAATTCTTGATGCCAAGTTTGCTGCTGCGCTTGACGCTTTCCAGGGTAGCATTGGCGGTAATGATGACCATCGGCAGAGCCGGGAAAAACTTCTTCTCCGTCATGTTTTCGATCAATTCCCACCCATCCATCTCCGGCATCATCAGGTCCGTGATGACCAGATCATACGGGCAGTTGGTTGCCTTCGAACGGCGCAGATACGCCATCGCTTCATGTCCCTGCGTCGCCTCGTCGCAGGCGTGTCCGGCGTCGCTGAGAATTTTCACCAGCATTTTACGCAGAATCCGGGCGTCTTCGACGACCAGAATCCGGTAGCAACCGTCCTTGGGATTGTCGGTATTCGCCTCGGCTTCCGCCTTAGCATCGCGGCTCTCGTCAGTTTCTTCGGCAGGAGTCTCGGCCGGTTGCGCCTGTTCCGGCACAGCCACAACGTCCTCCGCATCCGCCGGAAACGCCTCCAGCCCGCTTTTTTTCGGCTCTTCTTTTTTTACGGAACCATTCTTTTCGACATTATCGTCATAATCGCTGAGCATGGCCTGTTCCTGACCGGCAATATGCAGAATATGTATAAAGCATACGTCGGACTGCGCGGAAAAACAACGGTTCCAGAGAAAAAAAGAAATTATTTTGCCGGATTCTGTCGCATACGCCCGGATTTCGCGTGAGATTTCAGGCCAAAACGGTCTTTTCCGCCTCGACCAGATAATGCATTACCGGCGCGAGGCTCTTGTTGGGGTCGCCGGAACCATCATAAAAGTTGCAGATTACGGGCACATCCAGCGCCTTTTCCAACACCGGAAAGATGCTGGTGGTGACGGTGCCGGGCATGCAGAACATCGGGCTGGCGTTGACGATCGCCTTTGCGCCATCACGTTTGACAAACAGCTCCGCCCGTCCGAGCGTGATGATGGACTCCCCTTCAAATTGCCACGGCATATACTTTTCACCCGCCGCCATCACTTCGGTGATCGGATGTTCCAGCCGGTCGTGCAGCAAAGAATCGGCAATGCCGTAGTAATGATGCTCCCACTTCTCGAAAACGAAATTGGTCTCCAGCCAGGAAATCGCTTTTTCGGTGATGGTGGAGAGGGAAAGTCCCTTTTGTTTGGCGAGCAGGCGACGAATCTGCATGGTGTAAAAGATCCACTCGGCAAACGGCGCCAGCCACGCCTCCCCCCCCAACGCCTCGATTTTGCGGATCAGGTCGCCGTTGATGAAGGGGTCGGAACGGACGTAAATCTCGCCCACGATGCCGACCAGCGGTTTTTTAACGTTGTGGCGCGGAAGTTTTGCCAACTCGTCCACAGCCGCCGCCAGCAGGGTGCCGGCCTGTTTGATGTCGTTGCCTTCAAAGAGTTTGGAAATCTTGTCCATGTGCTTGTCGATCACCGCATCGGTCTCGCCCGGGTGGACCTCATACGGCCGCAGGCGGCAGGCGAGTTTCCGGAAAATATCGCCCAGCAGCAAGCCGTGCCAGAGGCGCATGCGTGCGCGGGCCGGCAGACCTTCATAGGCATTTTCTGCCGAAGGACTCATGATGCGAATGCCCTTCCAGCCCTTTTTCTCGAAGATGATCTGATCGAGCTTGGCATACTGTCCAAAACGGCAGGGGCCGCAGGCGGTCGGCATGAAAAGAATGACCTTCGCGGGATCGAGTTTTTCATTCTCGATGGCCGAGATGACCGCGCCCGTCGTAATCGGGCACGGGATGCACTCGCCGCCGGCGGTATGTTTGAAGCCGATGGCCAGTGTCTCGTCGTTTTCCGGCAGCGGCCGGGCGTCGTAGCCGATGGACTTGAAGACCGAGATCATGATTCGTACGCAATACGGCTCCATGACCGGGACGAACATCACCTCGCCCTTGCCGGGGCCGTCGATGCGGCTTTCTTCGCTTCTTGCCATAGTACCTCCGATTATCCGTTGTTCTGAGTCTCTTCATCAACCGCTGTTGTTGCAGCGGGAGTGGTTGTCTGCGGCTCCGCCGCCGGAGTCTCCTGCATGTTCAGGCGCAATGAATCGTGCCGGTGGATCGATTTGCGCCAGGCGCGGAATAATTCTTCCTGCCAGCCGTCGCGCCAGCGGCGGACGGTGAATTTCTGCCGTTTGCCGCTTCGCATCACCAGCCGGATGCCGCTGGGCCAGATCAGCAGATGGTTATAGGTCTCCACCCGGTCAATCTCGCAGAGCGGAATGTGGTCCTCCAGCTTCCCGTCAAAGGGGTAATACCGGAAGTGGAGCATGAAATCCGTCAGACAGAGGTAGCCCGGGCACGGCCCTTCAAAACTTCGGTGATGGGTCGCGTATCCTTCCATGATAATCGTCTCGCCGGGAAAAACCGGCGGGTCGTTCTCGAGCCGCTTGAAGGTTTCCTTGATCGCCGGATAACGCATCAGGGCGCTGAGGATGCCGCCCGCGACCGCCACGCCCAACCCCACCGCCAGCGTTCCGACCAGAAAGCAGTTGAACAGCAGAAATACCCCCGCCAGCACAAAACCGAATTGTGCAGCCTTGATCGCGACGATCTGCTCGATCTCGGGATCCGCGCAACTGGGGTCATGCGTCTGCCGTGGCATTTCCTTTTTCCCTGTGACCTTCCCTGTTCACGCGGGGAGCAAGATCTTATTGCGGGCGCGCGATGCCGGAGTAGAGATGGAAACTCTCCAGCGCCGCCTCGATGCGCGTGAGGTACCCCGCATCCGCGCCGTGGCCGTCAAACTGCAGGCACAGATACGGCTTGCCCGCCCGGCCCATTTCCTCTTTGAAGTACGTCATGATATAGCTGTCGGGGCCGCACATGAAGTTTGTGAAGTAAATCCCGAACAGCCGTTTGTGCTGCGCGACATAGCGCGCCGATGCCAGAATCTTCTGCCCGTAATGCCAGTACATATTCTGATATTCCGGCAGAATGCTGTCGATCTCATACGGCAGCATGTCCATATAGAGAACCGGATACCCCATCTCCGCGACCTTGCGCGGCAGCTCCAGCGTCATGCCGAAATCGACCGTGTTGTACGGCCGGCCGATGCAGACGATGCCCATCTGATTGGTGGCTTCCAGCTTCGCCAGCGCCTCCGCGCCCAGCCGGCGCGACTCGGTGGCGAACCAGGATTGCTGCTCCTTCGCCGCCCGCAGCGCCTTCTCCACCTGCCGCTCGGTCACGCAGAGCGGGCCGCACAGTTCATCCGCCAACTGCTTGGCCTGTTGCTTATCGGTGAGATTAAACTGCATCAGCGGCGACAACAGCCGGTTGCCCCAGTCGAGACCCTGCACGTTGCGCAGCACCGACGGATGACACTGGACATAGCAGCAGAAATGCGCGTCCGTAAAGCCTGCTGACACCTGCTCGCGCAGCATGTGCGGCACAAAGATGTAGTCGACCTGATCGGCCTCCAGCATCATCCGCGCGTGCCCGTGGCTCATCGCCACCGGCGCGCAGTACTCTGCCTGCGCCACCTCCACGCCCTTGTGCATGACCTCTTCGCTCGAACGTCCGCTCAAGACCACCGTGCAGCCCAGTTCGCTCAGGAAGCGATTCCAGAACGGATAATAGCCGAACGTGCCGAGGCTGCGCAGGATGCCCACGCGCGGGCCGCCGTCGCGGGTGCGCGGCAGAGCCTTCTGCCAGGCCAACTCGCGCTCGCGCCACCAGTTGAAGGTCTCCACCTTCTTGACCTTCACCTTCTGGTCGCCGTAATCGCGGCCGCACTTCAGACCCCACGCCAGCGTCTGGTCGCCGGCCTTGATGATCGAGAGATTGCAACGGTTATGGCACAGTTCGCAGATCTCATAATCGACGGTGATCTTCTCGTCGGCGAAATCAAAGCCCTTGAACTTCGCGGACTTCTCGGCATCCGGCACACGGGTACGCGCCAGCAGGCACATTCCCAGCGCGCCCGTCACATGGCAGAACGGGCTGACCTGAATCGGCTTGCCCAGCTCCACCTCGAACGCCGCGACCAATCCCTTGTTGCGCGCCGTCGCACCCTGAAAATAAATGTGGTCACCGATTTGCAAGCCGCCCACGACCTTGTTCAGATAGTTGTCGCGCACCGAATGCAGCACCGCCGCCGCGACCTGATTGCGCGTCCAGCCGCGCGCCAGCAACAGGTCGAGGTCGCGCTCCATGTATACCGTGCAGCGGTCGGAGGTCTTGGGACATTCCTCGCCCATCGCGCGCTCGGCATATTCTTCCAGCGGGATTCCAAGTTTGTTCGCCTGCTCCTCGATGAAACTGCCGGTACCGGCGGCGCAGACGTAATTCATGATCGAGTTGTACACCATCCCGTTCTGCAACTGCGTGAACTTGGCATCCTGTCCGCCGAGTTCGATGATCGTATCCACCTGCGGATCGATGTAGGCGGCGGCAGTGGCATGTGCGGTGATTTCGTTGGTGGCGAGATCGGCCCCGACCAGCGCGCCGATCATCTTCCGGCCCGAACCGGTCGTGCCCACGCCCCGGACATCGAGCGTGAAGCCCCCGCGCTCCTGCATGTCCCGGAACGCTTTGAACAAAAGCTGTACGGCGTGAATCGGATCGCCCGCGGTCTTGCGGTAAATCCAGCCCACCACCTCATTCTCCAGATCGAGTACCGCCGCCTTCGTCGAGGTCGAGCCGATGTCGATGCCCAGCGATACCGTCACCTTGCCCTTGACGGGCTTGACGATGGCGATCTCTGATTTGTCGCCGTTCACCCAGCGGTCATGGGTCTTGAAATCCGGATATTCGCTCCGCTCCAGCTTCAGCGGCGGCCGCAGAAAACTGGTCTTGGCGTGATCGTCCTCGGGATGGAGATTGTCGAGCGCGATGCCGCCCTCGCCCTGATGCTTGCGTGCAACCAGCGCCGCGCCAAGCGCGCCGACCAGCTCCGGTTTCGCCGGAACCACCGTCTCCGCGCCGATCTTCTCGCGCACGGCGTTGGTGACGATGGTGTTCTTCGCCACGCCGCCGATCACGGCCGTTTTGCCGGTAATGGTGCGGCCGCCCAGCAAGCCGTCCACCGTCGAATTGCCGAGGCCCGCGCAGAGACCGGCCGCGATCGCTTCAACCGAGAAGCCTTCCTGCTGGAGGTGAATCATATCGCTCTTGGCGAAGACCGCGCAACGGGTCGCCACGCTCGGCGGACGCTTGTCGTAACGCATCGCGCGCTCGGCCAGCTCAGTCGGCGGTACCTGCAGCCGGGTGGC
Source organism: uncultured Planctomycetaceae bacterium (assembly GCA_964460225.1). Classification (GTDB taxonomy): domain Bacteria; phylum Planctomycetota; class SZUA-567; order SZUA-567; family SZUA-567; genus CAYWTJ01. The sequence goes on along the minus strand of CAYWTJ010000017.1, from coordinate 63,453 downwards.
CTGCTGATCGAGGAAGGCGCCCGTACCGGAGGCACAGGCGGAATTGATGCTGGAGCGATGGTAGTTGCCGTGTTCATCGAGCTGCGTGAGCGAGAAGGAACCGCCGCCGATGTAGATGATGTTGCGCACGCCGGGAACCAATGACTTGGTGCCCTCGACCCCCGCGACAATGGGATCGACGAAGAGGCCGCCGACCGCCAGACCTTCGCCGCCGCTGCCGGTGCGAACGATGCCCTGCACCGACTCCAGCGGGATCTGCGCGAGAATTTTTTGCAATGCCCCGAGCGGCTCGCCCTTGTGACGTTCGTAAAATTCCTGCTCGATCTTGCCGTTTGTATCGACTCGAACGACCCCGACCCCGATGCTGCCTACATCAATGCCCAGATACGACATGCTTCCTCCGCGTGTATGGTGCGACGTGCCGCGTCCCGTAACCCTTTTGAATACGCACGCCCCGCAAGGCCGCTGCCAGCGGATCGCGACAGGGGAGCGCATAAACCCGAAGAACACCCCTGATTTTATACATAGCCCCAGAAAAGGCAAGGGCTTGCGGAAGCATCCGCAGACAGGGTGGCGAATCAGACGAAAAAAGTTCCGGGGTAGAATTCCGGTCGCTGTTTTTTGACCATCGTTGACCAGATTTTCCGGTACATCCAGCAACCCGCCTACCGCAAAAAGAATCATACCTGCAGTCGGTCAGGGAAGGGGAAAACTCTGAGCATAACGCGGAACAATTTTACGGTTATATGTTGTAGCTATCTGTTCGTTGGCAGAAAAGGTATCAATGAAAACGCAGCCGGTTTCCCGAGGGAACCGGCTGCGGTGAATCCGCGCTCACAACAAGTCCTACGCCAGGGGATCGGATACCGGCGATAGACGGGCAATACTACGCCTTGACGGCGTTTTTATTGATCTGGCGAGCGAGCCAGGACTTCTTGCGGTTGACGTTGTTGCGGTGGAGCAAGCCTTTGTCGCCGGCCTTATCGACGGCATTGAGAGCCTTTTTGAAGGCGGCATCAATGGCTGCGGCATCCTTCGAACCAAGGGCAACGGTGAAGCTCTTGATGGCCTTCTTCAAACGTTCTTTCCGCACGCGATTACGGGCGGTACGTTTCTCATCCTGAGCGACGCGCTTAATAGCAGACTTGATGTTGGGCATTTCGTAAATCCTGTTTATATAAGTAATTGCAAAGAAAAATCGAACCGGTCTTACGCGGCCAAACCGCCGTTCCCGGGGGAAAACGCCCCCGCCCCCGTCCAGAACTCGGGGCGCGCCTCTTCAGGCAGGGGTATTCATCTTAAGATTTCGCCCGGAAAAATCAAGGGGCAGTCTGCGATAAAATCAAATAATCCGGCGGCATATCTCAACTTACATTGAAAACCGGGTATCCGGGCGGAGGATTCACCACCCGCAATGAGGAGAACCTCGTCTGGGGACGTTACGTTTGCCGTCACCGGGGACATCCGGCCGTCTGCTCGCGCATGGTGGTCTTATGCGGCGATCCTGCATCGCATCCTACGAGGAAAGAGGTTATTTTTCACTATTGGTGGAATCGGCGGGACTGAGCAATGCTTCGAGTTTCGGAAAGAGGTCGTGTTGAATCTGCCGGTCAATTTTCGCGTAGGCAGTGGCGGCGTCCTTTAAGAATGGTTCGCGTTTTTCGGCGGCAGTCTGCCAGATCTGACGCTCCCGGATGCAATCGCGGGAAATCTCCTCCGCGAGTGCCCGCAGCTCTGCCGGCAGAAAAGGCAACGTTTTTTCGATGTTGAGGATGAGCAGTCCGTTGGCAATATGGACCTTGCCGAGACTATCGGTGGTAAGCCCCACGGCATCGCGGTACGCGTCGCGCCAGTTGCAGAGCGCATCCCAGAACCGTTCCAGCCGTTCCTCCCGGAAGGCTCCACCGGCAACGGAGGCGCGTCCGGATTCCGGAGCGCCGCCAAGGATCTGGAACCGGCGGACGAAGACGAAATACATTTCCGCGAAGATCTCCGCCACCCGCACGCGCAGGACACAGAGTACCGCCAGAATCAGCAACGGCATCAGGTACGGGGTCATCCCCCCCCAAGCCGAGCGCAACACGTCTTCCAAATCGGGGTCCATATCAGCGTTCTCCGGGAATAGACAACGAACAAAGTTGATTATATGAAAATCAGCCGTGCGGAGAAAGCATTACTTCGCGGCAACCGGAAATCGTACTAGGCGATCACATTCCCATCCGGCGGAAAACCGGTCCTTACAGCCACGTTAAATGGATCTTCCTCTCGCGTCTGCGGCGATGCGATCCATCGTGCGGCTTACGGGACGCTGCCTGGCCACGATGCAGGCCATGAACTGGGCATCCATTGCCGGCGCATCCGCCGACGGGTGTGCCATCAGGAGGTGGAAAGGTTCCGTCCGGCAAGCAGTTGTTCGAAGGCTTCGCGCTCCCCGGCGTCCTCCAGCGCGAAGAGCGGCAGGAAGAGTCCTTTGGTCTCCTCCTGCGCCAGCCAGTAGCCATGCGGCGTGCGCAGCACCCTGCTGACCTGCGACCAGTCAAGCGTCGAGCTGCCCCGGCCGGTGGCAATGTGAATCCGCTCCGCTCCGATGCGCCAGCTCTGCGCGGCGCGGGCGGCCGGTTCGCGGCGGAAGGTGCCGAGCATCATGCGACAGAAAAACCGCTTCGCCGCCCATGCCACCAGCGGCCAGAGAAGCGCGGCGGCGGAAAAGAGAATCAGCGCCTGCCACCAGGCGTCGGGACTTTCCGGCTCCAGAACCGGAACCCCGAAGAGCCGAATCGAGAGCAGCGCCGTCCAGCCGCCGAAGCCGATAATCAGCGCCGGAGCCGTCAGCCACAGGATCAGAAACCACTTCAGCCGCTGCCTGCGCACGGCGTATTCCAGATCCCACAACATCCCCAGCCAGCGCTCTTCATTCCATTCGAAGGAAAGTCTGATTTCCCGTTGCGCGCTCATCGGTGTCTACGTTCCTTTTCCGCCTTGGCCGGTTTGGTCGGTTTGTCCGGCCCCTCCGCTTTTGCCGCGTCGTTCCGTTTGCGCGGAACGTCGATCAGCTCCATGTCGCACACACGCGCCTTGAGGTCGATGCGCACGATTTTCACCTTGACCTCCTGCCCGAGGTGGAAACCGGGGCGGTCGTCGCGGTGTTTGAGCTTTGCGTTCGGGACCACCTCTTTAGTCGAGTACCCCTTTTTCTCGATCATGAACCGCGGCAGCATGCCTTCGACAAAATAATCCTCGATCTCGACAAAGACGCCAAATTTGCGGATGCCGGTGATGACGGCCATGAACTCCCGCTCGCTGCTCTTTTGCAGCAGTTCCAGCCGGCGGAAGTCCTTCACCGCCTCCTCGATCTTCATCGCCCGCCGCTCGCGCCCCGAGCAGTGCAGCCCCAGCAGCTCCAGTTTCTTGCCGCCGGCTTCGGGGGCCTTGCGTAGTTTCTTCGGCAGCTTGTCCGCGCCTTTGGTAAAGACGGCGTCCAGCGCCTGATGCAACTGCAAATCCGGATAACGCCGGATGGGGGAGGTAAAGTGCATGTAGTGCGGGAAGTTGAGCGCAAAATGCCCGCGGTCCGAAGCCGGTCCGTACACGGCCTGCTTGAAGCTCTTGAGGATGGCAAGGTTGATCGCATGCTCCTCGGGCTTGTCGCGCACCTTGTTGATGACCTCCTGAATCCGCTCGCGGCGGAAGGGAGGTTTGAAGACATAGCCGGAAGCATTGAGGAAGTCCGCCAGTTCGTTGGTCGAGTCTTCATCCGGCGACTCATGGATGCGATGCAGCGCGGGCAGGCCGTTGTGGTGCGCCCACTCCGCGAGACAGATATTGCCCGCAAGCATGAACTCCTCCACCAGCTCGTGCGAAAAATCATGCTCGCTCAACGCCATGCCCGTGACGTTATTGTCGGCGTCCAGAAGGATGTAGTACTCCTTCATGTTCAGTTCAATGCTGCCGTTCTTGATCCGTTTGGCGCGGATTTTTTGCGCCAGCGCATTCATCCCGCGCAGCACCTGCAACAGCTCCTGATCCTCGAACTGCGCGGCGGCTTCCTCGTTGGTAAGCAGGAGCTTGACCTCGTTGTAGGTCATGCGCCGGCGGCTGCAGATGACGGTGCGGTGGATCTGAAAATCCTTGCGGTTGCCTTCGGTGTCGTAATCGATGAAAACCGTTTTGGTGAAGCGGTCTTCATGCGGCCGCAAGGAACAGAGATCGTTCGACAGCTCTTCCGGCAGCATCGGGATCACCCGCCCCGGCAGATAAATGCTGGTCGACCGTTCCAGCGCCTCGCGGTCCAGCTCCGATCCCGGCCGCACAAAATGCGAGACGTCCGCAATATGCACGCCCACCCGGATCGAGCCGTCCGGCTTTACCTCAAACGACAGCGCATCATCGAAGTCGCGCGCGGTGTCGGGGTCAATGGTGACGGTGATGAGCTTCGTGATATCCAGCCGGTCGGAACGCTCGTGCAGCGGATTGCTGGCGGCAATCTTGCGCACCTCCTGCTTCACCTCGTCGGGAAAGGGGCCGGGAGCCTGAAAACCGGCGAGGATCGCGGCCGTCTCGGTGTCCGGCGCACCGGCGGGGCCGAGAATTTCGACGATCTTGCCTTCCGGCTCGCCGCCGTCGCCGGGAAAGGTGATGGTATCAACGATCACCTTGGTGTCGGGCTTGAGGCCGGCCGGCAGATCGGTGATTTTATATTCAAACGGATTCTTCGGGTCTTCCGGCAGGGCGGTGAGCTTGTCGGTAATGATCGCGACAAACCGCGGCGTGCCGCGTTCGATCACCTCCACCACGCGCCCGAAATGCCGGTACCCCACCCCGCTGGGCGAGTCGATGCGCACCCGTACCTTGTCGCCGTCCAACGCCGCGCCAAGATAGTTCTCGCCAATGTACAGATCTTCCAGCGCCGGGTCGTCGGGAATCAGAAACCCATTTCCTGCACGCGTCACGCGGATCAGTCCGTCCACGAACCGCTCCGGAGCAGCCCCTTGAGCGGCGACCCAGCAATTATGGTCATCGCGGGCGAGTTTGTGCTCCTGCTTCAGGATTCCGATGGCGTGCCGGAACAACTCGATGTCGCTCTTGCGGACGCCGAGGGAACGCGCCATGTCCTTGGTATGGCAGGGGCGATAATCCGAGGCGGCGACGTAGTGCAGAATCAATTTCTGAAAGTCGATCTCTTCCCCGGTTTCATTCTTGCTCATTGCTTCTCCTTGTGCGGGATGATCCCGCTGGGCAAATCGCCTGACCGCCGAACAGCGCGGCCGGCTTTACGCGACGTCCGCGATCCGTTCCCGGACCGCCAGCGCCGCAGTTTCCATAACTTCCTTTTCCGACCCGGCGCATTCCCGACTGCGGCTGTAGGAATCAAACCGCCTGTACACACGAAGCAGCCCGCTCCGGCAAGCACGCCGGCAATGGTCAATCCGAAGGCGGCTGCAAACCGCTGCCACCCGCCTCGCCCTTGCTCCCGGTTCCAGACGGCGGAACGCTCCACCCCGGCAAGGCACCCGGCGTCTTTGCCGGAGGAGTGTCGTTTTTTACCGGTTGCGGAATTTCTGCGGGAGCAACCGGCGCAACCGGCGGTGCAACCGGAGAATCCGTAGTCGCCGGCGCTGCACCAGACGCGGACGGCGGCGTAGCGGGAGCCGCAGGAGTCAGGGGTGACAACGACAATGGCGGCAACGGAGGCGGCGATGATTTCTTTTCCGGATCGGTCGTTGTTGCAGGCGTTTTTTTCTCGCTCGCCGGGTCCTGTTTTGCCGTTTTGTCAGGCTTTTCCGCCGGGTCTTCTTTTTTCTTGGATTTTCCGTCCTTCTTTTCCGCTGTCCCTGCCGGTTCTGCGGTGGAACCGCGACGGGTAAAGTCAAAGCTTCCCTCGTTTGATTTCCACCACGACTGCCACGCTTCCTTGTGCGGCGGGATGTTGGCTCCGGTCAGAAAGTTCAACGCTTCGCACGCCGGATAATAGGGCTTCATCACCTTTTCGTACAATTCACTGCTTTGCCAGCCGTTGGGCAACGTCTTTCCGGTGTTGGGGTCGGTGTTCTTCTGCTCCTCCGGAACCGGACAGAATTCCACCGCATCCAGCAGCACCGGAATCACCCGCTTGTCCCCGATGTAGCGCAGCACCAGCCAGGTTCGCTGCCGGGTCACGTTGTTGGGCGCGCGGATGCACCAATCGAGCGTCTGTTGCAGAATCCGGTCGCGCTCCTGCCGCTTCGCCAACTGTTGCGCCACCTTGCGCACCAGATCCGCCCGTTCCTCATATCGCAGCCGCGCAAACAGCTCCTTGCGAGTTTCGTCGGTAGTATCCGCACCCAGCAGATCCAGACAGAGCGCACGCACGCGCGGGTTGCCGTCGTCGGTGCTGCGCAACACGGCCCCCATCGCCAGCCGCCCCATCTGCACCAGCTCCGCGCGGTTCCGCTCGTAATTGCCGGCCGTGCCGTCCAGGGTCTGAAGCAGCCGCCAGGCCTTGCTGTAGCCCTCGTTCTGCAGACGCTGCTCCTCCTCCCGCTGCCGCAGCGCGTCCGCTTCGGCGATGCCCATCTCCTTGCCTTTGTACAGAACCTTTCCTTGCGACGCCAGCACTTCTTCGCGCGTCAACCATTTGTTTTCATACCGCACGAAGCCGGCCGCCTGCCGCGCCTTCTGGTCCTCGGGCTGCAACTCGATCGCGCGCTTGAAATGCAGCCGCGCTTCGTCGGGAAGGTTGTTGAGGCGGCACCAGTTGCCCAGCTCCATCTGGGCCTTGAAATCGTTCTCGTCGGTAACGTCCCGGAGGTTGGCGTACCGTTCGCGCAAGGTCGGCATTTTTTCCACGCGCAAGACCTCGCCGGCGGGGAAATGCGCCGCCGCCCCGCCCTCAAAACTTACCACATACTCCCCGCCCTGCTGGCTGACCTTGCCGGTGATGACCCGGCCATCGGTCAGATACAGCTCATCCGCAATTGCATTTGCAGTCAGAAACAGCAAAAACGCCAGCGCCCGCCAACTGCGGGAACCGGCCATGTACGACCACATTCGACTCTGCTTTTTTTCTTTGTTACGCATCTTCACCAGCCGGCACGCCAGCCCATTCCCGCCTTCAGAAGAGATACTCGCCCAGTTCCAGCGCATTCGGATGAATCCGGATGTTCGCCTCTTCCTCGCCGTTAAGCGTAATGGCGACTACATCCAGCCGCACTGGCAATTGCGCCAGTTTCGGATTTTTCTGTAAATACTCCGTCGCCGCCAGCGCGATGCGTCTGGCTTTCCCGGCGTCCACGGCTTCCTCCGCTTCGCCGCGCGCGCCGCTGTCGCGGGTCTTGACCTCGACCATCACAAGCACATCTTTTTGCCGGGCGATGATGTCCACCTCGCCCCGGCGGGTTGCGTAGTTGCGCTCAAGGACGACGTATCCGAGCCGTTCCAGCTCCCGCCGCGCGATCTCTTCTCCGATCCCGCCGTAAATCTTTTTCCACTGCTTCCACGCCATCCTGCACTTTCGTCCTTAGGCGGCTCAGTCCTTCTTCAGCGCCGCCGGATCGATGCGCGCAATTTCTCCGGAAGCGTACCAGTATACGTCATCCATTCCAAACAGTGATTTCCAAAAAGAGGATCGTTGTCCATATTGGAAATTCACAACCGCGTTGCCGCCGGCTTCCCGTACCGGGCTTACCAAGCGGTCTTTGACATCGTTCAGAGATTTCAGTTGGTTATGTCCGAAGATGGAGTTGATCTCCGTATTGATCGGTACGAAACGCTCTGCGCCCGCTGGCAGCCCCTCGACAAAATAAATCCCTTTGTATTCGGAGAAGTACATCGTCAGGCGTCCCGCTCGAGGATGACGACAATCTCATCACGGCCGCTGGTAAAGAACCCCGGAAAGGAGGCGGAGGTCACCCCGACAACCTTCCATCCCTGCTGGGCGTACGCATTCAGCGCCTCGCCCAACCGATCCGGGTCAAACTTGCCGCTGAACCACTTATCTTTTTGTGTCAGAACCTTGTACTCTTTCATTCCCGATCCTTCCCAAGAAAAGTCTCCCGCTTATTTCCCGGCGCACAATCCCCGGCGCCGTTTCGGTTCTTTTTACTCCGCCGCTTCGACCAGTTGGCTGGCCAGGGTGACGATCGATTTAACCCCGAAGCCCTTGGCTCCCTTGCCCAGATGTTCGTGCGCTTCGTCCTTCATCGCCGGGCCGGCGATGTCGATGTGCGCCCACTTCTGGCCCTCGGGTACAAATTTCTGCAAAAACAGTGCCGCCGTGATCGCCCCGCCCCAACTGCCGCCGATGTTCTTGCAGTCGGCGATCGTGGTCTTCAGCGCCTCGGCATACGCCTGATGCAGCGGCAACTGCCACATGCACTCGCCCGCCTCCTCCGCCGCGTCCAGAATCTGCCCGGTCAGGATGCTGTCGGTGCCGAAGACGCCGGCGATATCCTCGCCCAGCGCCACCACGCATGCCCCCGTCAGTGTCGCGGCGTCGATGAGGTAGTCCGGCTTCTTCTCGGCCGCAATCGTCAGCGCGTCGGCCAGAATCAACCGCCCCTCGGCGTCGGTGTTGTCAACCTGCACGCTCAAGCCGCTGCGCATCGTCAGAATGTCGGTGGCGTGATATGCCGTCTGCGAGATGGCGTTCTCCACCAGCGGCGTCAGCAGGGTCAACCGGATCGGGAGCTTCAGCTCCGCAATCGCACAGGCCGCCGCAAACATCATCGCCGCGCCGCCCATGTCCATCTTCATGCCGATCTGATGGCTCGAACCCTTCAGGCAGTAGCCGCCGGTGTCGAAGGTCACGCCCTTGCCGACCAGCGCGAGGTGGCAGACGGCTTTCTTCGGTCGGTATTCCGCAATCGCCAGCCGGGGGGCCTTCTCCGCCCCTGCGCCGACGCCGAGGATACCGCCGCACTGCTCTTTTTTCAGCCGCTCCGCGTTCCAGACCTCGACCTTCAACCCCGCCTTCGTGCCGTCCTTGCGGATGATGCCCGCGAACGTTTCAGGATTGAGCACGTTCGCCGGCTCGTTGAGCAGGTCGCGCGCACGGTTGACCCACTTACAAACGGTATCGGCGGGATTCAGCGAGGCGCGGATTTTTTTCGCCGCCTTGCCGTCGACGCAGAGCGCCACCGGCAGGGTCTTCTTTTTTTCGCTGAGATATTTGTCGAAGTGATAGCCGCCAAGGAGCGCGCCTTCCTGCACGTCAATCGCCAATGCGCCGTTGGCGGCGTCAAGCAGCACGACCACACGCCCGGACTCCAGCTTTTCCGCCTCCGCAAGCGCGCCGGAGACCGCGATGCGCAGGTCGCGGCCGGGATTGGAGTGTTTTCCGTCGAGGCGCACCGCGCGGGCGGCGATATCCAGTCCCCCGGCGTTGGGACCGAAGTGAACCAGCTTGCTTTCGCCCTCTTTCTGCAGAGCCGTTACGGTCAGACCCGGCAGAAAAGCGATCGGGAAGGCCGGAGTATTGGCATTGAGAAAGGGCAGCAACACGAAGTCGCCGCTCTGCGGGGCGTAGCCATCGAGGATGGAGAATTTTGTCATGTGAATTCCTTATGTGAGTAGAACTTGCGCCGGTTTCCCAACCCGCGCCGGATGCAATGATTCCTCTGATGATAGCGCTTTGATTATGACTTGCAAATTATATTTTTCCCGTATAATTCGGTTTTACCGGATCAACGGCAGGCCACCCGGGGCAATCGTTGCGCGCACTGGCTGGCAAGGAAGCTGCCCGCCAGTGTGGAACCGCGAAAATTCGCGCTGATTTTCATTTATGATGCCGGCTGCTCTGCCGATAATACAACGGTTTGTTTGTTTGACATCATCCGCGCGCACCTGCGCGACCGGTCATGAGGAAAGGACACCATGGGCAAAGAGATCATCCGCGTTGGCGTGGTCGGAGCGGGAACCGTCGGCTCCGGCACGATCGAGGTTCTTCTCAAACGGGCGGCCGAACTGGAGAGCCGCAGCGGAGTGCGCGTCGAACTCGCCGCTGTCGCGGAACTCGACCGCGCCAAGGCCATCGCCGCCGGCGCACCCGAGGCGCTGATCGTCGACGACTTCCACAAAGTCACCGAAAATCCGAACATTGACATTGCAGTCGAGCTGATCGGCGGCAAGGGCATCGCGGCAGAGGTCGTCCGCACCGCCCTCAAGGCCGGCAAGGCGGTCGTCACCGCCAACAAGGCGCTGCTCTCGGAAAAAGGCGCCGAACTCTTCGGTCTCGCCCGGCAAAACAAGGTTCCGCTCGCCTTCGAGGCCGCGGTCGGCGGCGGCATCCCTTGCATCATGGGCATCCGCGAGGGCCTCAACTGCAACAAGTTCACCTCGCTTCTGGGCATCCTCAACGGCACCTGCAATTTCATTCTCACCGGCATGGTACAAAAGGGTCTGGCTTATGCCGACTGCCTGAAAGAAGCGCAAAAACTGGGCTTTGCCGAAGCCGACCCCACCACCGACGTCGGCGGTTTCGACACGGGGCACAAGCTGTCGCTGCTCTCGGCGCTGGCCTTCGATACGCCGATGGATTTTTCCAAGATGCACATTGAAGGCATTGACGGGATCGACATCAGCGACATCAAGTTCGCCGGCAGTCTCGGCTATGCCATCAAGCTGCTGGCGGTTGCGCGTCCGCTGGACGGCAAGCTCTATCTCTCGGTCCACCCGGCGCTGTTGCCGGCCGCGCATCCGCTGGCGAGCATTCACGGATCGCTCAACGCGGTTTCACTGTACGGCGACATCGTGCAGGAATCGGTGCTGGTCGGACGCGGCGCGGGCAAGCTGCCGACGGCGAGCGCGGTGGTCGCGGACATCGTGCAAGTGGCACGGATTCTGAAGTATGCCCCGCAGATGCCGTACTGGGTCCCGGCCGAAAAACCGGTGTACGAGCTGGGCAAGATGGAAGATTACTGCAGCCGCTATTATCTGCGCTTCACCGTAACCGACGAAGCGGGGGTCTTCGCGGAGCTGGCGGCGTCGCTGGGCAAACGCGGGGTGAGCATCGCCAGCGTCAACCAGCGTGAGCAGAAGGCCAACCCGTCGGACCCGGTGGCGGTAGTGGTCGTGACGCACGCGGCAAAAGAAGGCAATGTGCAGGCCGCGCTCGCGGAGATCGCCAGCAAGCCCTTCACCAAGGCCAAGCCGGTTCTCCTGCGCATCGAAGAATAAACGGCCCCCTCCGCAGTCCTTGTGCGAACCTTCGCCGCAAATTCCCCATCACGAAAGAAAACCCCGACCGCATCCGGCCGGGGTTTTCTTTTCACGGACATTCGACCCGGTTTGAGTTCTCCTATATGACAAAAGCTTCATGCGGATTACCATAGCGCAACAGATGCCGCTTGCGGCAATGCGGTCCAACGTGCTTGGCTTTCCGCGCACCCGTGCCGGAAAGTTCCCGCCACCGCTCCCGCCAGTTCGGACCGCAGAGAATTGCCCACTGAAAGCAAAATTTCTGACGTTTTTCCGGGTTGTCCTTGCACAACCCCTAAGCACAGGGCATAATGCGAACGTCCTTTATTTTTTCGATGTGCCAACGATGGCGTTTATTCGCGGGGATGTTCCCGCACGACAGGAGAAAACCATGCGGATTGCGTTTATCGGGAATTCGGCGGAGAATCTGGACCGGGTGTATGGTGCCAAGCGGCACGGCCGTTTTGCGGGGGTGGAACTTCTGGCGCAGGATCTCAATGAACATAATCTCGCCGCGCATGCTCCGGAGCTGCAAACGGTGGAGGCGCTCTTCACCACGTGGGGGATGCCCGCAATGAGCGCTGCGCAGATCGCGGAGTTCTTTCCGGCGTTGCGCGTGATTTTTTACGGGGCGGGAACCATTAAGGGGTTTGCTGCTCCTTTTTTTGAGCGCGGGGTGCGCATCAGCAGCGCTTGGCGGATCAACGGACTCGCCGTTGCCGAATTCACCTTCGCACACATTCTGCTGGCGGGCAAGGGCTATCTCCGCTCCGCCCGGCTTGCCTCGGCGTCATTGGCAAACCGCGATGCGGCATATCAGGCCGTCGCGGGCGGTAATTATAAGACCACCGTCGCCCTGCTGGGTGCGGGCGCAATCGGCCGGCGGGTGGTCGAAATGCTCAAACGGGAAACGACGCTCAACATCCTGTTGTACGATCCCTACCTGACTGATGAGCAGGCAGCCGCACTCGGCGCGCGCAAGGCAACGCTGGAGGAGTGTTTCACGCAAGCGCAGGTCGTCTCCAATCATGTTCCCAACCTGCCGGAAACGAAACACCTGATCCGGGGCGAACATCTCCGATTGCTGCCGCACAATGCCACCTTCCTGAACACCGGGCGCGGCGCGCAGGTGGACGAATCGGGCCTTCTTGCCGCCCTGCGCGACCGGCCGGACGTGACGGCGATTCTGGACGTGACCGAACCGGAACCGCCGGTGGCGGACAGTCCGTTTTACGGTATGCAAAACGTCTTTCTAACCCCGCACATCGCCGGAACCATGCAGTCGGAATGGCTGCAAATGGGCGATTTCATGCTGGAGGAGTTCGCCCGCTGGCAACAGACCGCAACTTTGCAGGCAGAAATCACGGCGGATATGCTCTCCCGCATGGCCTGACGTCCGTTTTTCTCCCTGCCACAGCAGCGACGCTTACCACCTGCGAACCAATTTAGTGGACCTTGAGAGAAATACTTTTGGATTCAATTACGTGGAGCTACCTGCCCCACATCCGGTAAACAGAACACGTTTGATCGCATTTACGCAGGCGCAAGCCGAACTGTTATTGCATTATCTCCGGTTGCATAGGTCTACTCCATTCGTTCGGGCTTCCTAACTGGACTTTGCTGTCATGAGCTGTTTGCAGCCTGATTGGGATGCGATGATTCCGGGGCAGTTTGCCGTTCCATATTCAGAGCGGAAACGAAAAAGGGCATCCGATCGGATGCCCTTTTCTTTTGATTGCTTCGAGAATCTTTCGCTTACCAGCTATCATCCGCGGCGGGCTTGGCTTCTTTCTTGCCGTTGTCGCCGCTGGTTGCCTTGTCGGCGGCACTGCTGGAGCCGGGCTTCTTCAACCCCTTGCTGATGCCGGTCTGCGTGCCCTCATCCTTGAAGTCATCCGGAATCGGGGGCAGCGGCGCGTGTTCCTTGGGCAGAAAACGCTGGAAGTAGCTGATGAGCGTCGCCGTTTCGGTCCCGGTGGCGCTTTCGCCCGTACGCACCTCAAAGAAGCCGTCGGTCGCCCCGTTCTTCTCCGCCCGCGCGGTCAGACGCGCCCAGGCAAGATGATTCAACAGCGCACCCACCGGAGCCATCGTGCCATACCGCTGCGTATCATCCTCGGTGATCTCGATGTTCTTTTCTTTCAGCTCCGCCGCCGCCTTCTGCAGTAACATCGTCACGACTGCTTCGCGCTTGGGGTCGGCCGGCCGCGTCCAGGGAGCATTCGGATTCGCCAGCGGTTTGAGCATGGCGTTGTACGCACCCAGCAGCGACGAACCTTCGGCGGGCTTGCCCATCAGCGCCTGCGCCTGCAACTGGGCGATCAGTCCATCCACGACCGCGTTAATATCGGCCACGCCCCACCGCACGATAAACGCCCCGGAGACAACCTTGCCGGATTCAATGGTGCCGCTGAAGAGGCGGGCCTTGTCCCCTTCGGGCAGGAATTTGATCTTCCGCTCGACATCTTCCGCCTTGCGCTTGTCCAGATCCTCGCTCAGCTTCACGACCTGATCGCTGGTCTTGAGTTTATCCTTCAGGGCGCTCTGCTCTTCCGGCGTCCCTTCGGGAATGTATGCGATCTTGAGGGTGTCCTTGTAGTATTGCTCCATATCGACCGAAGAGTACTGCACGGGATAGGTCTCGTACTTGTTGGCGTACTCCTTCTCCTCGCCGCCCTCCACGCGCTGGCGGATACGGTCGGTCACCTGCAACTTCCAGCGCTCGTCCGCGCCGCCGTCATCCATCATGGTAACCCGGATCTTCTCGCCGCCCCAGAGGACATCCTCGGCTACGCCCGCCTTGATGATCGTGAACGGCTGCGCCAGATGGGTGTTGTTCCAGACATAGTACGGCACATACACATAACGCCGCTTGAGGCCGCTTGCGCGTTCGATCTCCACCTCACGGTAACGACCGAGATAAATCTGCATCGGCCAAATCCAGAGCCACTCGGTCTTGCGCCCTTCAAACTGCACCGGCGTCATCGCCAGTTCCTGACTCTGCCCGACCTTGCGGTAAAACAGCCGCAGGTTGCGGCGCATCGTCGGCTGAATCGCTTCGGCCATGCTGAGCGTGCTGGAAGGGAAGAAGAGCCGACCGGGCATGAACATCGGCATGATGCGCTTGCCGAGTCCGCTCACGCGGATCTCAAACTGCCGGACATCCTGCGGCAGGCTGTTGAAGACCGCTACGCCGTACACCCAGCGCCCGACGCCTTTATCCGGATCCCGGCTTTCGGGGACGTCGTTGAGATTGAGGGCGGCAATTTCCTTGGTCGTGCAGTACTTCCGCCCGGCTTCCTTCTCGACGAGGTTGCGGATGACTTCGTTGCCGTTGTCGGAAATGATCGCCCCGTCGTCAGCGTAAATCGTGGCATACAGGCGGGTGTGTTCGATGTGCTTGACGGTCTCGTCCAGACGCGTGATGTTCTTGCGCAACATCTCGGCTTCGTCGGCGCCCGTTCCCTTCTCAAGCTGCTTGCACACATCTTCGTAATGCGCCTTCAGCTCCTGCAGATTGGTCACGTACTTGAACTTGAAGGTCCAATACCAGTAATAGTCCAGCACGCCTCCGGCGCCCGGTACGCTGATCGGGCGGGGGGTGTCAGCATAAAAATCCTTGAGGTCAATTCCCCAGAACGGCAGGGCGCCGGCCTGCGCCGGCTGCTCGGCCTGGCCCTCCTCGGCCTGAACCGGCTGCGAAACACCGGCCGCCAGCATGGCTAACAACAGTGCAACAAGGGCAAGAATCGACCGCTTCATGTTTTCCCTCACCTTATGAGTCCTGCTCGTATGAGTCCCACGCGGGCTTCGCCGGTCTGCCCCGAGCGCCGGGCAGAATACCGCCGATTTTCCATTACTATACGCTTTTTGCCTCCCGCCGCTACGGGAAATTGCGGAATTCACCAACCCCGGGTAAATTTTCGTCACACCCTCCCCCAGCCTTCCCGGCAACCGGAATCCGGGCAGAAGGATACAACTTCCCTATCCTCTTTTACCCGCCCGCCGCCGTTTCATTTGACCTTTTCTGCAACCTCGGCCAGAAAAATGCCGTCGCAACCCCGTTTTCGTCCCCGGTCGTTTCTGCTTCTGCCCCTTTTCCTCTTCTTCCCGAAGATCCGTTTTCTCTTTGTTCTTGCTTGCCGGCGGCGGGTTTTTATAATCCGGTATCATCCGGATTCCGCCCGGGCGCGCCACGGCCTCCGGCGGTTCATTTTTGCAGAAAGCCATTTACATGAAACAGTTCTATGAAGCCGCCGCCAGATTGCTGGCCGCCACACCCACCCTTTCCGCCGCCGGTCTTGACGCCGCCACAATCGAAGCCCAGATTCAGCGCGCCCCGCAGCCGGAGATGGGGGACCTCGGCTTTCCCTGCTTCGCACTCGCCAAATCCCTGAAAAAAGCCCCGCCCGCCATCGCGCAGGAGATCGCCGCCGCCGTGGCTCTGACCAACGCCGACGGAACGCTCTTCGCCTCCGCCAAGCCAGTCGGACCGTATGTGAACTTCGTGATCGCTCCGGCGGCGCTGGCGGGACAATCGGTGCTGGCCGCCCTCGGCGCAGACTGGGGCAAGGCCGCCACCGGCGCGGGCAAGACGGTCGTGATCGACTTCTCCAGCCCCAACATCGCCAAGCCGCTGGGGGTGCATCACATCCGCTCGACCATGATCGGCGCGGCACTGGCGCGGTTGTATGAGGCCTGCGGCTGGAAGGTCGAAAAGGTCAATCACCTCGGTGACTGGGGAACGAACTTCGGGCAGCTCATGGTCGCCTTCAAAGCTGCCGAAGCC
This sequence comes from uncultured Planctomycetaceae bacterium, assembly GCA_964460225.1. Classification (GTDB taxonomy): domain Bacteria; phylum Planctomycetota; class SZUA-567; order SZUA-567; family SZUA-567; genus CAYWTJ01. The sequence goes on along the minus strand of CAYWTJ010000017.1, from coordinate 47,492 downwards.
GCCGGCCGCAATCCCGGTACCGATATCAATTCTCAGCTCAAGCTGTACATTGAGTACCACAACGCCAAGGATGAAAATCCGGCGCTGGAAGAAGAGGCGCGCGGCTGGTTCAAGAAGCTTGAAGATGGCGATGAAGAAGCGACCCGGCTCTGGAAGATTTTCGTCAAGGAAAGCATCGTCGGCCTCGAAGCGCTGTACGCGCGGCTGAACGTGGTCTTCGATCACTATACCGGCGAGAGTTTTTTCAACGACAAGATGGAAGCCACCGCCGGCCGGATCAAGGACAAGGGCCTGCTCGAAGCCAGCGACGGCGCGCTGGTCGTGCGGCTCGACGACCTTGGCATCGATGCGCCCTGTCTGATCCGCAAGACCGACGGCGCGACGACCTACGCCACCCGCGACCTCGCGGCGGCGGAGTACCGGCAAAGCGCCTATGGCTTCAACAAATGTCTTTATGTGGTCGCCAATCAGCAGGAGCTGCACTTCCGGCAGATTTTCTCGGTGCTGAAAAAGATGGGCTACGGCTGGGCGGAAGGCTGCGAGCATGTGAAGTTCGGCATGCTCTCCTTCGGTCCCGGCGTCTTCGGCGAAGAGCGCACCACCGGCTCCACCCGCAAGGGCAATGTGATCTTCCTTGAGGATGTTCTCAATCGTTCGGTCAGCGAAGCGCGGCGGATCATCGAGGAAAACGCCCGCGAGGACGAGGTGAAGAATCAGGCCGCCGCGCTGTCCGAGCAGGTTGGCGTGGGCGCGATCATCTTCACCGAGTTCATGCAACGGCGGCAGAAGGACGTGATTTTTACCTGGGAAAAAGCGCTGAACATGCAGGGCGATTCGGGGCCGTATCTGCAATACACCCACGCGCGGCTGGCCTCGGTGATCCGCAAGAGCGGCATCACCCCGGCGGCGGACGCCTCCGCCCTGACGCGCCTCGGCAGCGCGCTGGAACGCGGCGTTCTGCTGGCGTTGCTGGAGTTCCCGGCGGTCATTGAAAAAGCGGTGGCCGAGAACGAACCGAGCATGGTCGCGGAGTATCTGTTGGAGCTGTCCACGGTCTTTAACCGGATGTATGCCGACAAGCAGGCGCACCAAATCATCACCGACGACGCAGCCCTGACGGCGGCGCGGGTCGCGCTGGTGGCGGCAGTCAAGAACACCCTCGCGCGCGGCCTGGCGCTCCTCGGCCTCGGTGCCCCGGAACGGATGTAGCCAGTCGCTTGGCGGAGCTTGTACGGCTTCACCCGCAGGAGGTGATCGCCAGTGTTTTATATATCGGATATCGGGGAACACGAACATGGGCAAGGATTCACTGGCTCCAGTTGATGAAGATACAATCAGCCCGGAGAAATTGAATGCGAAAGCCCCCGTTCCGATTTCCGATGTCTTCACGGGCCTGAACCAGCGAAAGAGTGATCGGAATTTTCAGGCGATTTTCATTCTTGCCAGCATTGTCGCGGCTTGTTTCATCACGGTAATCTGGAAAGGTTTTGATGACATCGGTCCGAAGCTGGTTCTTGCTTTGTTGGCGGGATTGGCGGGAGGAACCTTTATTAGCGGCGGAATCCTTGCGGTCTACCGCCTTTTTATACACTAACAACCGCTACCCGCGTCTTCCGTTTGCGCAAGGTTGTTCACAAACAAGTAAAGGAATTCTATGAGCAATGATCCCACCGGCGTCGATCACCCGACCCCCGATCTGACCACGCTGCAAGAACAGCGCATTTCCGATGCGCCCGCTTCCTCCGGATGCGCATGCGGTTGCTGCGGCACTCCGGCGGAAACTGCAACCCCAGATGCCGAACCGGAGAAACGCAGGGGCTTTCACCCGCTGCTGGTCGTGGCGACTATTGCCGTGGTTTTGATCGTGCTCTGGTTCTGCCCCACGGCACTGATTCATGCCCGCATCCCCGCCAACGAAGCGGCGGCGGCGGTCTGTCTGCTGGAAAATCCCGGACCGCTGTTGGCTCTGCCGGAGGTTTCCGGCGCAAACTGGGACAGCGCGACCCTGCCGGCAGATGCAAACGTGCGGATTGTGCTTCACCACTTCACCGTGAAAAAATTGCGCAATGCCGCAACCGGCGAGCTGATGCTCTGCCTGATCCCCAAATACCATGACAAGACGGCTAACCGTAGTTTCTGTCTCTTCCGGGGACTGCTCTATACCGCCGATCTTGGCGCACACCCCGGCGACGACCAGCTTGCCGCCCCGGAATTGACCATGAAACGGATCAAGTAGGTTTTTCCCGTTCTGCGGGCCGGAGACCATCTGCACCGGCTGTCGCAAGCCTCCCCGCAATCGGCTGTATTCAAATTCTCGCCGGAAATTCCGGATGGAAAGAACGCCATGAGCAAGATGACCATTGATATCCCCACCCTCGTCTGGGACAACGGCGCGGTAAAGATGATCGACCAGACCCTGCTGCCGGAAGTGTATAAGGTAATCTCCCTCAAGACCCCGCAGAAGATGTGGGACGCCATCAAGCGGCTGGTCGTGCGCGGCGCGCCGGCCATCGGTTGCGCGGCGGCTTACGGCGCGGTACTCGGCGTCTGGACGAGCAAGGCGAAGGATTCCGTACAACTGCTGGAGCAATTAAACAACACAGCCGATTATCTGGCGACCTCGCGCCCGACAGCGGTGAATCTCTTCTGGGCGCTTGACCGCATGAAGCGCGTCGCGGCTGGCGCGGTCAGGCTGGCACCCGAAGCTTTCAAGGCGCGGCTGCTGAAGGAAGCGCACGCTATTCTGGCTGAAGATAAGGCGATGTGCCGCGCCATCGGCAAGCATGCGCTGCCGCTGGTTCCCAAGCAGAAGACGCCCTTCGGCATTCTCACCCACTGCAACGCCGGCGGTCTGGCGACCAGCGGCTACGGCACCGCACTGGCGGTGATGTACGCGGCCGCCGAAGCCGGGCGCAAGATTCATGTCTACTCCGACGAAACGCGGCCGCTCTTGCAGGGTTCGCGGCTGACGGTATGGGAGCTGATGCAGGCGAACATTCCCGTCACCGCGATCTGCGATAACATGGCCTCGCAGGTAATGAAGGAGGGGCGCATCGGAATGGTCGTGGTCGGAGCCGACCGCATCGCCGCCAATGGCGACGCCGCCAATAAGATCGGCACCTGCGGCGTGGCGATTCTGGCGAAACACTACGGCGTGCCGTTTTATGTGGCCGCACCCAGCAGCACCTTCGACCTCACGCTCAAGGACGGTTCGGGGATTCCCATCGAACAACGTGGTGGCGAAGAGATCAAGTGCGCCTTCGGCAAATGGACCGCTCCGCGCCAAGCCGGAGTGTACAATCCCGCCTTCGACGTGACGCCGGCAAAACTGATCGCCGGCATCATCACCGAACGCGGCGTCATCCTGAAGCCGGACACGAAAAAGGTGCGCGCGCATCTGGCTTAATGCCGGATGCTTATCGCGGTATCAGGTGCCACATGGAATTTTCCCGGGCCTGCTGACTTTTCATTCTCGCGGCCGCAGGAGTTTTGCCGATGCTGCACAACATTGTATTCTGGACGCTCTCCGTCTCCGGCCTGCTGATCGGGCTCTTCCTTGCCAGCCCCGGCAATGATTACGGCATCTTCTTCTTCTGCCTGAGCAATCTGCTTGTCCTCTCCGCTTTCGCCGTGGCGATCATCGCCCGCGCCCGCGCTAGCCTCCGCCGCAATGACGAAGCCGGCGAAGCCGACCGCCGGCAGCGCAAGTCATAGTTCCGCCCGCAGATTCCCTGAATTTTTCTCCCCGGTTTGCCGATACAACGCCGGGGCGGTTTCGTGCCCCGATCCCGCCCGGACCGTCCGCGGCGGCAGGCAGAGAATGGGAAACCACGCAGCCATGAATATCATTACCAGCCGATTCGGCGAAATCGAAGTTCCCGACGATTCCCTCATTGCCTTTCCCGAAGGGATTGTCGGTTTCAAGGACGCCAAGGGATTTGTGATCTTTGATTGCGGCGATCAGGGCGTCTTCAAGTGGTTGCAATCCACCACCGTCCCGGAACTGGCCTTCGTCATCTGCGAAGCCTCACTGGTCCTCTCCGACTACCAGATCATGATCAGCCCCAAGGATCAGGAAACGCTGCAACTGAAATCCGCTTCGGATGCGGCCATCTGCCTGATCCTCGTCATCCCCGAAGACCCGCAGGAGACCACCGCAAACCTGCTGGGCCCGATCGTGATGAATTCCGCCTCCCGCATCGGCATGCAGCTGGTGGTGGTCAACCCCGAATACAGCACCCGGCACAAGGTCTTCAAACCCGCCCGCTCTGCGGCTCCGACCGGGAAAGGGGCTGACCATGCTCGTGCTCAGTAGACGCCGCGATGAAACCATCATGATCGGCGATGATATCGAGATCAGCATCGTCGACATCAAGGGCGACACCGTGCGCCTTGGCATCAACGCCCCGCGCTCGGTGACGGTGCATCGCAAGGAAATTTATGAGGCGATCAAGGCTGAAAACATTGCGACAATCCAGAAACAGACGGTCCCGAACATGGCCGCGATCGGTAATCTGGCGAATATGCTGAAGCTGAAGAAGTGAATTTCAACCGGGAACCCAGCCCAATGTCCGGAGGTCCTTCCATGCAAAAAAATCTGATGCTGCGCCGCGAAGCACAGTGGTATATCATCCCCTGCGCGGGGCATGAACAGGAGATTCTGCTCTCGATTCTTGAGCAGGAAGGCGAGAACGTCGACCCGCAGGAGCAGGACATCTTCGCCTGTCTGAGCGATCTGGGCTGGCAGATTGAATTCGCCAGCACCTTCGCCGCCTGAACGTCCGCCCAAACGACGCCTTTACAAAGCCCGCCCCTGCCATACAATATGGCGGCGGGTTTTTTTGGGCCGCGAATAGAGGAAATCACGACCAATGCGCGAACTGCACGACCAGTACTTTAAACTCGCCAAGCGCGAGGGCAAACTCGCCCGCAGCTATTACAAGCTGCAGGAGATCGACCGCCGCTGCCGGATCATCCGCCCCGGCTTGCGCATCGTCGACCTCGGCGCGTGTCCGGGTTCGTGGCTGGAATACGTCTTGGAAAAGACCAAGGAGAACGGCAAGTTCTGCGCGGTCGACCTGAATGTCATCGACAAAAAATTCAAAGGCAAGGTCACCTTCCACAAGGGGGACATCCGCGAGATGATGCCTGCGCAATTTGCGGAGGTGTCGGAGCATTTCGACGTGGTACTCTCGGACATGGCCCCGAACACCAGCGGTATCAAGCTGGTGGATCAGGCGCGTTCGCTGGAGTTGTGCGAGGCGGCGGCGGACTTTGCGCTGCGGCTGCTGGAGAAGGGCGGCAGCTTCGTCTGCAAGATTTTCGACAGCCCGGAGGTGAACGCGTTCCGCGAGAAGCTGCGGCCGCACTTCGGCGCATTGCGGACGATCAAACCCGATGCCAGCCGCGACGAGAGCACCGAGACCTACATCGTCTGCACGCTCTTCGGACAGGAGCCGGAGGCCAAGCGCGAACGCCCCGACCGCGAGGTCCGCAAGACCAAAGGCAAACGCACCCGGCAGTATTGATTACTTGCCCTCGATTTTATGCAGTTCGTCGGTGTGGTTTTGCGTGAAGTCTTTGCGGGCGAATTCGGCGGTACGCGGCAACTGCATGGCAAAATCTTCCTGCGGATAGATCGAACTCCGGCCCGCTCTCCCGGCGCAATCCAGCACATGTCCGCCGCCTTTGCGGTCATCGCTGAGAAAGTGCAGATGAAAGCCGGGAAGATTCACGCCCTTGAAATATTCCGGGAACCAGAAGCCCACCAAGACGCCCTTCACCCGTTCCAGCCGGAAGACGCTCTGCTCCCGCACCGACTCGGCCAATCGCGGATAGGGCTTTGATTGCGCCGGCACCGAGCGTGTCTGCATCTGCGCGAACTCCGCCTCGATTACTATCAGATGCGGCACGTTCCGGTTCTGTAGGCCAGCTTCAAGCTGCTTCTGCAACTCCGTCAGATTCGCAAACGGCGTCAATTCGCCATCTCGCCTGCGCAAATTTGTTTTTGCTCGCAATGAAACAGACGGCGTCATGCCCGAGGCGATGTTTCCGAAGGGAATTCCGGCTGCATCCGGCACCTGTGCCACCGAACCGTCGGCGCGAATCAGCCAGACCACGCCTTCGCTAACGATCATCTCTCCATCCAGCCCTTCCGTGGTGCCGATGCCGAAATTTCCGCGCTGGCGCAGCTCTCCGGCCGTGACCACAGCCTCAAAACACCCTTCCTGCAACGCCGGTAACGTGGAAACCTGAAACAGTCCCATCGGTGTCGAGGTCGTTGCCGCCTGACCTTCTGCACTCCATCCCGCGGCAGAAAAAACAGGGAACAGCGCCAGTACGGCCATGCAGCGCAGCAATGACATTGATTTTTCCTTTATTGTGCGGTCGCAGAGAATGACGGGCTACGCTTCCGGCGGCAGAAAGAGGCTACGGGTATTGGGGACCTTCTGCAAACCGGCTTCCGCCTGCGCCCGCGCCGTCAGCCCCTCGATGAAGAGCAGGCCGCCGGGATTGAGCACCGCCAGAAAGTTGCGCACGAAGTTGATCTGCGCGTTGTCGTCGTAATACTGAAAGACGTGGTTGCAGACGATGTAGTCGAAGGTGTGCGACTTCGGCCGGCAGCGCAGGTCGAACTTGCCGAACTTCACATGCTGCCGCAGTTGCGGGCCCATCTGGATGATGTCGGTGCCGATGGTGGCGTATTTGGCGAGAATGTTGCGGTACGACGGCAGCGTCCCCGACGAGCTGTTGACCAGATACTGCCCGGCCTTGCCCTTGCGCAATTGATCGTCGCTGATGTCGGTGGCGAAAACCGTCAGACGCGCTGGTTCCTTGAGCTTCTCCAACTCGCTCAAGCCCACCACCGCCAGCGAATACGGCTCCTCGCCGCTGGAACAGCCTGCGCTCCAGAGATCCAGCCCCTTGCGGATGCGCCGCTCCATATACGTCGGGATCACCCGTTCGCGCAATGCTTGCAGCATCTCGGCGCTGCGGAAGAGCTGCGTCGCGGTGGTCGCCTTCGCCTGCGTCGCATCGCAGAAGGTCGCACTCGGGTCATCATGGTGCGTCAGCGGATTCATCGCCCGCGACGATACCCGCACCGAATCATGCTTGTTTGTCGCCATCCGCCAGCCCTTTCATCCAGACAACTAAACACCCGCCGCGACAGGTCCTTCGCGTCAAATGTTTTCCCGCTCTCGCTCTCATGCCGTCTAACCGGTTTTCAGCGCCGCCTGTCAACAAGCGCATCCGGTGGTAACGGTCACCGTCTTCCACTATACCGCGTGCGCGGGTTTTCACGAACCGAAAAGTTGCCCGGCATTGGTTAAAAACTCTTCCGCCTGCGCGCTGGTCAGGTGCAGCCGCTGTTGCAGGTGCTCCAGCGACTGTCCCGGCGTCGCCAGCGGATAATCGCTGCCGAAGAGCCAGCGCCGGCGCGGAATCGCCCGGATGATCGCTTGCAGATCCTGCTCCGGAATATACGGCAGACAACTGGAGGTGTCGATATAAATATCGAGCGCCGCCAACTCTTGCGGGACATACTCCCAATGGCTGTAGCCGCCGAGATGCGCCGCGATCATCTGCAACTTCGGAAAACGCTTCTTAATCGCCGCCACCTTCATCGGGCAGGAATAGTTTTCCTCCGGCGGACGCTTGTCCCCGACGTGGAACATCATCACAAACCGTCCCGCCGCCGCCTCAAAGATCGGATCGAGCGCACGGTCATTGAGCCAGATGCCTTGAAAATCCGGGTGGAGCTTGATCCCCCGCACCCCGGCGGCCTCCAGCCGGTCAAACTCGCTTTCCCATTCCGAAAATCCCGTATGCACGGTGCCGAAGGCGAGAATTTCCGGGACGTTTTTTTGCAGATGAATCGCCCAGTTGTTGGCCGGCACGACCTGCTCGGGTGTCGTTGCGGCGCTGTGAACGACGCCGTAATCCAGCCCCGCTTCCTTCAGCCGCAGCAGCAGATCCTCCAGTGTGCCGTTGCCGGCCGGCGGAATCTGGTAATAATCGTACAACTGCGCAACGGCCTTTTCCGCAATCTTCGGATGAAAGGCATGCGTATGGATGTCGTATTTCTTCATGGCTTCGTTTCCATCGCTACCCGCGGCAAACCCAGCTCCGCCGCACCCGTACAATGATAGTCCCGCATCTGCAAAAGGCAAGCGCCCGCGCCCGCAAAAAACAAAACGGCCCCCGCCCAGTAGGCGGGAGCCGCGATGCAAATTCCGTCTTTCGAACCGCCGCCCGTTGCCGGACTTACTCGAAGACCACCGGCTGCCCCGTGCTTTCCAGCACCAGACGCCAGAGCGGACCATACGGGTCCACCTTTTTGCGCTTGCCGGCGATCGATTGCATCGGGATGTGGCACATCGTCCCCTTGATCGTGCCGACAATCATCTCGGTGCGCCCCGCCATTGCCGCATGCACCGCGTCGTGGCCCAGCGACATGCAGTAAATGCTGTCCTTGGCGTTGGTCGGCACGCTGCGGATCGAGTAGCTCGGATCGAAGTACTTGATGCTCACCTCGACATTGCGTTCGCTGAAATACTGGCTGATCTTATCCTTCAGGAAGAGGCCGATGTCGCCATGCAGCTTGTTGCCCGAGGCGTCGCGGATCTCGTGGCAGGTGCCGTCCATCAGGTCCTGTCCCGCGCCCTCGGCCACGGCGATCACCGCGTGCGCCCGGCGCTTGATGCGGTCCAGCAGATACGGCAGGAAACCGCGCTCGCCCTCCAGTTTGAACGGCTGCTCGGGAATCAGCACCAGATTCACGTCGCTCATTGCCAGCGCCGCATGCGCCGCGATAAAACCCGAATCGCGCCCCATCAGTTTGACCAGCCCGATGCCGTTGGGCGTGCCTTTGGACTCGACGTGCGCGCAGCGCAGAATCTCGCGCGCAGCGTCCACCGCCGTCTGAAAACCAAAGCTCTCGTCGATGATGACGATGTCATTGTCGATGGTCTTCGGCACGCCGACGACCGCCATCTTCAGGCCGCGCTTTTCGGTTTCCTGCGCAATCCGCAGCGCCCCTTGCATCGTGCCGTCGCCCCCGATCACATACAGTTGATTGATCGCCATCCGTTCGAGGCAGTCCACCATTTCCGCGATGTCCTGCGGGCCGCGCGACGAACCCAGCGCCGTGCCGCCCACATCCTGCCAGCCGTCCACCGCTTCGGGGCTAAGCTCAATCGGTTCGTGGCCGAATTTGGCGATGAATCCCTGATAACCGAAGCGGAAACCATAAATACGGCGTACGCCGTAATTTTTGGAGAGGCCAAGCACGATGGAACGCGCCACATCGTTGAGACCCGGACACAGACCGCCGCAGGTGACGACGCCCGCGCGGGTCTTGGAAGGATCGAAATAAATCTTCTCACGCGGACCGGCCATTTCGTAAAAGGAGCGGCCGCCCTTGTCGGTATCGTTGCAATAACCCTGACATTCGCCACTTTCGTGCCGCTTGCAGAAGACGTTCTGCAGCAGAACCTTGCTCTCCTCGCAGACAAACAACTCTTCTTTGTGTTCCTGCGCATGGCGGTGCTTTTTTACGGGGGAGTCGATGCGACAGGCGCCCAACTGCTTGACCGGTACCACGTTGTCCTGGATCAGTTCCATAGTGTCACCCTTGCTAACGAAAAGAAACCAGCAGTACCTACTTCCGACATCCCCGAAAACTACAGCTAAGTATAAAATTTTTTTAGTTCAAGTAAATGTCCCGCCTGCTATAATCATGCAAAACGCGAAAAATAGTCTTCCACGAAACTGAAAGGCATCCATCATGGACAATACGTTCTTTCACAAATACCGCAATGCCGCCATTGCCGCCGTTGCCGTCCTGGCGGTGTTAATTCTTCTCTTCGGCACCGAACCCCGGCAGGACGAGAAAATTGCCGCGGAAAAAGAAGCCGCCGACCTTGCCAAAAAGAATGCCCTGCCGGCGGCGGTACGCCCTCTCGATTCAGCGGCGTCCCTGAAGGCAAAACTCCCCGCGCTGCCCGACGCCGACCGGCAGGCCGCCAAATTGCCGGCGACCGCCTCGCTTTCCGATAAAATCCAGACCGCCGGCGCTCCGGCCGCCAATACCACTGACGCCAAGGACAACACCGACGATCAACGCTACACCACCGGCTTTGATGTGCTGAATAAAGCCGTGCCGGAGATTCCGGCCGACTCCCCCGCCAAGCCCGGCGAGCCGACTTTCCGCCGCTACAGCAAAGAGTTCGACCCCACCAAGATCGACCAGATCAACGCCGGGCTCAAGCAGGCGATGCAGATGCAGGAACAAAATCCCGGCCGCTATCAGACCGCGCCCCTTACCCCCGGCGGCAACCTGTATGGCATCAATACCGCCATCGGCGGGGTTGCGGTGCTCGCCAAAGGCGGCGAAAAGTGGCAGATCATCGGCAAGCCGCAGAACGCCGCTCCGGCGGAGAATGGCACCTATATGATTACCCACGCCGACGAAACCACCGTCACCATTATGAACACCCTGACCACCTTCACCTGGCGCGCCAGCCTTGTGGACGGCAAGTGGCAGTGGAAGGAAATCGGCGGCATTCCAGACAATTCCTGGCTGAAATAACCATGATAAATTTGCATTTCTGCCGCCCGGCCGTTTTGGTGATCCGTTGCCTTCTTGTCGTACTGGTGATGGCGATTTATCCTTCCTCGGCCCTTGCTGCGGAGGCAGACGATCCCGCGCAATTAGGCGCTTCCGTAGAGAAAGCGTGGCGCTTGATCGGCGCCATCAAGCACCCGCTGCTGGCCGGACTGTCGTCGCATCAGCCGGTCATTACACATGAGTCGGACGGATCATTGAAGGCGGAATTCGAGCTGGAAAACGATCCCTTCGGCGTCGGCAAAGCGCGTTTCCTTAAGGGCGTTCCCGCTCCGGACGATCCGGGCAAACCGTACCTGTACCTGCGCGTCTCTGTTTTTCATCACAATCTTGACGCATCGTGGACACCCACGCAAACCACGCGGCAATTATCGTTTGCCGATCACTATTATTTTCTGATCGTGCAGATCGCCACCAGCGACCGCAATTTAACCCCGCGCCTGCAAACGCTGATCGACAACTGTTTTGCATCTTGGTTGCCTCCCCAGTCGCAGTCCGGTTTTCAATTCTAAAATCCTTGCTGCTTTGCCATCGAAAAGCCCCGAACGCAAATGCGTCCGGGGCTCGTCATATCAGAACTGTGCCGCAAGCGAACGCGGTTTTGTGGTTAGAAATACCGAATCCACAGATAACCCGTACAAACGATCAATGACAGCGTGGTCATCGGCAGACCGTATTTCGCAAAATCGGCAAAGGTCAGCTTGTATTTGTTGCGGGTGGCGATCTGCGCGATGACGATATTCGCCGACGCGCCGATCAGTAGACCGTTGCCGCCAAGGCAGGCACCGAGTGCAAGCGCCCAGTACAGCGGCTCCGCCACCTGCGTCTGAATCGCCGCCGGATCGGTCAGCCCCAGCGTCGCCGCATAACCGGGGATCATCACCTTAATCAGCGGGATCAGCGCAATTACCAGCGGGATGTTGTTGACGATCATCGAGATGATCGCGCTCGCCCAGAGAATCACCATCACCGTCAGGAGCAGTTTTCCCTGCGTAAGATCCAGTACCTTATGGCCGAGATACTCAAAGAGGCCGACCACCTCCAGCGAACCGATCAGCATAAACAGACCGATGAAGAAGACGATCGTACCCCACTCCACCTTCTCCAGGACATGATCGACATGCACCCGGCAGACGACCGCCATCACCAGCGCCCCGATCATCGCGGTCATGCCTGACTCGATGTGAACATACTTGCCGAAAAAGAAGCCGAGAATCACCAGCCCGAAAATCGGCAGCGCGCGATGAAGAATCTTGTGGTCAATGATCGCCAGATCCGCATGCGCCTTCATCACCCGTTCACGCAGCGCCTCCTGCACGGCATACCGCCGGCGGAAGATCGGATAAACCGCCAGAATGCTGACCGTCGTCACCACCAGAATACACGGTGTCAGATGAATAATGAAATCCATGAACGACAGTCCGGCGGCCGACCCGAGCACGACGTTCGGCGGATCGCCGATCAGCGTCGCGGTTCCGCCGATATTCGAGAAGAGCGCTTCCATAATCAGCAGCGGCACCGCCGGAATCTCCAGAATCTGCGCCAGCAGAATCGTGATCGGCGCAATCAGGATCACCGTGGTGACGTTGTCGAGAAATGCGGAAAGCACCGCCGTCGCCAACGAGAGCTTGATGAAGATCGCCATGCCTTTACCGTGGCTCTGTTGCGCAAGTTTGATGGCAATCCATTCGAAGATGCCGGTCTTGGCCAGAATATTCACGATCACCATCATGCCCACCAGCAGGAAGATCACGTTGAAGTCGATCTTGCCGAGCAATTTGCCGTAGGCATCCGTGGGGATCACGCCGCTGACCAGAATTCCCGCCGTACCCAGCAGAGCGGCCGCGCATTTGTCGATTTTTTCCGTGGCGATGAAGAAATACGCCACCAGAAAAATGCCGAACGCCCAGATAATGTTGTTATCCAGTCCTTTAATCAGTGTATCGTCGATAGGCATTTTATAGGGTTCCTAAAAGTTGAGAATCTGGTCCAGCACGACACTCTGGTCGATCATGCCGACCAACCTGCCGTCCTCCACCACATAGACCTTCGGCTGCCGCAGGGTCGTCAGCGCAAAGACAATCTCCAGCAGCGTCGCTTCCGGCGGCAGCGTACAAAAATCCGTCGTCATTACGTCTTTCGCCTGCGAATGCGCTTCTTCAAAGAAATATTTCTCAAACGGATCGAACTCCTTGATGAACGATACGCTCTTGAGTTGCGAGAAGAAATCCGGCAGGCCGTAATTGAAGAGCCGCGCACAGGTAATCTGCCCCAGAACACGCTGTTCCTGATCCAGCACCGCCACCGTCGCCAGATGGTTCTGCGACATCAGGTACGTTACCTGCCGCAGCGGAGTGTCCGGTCGAACCGACCGGTTGGGCTCGCGCATGATGTCACGCGCCAGAATTGCCACGTCTAACTCAATTCCGATCTCGCCCGCAATCCGGTGGATCTCCTCCGGACTCGTTGCCCCCTCCAGTGACTGCCGCATATTGCCCGAGGAAAACGCCCGGCAACATTGCGACATGATCTTCAAGGCGATGGTCGGATTATTTTCCGGTGCCACCACCAGACTGACGATATTTGCCGGTTGTTCGTCCGGCGCGCCGAAATCCACCGGCTGCCGCAACACCGCCAGCGCCATTGCCGGCCGGCGCAGCGACTTCAACCGCGCATGCGGAAATGCAATCCCGCCCCCCAGTCCCGTCGGCGATCCCGCCTCGCGGGCCAGCACCGCCTCCAGCGCCTCCTGCACCCGCTCCGGTCCCTCTTCTTTCAGAGCCGGCGAGTGTTTCAGCGACAGGCACAGCTTGCGAATCAATGCATCCTTCGTGATCGGCTCGGGTTCGATGAAGACCGACTCCTTCGCCAGATATTTTATCAGGTCCATTCCTTATGCTCCACATTACGTACGGATGATTCCGTGTTTCACGTCTTTATGTACCTCGCGCCCGCCGTTTTACAACCGGCCGGAAATCCGGGACGAAATCCGGGAGGAGTCGCTTCCCCGGGCAGCTTCCCCTTGCCGGATCACCAGCTCTTCCGCCAGACGCTTGTTGATATATTCCCGCCGCACCAGCCCCGCGCAGCAACCATCGGGATAACTGACGGGCAGCCAGTCGACATTCTGCTCCGCCAGCAGGTTCAGCAGTTTCTGCAGCGGCAGATCCGGCTCTACCTTCGCCGGCAGGCGGGACATCACATCCCCCGCCACCAGCCACTGCCAGATCTCCGGCTCTGTAATCGCCTCTTTGATCGTCCGCAGCGAAATGACGCCGCAGAGCTGGCCGCCGGCATCGGCTACCGGATACGCCAGAAAACTTCCAGCCGAAAAGCGCTTCATGACGACCTCAAGACTGTCGCCCTTCTGCACTGGTTCCGCTGACCGCTCCAGTACGTCTTTTACGCGCAATTCCCGGATCACATCCTCGCGCGTGACGTTGCGGCCGGCCTCGCCGGAACGGAGCACGGCAAATTTCACCAGCGACGGCCCCAGAACTTGTACGATCATGGTCGTTGCGGTAATGGTGAAGATCACCGCCTGTCCGAGGTTCAGATCTCCGAGGTTGATGCCGTCAAAATGCCGCGCGGCCATGCTCGCCAGACCGATCGCCACTCCGCCCTGCGCCGACAATCCAAACCCGGTATAGGTCCGCACCACCGGGATGCTGCCCGTCAACCGGCCGCCCAGCCAGGCGCCCAGAATCTTGCCCCCGGTCCGGCAGATCACGTACAGAACCACAATCGCCCAGAGCCAACCCGGCATGTCACCCAACGCCAGTTGCGCTCCGACGAAGACGAAGAACAGCACATAGACCGGCATCGAGAAACCGCGCAGTTGCTTGATGATCGTCTCGCCCCGCGCCGGTGCGGCATTGATGAGTCCGCACCCCAGCGCCATCGTCGCAAGAATCACATCCAACTGGCAAATTCCGGCCGCCGCGATGGTGAGCATCAACGCCCCCAGCGTGACCGCCAGACTGCGCTCCGGCTGGCCCAGCCAGTGTAGAATCATGCGCAACAGCAGCGCCACGATTCCGCCAAGGGCTACCGCTCCTATCAAGTCCCCCGCCGCATGCAATACTTCCGTCAGCGCTGTTCCCTTGCCGCCGAAGAGCATCTCCGCCAGCCCCGTACTCAGGCCGTAGAGTGTAATCGCCAATGCGGCATCAAGGATAATGACGGCGGTCAGAGCGGTGGTGAACGGCCCCTTCGCCCGGTTTTCCCAGAGTACATCCATGGTCGATGCCGGATCGGTTGCCGCCGCGATGGCTCCGAAGACGCAGCCGCCGGCAATCGCCGGCGCCCACCCGGCCAGACTATATAGAATCAGGCCGGATGCGAGTCCGACCAATAAAAAAGACAGGATGCCGCCGCCCATCATGATCGCGGTATACTGGCTGCCCCGGCGCTTGAACTCCGCCCACCGCAGCTCGCCGCCGATCATGAAGCCGATGATGCCCATCGCAAAGGTGTTGAACGCCTCCAGTTGCTGAATGTCGCTCTGCCGCAACAGATGCAGACCGCTCTCGCCGATCAGCAGACCGATCACCAGATACCCGATGACCTGCGGCACCCGCAACCGCTGGAACAGCCACGCCCCGAAGACCCCGCCGCAGACGCCCAGCCCCAGAATGAAGAGAACATTATGATGGATATCCGGCATCGCAACTCCTGCCGCTATTCCCCTGCGGCGAGGGTGAGGAGCACATCCTCGGTCGTGCGGGATTTAATCAGCCGATCCCGCAGTCTCCGGTTTTTCAGCCGCGACGCAATCTGCGCCAGCAGCTTGATATGCATCTCATGTTGTGCGGTCGAGGCAGCAATCATAAAGACCAGCCGCACCGGCTCGTCGTCCAACGCCTCGTAATCCGCCACTCCGCCGGCGCAGATCGCGGCGGCAACGACTACATCATGAATCGAATCCAACCGGACATGCGGAACCGCCAGTCCCCGGCCGAGTCCGGTGCTCATCAGATGTTCCCGGTGAAAGATGCTCGCCTGCAATTCCTGCGCATTCTTCACCACCGGCGAACCACCCATCAGATCGCAGAGCTTCTGCAACACCGCGTCTTTTCCGACCGCTTCCGGAAAGAAGTGGATCATCTTCGGACTCAGCAGGGTGGATAATTCCACCTCGCCGGTTTGTACCTTCCGGGTCGGCGCCTTGCGGTCGAATTTCTCCGCCAGCCACTGGTCGATGTCCGTCTTGCGGAACCGCCAGGACGAGCCGAGCTTGCCGCACGGTATTTCGCCCTTCTGCGCCCAGTCGTAAATGGTCCGTTCCGCCACCCGCAGGTAGCCGGCGACATCCTCGACCGTCATCAGATCGGAATCCATCACACTCATTTCATGCTCCTTTTCCTCCGTCCGCGCATCCCGCTGGTCGTGCGAAACGGAAAAAGGTGATTATGTCCGCAATCCCCCCGCCTTTGGTTGCAAGAGAGAATGCGTCGGACAAATGACGTAAGGATACGAAACGGCCTACAAGCGCAGGATGGTCGTCTTGATGTGTGAACCGGGAAGCAAAGGGGTCTGGATATGCGATTGCACGGTGTAATGCCGGAAGGAAAGGCTGGAACTCTCCGGATGTGCCGCGATGTAAAAACAGGGGATGTCATTGGCCGAAACGGTGACGCTGACGGATGAATCCGTACACTCCGCCGGACAACTGTTTTTGTTCAGTGCGGAGATCGCTGCCTGTTGCAACTGCCGGATGTCTTGTTGATTCTGCGGCGAACTTTTATGCGGCATCAAGGTTGGGCTGGTCATCAGTCCGCAAAAGACTGAGATTAGGAGCAGCGCGATTGTTCGGTGAAAGATTTCCATCGTTTTTCCCGAATCCCGTTGCCGGAGCGCACCAACGGCGCGTCATAAAATCCTACATCTATGCACAATAATCAAAAACAAACCGATGTCAATAGCCGCGAAAGAAATCAGCCATTGCTTTTTCTTTGCCGGCAGGTTTCTTGATTGAAATTCCCGTTTTGCCGAACTTATTCAAAAATCATTCCCGCGCAGGTCACGGCCTGTTCCAGCTCTGCCGTCACCGCCTGCTGATAGCCCAGCAACCGTCCCCGCACCCCGGGCAGGGCTTGTTTGAGCGCATAAATGCAGCCCGTTCCGCAGAGCCGGTAGCGGTCGTTCTGTGCCGCAAATGCGCACAACGTTTCTTCCGCCGTTCCTTCCGCCGCTGTCTGCAAATAACTGCGGTCCGCGGCCGCGACTTCCGCGAGAAATTGTTTTTCTATCCGCCGTTCATCCCCGAACCGCGGGCCGATGTGTGCCAGATCCGCGCTCGCCAGCAGCATCACCCCCCGCCGGCTGAAGTCCCGCAAAATCTCCGCCAATGCCGCAATCTGACGGTCTGCCGCCGCATCCGCAGGATGGCTCAGATACTCCGCCGGAGATCCCGCCAGCAGCGGCACGATCCGCACCCCTTCGCCCCAGATATGCCGCAGCCAGACCGTCTGCAATTCCACGGAGTGTTCAAACCGGTGCGCCAGAATATCCGCCGAAAAATCTCCGCTTATCCGGCAGTGTTCTTGCAAGAGCGTACAGAGTTTTGGCTCATGCCGGACAATTCCGCCGGGTACGGCAAAATCCTTGGCGCATAATGCGTACCGGTTGCGAATCGGTTGATGCGCGGTACCGAGAATCGCCACCGCCATCGGCGGTGTGCAACCAGCCAATTCCCGGTATACCTGCCCGTAGCAACCCGCCGCACGTTGAAAATCCATATGTGGCGCAATCACTCCCCGCGGCGCGGGGCGGCGAATCGTGCTGACCCGGCCCTCGTTCTCGACCGGGGGCGCGGTTTGAAGCAGTCTGTCCAGCAGAGCGCGCAATTCTTCCGGCTCGGCTGGATAGGCGCTGCCGGCGCAGACTGCGGGGCGGGCGGTGGTGGCAAGAAATTCCGCGCGCAATGTTTCAAAGACCGTTTGAAATGCCGCGTTGTTTAGAAACAGCGCCTGATCCAGCGCCGCCACGATTTGTTCCAGTTCCACCAGCGGTAACTGCTCGTTGGTTTCCCGTTCGTAGAGTTGCAGAACATCGAGCAGCGATGTTTTTCCGTCGAGGCGGGCAATCAGAAACATTGCCGCCGCCGGGACGGCCAGTTGCGCTTCGCTGACGCCGGAGCGGTCATAGAGGACAAAACGACTTCCCCCGCTCTCCGCCACCGGCAGCGCTTCTATCTCCTCCCGAATCTGCGGCCTTGCGTCCATCCCGTTATTCTCCTGTCACATGATTGCGTTCATTGTGCCTATGGATGCTTTGGAGGCATCATTTGCAGACGGACCTTTCTGAGATCCCGGATCAAAAGTGATTCGTCCGTTTCCAGACCTACCGCCAACTTGATCCGGTCCATCAACGGCCGTCCCGGTCCGATCATACGTTGCAACTCTTCTTCATTTTCACGTTGCTTCTGTTCTTTAATCGCCGTTAATTCCCGTATTTTCTGCTCATGATCGCAGATTACCCGATTCCGTTCTCCAACAAATGTCCGCGCCCGCCATCGTTCCAGCGCCTCCATCTGCCGCGAAGTGACAATCGCTTCTACCAGTTCCAAATAGATATTCACATTCGGAAACACAATATATCCGTACTCGTTGCAAACCGGCGATTGCGGTTGATAACGCATATAACGTTCTGTCGTTGTATCTTCCGTGACCACCAACCGCCCATCGCTTTGCCAGTGTCCTTCTTTGCGCAGATACGGATGATTCTTCCCTTGCGCATCGAGATACGTCCGCGATTCCCGGATGTTCTGCTCGCACAGGCGCATCCGCTGCTCCAGTCCCGCCTGCACGCGGCCGAGAATTTCCCGTGTATGCAAGGAAATCTCTGTTTCCCGCATTCTCCACCGCAAGCCGAGTCCATTCTGCGGATCGATCTGCCGACACAACATAAGAAACGACCGTTCCCGCCCCGTCTCCAAATCCGTTTCCGGCATCAGCCATGAAAACAGGAATCCCATGCCCACCGACAGCAAGAATCCCATAATCAGTATGACCGGCCGCTGCATTTTTCATCCCCAATCAATGGTAGACATGCTATACCAATAACGAATGAATTCAGCGGACATTTGAATCTGCTGGTATGCAATAATGCTTGCGCCTGCGCGAATGCGATCAAACTCGCTGCGTTTGCCGGGGTATGGGGCGGGTAGCCCCACGCAGTTTAGTAAATTACTATTTCTTGGCGTCCATTCACTCAGTTCGCAGGTGCCATCTTCGCTAACGCGCAGGTAAAGGCGACACGCAGAGCGTTCTGCCCGGCGCAATCGATGCCGCCCTTTAGGTAATAAGCGTTCGATATCTGATCCTCAAACTCCACGGTGATGGTCAATTCCTCACCGGGTTTTACGATACGCTTGAATTTCGCGTCGCGGATGCGTGTAATCACCGGCACGCCCTCCAGCGGACTGCCCGCCGTCGCCGCTTCCTGCATCCGGTGCGCCATCAGCACCGCGCCCGCCTGAAATACGATTTCGCAGAGAATCACCCCCGGCGTGACCGGATTGTCCGGATAATGCCCCGGATAAATCTGCGCGAACAGTGGCGCTGCCGCCTGCGGAGTAAAGGTTGCGGTTAATTTGTTTGTATCAATATGTGTAACTGCATCCAGCAGCAGAAACGGCTCTCGGTGCGGAATTTTTGTTTTTATTCCTTCTCGATCCATTCTTTTCCTCTTTCGTAGATAGTCCTGCTAACTTTGAACGCATTCAGTAGACATTTTGGTTTTATTAGCTAGCGACAACCTTCCGGCTTGCGCTTGCGTAAATGCGATCAAACGTGCTACGTTGCCGGGGTGTGAGGCAGGTAGCCTCACGAAGTTAATCATTAACTTTTCTTAATGTCTATAAATTGGTTCATCCGAAGTAGTTCGCGTCATATTAGTTCTTGATGATGCAGCGCAATTCATTGATGACCTTGTGCATCATGTCGTCGGTGCCAATGGAGATGCGCAGGCAGTCATCGAGGCGCGGCTTTTTCCAGTACCGCACCAGAATCCGTTTTTCCTTCAGAATGTGATAGATCTTCTCCGCGCCGGGCTCCGAGAATCGCGCCAGCACGAAGTTCGCACCCGACGGCCACACCTTCAACACCAGCGGGGTTAATGCCGCCAGTTCCTGCGCAAACCATTCGCGGGTTGCCATGATTTTTTCGCATTTGCGATCCAGATCGTCCTTCGCCAGCAGCGCCGCCTCCGCCCCCGCCTGCGCGACTTTATCAAGGTTGTAATAGTCTCGCACCTTGTTCAATTCGCTGATAATCGCCGGAGACGCGAAGCCCAGCCCTACCCGCAGCCCCGCCAGACTATAGCTCTTCGAGAGCGTCCGCGTTACCACCAAATTCGGGTAGTCTTTCAAGAGCGGGAGCGCCGTGTGCGCATTGCGGTCAAAGTCCGCATATGCTTCATCGATTACCACCAGCGCTTGCGGCGCAGCTTCCATCAGCTTGCGGATATCCGACAAGTTAAAAACCGTTCCGCTCGGTGCGGCGGGATTGGGAAAGAACACCAATTTTGCTTTTTTCAGCTCCGGGTAATGCGACAAATCCGGCAACGAGTAATCCTCCGGGAATTCGATTTCCCGGAAGTCCGCTCCCTGCACCGCTGCCAGCGTCTTGTAAAACGTAAAGCTCGGGGTGAAGGCGCAAATCACATCCCCTTCGCCTGCGCAGGCTTGATTCAGAATACGCAGCATTTCGTCGGAACTGTTCGTGACCAGCACCTGCTCCGGCTTCACACCTTGGGTTTCGTATGCCGCCGCCGCCGCCGCCCGCACCCCTGCGCTGCTGCTTTCGGGATACCATTGGACCGTACTCAGTGCCGCCTGCATCGCCGCGATCACCTCCGGTGCGGGCGGATATAAATTTTCATTCGCGTTCAGAATCAGATAATCCGCACTGGCCGCTTTTTCTCCCGGCACATACGCCGACATCTGTCCCACCGCTCTTCGTACAAAGCTCATTTGATACATCCTTTGTTTTATACAGGAACCCGCAAAACCATCTTCGGCCTTACGGGTTCTCTTTTTTGTATCATTACCGGAATCCGGTTTTCACAAATCGCGAATCGCTTACTTTTCGTCCTTTGCTTCGCCTTCTTCCTCCGCCTGCTCCTCGGCCCGGTCGACCAATTCATCAATCCCTTCATCCAGCAGGGCCTCCATAGCACCCTCCGGCAAGGTCTGGTCCAACTCCGGTCCGCCGTCTTCGTCCTTGTCGGACTCCGCCACCCGCGCCACCGTCGAAACTTTGTCTTCGCCGGTCAGACCGATGACCTTCACGCCCTGCGTCGCGCGACCGATTACGCGGCAACCGTTCACCGCCGTCCGCACCACCATCCCGCTCTCGGTGATAATCATCACTTCATCGGTTTCCGCCACCGACATACACGATACAACCTTGCCCGTCTTCTCCCCGAGCTTCATGTTGATGACGCCCTTGGCGCCGCGGTTGGTGAGACGGTAATCCTCAAACGAACTGCGCTTGCCGAGGCCGTTTTCCGCCACCGTCAGTACCGTCATCTCCGGGCTGACGATCATCAGGCCGATGCACTCGTCCCCTTCCTCCAGCCGCATGCCGATCACGCCGCCGGCCGTCCGGCCCATCGGCCGGACATCGGTTTCCTGGAACCGGCAGGCCATGCCTTCGCGGCTGGCAAGCATTAGTTCGTTGCTCCCGTTGGTGATGACGCCGCCAAACAGTTCGTCGCCGTCTTCGAGGTTGATCGCCCGGATGCCGCCCTTCATCGGCCGCGCATAGGCCGAAAGAACCGTCTTTTTAATCACGCCCTTCTTGGTCGCCAGCACGAGGAAATGCTCTTCGTCAAATTCGCGCACCGCCAGCCAAGTCTGGACCCGTTCGTCCTTCTCTAGTTGCAGTACATTGACAATCGCCCGCCCCTTCGCCGCGCGGCCCATTTGCGGAATATCGTATACCTTCAGCCAGTGCACCTTGCCGATGGAGGTAAAGAAGAGGATGTAATCGTGCGTTGAACCGATGAAGAGGTTCTCGATGAAATCGCCTTCCTTCATGCCGCCCGCGCCGTCGATGCCCTTGCCGCCGCGACCCTGTTTGCGATAGGTGTCGATCGGCATGCGCTTGATATATCCCTCATGCGAGAAGACCACGACCATTTCTTCATCCGCGATCATATCCTCGATGCTGATATCTTCAACCGCCGCGACAATTTCCGACCGCCGTTCATCGCCGTACTTTTCGATCATCTCATGGCAGTCTTCGCGGATGATGTCCAGCACCAGATTGCGATCGCCCAGAATCGCCTTGTAGTCTGCGATCTGCTGTTGAAGCTGCGCAAATTCATCTTCCAATTCCTTGCGCTGCAGACCGGTCAGGCGGCGCAGCCGCATTTCCAGAATGTGATGCGCTTGAATTTCCGTCAGCTTGAATTCACTCATCAAGCCCTGTTTTGCTTCATCGACCAACTGCGATTCACGGATGATCGTAATCACGCGGTCGATGTTGTCGAGTGCAATTAGCAGGCCGGCTACGATATGCGCCCGCGCTTCGGCCTTGTCCAACAAAAAGCGCGTTCGGCGGGTGATGACCTCCACGCGGTGTTCGATGTAATACTCCAACATCTGTTTGAGAGTCAGCGTCTCTGGCCGTCCCTTGACAAGTGCGATGTTGTTGATGGAGAAGCCAGAATCCAACGGCGTCAGCTTGTACAACTGATTCAACACGACATTCGCGTCTTCGCCGGACTTCAGCTCCACCACCAGCCGGATGCCGTCTTTGTTGGAGTAGTCATTAATCGCTGAGATGCCCTTGATGCGGTCATCCTTCACCACCTCCGCGATCTTCTCGATAATCGAAACCTTGTTGACCTGATAAGGAATCTCGGTGACGACGATCGATTGCCGGCCGTTCTTCTGTGTTTCGATGTGGCACCGCGCCCGCATCTGCACGCGGCCGCGGCCGGTTTCGTAGGCGCTGCGAATCCCGTCGCGTCCACAGATCAGGCCGCCGGTCGGGAAGTCCGGACCCTTGACAAACTTCATCAGTTCGGTTGTGGTAATGTCGGGATTTTTCAGCATCTCGATGATGCCGAGGCTGACCTCTTTCAAATTGTGCGGCGCCATGTTGGTCGCCATACCGACGGCGATGCCGGTCGCTCCGTTGAGCAGCAGGAGCGGCAGCTTCGATGGCAGCACGACCGGCTCCGTGCCGGTGCCGTCAAAGTTGTCCTCCAGATCCACCGTATCTTTGTCGAGGTCGCCGAGCATTTCATCGCTGATCTGCTGCATGCGACACTCGGTATAACGGTAGGCCGCCGCTGAGTCGCCGTCAATCGAGCCGAAGTTTCCGTGTCCGTCCACCAGCAGGTAGCGCACCGAAAAGTCCTGCGCCACGCGCACCAAGGCATCGTACACCGCCGTATCGCCGTGCGGGTGATAATTACCCAGCACATGCCCGACGACCTTCGCGCACTTCACGTGTTTATGGCGATAATTTAAGTTCAGATCGTTCATCGCCACAAGAATGCGGCGATGCACCGGCTTCAAGCCGTCACGCACATCCGGCAGCGCGCGGCTGACAATTACACTCATGGAATACGTCAGATAGCTGTGGCGCAACTCCTCTTCGATGGAAAGATTTTTAATTCCCATCGTTGAGACCGTCGTCACCACCGGTTTCTCATCTTCAGGCATTTATATCACTCTCTCTTATGATACAGAATCAGGAAATTTTCTGACCAAACTCCGGGAACGAGACCATTCTGTTCCGGCGTTTTACACGTCCAGTTGCGCATCGAGAGCGTATTTCTCGATGAACTTCCGGCGCGGCTCCACCACCTCTCCCATCAGCAGCGTAAAGAGCTGGTCCGCCTTCACCGCGTCTTCGATGGTCACCCGTTTCAGCGTCCGCTTGCTCGGGTCCATGGTCGTGTCCCATAACTGTTGCGGGTCCATTTCGCCCAGACCTTTGTAGCGTTGGATTTCAAGCCCCGCTTCTCCGATGGTCTTCACGCCCTCCAGAATATCGTGCAGCGTCAGGTACCGCTCTTCCTTGCCGTTATTCTTCAGGACAAACCGTCCCTTTTCCAGCGGATCATCAGGGATCAGGAAATGCTCCGCCTTGAAGCCGAGCTTCACTACTTCGCTGATTGCCTTTTCAAAATCCTCGGCAAAGAGATATTCGGTATAGAGGAGGGTTTTTTCCGTAATATCCGCCGCCGATACCGTGACGTCCTCTTCCAGAATATTGTCGATCGTTCCTTCCGCCTCACCCTTGGCGATGAATTCATTGAGGCCGGTATCCTGCACAAAGAAATGATCCTGGCCGTTCAGTTGCGCCTTATACTTCGGGAACTGGCCGTACTTGTTGCGCAATTCCATTCCGTCGGTAAAGGTCAGATCGCGCCGGTTCAAAACGCGAATCAGATGATCCACCTTCTTCACCAGATTCAACACCCCAAGGAACCGTTCCTTCTCGATCGTCACCGAATTGCCGTGGTCCTGATATTCCAGACTGGTGCCGTCGATGCCGAGCTGTGTCAGCGTGTTGTTCATCTCATCGTCCGAGAGGACATACTGCACGCTCTTGCCGCGTTTGACCTGATACAGAGGCGGACATGCCACGTAAATATGTCCTTCTTCAATTAGTCGCGGCATGTGCCGGAAGAAGAAGGTCAAAAGCAACGTCCGAATATGGCTGCCGTCCACATCCGCGTCACACATGATAATTAATTTTCCGTAGCGGAGCTTTTCGATATCAAACTCTTCCGCGCCGATTCCCGTGCCGAGCGCCGTGATGATTGCGGACACCTCGCTGTGTCCGAGCATCTTGTCGACGCGCGCTTTCTCCACATTCAGGATCTTACCCTTCAGCGGCAGAATCGCCTGCGTGCGGCTGTCGCGGCCCATCTTTGCCGACCCGCCTGCGGAGTCTCCCTCGACCAGATAGACCTCGGTATTCTCCCGGTCTTTGCTGATGCAGTCCGCCAGTTTGCCCGGCAGTCCGCCGCCGGAGAGGGCGCTCTTGCGTCGCGCCTGATCGCGCGCTTTGCGGGCTGCCGTACGGGCGATTGCCGCTTCGACGGATTTGGTGATGATCTTGCGCGCGGTCGCCGGATTCTCTTCCAGATAATTGGAGAGCTCTGTGTTGACCATCTTCTGCACAAAACCCTCGACGTCGCGGTTGCCGAGCTTATCCTTGGTCTGACCCTCGAACTGCGGATCCGGTACGCGCACGGAAACGATCGCCGACAGCCCTTCGCGCACATCATCGCCGGTGATGGCGGGATCTTTTTCCTTGATGAGCTTGTTGTTCTTGCCCCAGTTGTTGATTGTGCGCGTCAGTGCGGAACGAAAGCCGGAAAGGTGTGTTCCGCCGCCGGGGTTGTTAATGTTGTTGGTAAAGGCCAGGCAGGTCTCGTTGTACGTGTTGTTGTACTGGAAAGCGATCTCCGCTTCGTAAAAGTTGCCGTCCTCGCTCTTGCCCTCGATATACACCACCTCTGCGTGGGCGACCTCCTTGTTCGCGTTCAAATATTCGACATAGCTGCGCAGTCCGCCCTCAAACTGATAGACTACCTTGCTGTCCTTGTCGGCGTCGGGACGCATATCATCCAGCTCGATGCGGATGCCTTTATTCAAAAACGCCAGCTCCCGCAGCCGGTTGTTGATGATGTCATACTTGAACTCGGTGGTCTCTTCAAAAATTTCATGGTCGGGCATGAAGGTAACCTTCGTGCCGCGCATCTTGGTCGTACCGCGCTGCTCCACCTCTGTCACCGGCGTGCCGCGTTCAAACCGCTGGAACCAGACCTTGCCGTCGCGGTAAACCTCAACCTCCAGCCAGGCCGACAGCGCATTCACGCACGACACGCCCACGCCGTGCAGACCGCCGGACACCTTATAGCTGTTGTGGTCGAACTTGCCGCCTGCATGCAAGACCGTCAACGCCAGCGTCAGCGCGTTCATGTTGTTTTCTTTGTTCCAGCCGACGGGAATGCCGCGGCCGTCATCAAGAATGGTAATGGATCCGCCCGGATTGACGTGAACGTTGACGCCTTTGGCATAGCCCGCCATAGCCTCGTCAATGGAGTTGTCCACGACCTCCCAGATCAGATGGTGCAGACCGCGCGGACCGGTATCACCGATGTACATGCCCGGACGTTTGCGGACCGCATCAAGACCCTTCAGCGCCTTGATCGAATCGGCGCCGTACTCCTCCGCTGGTTTCTTCTCTTCTTCGCTCATGGATCTTTCTTCCTTTAGCTGTCCCTGATTTTATCAGTATCTGTCTTTAACTTCCGGCTGTTTCCTCTTTTGGTCTTCTCCCCCGATCAGCCAAAAGAGCATTCCCCCGTTTGCTTCCTGTGTTGCTTCTTTCCCGTTTTACCGCTCACTTTTTTTTTCGGTTTCCCGCGCCGGGTTATTCCTAACATCCCGCCCGGAGAACAAACTTCAGTCCCCGCAGTACTTGATCCGGCCGCGCTTCCTTCAGCGCTTCCAGCAACTCCCCCGAGTAATATGCTTCCAGCTCTGTCCGCAGCGGCGCATTGTCCACCTCGACGATCAGCGTCCCGTTTTTATGATTCTGTATGCGTGATGCCGCCGCAATTTCTGCGCCTACTGTTGCGACCCATGCCTCCTGCCACTCACTCAGCGGATGGCGGATGTTCTTCTTCACCTCCCGGGCCAGCGGTTTGAGCAGATATTCCAGTGCGTTGTCCTGCCGAATGCCCCGGCCGTACCTCTGCC
Organism: uncultured Planctomycetaceae bacterium; assembly: GCA_964460225.1. Taxonomy (GTDB): domain Bacteria; phylum Planctomycetota; class SZUA-567; order SZUA-567; family SZUA-567; genus CAYWTJ01. Next base: position 21,126 of record CAYWTJ010000017.1, on the reverse strand, counting down.
GCTCCAGCCGCTCGCGGTTCTGGTCCTGCCACCGCTTTACCGCCCGCAATAACATCTCATCATCCGTCTGCATCCCGGCCCCTCCCGCCGCGCCTTTTTTGCTGCACAATTCAGGAACCGTTGTTGCTCTTCCCGCGTTTTTCGCTTTTGTCGCGCCTGCCAATCTGGGCCCGGAGAGGATCAGCGCCGGATCGTGATCGGCATGATAACGTGGATGTAATCGCCCTCGTTGATGCGCACCGGACTTTCGTTGTTTTTGAGGTTGAACTCGATCTCGGAAGAATTAAACGACTTCAACGCTTCGATCATGTAAATATAGTTGTAGCTGGCGTTGATCTCGCCGCCCTCCATTTTTGCTTCAATTTCCTGATGTCCTGAACCGACGCTGCCGGTCGTGGCGGATATATTCAGCCGGTTGTTGGCCGCATTGAAATGAATCGAGTGCGATTCCTCATTGCTCATCTTGCCCACCAAACGCAGGCTGTGCATCAGTTCCTCGCGGGCAATGGTCATCTTCAAATTCGATTCATTCGGAATCACATCCCGGTAACGCGGGAACTGCCCGTCTACCAGCCGCGATATCAGCGTGGCGCGGGTTGTTGCCGCCACCAGCTCATTGCCCGAAATCTGAATCTTCACAAAGTCCTCGCCCGCAGCAAGACGCGCCAGTTCCTGCATGCCCTTGGTTATGACGATTGACTGCCCTTCGGCATCGCCGAAGTTCTTGATCTTTTTGCTTACCAGAGACAGCCGGTGGGTATCGCTCGCCACAAACTCCACCTTCTCGCCCTGTATGTTCACGCAGATGCCGTTGAGCGCATACCGCGAATCGCCCTTGGCGGTGGCAAAGCTGGTCTTCGCTATGGCATCGCAGAGTGCGTCGCCGGGAATCTCGATGATCTTCTCGCCGGTCATGCCGTGGATTTCCGGGAATTCCTCTTCCGCCGCTACCGAGAATTCAAACACCCCCTTGCTGGTCAGCATCTTCGCCGCATCGCTGCTGATCTCAAAGCTGACCGCTTCCGACCGGTCTTCCTGAACAATGCCGGTCAGGTACTGCGCCGAGAGGAGGGCCGTCTGCGGGTTCTGCAGATTCTCTACCTCAAGGGTATAGGAGATGCCGATATCGAGATCGGTACCCGAAAGCGTAATCGTACTGTCGGTATTGCCTTTGATCTGGACATTCTGTAAAACTGGTTTGGCCGAGCGCGAGGGGATGACGCTGCTGACCATGCTGAGCGCTTCCGCCAGCTTGAGACGGGAACACGAGAATTTCATCGCCGGAATCTCCTCTGTTAGTCTGATATACGGTTGTCGTTGATATTATGGAAACGGGTCGTGATCGGAATACTGCGGCCGGTTTGGCCGGATTCCAACGGGAACCGTACAAATTAGATGTATATATTATATGAAACCATTCTTTAAAATGAATAATAAAATATAGAATCAGATTTTTGTCGCATTCCTGATATGTTCATTTTAACCTTATGAATTACAAAGGAATGTAAGATAAATCCGTTGTCGTATTCCGGAAGGGTTCTTTGTTTTTCTCTGGTCGGGTTCCCGTCGGATTCTCATTTTCGCGGCCTCCGGTTTTTCAATGCCGGTCGTATTCTTTGACGTGCATTGTCTGGTTCTTGTCGGATTCCTTGCGTTCTCTTGGACGGAGTTTTTCTCCGGGGAAGGTTGTATGGCTACCCTTTTTGTGATTGCTACCCCCATCGGAAATATGGAAGACATCAGCTTGCGGGCGTTGCGGATTTTTGCCGAGGTAACTGCTCTTGCCTGTGAAGATACCCGCGTGACCCGAAAAATTTTCGATCGCTATAATCTTCCATTGCCGAAGACGATGTTTTCTTATCACGAGCATAATGAGCAGCAGGCTGGCGGTCGTATCATGCAGCTCTTGCAGAGCGGCATGGATGTCGGATTATGCTCCGATGGCGGTTGTCCGGCTATCAGCGATCCGGGATATCGCATTATTAACGAGGTGCTGCAACTCGGCATGACCGTGGAGGTGATTCCGGGGCCTTGTGCGGTGGAGACGGCGATCATGAGCAGCGGTATGCCCTCTTCCAGTTATACCTTTCTTGGCTTTCTGCCCCCCAAGACCGGGAAATGCCGCAATGCTCTTGAGCGTGAGAAGTTGGCTGAGCATACGATGGTCATCTATGAGTCTCCGCATCGCGTAGGACGGCTTTTAGAGGATCTTTATGCGGTATTGGGTGACCGGCAGGCGGCGGTCTGCATTGAGCTGACCAAGAAATTTCAAAACATTCACCGCGGCTGGCTCTCGGATCTGGTGAAAGAATTCACAAACCGCAGCATCAAGGGGGAGGTGGTGGTCGTGGTGGCGGGCAACAATCCGAAATTTATTCGAGAATGTCCAGCATCTTCTCATCGAGGTACAGATTTCCCAGAACCTTCTGCGGCATCTTCTGAATCGCTTGCTGATTGAAGGTGAAGGTGAAATACATTACGATGATGATAACCAACGACATCAGATACAGCATTCGTTTGTTTTTCCGGTACAGCACAAAGAGCATAATCAGCGAATTCAGGTAGAAGAATAAGATCGCCAGCGAAAACATCTCCATGTTTTCCTTGACCATCTTCACCTGCAGCAACATGCAATTGATATTGAAATGTATGAACTCCTTCACCTCTTCCGGCGCTTTGTTTGCCGATTGCAATAACAGCGGCATATTGTAATTAATGAACGCCATATCCCGCCGGTACTGAATTTTGCTGATATACCGCACGGACAACGCCGACATCACCAACGAAAACAACAACATCACCCAGAATACCGTGAGCGCTATCACTCGCGAGTACCGGATCTGGGAACGTCGGACTTTGTGGAATATCGGCATAACCGCCTCTCGTTATAGCAAATCCAATCCGGCCTTGGCGCGGATCTCCTCCACCGAATGCAGCTCACCCTGATTCATACCGGGGCATTCATTATAATTCTCTTCCCACGCTGCCCGGTTGACCAGATTTTCCGGCCACCAGGGAAAGGTCCGGCACTGCTCCGGCCGTTCTTCATAGATGTCGCATCGCCCTTGTTGGTTGAGAAAGATACAGTCATCCCCCGGGCCGTCGATCAACGCATACTTCTCGCGCACTTGACGGATATAACGCCGGGTGAACTGCTTGAAGGTGATCTTCAGCCGTGCGGCTATTTTTTCCATCTCTTCCACCGTCAGCCAGACATACCCCCCCGGCCCCCGGCAGCAGCCCCCGCAGCCTGAGCAATGAAATCGCAATCCTTCTCTATACCAGCAGTCCATCTGTATGCGTTTCTTTCTTTGCAAGGTATAAATTATAACTGTATCAGCATCATCAATCAAAGAATAGATCTGATTGCAGATTCAACACGGGTTAAAACCCAAGCCGGCATAACCATTTCTGGCAGGCGTTGGTCCAGTCCATGCAGACCTCCTGATATTGCTGGCTGATGGTTCCCAACCCGTGGTGGCCGTCGGGATAGACATGCATCTCAAACGGCACCTTATGGTCCGCCAGAGCCATGCCAAACAGCAGACTGTTCTGTACCGGCACCGCCATATCCGCCGCTGTATGCCAGAGAAAACAAGGGGGAGTGGTCTCATCCACCGAGTTTTCCGGGCTCATTCGTTCCGTCAGTTCCAACCGATCGCCCAGCAGGTTGTTCTTGGACCCTTGATGCGTGTATTTTCCAAAGCTCGCCACCGGGTAGCAGAGGATCGCCGCATCAGGTCGGCAAGAGTATTGATCTACGGAATCAACCAGATCGTAATGCTGTTGGTTGTGCATCGTCGAGACACAACACGCCAGATGACCGCCAGCAGAGAAACCGATGATTCCCACCAGTTGATTATCCTGACCTTCGTCTTCATTAATCTTACGTACCATTCGCACTGCCCGCTGAGCATCCATCAAGGGAGCCGGGTGTTTGTGCGGCGCCACCCGGTAATGTGCAACGTAGGCATTGATTCCAATGTAATTCAGCCAGTTGGCGATGGTGATGCCTTCGTGCGGCGCGCGCGTGGTATATCCGCCGCCGGGATACACCACAACCGATCCGCGTTTTTTCCGGTCGCCCTGCGCCTGATAGCAATCCAGAACCGGAATCTCTTTCGGGAATATCCCGTCTACCTCCGGAACCTTCTCCCAGAGAAGGACACTCTGACCGTATTTCATGGGTGATCCCTTCATGGCTGACATCATATAATGCTACCAAGAATCCCGTTACTTTGTTTCGCTGTTTTCTGTCTTTTCACCGGTATCCGCCGCTTCCTCATGGTCGTCAAACGATAGCACCTCCGACATATCCCTTTCGATCTCATGTTCGCGGTTGTGAATACGGTTGCGGATGTTGATAAAGAGACAGATCACGATAAATGCATTGAAGGCGAGGAAGAGCAAAAAGGAGGTGCAGTAAATCAGCAGCGCCACCGCAATGACCGCGCAGACCAAAAATGTGAACTTCTTTCCCTTCCCGAACCAGAGGTTAGTCAGATGTGCAAACCGGAAGCGCGATACCATCAGCAAACCAACTGCAATCACATAAATGCTGAAAGCATACACCGCCAGCACCTTTTCCCCCTTCTGGCCCAACGAAGTAGAGGCAAAGACCGCTTCATACAAATTATGCCAGATCCCGGTGATCCACGGCTGTTGGAAGAACAACACCGCCGATACCACCGCGCCCGCCGCTGCGGGAGAAGGCAAGCCCGAGAAGTAATCCTTCGGTTTGTCCGACATCCCCAGATTGTAAATCGCCAGCCGCAGCGCAGCGCAGGAGGCATAAATTACCCCCGCCATCACCGCCAGACTCCACCATTGTCCGCCTTCGGGCATAATCCGTACCCAGAGCGTGCCCAGAATAACCGCCGGCGCCAGTCCAAAGCTGCAAACATCCGCCAGACTATCCAGCTCTCCGCCGAACTGACATTGCGAATTGGTCATTCGCGCCACCCGGCCATCCATCATATCAAAGATCATCCCGAGGAAGATAATCAGGCAGGCGTATTCAAAATACTGGTTGCCCTTGGCGATCAATTGCGCGGAAACCACCGGATCAGCGAGGTACTTCCCCTTCTGAATCCAGAAGGTGGATTGAATGCAGAGTATCATGCTGATGAATCCGCTGGAGAAGTTACAGAGCGTCAGCAGACTCGGCAAAACCGAGATCGTCCGCATCACCCGCCCTTTGTCCTTGTTGTCCATGAATTTCTGTTCCATCTATTTCCCCTTGCCCGAAAGATGTTTGATGTCCGGATCAGGACAACTTCGCCAGAATCGTCGTTCCGGCCCGCACCACCGTTCCGACCTTGACCAGAATCTCCGCCTTACAGGATGCCGGAAGATAAAGGTCCGTCCGGGAACTGAACTTCATCATCCCATACTTTTCCCCCCGCTGGAGGGGGTCTCCAATTTCCGCTCCGCAATCAATCCGCCGCGCGATCAACCCGGCAATCTGCCGCAGACAGTATTTCGGCAGACGCGGATCTTCGGTCTCAATCCCCAGATCATTGCACTCATTGCGGTGCAACGAATCCTGACTCATGGCGTTGAGAAATTCGCCGGCTTTGTACTTCTTGTAAAAAACCTTGCCCGCATAGGCCGCCCGGTTGAGGTGTACATCAAGGACGCTCAGGAAGATGCTAATCCGCAGCGCCTTCTCCCCCAGACAACCCGGGTCTTCGCATTCCTCCACATTCGTGACCACCCCGTCCGCCGGGCTGACCAAAACCCCATCTTCCTGCGGAATCTCCCGATAGGGGTCCCGAAAGAAATAAAGGACGAACAAAAACTCCAATAATGGAATGGCGCAGAGCCAGGAAAAGACCGGATGCGCGTAAAAACCCAGCAGCAGAAAGACCAGAAAAAAAGCCAGGGAGATCAGTCCATACTTCCGGATTTGTGGAAAGCCGTATGCTGCGAACATGCAAGCTCCTATATATAATGTGGAAACAACCCAAAGCCGCGTCAAGGCAGCAGACCTATTTATAATACCCCTGTCTATTTTTGCAACCCGCTATTCGATTTATAAGGTTATTTCTTGGGGCAAACACTCGAAAATTGTGCTGCCGCCAGAATAAGCCCCCTCCAGTACGCCCCCCATTCCTGCTTTTTCCGCCACGCAGAGATTGTTTCATATGAAACATCCCCCGACAACCCGAATTACTGAAAGCGCCAAGAAGTCCGGAGGTTGTCCCGGCAGGAATGTTTCATATGAAACATCCCGCTCTTTGGGGTCCCTGAAACGCCCGCAGATTCGAAAGTTTTGCATAATTTGGTAAGAAGATTGTAAAAACCGAGAAATTGTGGGGATTTTCTGTTGCGAAACCCCTGACAGATTTATACGATAGAAGTTGATGAGTCCCTGGGGGGGATTTGTTGATAGTTCCAAAGAGTGCCGCAACGTTGGGGGGTAACATTATGCAGGTCATGGGTCAGTACATCAATCTCTGGCAGGAGATGCGCCGCAAAGCCGGGGCGAACTCTGCCACCCGTTCTCTGGGGGGGTGGTTGAATAAGATGAACATTACCGGCAAGACGGGTTCGCAGTATGCCTTCCGGTTTCAGCGGCCGGGGACGGCAGAGTTCTTTTCCGCCGAGCAGCAGGGCGAATTGACCGCGCTGCTGCGGGATGTCACGGCCGATGCGCAGGCGGTGGCGGTGGTGCTTCCCGACCATACCTATGCTTCGTTGCATCCGGTACAGGAAAAGCAGTTCACCAATTATTACACGAACTCCGAAAACCGTCTGGCGATTGCCGCCGGTCGCGCGATTTGCAAGCAAGACCGCTCCATCAGCTATAATCCCCTCTTCCTGCATGGCGGGACGGGATTGGGCAAATCGCACCTGCTCAACGCCATCGCTTGGGAATTCATGCAGGTCTGTCCGGAAAAGAAGATTCGTTACCTGACCAGCGAGATGTTCCAGTCGCAATTTGCCGCTGCAATGCGCGAGGATGACCTGAGCGGCTGGCGCGAATTGAATGCCTCGGCGGATCTCTTTATTATGGATGACATCCATCTGCTGACCGGCAACAACAACATTGTCAACGAGGTTCTGCACCTCTTCGATATCCTGCATGCCAACAAGAGCCAGATTGTCATCTCTTCCTCTCTCATGCCCAAAAAGATGACGACGCTCCCGGAGTGTCTGGTCAGCCGGCTGCAGTGGGGGTTGGTGATTGAAATTCAGAAACCGGAGCTGGCGACCCGCGAGGATATCGTCCGCAACCGGGTGAAGGACACCGGGCTGGACATTCAGCCGCAACTGGTTTCCCAGATCGCCTTCAATAACAACGGCAATATCCGCGAATTGGAAGGGTCCATCACCGCCATTTGCAGCCATGCCTCCCTGCTGGATAAGCAAATCGACAAGTCGCTGATCGACTCGCTGCAGAAGACGGAATCTACCGGGGTTCCGGGCTCACTGATGGCGGAGGACATTGTCGAGGTGATTGCGGAATATTTCCGCGTCAAGCGGGAACACCTGCTCTCGAAGAGCCGGATCCGTTCGGTAGCGTACCCGCGACAGGTCGGGATGTATCTGGCGAAGATCATGACCGGCAGCTCACTGGAGGAGATCGGCCGGGTATTCGGCGGACGAGACCACAGTACCGTCAAACACGGCTGCGAGAAGATCAAGGAACAGGCCCAGCGGGAAACTTCCGCCCGGATGATGATTGAACAACTGAAGGAACGGGTCGCATCCCTTGTCATTTCCTGACGGAAACCTGCGCGGGAGGAATGCGCACGGCGCTCAAAATAATACCAAAACACCAAAAAATAACACAAGGAAACGGGAGAAATGACTCTTCCGTTTCCTTTTTCGTTTGAATAGTAAAAAAAACCTAAAAAAAAGAAAAAAGCTTGCAAAAATATTACCTGCTGTTATATTTCTTTCAGGTGTAACATAGGGAAAATAAAAACGGGCAGAGGTATTCACTTCTTGTATTGCCCCTCTTGGCAGGAAAAGGGGAACATATGTCAGGGTCTGAAAATCGCATATCCTTCAAGGAGATGACCTCCAAGAATGAAGATATGCAGCGCTGTTTGGAGCTTGCCAAGGCGGCGAGCGCGACCACCGCAAGCGTCTTGATTCAGGGGGAAAGCGGAACGGGCAAGGACATGCTGGCGCAGGCGATTCACGCGGCCAGCAACCGGGCCGGGCAGCCATGCATCATTCTGTCCTGTGCGGGCGTGCCGGCGAACCTGCTGGAAAGCGAACTGTTCGGACACGATCAGGGCGCGTTTCAGGGGGCGGAGCGCACGCGGCGCGGCAAGTTTGAACTAGCCAACGGCGGGACGTTGATTCTCGACGAGGTCAGCGAACTGCCGATGCAGGCGCAGGCGAAGATTCTGCGGGCAGTGGAGTACGGCGAATTTGAACACGCCGGCGGCGAAGAAACACTGAAGGCCGATGTGCGGATCATCGCGCTGACCTCGAAAGACCTCGGTTCGCTGGTAGCGGAGGGGAAGTTCCGCGAGGACCTGTATTACCGGATGAACGAAATCAGCATTCAGGTGCCGGCGTTGCGGCAGCGGCGCGAGGATTTGCGCGATCTGATCAACAACATCATCAACGAGTGTAACAACAAGTTTGGCAAACGGGTACAGGGCATCAGCCAGATCGGTCTGGATTATCTGATGCGCTACGACTTCCCCGGCAACCTGCGCGAGCTGAAGAGCCTGATTAAGCGCGGGGTGACGGTGGCGAAGGCGGAGCTGCTCTGGCTGGAAGACCTCGGGATGCGCGTGGAGGTGCCGGCGGAGAACGAAGCCGGAGAGAATCCCGAAGAGATGCTGACGCTGGGGACGGTTGAGAAGCGGCATATCCAGCAGGTGTTGAACTATACCAAGGGCAATAAGAAGAAAGCGTCGGAGCTGCTGAAGGTGAGCCGGCCAACGCTGGACCGCAAGATCAAGATTTACGATCTGCGCCTGCCCTGATGGGGTGAAATGAAGAACAAAAAACCCGGTCCGTGCGGCCGGGTTTTTTTATCCGAAAAAGCGGATGTCACGGGGAAAAGGGGACACGATGACCACGGAAGGGATGCAGCAGGCGGTGGCCGCCATGCGGGGTGGCCGGGGCTGGATGAAATTTCTGGGGATTATTAGCATTATTTACGGGGCGCTTTGGTGCATGAGCATCATCGGCGCGGTGGTGGGCTGGATTCCGCTCTGGCTGGGGATTGTACTCCTTCAGGCGTCAAGCAAAGCGGAAAAACTGGAACGCGACGGCGATGAAAGCACACTGGCGGAGTATATGCAGTTAGTCAGCAAGTGCTTCCGGATTGCGGGAATTACGGAGCTGGTGCTGTTGATACTGACGGTGGTCATTGCGGTGGTGGCTGGTTTGCTGGTGACAGTTTTTGCCGGATTGAAACCGTCTGCGACATACGCACCGGGAGCAACCGTAGCGCATGAAATAATAGAGGATGAAATTACGGAAGAGACCAAGGAGACCGGCGGTAATGCAATGGTAACCTCTTCGCCAGAAGATGTCGGAAACAATGTGATATGGATGGTGAAACTGGAGAAACTGAACTTCAGTGTCCCAATGCCGGACGGAACGCCGCAAACATTGGTCATGGATCTCGCTTTGATCTGCAATCAACCCGAAAAAAAGCCGATAGTAGCAATTTCACAAGAAGAATATGATGAAATAAGAAACACAGTTATCAAACAAATACCGGTGCTCAAAATGAAATTGGGCAAGGCTATCGCAAAGCTGCCAATAACGGAACTGACTCAGAAAACCGGGCAAACAAAAATCCGGGAAATATTCAAGAAACAAGCGAACGAATTAATACGAGAGAGCTTGAAAGACAATCCTTCAATAACACATGAATTACAAGAGTATGGGGTGGAAGTACAAATTATAAACTGGGAATTCAAGTGAAAGGGGGAAGGTCATCATGAATGAGGGCATCATAAACTTGGCGGGAGTTTCTCTGCGGCAGGGACGGACGTGGATGAACTTTCTGGGCTGGTTGAGTATCATTTGCGGCGTGTTATATTGCATCACGATAGTAGGCGCGGTGTTCGGCTGGCTTCCACTCTGGTTGGGAATTGTTCTGCGTCGCGCCGCGAAGCGGACCGACGAGGTTCTGGCGACCGGGGACGATGTAGCGATTGTCGGCTATCTGGAGGAGGTGAGCCGGTTTTTCCGGATATCGGGAATCGCCACGCTGGTAATGCTGATCTTGTATGCGGCGGGGATGGTCATCTATTTGGTGGTGCTAATTTTTATGGTTGCCGGGGTCGGAATGGCGGGAACCCTCAAGGATTTCGGACAGGTGGTATCAAAGGAAATGAACCAGAATCATCGTGCTGGAACGACCATTCCAGAATATTTTCCGCGATCCTATCTAGCGGTGCAGGACGACGGAAATTACGGGGCGGTATTGATACAGCGCAGCAGCAAACCGGCTGAGTTGCCAATTGTCGAAAACGGGAAAGAGTATTATGAAGCTTACATCTGTCTCAATGAAAAATGCCCCGGCCGGGCAAAGACCGGTAACAAGCCTTATATCTTTGCAATTCCTCCGGCGAAGCCGGTAAAAACGGAAGAAGGAGCGATGCCGAGCTATCCGGATCTGGTCTGCCCGCTCTGCAAGGAAAAATACAGCACTGTCAAGCCGCAGGAACAGGCGGCATATGACCCGACGCACATTGAGCGGTATCAGACGGAAGAAGCGATTCAAATCATTAATGATATTCGCGATCAATTCATGAAAAAAAATAGACGCTGAGGAGCAGAACAGCGATCGACTGCACGCGGCGAATTGCAACCGGAAGAGTATTCACCGGAGAAATTCGATTCATAGGTTCCAAAAGCTACAGCCCCGACCGGAGTGGTCGGGGCTGTAACATTGGCTAAAAAATGTTTCATGAGAACAGGGGATCTTCATTCGAAGAGGCGGCTTCCGGGGTGTCGGAAGAGTAGTCGCGTTCCTCGTTCATTTCGCGCGGATATTTGTTCTTCTTCTTTCGGGCGCCCGCTTCCTCTTCCAGCGCCGCTTCCTCAATGAGCTTGTAATTGCGGGCCTGAAACAGGAGGGCCATTTTCAGGAACTTCTCGGGTGGAATGTCCTGACCGCGCCGGTTGGGATCGACCCCCGCTTCCTCCAGAAAACCAAGTACCTCATGCTTGTCAACAATCCCCTTGAGGGCGTTGTGAATGCTCTTGCGACGGGAATTGAAAACCGCCACACAGAGCAGGCGCAGCGGCCGCCACGGAATCTGCATCCGTTCTTCTACGGAATTAAAAACGATTTTTACAACCGCCGAATCCACCTTCGGACGCGGCCAGAACACGGTCGGAGGCACTTTGCGCGCCAGCTTGACCTTGCCGCCGAGCGCGGCCTTGATCGAAAGCGAACCATAAGCCTCGGTACCCGGCTGCGCAACCAGCCGCTGGCCGACCTCATATTGCAGAAGGTACGCGGCGCTATGCCAGGGCAGCGGGCTTTCAAAGACATTCGCGGCAAAGGGAGTGCCGGCGGAATAAGGCAGATTGGCGATGCACTTGAGGCGTCCCGGCCGGGCGGCGAGCATCTCCTGCAACCGGGCGAGTACAACGGGGTTGATGCCGGACTTGCCTTCGAGAATGTCGGACTCAATCAGAAAGAAATTCGGATAGTCTTTCATCGCTTCCCGCGCGAGCACCGCCATGCCGCGGTCGATTTCCACCGCGAGAACGGTCGCGCCGGTTTCCGCGAGTTCATGCGAAAGAAACCCGGTGCCCGGGCCGACCTCCAGAATCAGATCGCCGGCCGCCGCTTCGCCGGTGCGGGCGATGAAATTGACCTGATTTTTATCGAGCAGAAAATTTTGCCCCCGGTGGATCTGCGGGCGCAGGCCGTGCCGCTCGAAGAGCGCCATCAATTTTTCTTTGCGTTTTTCGTGGCGGTAATCGCCCATAGCATTCCTCAAGGGTCAAGATCGGGTGCGCCGGTCTGCCGCGCGCATCGCCCGCCGATTATAGAGAAACTACTCCGACAAAAAAGATCATGTCCGCAAAAGAATCGTCTTCCCCCGTCGTCATGGGCCCCCGGCACTGGGGGCGGAGAAAAAATTCAGACGGGAGGAGAACGGCCCGTCAGGTTCGACCCGCAGAGTGAAGGGCATGGCGAAGAAACGGTTGCGCAGGACTCCGGAGAGAGTGCCTGTGCCGGGAACGAAACCGGCGCGCTGCAGACTGGCAACGATCGTAACTCCATCGTCGCACAGAAAGGAATTTAAAGAACGTTCACCTAAAAAAACACGCGAATCGGCGGTAAGGTTTTTTCCGCGAAAGAAGAGGCGGAATTCACGTTCGTCAGACTCGGTCCACATCTGCTCCACGCGAAGCTGAACGTCGGCCGGCGCGGGCGGACAGTGATTCTTTGGTTCATAACGCAAAGCAGCCGGAATAAAAGGCGCGATCAAGATCGGGAGATTGGGTCGGGGGCTGATCTTCATGAGCAGACCGGTCTGGTCTGCAATCATTCGCCAAACAGGATAAACCAGAAAATCGGCGTGAATCAGGGGCTGTCGGGCGGAAGCGCCGGTAATCTCAAAAAATTCCGCCTTGGCGGCAAGAGTAATCAATGAACGGTTAATCTGATCGGATTTTCGCAGACGGTCTGGAAGATCATATGCGACCATAAGCAGGGAATTGCCAATCATCAGAAGAAACACTGCAATAGAACCCAAGCGCGCAAACGGTTGATGGCGAAGGGTGCAGAGCGTGCCGGCGAGCAGACAAAAAAACACCGGCAACAGCCAGAACTGAGGAAAAAACCGGGGGATATTGGTATCGCTGTGGAAGAAGCAGGTCAACAGCACTCCCAGAAATACGAGCAAAAGCGTTCCCGGTTCAAAGGAGCGAAACCGGGGCGCCTGTTGTTTTGTGGCATTCAGACGCAGCAAACACGTACAACCGCAGAGAAAAATAGCCAGCAGCAGCAGCGGTCCATACAGCATACCCAAGGTGTTGAGGAGAAAAACGGAGGGTCGTAAACGATCCACCGGCAGACCATCGGAGTCGATTCCCGCGGGAGAAGCGTAGACTTGCGAAAGAAAGAACTTCCAAAACCGATTGCTTTGCGGGGTTAATTGAAAATTAGCGGTTGTCGCCCGACGCCAGTCCTCGGTTTCGCGTTCGTCTTCCCCGGAGAGAGTAGCAGCATAGGGATATACCGGATTGCCGTAGTGAAGCAGATTGGTTACGTAAGGGCTGAATCCCAGCACAAGCGCCAGCAAAACGGCGGGCAGAAGACAGCGGAGAAGGAAAAGACGGAGCAGATTGCGGCGATAAAGGACAAGCAAGAGCAGAAAAACCGAACCCAGAACAACGGCATAGAAGAGTCCGGTGGATTTAATCGTACCCAACAGAGCCAGAGAAAAGACGGCAAAAGGCAGGCTGTCTCGACTACCGGTGCGCACAAACCAGAGCAAACTAAAGAGGACCAGCGTATAAAGCGAACCCAGAGCGCCGTCGATCCAGTGCAATGTCAATTGCAGAAGCACAATGGGGTTAAGCGCGAGCGCGAAGACGGCCAGACAGAGGGGTGCTCCCGTGAAGAAGGTCCCGGCACGCAGATAACACCAGATGGGATACATACTTGCCAGCAGCAGAAACACATGCCAGACAAGACTGCATTCGGCAACGGGAATCCAGACATAAAGAGCCAGATTGGCATAAGCCATGGCCTGCGCGAAACAGAGAATGCGCAGATGATCGAGACCGGACGGGTTCCCCGGCCAGATCACCTCCGCTCCCGGCTGTGACCATTGCGGAGGAACCGCCTGCCAGACCGGATTCCAGCCGTCAGCCAATAAGTACAATCGCTGAAGGTGGTAACTTAGTGAGTCGATGCTGGTGTCGCGGAAAAAAGAAAAAACCCAAATCAGCAGCAGCAGAAGGGTTAGCACAGCTAGGAATGGACGCAAGGTAAAATTCCAATTCCGGTCGTTGAAACGATGCACAAGAAAAAGAGCCGTGAGGCAGGCCAGCGGAAAAGCCGCTGGGATCATGGGCAGAGAGGTCAGCAGACCGAAGGAGACGAAAAAAGCGCATAGGACCGGCAACAACAAACAATATAGCGCACCGGCCTGCATATAAGAACCCCGCTTGGGAGATGAGGCGGCGGAAGCGTCAATCATGGAGGAACCCCCTTCCGGAAAATCCGCCGTCTACCGGCGTGACGCCATTATACGACGGTCCTCCCCCGGTCGCAACTACGGGGCCACGCGTCATCATGCAAACTTCAGGCGGAAAGGATGGCGAAAAAAACCGTTGCGGCCGGAGGCGCAACGGTTAGAAAAAGCATCTGAAAAAACTACAAGGTCAATTGACCCAAGCGTTGAAGAGGTGAAGGACGCTGGCGTAGGTCTCGTCGGCCTTTTTGACCACCACGGTTTCGCGGGTCTGCTGGATGCGGACGGCGGCTTCCTTCTCCGGGTCGATGGTACAGAGCAGAGTCGTGCCGCTGACGGAATCGGGGATGCGTTTGCAGCTTGCGCCGAGGATTTCATAAAGAACCGCCTCACCGGAGAGCCAAGTTTTGAATCCGTTACGCAGGCAGCCGGCGACGCTGCCCTTGTCGCCGCCCAGCGCGCCGTGCAGGTGCAGAACCGGCTGATTGTTTTCATCGGGAGCGATCAGGCCAAGGGCGGTGGCATTGTGCGCGCCCTCCACCGTCCGGGTGTTCGGCTCGACGGGCCGGGCCTGTGCGGACTTGGGAGCGGACATCATCTCGCCGCCGCCGAGGCCGCCGATAAAATTCACATACCCAAGCTGAATGCCGTGTTCGCGGGCAAATTTTTCAATGCAGGGGGTGATTTCATCCCCATCTTCGAGCCGCAGGATAAAGACCCGTCCGATGCTTCCTTCCGTCGCTTGCATGATCTCTCCAGAAAACGCAGAATCGCGGGGAATTCCCCGGGCGCAATTATAACGCCCTTTCTAAAAAAAAGGGAAGACAAATCCTCGAAAAAGATGACAACCAGCAGCGGAATTGAAGTTCCCTGCCCCAAGTGCAATCGGCCAGAAATGCGCTGGTCCACTGCGAACCGGAACAAAGGCATAAAAAGCGGAGCGATCAGGAAAGACAGGAGCGGACGCTCTCCAAAATATCATCGGCATGGAACGGTTTGGGGATGAACTGATCGACGCCAAGCTCGAGGATGCCGCGGATGTCCTTGAAGGGGACGAATCCGGAGATCATAATAATCGGAAAGCGGAAGTGATCGGGCTGTTGCCGGATGCGCGCCACCAGCGCCCGCCCGTCAAGCTCCGGCATCACGACATCGCAGATCATCAGATCAAAATCCGGATTGTCGATCAATACAGACCAGGCGTGTTCACCGTTGCACGCCGAAACAACAAAAAACCCTTCAAATTCCAGCAGGGTCTTCAGCATGTGCATAACACCCTCGTCATCATCGACTACGAGAATTTTGGCCATGATTGTCCGCCTGTTGAAAGAGATAAGGAAGTTCGCCCGAACCTTTCAAAGATGATTTCACAGAGGGTTTTTTTTGTCAAGCACAAACGGCCGGAAACCAGACACGCAAGCAGCAAGCGAATCTGCTGGCGGGGAAGATAATGAACAAAAAAAAGAACGGTTCCCATCATGCGGAGCAGCAAAATGGCGGAAATTTGCATATCGTTATGAGCGCGGTGTATACTAACCGTGGAAGCGGTATGGTAATCGTGCCGGTACGGAAACAGCCGCAGGAATGGTCTTGCCGGAGCGCGGAGAGAGGCATTCCGGCAACTGGGCAGGAGGGCGCATCATGTTTCGGAAATCACACGCTATGCACGATGCAGAGGAGTTGTTCCGCAACTGGGCGGACCGGCATTCGGTCTTCCTGATGCTGCTGGTCTGGACGCTGATTATTTGCGCGACCTTTGCGGCGATGGTGTTTAATGATACCGCATTGTAAGTCCGCCGGTCCGACGGGAGAGAGGGCGGTCTTGACGAAGCCTCCGCTTGAGCGGGGCTTTGGAAGGGGGATTTTTCTTGCTCCGAAAGCCGTCGCGGTGGATAATCGCCGGGCCGGGTGGCCGGTTTTGAACGGGTTCGGAGGAAAAAGAGATGGCGAAGTACGCCCAGATTGTTTCATTTGAAGAATTTGACCGGTTGCGCGACACCTGTGGAACCATTGTTTGCACCTCCGGCGGATTTGACCCCATCCACCCCGGACATGCCACCTGCATCCTCGAATCCGCCCAATATGGCGATACGCTGGTCGTGGTCGTCAACGGGGATGCATTTTTGCGCGCAAAAAAAGGGAAACCCTTCCAGGATTTACAGACCCGCTGCCAGATTGTTTCCTGCCTGCGCGAGGTGGATTACGTGATTCCGTTTGAAATTGAGAACGACCAGACCGTCTGCGAGGCGCTGCGCCGGCTGCGGCCGCAGATCTTCACCAAGGGCGGAGACCGCACGGATTACACCAATATCCCGGAATGGAGCGTCTGTCAGGAGCTGGGGATCCGGCTGATCCCGCAGGTGGGGCTGGACAAGCAATGGAGCAGCTCGGACTTCCTGAAGGAGTGGGGAGAGTTCTGGGTGGCGCAGCAGGACCGTCAGAAATAAGGGGGGTATCCGGCGGATGCTGCACCGAAATCGGGAAGGCGTATTGCGTTACGCGGGGAACGCATTATAATGGGCAGACGTTTTTTCGCCGGGCGAGGGGCGGCAGGGTACGCCGCGCGACCGGCAGGCCGCATCGCAGAAAGCGCGCAAGAGCGGCGCCGCACACCAAGGCGGTAACGGACGCGGCGCGCAGAATGCGGTGGGCGGTCGAATGGCGGATGGTCCGCCGACGAGGGTAGTCAACAGGAGAGACACATGGATATCAGCATCATCGGGCGTCACGTGGAGTTGAAGGATTCGGTGAAGGAGTATGCCCGGAGCAAGTTCGAAAATCTCAGCCGCTTTCTGACGAGTCTGGCCAGTGTGGAGATCGTCTTCAAAAGCGAAGACCGCAAAATCCATTGCGAGGTGATCATGCACGTGAACAAGCATGGCACCATCGTGGTTGACGTGGCCCGCGACGAATTCAACGAAGCGACCGATGTGGCCCTCGATAAGTGCGAACGCCAGCTTTCGCGGCTGAAGGAAAAGATCGAGGATAAGCGCCCCGGCAAGCATGTCGCGCAGGAAGAGGCGCCCGCGGCGGAGTAGTTCCCGTCCGCGGATTCGACGGTCACGCGTAATGCGGAAAGGCAGGGCGCATGTTATTCAAGGATCTGATTGCACCGCAGAACATCATCGGCAGTCTGGAGTCCAACACCCGCAACGAAGTTCTGGCGGAGATGGTCGATGCGCTGATCACTTCCGGCTCCATTCCGGAGGACATCCGTCAGGGTGTCCTCACCGCGCTGATTGAGCGCGAGAACATCACCAGTACCGGGGTCGGCAACGGAATCGCCGTCCCGCACGCCAAGCATCCGGCCATCAAGAAGATGACCGGCCTCTTTGCCCGCAGTCGCGAGGGGGTGCAGTTCAGTGCTATTGACGATAAACCGGTGCATATTTTCGTGATGCTGCTGTCCAATCAGGATATCATCCAGCAGCATCTGCAATCGCTGGCTTACGTGGCGAAGCATCTGAACGAGGATATCTTCCGTAGTTTTCTCATCAATGCCCGCGACGACAAGGAAATCGCCGAATTGTTGGATGAGGCGGACATGAAAGCGGGCGGGTGAGTCGTTCCGTGGACGGAGCGGGGTTCCGGTGGGTCATCCAGATGCCGTATTCTGGGCGGACTTCGGGTGGAGCTCCCGTTTTGCGCCGGCGGGGCTGCAAGTTGGCAAGCATGTTGGCGGGGGGTTGGGGCGCATGGCCCCGGATGATTTCAGGAATGAGTCCAAAAAAACAGGAAACGTGGCATTGTTTTGGCGGAATTTGCAGTTGTGTTTGCGATGGGATGAGTGATGGCGAATTTGCACTGGTTGAAGGTGGGTCTGGGCATCAAGCGCTGGGTGTTGCTCATCAGCTTCGGCATGGTGCTTTTGATTCTCGGGGCGATTCTTCTGGGATTGGGGCTATTTAATATCCACACTCCGGAGAATCTGCCGGTCAGCCCCTACGGAATCGGCGGGTCGTTTATCCTGACGGGGGGGGCTCTGGTCTTTGCCGGGATCTACCGGCTGATCCGGCGGATCGAGAAGATTCTCAAAAATAAAGACGAATCGCGCGGGCTGACGGAGCTGGCATATCTGCATTCCCGACTTGACGAGGGGCCGCGCGTGGTCTGTCTCGGCGGCGGAACGGGGATGAACTGCCTGCTTTCGGGGCTGCGGGATTTCAGCAGCGATATTACGGCGGTGGTGAGCGTGGCCGACGACGGCGGTTCATCGGGACGGTTGCGGAGCAATTTCGGGCTGTTGCCGCCGGGGGATATCCGCAATTGCATCAGCGCGCTGGCGGATGCGGGCCCGGTGATGACTGAGTTGATGCAGTACCGGTTTGAAGAGGGCGAATTCGAGGGACATTCCTTCGGCAACCTCTTTATCATGGTGCTGGCGAAGATCCGCGGTTCGTTCGGTCTGGCGGTGCGGGAGGCAAACCGGATTCTGAAGGTGCGCGGACAGGTGTTGCCGGCGACCCTGGACCATGTGACGCTGGTGGCGACGCACGATGACGGCACCAAGACCACGGGTCAGAAAAATATCGCGCAGTGCGGCAAGCCGATTGTCGAACTCGCGCTCAAGCCGACGCCGGGGGCGACCCCGCCGGATGTGCTGGAGAAGCTGGAGGGGGCGAATCTGATCGTGATCGGGCCGGGCAGCCTGTTTACGAGCATCATGCCGAACCTGCTGGCGGAGGACGTGGTGAAGGCGATCACGGCGAGCACGGCGCGGGTGGTATTCGTGGTGAACACGATGGAGCAGTGCGGCGAGACCAGAGGTTTCCGGGTGAGCGATTATGTCGGCACCCTCAAGCGGCTGGCGCCGGGTCTGCGCATTGATGCGGCTCTGGTGAACAACTACCGTCCGTCGGCCTCGCGGCTGGATCCGCTGCTGGAGCAGGGCGTGCGGATGACGGAGTACGATCCGGAGGGAGTCGCCCGATTCGGGATTGCGGTGCGGCAGCGGGATGTGATAGACTACGATAACCCCGAGAAGCACGATCCGCGCAAACTGGCGGCAGCGCTGCTGGAGGAGTGGACGCAGGCGGGGCAGAAGTAGCCGGCTGAAGGGCCGGAGATTCAGCGCGGCCGGAAGGCGGCGTGTAGCGGGTGCGGGCAATCCGCCGGTCGTTCGGGCAGGAACGGCGCGGGCGGTGTAAAATAGATCCGAATGGATATGGGGAAGAGGAACCGGTTGTGAGTAAAAACGTCGTCATAGAGGTCGCGCTCAAAAACAAGTACGGGCTGCATGCCCGGCCGGCTGCATTGTTTGTGCAGATGTGCAATCGTTTCAGCAGCGGGGTTACGGTCTATTACAATTCCATGAAGGTCAGCGGGAAGAACATTCTCGACATCATGACCCTCGGGGCGGAACCGGGAACGGTATTGAAAATCGAGTTTGCCGGACCGGACGCCGCCGAGGCGGCCGAGGGCATCAAGGGGCTGATCGAGGGTAATTTCGGCGAAGCCTGAATTTTTTCTCTCCCCAGCCCGCTTGCGCCGCGGCTGCCGGCTGCGGAGTGCAAGCGGAGTCTTCTACATGAATTTCAAGAAACCCGGAGTGATTCAAGCCACCTGCGACAACGGATTGACGCCGTGGCTGGCGCAGGAGCTGGCGGGCTGTAACATCCGGCGCGAACACCGCACGGGGGTCGAGCTGACCGGGACGCTGGAGGATTGCGAGCGTCTCAACCTCACTTCACGCATCGCCTACAACATTCTCTACCAACTGACCGAGTTTGATTGCCCCGACATGCAGACGCTGTACCGGGAGGTCAACCGTCTGCCGTGGGAGGACATCCTGCCGCTGGAATCGCACTTCGCGGTGGTATCGAAGGTGACGACGGAGGTGGTGAACGACACGCGTCTGCCGAACCTCAAGGTCAAGGATGCGATTGTCGACCGCATCAAGAGCCGCTGCGGTGCGCGTCCGGATTCGGGGAAGGAACGC
Organism: uncultured Planctomycetaceae bacterium; assembly: GCA_964460225.1. Lineage (GTDB taxonomy): Bacteria > Planctomycetota > SZUA-567 > SZUA-567 > SZUA-567 > CAYWTJ01. The sequence continues at coordinate 1,038 of CAYWTJ010000017.1, read as the reverse complement.
GACGGCGCGGTGGTGCATCTGAACTGGCACGAATCCAAAGCGTGGCTGTACCTGAATACCTCCGGCAGCAAGCTCTCCGACCGCGGATACCGCAAGATGCCGCATCTGGCGCCATTGCGCGAAACGTTGGCGGCGGGTCTGCTGCGTGCGGCTGGATATGACGGGACGCAGATGTTTGTGAATCCGATGTGCGGCAGCGGAACGCTGGCGATCGAGGCGGCGCTGCAGGCAAGGGGTGCGGCGGCGGGTCTGTTGCGGGACAATTACGGATTCAAACATTTGAAGGGGTTTGACCCGGAGTTTTACGCCGGATTGCGTGCCGAGTTACGCAATGGCCGCCGGCAGGGGCCGTATCCGGCGATTGTGGCGACGGACATCGATCCGGAGGCGATCGCGGCCGCGCGGCAAAACGCCCGCACCGCCGGCGTGGAAGAAATGATTGCCTTCGGCGTCTGTGATTTTGCCGAAACGACGCTGCCCGCCGGTACGCCGGGAATCGTAATGCTGAACCCTGAATATGGCATTCGTCTGGGCGACGCTGCGGCGTTGGAACCGGTATATAAGCGGATTGGGGATTGGTTTAAACAGCGCTGCGCGGGATGGATGGGTTACGTTTTTACCGGCAATCTGGATCTCGCCAAAAAAATCGGATTGAAGGCCTCCCGGCGTTTCGAATTCTTCAACGGGCAGATCGACTGCCGGCTGCTGCGTTATGAGCTATACGCCTCCACGCGCACGCCGGAATAAAGAATTCTCCCGGCGAAACGGCCAGTCCCGGCGTATTAAAATCAGTCCGAAAACAAACTTCCCGCTAAATTCGGCTGGTTTTGCATCCGGCGCTTGCGGCCATGCAATCCCACGTACCGCGTTGGTGCAGGCAAAGGAAGCGCGGTCCCATATAGTCGTCCCTGAAAAAGCGATTCCCTGTGAGATTTTAAGGGCGAAATGAACTTTATTAGCGAATTGCGGCGGTGTAAAATTGCAGGGTAGCAGTACTTTCAACCGCAAAACCTTGCAAATCCGGAGCGCTCTTATGAT
>CAYWTJ010000016.1:0-2424 GCA_964460225.1 uncultured Planctomycetaceae bacterium | reverse complement strand
GCGGTACGTCGAACACCACACAATCGTGAGGCACATCGGCCAGGCTTTCCTGCAGCAGCGCCAGCGCATTTGCACTGCGCAGCCGCGCATCGACCTTGCGGATCAGAGGTTTCGCGGCAACCAGATCCAGCCCCGCAAATCGTGTCGGCGCCACCGCCTGCCCGAAGTTCACCCCCTCTTCGCAGCAGACCTCCAGCACGGTCGGCAACTGCTCGTAAACCACCTCCTCCGGCAGCAAAAAGTTTGTCGCCGACGCCTGCGGATCGCAATCCACCAGCAACGTCCGCAACCCCGCCCGCGCAAACGCAGCCGCAAGGTTCAAAGCGATCACCGTCTTGCCCACCCCGCCCTTCTGGATTCCGACGGTCAGCCGCAGTTGTTTCCGCGCGGGATTCAGCCGCCGCAGAACCTCCGGCGACAAGCAGCGCGACGCCCGCGGCGCGGCCAGCTCCTGCCGGCAACGCTGCGCATCCTGAAAACGAGCCGGAAGCGCCAACGCTTCCACGCCCGCCGCCGCCCCCAGACGCGCACAGAACTCGTCCTCCGGCAGCCCCGACCACGCCCGCGCCTCGGCCAGTGTCAGCATCCGCGCTTCCCCTTGCCGCGCGGGCGGCCAGTCGTTTTTCCCCCCGGGCTGGTTGCCGGCGACCTCATGCTCGGCCAACTGCCCGTAATCAAGGCGATACACCTTATCCGCCACCGGGAAGAACTCCCGGTCATGGCTAACCACCAGAATGATCTTGCCCCGCGCCTTCAGCCGGTCGAGCACATCATGATAAAAATAGTTGCGGAACTCCGGGTCCTGATCGGAAGCGACCTCGTCAAAGATATAGATCGGCCGGTCTTCCAGCAAACTGACAATCAACGCCAGACGTTTGCGCTGTCCGGTGGACAGCTCAATGTCATTGAATTTCTCATCCGCATAACCGGTTTTATGCGAAAGGCGCATCTCGTCCAGCAGCTTGCGCACCACCTCCGGATCAACCTCCCGCATACCGTAAAAACGGTCAAAGAGGTGAAAGTCCGAGAAAATCGCGCTGAAATGCTCCCGCGCCCAGGCGCGCATCTCCGGCTGAATCTCCGTGCCGTCAAGCTGCACCCTCCCGGAGGACAGCGGATAAAGGTTGCTCAACATCTTCAACAGCGTGGATTTGCCGCTGCCGTTTCCGCCCACGAGGAAGGTGACCTCCCCCGCGCGCATGGTCATATCCAACGGCCCTACGGTAAAGGACGCCTCGCCGGAACGGTCGCGGTAGCTGAACGCCGCCCCCGACAGACAGAGCGAGGAAACCGCCGGCAGCACGGGCTGTTGGGCCGCCTGGATCTCGGTCACCGCCAGATGCTGCTCCAGATCATGCAATTTCAAGACCGCCACGTTCGCCCGCGCCAGCAGCGGAATCGCCTCCACAACGTTCCCAATCGGGCCGAACATGAAGAGCGCAACCGCCGTCAGGCTCATGATCGCCTCGTTCTGAATCCCCTCGAACATCGGCAGCCCGAACACAAAGCTGCCGGTGATAAAGAAGACGAACATGCGCGTATTCAGGAAATTCCGCACATGCAGCGCGTTGGCGGCAACCTTGTGCGTTGTCGCATCGGCGGCATTGGGAACGATAAACGATTCGTAGAGGTCGCGCCCCCGCACCCCGGACATCTTGACCTCCTTGATGCCGCCCAGCAACTGCTGCACCAGATGGAAGTAGCGCTTCTCATTGGCGTAGGCGCAGCCGAAGAGGTTCTCCACCTTCTCCGACACCTGCATGTAAATCAGCGCAATCAGCAGGGTGATGCCGATGGTCAGCACAAACGCCAGCGGCGAGATCGTAAAAATATATCCCACGCAGAAGGCCAGCATCACCACCGAGCCGCAGGCGTTGAAGATCGGCAGCGCCGCCTGCGAGATGTGATTGGTATTGTCCGAGAGCGTGACGTAAACCTGCGTCGTCTCCAGCTCGTCAAAGACGCAGAGCTCGCTGCGCCGGATGCGGTCGGCGATGCTCTCGCGGAAGCGCTGGACAATCCCCTCGCTATGCGTAACCGATTTCGTCAGAAGGTAATTGCTGGAATAGAGAAATGCGATCACCGCCACGGCGAACATCAGCACGTACCGCAACATTTCGCCATCGCCGCGCGTCCGGCTGCTGGAGCCGGCGTTGATGATCGCCACAATCGCGCCATTGGAAAGACCGGAGGCGATCCCCATAAAGAGGATCGTCTGCGTGTCTTTTCCCAGATGTTCGCGAATCAGGCGAATATACGGCTGGTCGAGAAACCGCCGGATCATTCCCAGTTGCGCGGTCCGAATATCGGATGCGGTCATCGCCGGAGCATATTCCTTTCCCGGGCTTATTTCTTCTCGGTGGTGGTTTTTGTCTCCGGTGCGGGCGCCACTTCCTGCACAACCGTCTGAGCCGGCTGCACGAT
>CAYWTJ010000015.1:0-3091 GCA_964460225.1 uncultured Planctomycetaceae bacterium | reverse complement strand
TTTGTTGGCGGGGGTGGTCCTGTGGTTCCTGCGGGACAAGGTAGCGGGGCATCACGTCTTGCTGCGGGCGATTTATGTGCTGGTCGCCCTGATATGCGCATTAACGCTGCTGCCGGTGCTGGAGCAGAACTGGACCGGCTGGGACGGTCTTGCCTCAGCGGGCAGGGATGCGCTTTATACCGCTTTGATCAGCCCCGTAGTTCTTCTGCTTTTGCGCTGCCTGCCACTTCCGGATCGCCAGCCGCGGCGGTGGTAGGGGCTGCCGGGTGTCTCACGCGCCATCGCGGAATGTGCGGCTGCTTCTGTCGTGCGGCGCAAGGCAGGAAGCCTGCTTGGCATCAGCGCGGCACAAAGAAGATGCAGAGAAGGTAGATTGCGTAGAGGACGCCCCCCAGTTGCAAGACGCCCGGAATCAACCGGCCGCTGCGGAAGAGGGAGGCCAGCAGAATGACGCTCGACAACAGGGCCAGTCCCGCCGCCAGGAGCGAGATCAGATCCAGATTCCATTTCGTGAAAATCAAGCCGAAAGCTACCGGGAACGCGCTTTGAAAGACCATCGCGCCGGTGATGTTTCCCATTGCCAGAATATCCTTGCCCTGCCGGACCCAGATGACCGAATTCAGCTTCTCCGGGAGTTCGGTGGCGACCGGGGTGATGATGAGGGACAGAACCAGCGCCGGGATGCCTGCCGTCTGCGCCACAGCCTCCACCCCTCCGACAAACATATGGGCCCCGAGAATCATCAGCGCCAGTCCCAGCAGAATTTGCGCCAGCATATATCGCAGCCGGCCCCGCAAGCCGGCGTAGCGCGTAGCGAAAAGTTCCGCGCACTCCTCCATTTCATGCCCTTCCGCACTCATCGTCCGGTGGGCATACCAGAAGTAGCCGAGTACCACAAAAGCGGCCGCGCCGTAGTTCAGCCACGGGGTATCGTGGATCATTCCCGCGCCGACAGCGACCGCAAAAAATAGCAGGAAAAAGCCGAGGTCGCGCTTGAGCGTTTCCGCGCAGAAACGCATCGGCAGCGGGCGTATGCCCCGGCGGGCGTAATACCAAGCGGCTGCGCCCGTCACAAAAAAACCGAGCGTCGCCAGCATGAATGGCGCGCCCAGAATAGCGCCGATGCCGACATCGCTGGAGCTTGGCGTGGTAAAGACCAGAATAGCCAGTACCGGAATAATGGTTTCGGGCAGGGCGGTTCCGACAGCGGCAAGAATGCTCCCGACCGCTCCCTGATGAAGCTTCAGGCGTAAGCCGACGTGTTCAATTCCGTTGGTGAAGATTACGCTTGATCCCAGAATCAGCGCCAGACTTACGAGCAATTCCACTATGTGCCAGAGCATTCCGGTCTCCATGTCGTTTTTATTATCAATCGTTAAATCAGTCGTCGGTGCGGAGATTCAACGGGGGGTGTTGCGTTACCCCACAGAACCACCGAGGTTTCTATTTGCCGGTCGGGGACATTCCAGAACCGGCGCAGCAGTTGTTCCTTCTCTGCCGGGGGAGTAAGCTGGAAGCCGTGTTTCTGATAGAATCGGATGGCCCAAACAGCCGCCGCCCAAGTTCCGATGAGTATAGGCTTTTGCGTAGACGATACCAGATGTTGCAGCAGCTTCCCTCCGATTCCGCTGCGCTGGGCCCCGGTGCGGACGTATGCATGTCGGATCAGCGCAACCTCCCCTTTGTCCTGCATTCCCATTACGCCGATGGGGCGGCTGCTTGTGGCGTGGCGCTGTTCGCCGGATAGGCTCTGGTGGTAAGCGTAAAAGACGACGCCGGCGGAGATCTCCCGTCGAAGCGTTTCGGGCGTCATATAGGGTTCCTGCCAGCGGTCGGGCGGAATTACGCCCCGATACGCCTGTGCGCCATCGTTGATGACCTCGTAAAGATCAGAAAAATCCTCTTCCGTACAAATGCGAATCATGGCGTCCTCCCAGGGCATGCACAGTGATATTGTCGGATTTCCCCTCCTGCCCCTCGCCGGAAAATGGGGGCCCGGGGACGGATTTCGTGCGGCCGGGATATCCTCGTTGACAGGGTTTGCAGGAATGGCTATGATGGGGCGGTAGCATGTTTCCGGCAGGAACCGGAGGCGAAAATTTTAACGCAACTGCCGAGTCTGCGAGGAGTTGAACATCCGGTGAAAACGGAGAGTGGCGGATTCTTGCCGGGCTTCCTCGTTCTTGTCGGACTGGTGTCGGACGAGGGGGTGCCGGGAGTGGCGGATAGGGCATATCGGTGGAAAATACCGGTTGTGGAAGGAGACGGCGATGCTTGTGCGATTTGAGGGGGAAATTCCCTTGCCGGTGCGGCAGTCTCCCGGTGGGACGGGGACATGGGGCGATATTACCTTCACTTCAGAACCGGTCGAGGAGTGTGATCTGTTGCTGGTCTGCAACCGGGCGTTCCGGGACATCAAGGTCCGTTGTCCGGTCGGCGGGCGCTGGCTGTTTTCGATGGAGCCGCCGGAGGGATATTACACATATTTCAAGGGTGGCTACCGCGATTATGATGTGATTCTGTCTCTGTGGGATGACGCGCCCCAGCACGCGAATCCGCAGGCAAAGGTGCTGCGGGAGTGGGGGCCGACCTCTTGGTACGCCTTGCGTAGTTATGACGAATACACAGCCTTGACGCCGCAGGCATGCGCGAAACAGGACCGCGTCAGTTTCGTGATGAGCCACAAAAAGAAGCAGGTCGGGCATAAGCTCCGGCATGCGTTCCGGGATTTTCTGAGTGCGAAGAATTTTGATTTCGACGTCATGGGCGGCAAGGATCATTACATCGCCGACAAGTGCGAGGCTCTGCTGCCGTACAAATATACTGTCGCAATCGAAAATTCCGCCTATCCCGATTACTGGACGGAGAAGATCGCCGATGCGTTTCTCTGCTGGTCGATGCCGGTTTACTGGGGCGCGCCGAATATTGCGTCCTACTTTCCGCCCGAGTCGATGATCCTGCTGGACCCGCAGGACTTTCAGAGGTCCATGCAGCGACTCGAGGCGGCGGTGCGCGGGGACGAATGGAGCCGGAACCTTGAGGCGTTGAGGGAAGCGCGCAACCGGATTTTGAACCGCTATCAGTTTTTCCC
>CAYWTJ010000014.1:0-2315 GCA_964460225.1 uncultured Planctomycetaceae bacterium | reverse complement strand
GATCGCCGCGCCGTCGTGCAGCGGGGTATTCTTGGTGAAAATGGTGTTGAGCAGGCGTGAACTGACCACGGCGTCGAGATAAACGCCGCTGTCGATGTAGTTGCCGATTTGGGTCTTGCGCTCGAAGACGATCAAGGCCCCCACTTCGTTGCGGTTGCTGATCTGCAGCGCGGCGTCGGCGACCTCTCGTTCGACCGTCTGGCTCTTGATCCCGGCGTAGCCCGAGGCCGTTTCGCCCAAGCGGCTCAGAAGCCGGCGGATCTCGGGCTGGAAGATGACCACGATGCCGAAGATCGACACGCTGACCAGACTTTCCAGAATCCAGCGGACATTCTCCAGCCGCACCAGCTTGGCGAGAAACAGCATGGCGAGGAAGACAAAGACCAGCACCAGCAGCGCGCCGCGCGCCATGCCCGCCCCGCGCGTCCCGCGCATGGCGCGGAAGGCGGTAAAGGTCAGGCCGATGATAATGAGGATTTCCGTGATGGCCGAGGCGATGTCGCCGGGGCTGCCACTGAATCCGGAAAACAGGTCCATGCTTCTTCTCACCGCTGTGGGTCGGATAGCCGCAGTTCGGACATCCGCTTGCATTTGTCTCGCATCGTCAATTCATCGGGATCGTTTGCCTGCCGCCGAGTCCGGCTGTTTCCGCGCAGGCCGCCGCATATGCCGGCGCCCGTTGCACCGCCTCGTAGACGCGCAGCGCCCGGACGGTTTCCTTGACATCATGAACGCGCACAATTCGCGTTCCGCGCTCCGCCGCCATTACCGCCAGCGCCAGACTTCCCTCCAGCCGCTCTTCGACCGGCAGTCCCAGCGCCTGCCCGATCATGCTCTTGCGGCTGACGCCGACCAGAACCGGATACCCCGCCCGCACGACCTGCGGCAGACTGCGGAACAACTCCGCGTTGTGCTCAAAGGTCTTGCCGAAGCCGAAGCCCGGGTCCAGAATCACCCGTTCGCGCCGGACGCCGTGCTGCAACGCCTGCATCGCCCGGTCCAGCAGAAAATCCAGCACCTCACTTACCACGTCCCGATACACCGGGCAGGCTTGCATATTGTGCGGCAGGCCCTGCATGTGCATCAGGATCACCGGCGCATTGGTTCGCGCCGCCAGCGCAATCATGTCCCCCTCGCCGCGCAGGGCGGTGATGTCGTTGATGATGTCCGCGCCCGCATCAAGCGCCGCTTCCGCTACGGACGCCTTGTTGGTGTCCACGCTAATGAGCACGCCGCTCTGCGCGCGCAGCTTGCGGATCACGGGCAGCACCCGCCGGATTTCCTCTTCGGCCGGGATGAACGCCGCGCCGGGGCGGGTGCTCTCGCCGCCGACATCGATGATGGTCGCGCCCTCTTCCGCCATGCGCAGACCGTGCGCCGCCCGCTCCTCCGGTGTGGCGTTCTGTCCGTCGGAAAACGAGTCGGGCGTGCAGTTGAGGATTCCCATCACCTGCGTCCGTCCGGCAACTTCATGTGCCTGTTTGATAAAAGCCTGCACGTGAGCAGACATCGGTCACCTCATTCCCCTGCCAGCCTTCCCCGGCCGGATAAACGTCCTGTCCGCCTGATTCTTAGGCGTTCGGCGTATTCTCCTCGGTTTTCGCGCCCGCCTCTGCAGCTGCTTCCGTGCCGGCATCGGTCTGCTTCTGCTCTTCCAGCGATTTCTGGATGTGCGCAAACGCCTGACGGGGAGCGGACCGGTATTCGCGCACCGCCGCCAGTTCGCGCTTTTCCAATACCAAGTCGAACTCGTCACGCGAAAGCACCTCGAACTCCATCAGTGCCTCCACGATCAGTTTCACGTCTTCCTCATGTTCCTTCAGCAGCGTTTTGGCGTTGGAATAGCATGTCTCGATCACGCCGCGGATCTCGTTGTCAATCCGCTCGGCCGTTGCTTCGGAATACTCATGCGTGTCAAAGTAGCCGTTGCCGCCCGAGAGCGAACGGTCGGCGTAATTGACCAGCCCCAGCTTCTCCGTCATGCCCCATTCGCAGACCATCGCCTTGACGTAGGCCGTCGCCTGCTCGATGTCGCTCGATGCGCCGTTAGAGATATCGTCGAGGAAAAGCTCCTCCGCCGCCCGGCCGCCGAGAGCGACCGAAACCTGTCCGAGGATCTTCTTGCGGGTGGTGTTGTATTCGTCGCGCTCAGGCAACTGCATCGTTACACCCAATGCCCGCCCGCGCGGGATGATGCTGACCTTGTGCAGCGGGGTGACGTGCGGCAGCAATTTCATCAGCAGCGCATGTCCCGCTTCGTGAATCGCCGTCAGATACCGGTCTTCGTCGCGCATCACGCGGGACTTCTTCTCCTT
>CAYWTJ010000013.1:0-67420 GCA_964460225.1 uncultured Planctomycetaceae bacterium | reverse complement strand
GATCATAAGAGCGCTCCGGATTTGCAAGGTTTTGCGGTTGAAAGTACTGCTACCCTGCAATTTTACACCGCCGCAATTCGCTAATAAAGTTCATTTCGCCCTTAAAATCTCACAGGGAATCGCTTTTTCAGGGACGACTATGTAACCGAGGACCGCATAGTCCAGCGCGCCTCGGAACGCAACGACGGGGCGAACTCCGGGCGGACACTCCCCCAGCAACCGGATGCGGATACCAATCCGATTTGGCAAATGCTGGAAGTGGAAGACGTAGAAGAGCCGCTGCAAGAGCGCCTCCGCACGCTGGAGGAGGAGAACCGACAACTGCGCGAAGAGAACCAACGCCTGCGGCGCGGCTAAAAAATGTCTGGCGGGCTTCAGCGGAGTTCGGCGGGCAGGGGGCAGGCGGTCGGGTAACGCGGCAAAAGGCCGGCCTTGCGAATGCGGGCAAACTGCACCCAACTGCGGTACAACTCCTGCGCATCGAGTTGCAGCGTCAGCGGCGTCTGTTTCTCGAAGGATTCGTACAGATCCTTCGCGGTGAAGTAATACTTCAGCTTCTTCATCAGCGAGTAATCCGACACCCTCGCCACCGCGTCCTGAAACAACCCAACCGTCGCCGGAATCCCCTCGCACTGCGGGGTCGTGATCGCCCCCACCAGACTGTGCGGCTTGAGCTGAATCCCCCCGATCTTGCGCCCGAGTTCCTTCCATTGCGCCATAATCGCGGGCAGATCCTTCTTCGCTGCGTCAATTGCCGGCGCGAGGGTTGCGAGATTCGCGTTGATCTGCTTGTACTGCTCCTGCAGGCCAGGCACCTTCTTCGGCAGTCCGCCGACATCCAGCCGGACATCCAACCCCGTCACCTGCAGCGAGGTCTTTGAGAACGACTTCGACGCCTGTTCGACCGCCCCGCGTGTCTTGCGCATCCGCTGCTGGAAGAGCTCGTACTCCTCCTTCGCCAGCCGGCCGTTCTTTTTGAGTTCATGCACGTTCATGACAAACGGACTCTTCTCGTCCCGGAACATGGCGAAATTCTTGCCCAGCCCCGCCGCCAGCGCGCCGATATCCGCCGCCAGCGCGCCGATGTCGCTGACATTGAAGAACCCGCTGCCGCGAAAGACCGGAATCGCCCCCCTGCCTTTCTCCTGAATCACCTCCGGCGAACTGCCCCGGACCAGCGAAACAAAGGTGTCGCCGCTGACGGTGGTCGCATCAATGTTCATCTGGCTGTCCACCGGCAGAGGTTTGCGCAGGTGCAGCGCCGCCCGGACGCGGACGCGCCCGTCCTCACCGAGGTCATACGCCGTCACCTTGCCGATCTGGACGCCGCCGAGGTATACCGGCGCGCCGGGCCGCAGATCGCCGATGTCGTCGTAATACGCCTCGACCAGAAAGGAGTCTTTCTCGAAAAAATCCGTCAGGTTGTCCACGGAAAGCAGGCCGAACACCAGCAGCAGCAAAGCCAGGAATGCCGCACCGATCCGCAGGTGCAACCGGCGCTGCCGCGCCCACTGCAACTGCAGAGCCTGCTCCTCCGCCGCAAAAGCCGCTTCCCCGTGCCGGACGGCCGCGTCACTCATTCCGGCGGCGCAAGCGTCGCCAGCGGCGGCCGCGGGCTGCCCGGTCTGTTTCTGGGAATCGGAATCCGGCGGAAGGCTCAAGGGGTTATCTCCCGCTGGCGGGCAAAGGGCAGTACTGCGACGACGATGCGCCCGTGCGGCCGTACATCAGGGTGTTGTTCATGCGCTTTTGATTGGACATCCACTCCTTCCACTGCGCGGAGAACTGCGTCGCATCAAGGGACTTGTTTTCATTCTTCCACAACTCGAAGATGCGATCCGCCGCCAGCTTGTCCGCGATCAGATCGGTCAGGCCAACCGTCGCCAGGGAATTCGCCGCGCGCTGCAGGTTCTGAATAGTGGAGAGCAACTCCTCGCCGGCCTGTTCATCGGTCAGCAGGCGCAGCATGCCTCGATTGGGCTCAATGCCGGTGGTAATGCGCGAAAGGTTGGCGGTTGTTTCGCTCACGCTCTTGATGGTAGCGCCGATGTAGTCGCGCTGCGCACTCAGGGCGGTGGTGATCTCCTGCACGCTGGTGATCGTCTTGCTGATGTCCTCGACCTTGCGCGGATCGCCGATGGTCTTCTCAACGAAGAAATTCACCTTCTCCATCGTGCCCTCCGCAGACGCCGAAATTTTGACGACATTCGCCACCGCGTCGTCGACCTTGGTCAGATCCTTGCGCAACCCCGCCAGCAATTCCTGCGCCTCGCGCGTTGCACCGTTGACGTTGGCGACGCTCTGTTCAATGTTGCGGCGGAATTCCTCGTTGCCGACCATCTTGTTGATGTTGGCGACCAGATCCTGCACCTGTCCGCCGATCTTCTGCACCTGCCCCAACAGTTCGCCCATGTTCGCCTGGCTCACGCCGGCGACGTGCGGCGCCTTCTCTTCCTCCTCTTCTTGCGGAAGATAGTTTGCGGCCTGCCCGCGCGTCACCTCCAGAAACGAATCGCCGACCAGACCCGAGGTGGCGATGGAACCCTGCGTGTCGGTGCGCAACCGGTGTTTCTTGTCGATGGCGGCGACAATCTGGATGTTATCCTCGGCGATGTTGATCGCCCGGACGCGGCCGATCTCGAAGCCGCCCTGCTTGACCGGCGCGCCGGCCTTGAGGTCTCCGATATTCTGGATGTCCACCACCACCGGATAGGTGTTCCCCGTGAGGGCGACGCTGCCGGACATGTATAAAATCATGAACATGATGATGGCGATGCCCGTCAGGACAAACGCCCCCACCGCCAGCTCCAGCTTCCCCGTCTCCTTGTCCATCATACTCTCCGCATGTTATCCGGCCGCCTGCGCCGTCTTGTTTGCCTTCGCTTATCCCGCGCTCCTCGCGCTTCAGGTACCCCATCCGTTGACGCTCATGACAAACCAGCGGCCGTTGATCTTGTCCAATTCTACCACCGCTTCGTTCGTCGGCGACGCGCTCGGCGCCTGATATCCACCGCCACGCGGACTGGCATACAGCCCCACCACCGCGTGCGTCGCGCCCTCTTTGAAATTAATGTACCGGATGCTGGTATAGGGCACTCGCTGCGCCACCAGCGCCGTGATCGCCTCGCGGTCTCCGCCAGTGGAGGGCGTCAACGGACGCTGCGACATCGGCTTGGGAATCAGACATCCGCCCGTGCCAAGCAGCGCCAACAGAAGCCCCGCAACCGCCAGTCCCCACAGTCCCCGCATCGCCCCACCCCGTCCGAATCCGCCCGCGTTATGCCACCGCCCGCGCAGGCGCGTCTACTTGACCGCCTGAATCAGCCCTTCCGCCTCGCCGCGCACAAACTGCCGGATCATCTTTTCCGAATCGTTCATTCCGTTCGTATTCACCGCCTTTTGGATATCCATAAAATAATCGGGCGTCCCCTCGCCGACAATCTCGCCGGCGTTAAGCATGATGATGCGGTCAGCGGTCTGGAAGGCGACGTTCATGTCGTGCGTGACGATGATGCTGGTGAGATTGCGGTGCCGGCGCGCGGCGCGCGTGGAGGTCATCAGTTCGGCGATCGCCGCGCTCATGATCGGGTCCAACCCGGTGGTCGGCTCGTCGTACAGAATGATCTCCGGTTCCTGCGCCAGAGCGCGGGCCAACGCGATGCGCTTGCGCTGACCGCCGGAGACCATTGAGGGCATCTTGCCGGGCATCTCGGGAAAGCGCGCCTTGCCCAGCCCCACGGCATAGAGGTTGTCCTCCACAATCTGCTGCAATTCCCCGCGGTCTTTTACTCCACGCAATTTGGCGGGAAAGGCGATGTTCTCGCCGATGGTCATGCTGTCGAAAAGCGCACCGCTCTGGAAGAGCATGGCAAAGTGCGAACGCAGCTCCGCCAGACCGGATTCGTTCATCCGCGCAACCTCTTGGCCCTGAAACAGCACCCGGCCCCGGTCGGGAGCCAGCAGCCCAATCATCAGCCGCAGCGACACGCTCTTGCCTACGCCCGACTGGCCGATGATGCAGAGCGACTCGCCCCGGCGCACACGCAGGCTCACCCCGCGCAGCACATGCAGCGACCCGAAGGACTTGTATACATCCTCAAACACAATCAGCGCGTCATCATCCGCCATCGGCGCATTACCTTTGCTATGAGTCTTCTTCCGGCGCGCGCCCGTCCCGGCCGGTCGGCGCGCATTCCGGTCCGCAGATTGCAGCCGGTTTAAATAAACATCGACATAAACATGGTGATGAAGAGATTCAGCAGCAGAATCGCAATGCAGGTCGCCACGTTGGAGGCCGTGGTAGCCTTGCCCACGCCCTCCGCGCCGCCGCGGGTGGTGATCCCCTGCTGGCAGCAGATCAGCGACATCGCGCCCCCGAACGCCGAGGCTTTTGTCAGCCCCTGCGCAAAATCATAGGTATCGAGAAATTCCTTGGTATGCACCATCATAAAATGCGGGTTGATGTTCAGCCCGTATACGCAGAGGGCGAACGCCGCGATCACGCCGAAAATGATGGCAAAACTGGTCAGGATCGGACAGAGAATGGTTGCCGCAATCACGCGCGGAACAACCAGATACGTCACGGGATTGACCCCCATCGTCCGCAAGGCGTCGATCTGCTCGGTGACCGCCATCGTCCCCAGCTCGGCCGTCATCGCCGATCCCACCCGGCCCGCCAGCATCACCCCCGCCAACACCGGCCCCAACTGCAACACCAGCGAATTCACCACCAGCGGCCCGATCCAGCTCGTAACCCCCAGCCGCGACAACTGACCGTACGCTTCGTAAGAAAGCACCATTCCGACAAACGCGCCGGTCGTCAGAATCACCGGCACGCTCTCGACGCCGATGAAGTAGCACTGCCGCATAAAGACGCCCCACGGCGGCAGCCCCGCCCGCAACGAGCGGAATACCGCGACAAGCAGCAAGGCTACCTGCCCCGCCTCGCGCAGCACGCCGGTAGCGAACGCTCCCGTTTTTTCAATAGCCCCGAACATCCGACCGTCACCCTTTCCCGTTCTCCGGGTCTTTAGCCTGCACCCACAGCCGCCGACAGAAATTCCGCCGACGACTTGGCGCGTCATTTTTTGGCGCAAATCCGAACAAAGATGATTTTCCGCATTTTAGCGACCTGCAAGCCGATGAAAAGCACAAAATCCGCGCCCCCTCCGTCGGATTTTCGATACATCAACACAACTATATGATAAAAAACAGGTTATACAATATTATTCGCGCGTTAGGATTTCATCAGAGGCGCGAGAAACTCATGCCCGGTAACGGGAATTCCCGTCCAGAGCCGGAAGCTGCGCGCTGCCTGCATCGCCAGCATCGGCAGGCCATCCAGAAACCGCGCGTCCGAACGCTGCGCCAACGCCTGCCAGAGATTTTCCTTACGACCATAGTTGATATCCATTACCAGTCCTCCGCTGCGCGCACGGAGTCCGGCAACGACGGCGGCGAGTTCGGGGGACTCGGCCGGATCGCTGACGGCGGTGGTGTTGATGATGAGCGCGGCCTCCAGCGCGGCCTGTTGCATTTGTGCGGGATCTTTGATGTCGAGGGGGATGATCTGGCTGTCGACTTCGCGGGTGTCGCAACCGCCGCAGTCGGAGCAGCCGAAGCCCTCGGGGCAGGCCGACCCGTGGAACTGGTTGCCGAACACCTCTTTGGCGTTAAATTCTTGCGCAAGGGCGGCGGTCTTAGCCGGGTCGCGCCCGGCGAGCAGGATGCGCGCCGCGCCCCCGCCCTTGAGTGCCTGCAACACGCCGCGAGCCGCTCCCCCGGTGCCGCAGAGCAACGCCGTCTGCCCCGTCAGCTCAAACTGTCCGAATTCCAGAGCATCCTGAACGCCGCCAATGTCGGTGTTGTACCCGGCGAGTCCGCCCTCTTCCGGAACGATGGTATTGACCGCGCCGACCGACGCCGCTTCGGGCGATAGCCGGTCGAGATGCGGGATCACCAGCTCCTTGCAAGGAACGGTAACGTTCGCACCGGCCACGTGGAGCGTGCGCAACGCGGCGACGGCATCGCCCGCGCAAGCCGGATCAATCTGAAAAGGGACATACAAATACTCCTCCTGCAACCCCAGCGCGCGAATCACGGCGTTGTGCATCCGCGGCGATTTCGACTTATGCGCCCGGTGATCGCTGAGAACGCAGAGAACCTTCATATGCAGCCCCTTTTGTCTGACGTAGAATTTCATGCAACGACGAATCCTGCCAGATTGTACCGCCCGCGACGCCAAAAAAAAGAGCGGGGCTCGTTTTAAACGCCCCCTCATCCCGCCTCGTCGCTACCGCCTCGCGGCCAAAGCCATCGCAGGAGCAGGGAAACCGACGCGCCTTCCGGAGAATTCATGCCGTTCGCGCTTGCGGCAAGACGATTCCTGTGCGACGTTGGCGAGGGTCCGGGACGCGCCACTCCATGCCGTTTGTAGCTGCACCAACGACAAAGCCGGACAGATTTTCCCGGTTGCGTTAATCACCGCCCGGCCACGGGCGTTTTGTATTGCGCCGCATACACCCGCTGGCTACAATGAGCGCCCCGGCCTGCCTGTTCGCGGGTCGCGTTTGATAAGGATTCCGCATGATTTTCAATCTGATCAAGGATAAGATGTACCGGGGCATTCCGGTCTTCAGCTTCGAGTTCTTTCCGCCCAAAACCGATGCCGGCGAGCAGCAGCTCTACGAAGCGACCGAAAAACTCGCCCTCATGCGCCCCGACTTCGTCTCCGTCACCTACGGCGCCGGCGGTTCAACGCGCGAAAAAACCCGCCGCATCGTCCTTGAAATCAAAAACCGCTTCGGGCTGGAGGTCATGCCCCACCTGACCTGCGTCGGGCATACCGCCGCCGAATTGCAGCAGATGCTGCAGGAATATTCCCTGCAAGGAATCACCAACATCCTCGCCCTCCGGGGCGACGCCCCCAAGGGCACCCCCGACTGGAAACCTGTCCCCGGCGGTCCCGCGCATGCCGATGAGATCGTGCGCATGGCCCACCAGACCGGCGTTTACTCCGTCGGCGTAGCTGGCTTTCCCGAGAAACATCCCGAGGCCGCCTCGCTGGAAAGCGACATCGCCTACCTGCGCCAGAAGATGGACGCCGGGGCGGACTTCGTCATCACGCAGCTCTTCTTCGACAACGACCTCTTCGGGGATTATGTGTCGAAAGCGCGGCGATCGGGAGTGACGATTCCGATCATCCCGGGCATCATGCCGGTGACGAAGCTTTCGCAGTTGCAGAAGTTCCGGGAAATCAGCAACTGTTACATCCCGCTGGAACTGGAGCGGTCGCTGCAGAGCTGCGGCGACGACCAGCAGGTGGAAGAGGTCGGTCTGGCTTACTGCGCCGCCCAGTGCGCGGACCTGTTGCGCCGGGGCGCGCCGGGAATTCATTTCTACACACTCAACCAGTCGCGCGCCTGCACCACGGTGCATGCCGCCCTACAGGCCTTGGGCTACTGGACCTGCGGCCGTTAATCGTGCGGACAGCCGGCCGTCTTGCGCAGTCCGGCTTCGGATGGAAAGGTTTAAATCATGAAAATCGTGAAACCCTCCGCCACGCTGGAGTGGATCACCCCCGAACCGCTGCGGATCATTGAATCGGCCGGCCGGGTCTGTTACAAGTCAGAGGACAAGATCACCGGCGACTCGGCCGCCGAGTTCGTCCGCCGCATTATCGCCCGCGGGCATGAGGCGGTCATCGAACACGCCAGCGCATCATTCCGCATCATCACGGACCGGGGCATCACCCACGAAATCGTCCGCCACCGATTGGCGAGCTACTGTCAGGAGTCAACCCGCTACTGCAACTACGCCGGCGAACGCTTCGGGCAGGAAATCTCTGTGATCGAACCGCCGGCCCTGACTGCCGCCCAGCGCACCGCCTGGATTGCCGCCTGCGAAGCCGCCGAAAGCGCATACTTCAAGATGCTCGAAGCCGGCGCACCGCCACAGACAGCGCGTGCGGTTCTGCCCACCTGCCTCAAAACCGAACTCATCATGACCGCCAACTTCCGCGAATGGCGGCATTTTCTGCGCCTGCGCCTCGGCAAAGGCGCCCATCCCCAGGTCATTGAGATCGCGCAACAGATCCGGGACATCCTCCTGCAACAGTGCCCGGCCGTCTTCGCCGACCTCGCCGGGTCGCAGCCGTAAAGAGCCCTGCATCCGCCACGCAAATTCTATGGAATCTCGCTGCCGCATAGCGCCCTCCTCCGTTATGCGGCGCGTTCAGCCAATCCCCGCAACACCCCTCCCTTGCGCCATCACCGAAAAACCATAACTGTTTGAATTATATGAAGATATCGATAACAAGCCAAAAGAATCCCCCTTCGTACTCTTTCGATCCAACCTACTAATTGCACTTTATCAGCCCAAACGCAGTCTCGGAGAATGCCACTCACTAACCATTCTCTGGCCGATCAGACCCATTGTGAACGCTCTTTGGCAGCATCGCCAGAACAGGAACGGCACACCCATCGTAAAACCATTCGGGAGCATTTTTTTACACAATATTTTAAAACAACTGTTTGACATTTAAATCGTTTGTTTTAATATAACGTTTGTTTGATCGTATCAGCAACCCGGAATCCGGTGCGGAGAGCGCTCGGAGGACGAACAAGAGGCGGCAAGGAGGAGTGCGGATGGACATTGAGACCCCGAACACGAAGACGGCGCTGATTCTGGCGGCCGGTCCTCTCTTTGCCCAGAAGGGCGAGGAGGGGGTGAGCGTGCGCACCATCGCCGGAATTGCGGGTGCGAACGTGGCGAGCATCAACTACCACTTCGGCAGCAAGGAGAACCTCTATCTTGCCACGGTCCGCTATGTAGTCGAGAAGCTGGGGGCCAAGTATTTTTATGAGGCTTGGCAGGCGCTGCCGCATGAGAGCCGCAACTGGGAGGGTATCCGCACCTTCGTGAGGGACTTCATCACCGAAACCTTTCTGGGTTATGTGCAGAGCGAAAACCCCGCCTGGTTCTTCGCTCTGCTCCAGCGCGAGATCAGCAACCCCACCGCCGCCTTCCAGACCATCAAGCAAGACTGCATCCTGCCGGACCGCGACGCAGCGCGCGAACTGTTCGCGCTCGTAAAACCCGGCCACGCAAAATGGGAACCGGAGGTCTGGCTGAGCAACTGGCACGGAAACATCTTTTTCTTCTGCAACTCATTCAATTCCCTGCGCGATATCTACCATTGGTCCGAGGCGCTTGATCCGGAGTTCATCCAGCAGTCGCTGCGCTCGACCATCCGCATGACGCTGGCGCTGCTGGAACCGGAGCCGCAATAACCCCCGCGCTTTCACCCGACAAATTAACTTACTGCAAGGAGAATGCATACCATGTCGAATCTGGCTCACCTCTTCGCCCGTCTGCGGGGGAAGCTCCCCCAGCCGGGAAGACTCGTTCTGACCGCCGGGACACTCGCGGCCGGAACGCTGCTGGCGCTGCCGCTGCTGCTGAGCGCGGGCGAACAGCCGGCGGCGGCTCCGGAACGCAGCGTGCCGGTCAAGACCTTCACCGTCCGCGCGCAGGACGCAGATCCCTCGCGCTCCTTCCCCGGCAAGGTCCGGGCGAGCAAGCGGGTCAATCTCTCGTTCGAACTCGACGGCGTACTCGTCGACCTGCCCCTCACCGAAGGGACGCTGGTGCGCAAGGACCAACTGCTGGCCAAACTCGACCCGCGCGACCATGAGAACAATCTCCGCTCGGCCAAGGCCCGCTTTACCGAAGCGAGGCAGAACTTTGAGCGCGCCCAGAAACTGCTCAAGGAGGGCGTCATTCCGCAAGCGACCTTCGAAAACGCCCAGTCCAACTTCGACACCGCACAGGCGCAGGTGAAAATCCTTGAAAAAGCGCTGGAGGATACCGAGCTGCGCGCGCCCTTTGACGGCACGGTCGCCAAGCGCTTCGTCCAGAACCATCAGCGCGTCTCCAAGCACGAGGACATCCTCAGTCTACAGAACGCCAACAGCATCGAAATCGTCATTCAAGTTCCCGAAAGCATAATGGCCGAAACCCGTCAGAAGCCGCTGCAGGGCCGGCTATCCGCTGTCTTCGACGCCATCGCCGGCAAGGTATTCCCGGTGCGGGTGCATGAGTTCCGCGTCGACGCCGACAGCCAGACGCAGACCTATGAGGTGGTGCTGGAGATGCCCGCCCCGCAGGAGTTCAACCTTCTGCCCGGCATGACCGCGACCGTCACCCTCAGCAATCCGGCCGAAACCCAGGAGCAGCGCGGCAAGGTCTGGTGGCTACCGGAAGCGGCGGTCTTCGGCAACGCGCAGACGCAGGAAAACTTCGTGTATTGCATCAATCCCGCCGACAGCAAGCTGCTGCGCAAGGCGGTCCGCATTGGCTCGCCGACCGCGCGCGGCATTCCGGTACTGAGCGGCCTCAAGGATGGCGATGTCGTGGTCGCCGCCGGCAGCAAATACCTGCGCGAAGGTCAACCCGTACGTCCATTGGCCGCAGAGCGGCCTTGATCTGACGGCGTGCGCCAGCTCTTCCTCCCACACACCCAATCCCCGCTTCCGGATGTCGCGGCCGCCGGCCGGCGAAGAACGGCAGGGGATGAACGGATACCGCTATGACTCTGACAGAATTTTCCCTGAAAAACCGGACCGTAATGCTCACCCTCTGCGTGCTGATGACGCTGGCGGGCATTCTGGCCTATCAGAAACTGGGCAAGCTGGAGGACCCGAACTTCACCATCAAGCAGGCCGTCGTGACCGCGCAGTACCCCGGCGCGTCGGCGGCGGAGGTGGAGAAGGAGGTCACCAACAAGCTGGAGATCGCCATCCAGCAGATGAAGCAGCTCGACAAGATCTGGTCCATCAGCCATCCCGGCTACTGTGTCATCTACGTCGAGATGAAGGATATGTACGACAAGCATACGCTGCCGCAGGTCTGGGACGAACTGCGCCGGAAAATGCACGACGTCAAGTCCGAACTTCCTTCGGGCGCGACCCAGCCGGTGGTGAATGACGACTTCGGGGACGTCTACGGCGTCTTCTTCGCCCTCACCGGCGAGGGGTACTCGATGCAGGACCTCTACGAGCACGCCAAGCTCCTGCGCCGCGAGCTGCTGCGCTGCAAGAACGTCGCCAAGATCGATCTCTGGGGCTATACTCCGGAGGTGGTCTACTGCGAGATGTCGCGCAACAAAATGGCACAGTTGGGAATTTCCCCCGAGACAATCATCGCCGCCCTCAACGCGCAGAATACCGTCGGCGACGGCGGCAGCGTTGAGTACGAGGGGCAATACATCCGCATTCCCACCACCGGCGCTTTTCGCTCGATTGAGCAGATGGGGGAACTGCTGATCCGCGGCAGCGAACCGGACAAGCTGTTCCGGCTGAAGGATGTCGCGACGCTGCGGCGCGGCGTTTACGAGCCGGCCCCCTCGATCCTGCAGTTCAACGGCCAGCCGGCTATCGGCATCGGCATCTCCACCATTCCCGGCACCAACGTGGTCGTGATGGGCGACGCGGTGCAAAAGCGGCTGGACCAGCTCAAGGACATGACCCCGCCGGGGGTGACCCTCAACACCATTTCGTATGAATCCCGCACCGTCGAGGACGCCGTACACCACTTCATCCGCAATCTGACGGAAGCCGTGGTGATCGTCTCGATCCTGCTGCTGGTTTTCATGGGACTGCACGAAGGACTGATCATCGGCGGGGTACTGCTTTTGACGGTGCTGATGACCTTCATCTGCATGGACTGGTTTAACGTCACGATGGAGCGCATCAGCCTCGGCGCGCTAGTCATCGCGCTGGGCATGCTGGTGGACAACGCGGTGGTGGTGGCGGAAAACATGGTCGTCAAGCTGCAGCGCAAGGTCCCGCGCGATCTGGCGGCATTGCAGTCGGTCAACGAAACGAAGTGGCCGCTGCTGGGCGCAACCGTCATTTCGATCCTCGCCTTTGCCGCCATCTCGATGTCGCAGGATGCGGCGGGCGAATTTCTCAGCAGCCTCTTCAAGGTGCTGGCGATCTCGCTGATGCTCAGTTGGTTTCTGGCGATCACCGTCGTGCCGATGCTGTGCCACATGCTCATCACCAACCGCGAAGCCATCGGCAAAGATCCGCATGACAATGCCTTCTTCCGCTGGTATGCCCGCGTGCTGCGCAAAGCACTGCACCACCGCTGGCTGGTCAGCGGGGTCATGGTCGGCCTGCTTGCGGCATCGCTCTTCATCTTCGGCTTTGTCAGCCAGAACTTCTTTCCCGCCTCCTCCCGCCCGCAGTTTCTCGTTGACTGCTGGCTGCGCGAAGGCACCGACATCCAGACCACGCAAAAGCTGCTCAGCGGCTTGGCGCAGGAACTGCGCCAGGACAAGGAGGTCACCGACGTCGCGACCTTCGCCGGACAGGGCGCGTTGCGTTTCATGCTCACCTATTCGCCGGAGCAGAGGAATTCCGCTTACGGCCAACTGATCGTCGGCGTAAAAGATTACCGCTCCATCGACGGGCTGATTCAGACGCTGAACCGCGATCTGGCGGTAAAGCATCCGGAGGTCCAGTTCAACATGAAGAAGTTTGAACTTGGCCCCTCCACCAACGCCAAAATCGAAGCGCGGTTTTTCGGCCCGGACCCGATGGAGCTGCACAAACTGGCCGACGCCGCAAAAGGCGTCATGCAGCAGATCAAGGACGAGAAGGGATTCGTCAAGTTCATCCGCGACGACTGGCGCGAGCCGGTGCAAACGCTTTCGGTCAACATCTCCGAGTCGCGCACCCGCAACGCCGGACTGTCCCGGCCGGAGATCAATCAGGCCATCGCCTCGAACTTCGCCGGCGTCACCGTCGGAGCGTACCGCGAGAACGACGAACTCTTGCCGATCATCGCCCGCGCGCCGCAGGGGCAGCGCGCCTCGATTGACGACCTGCACAACCTGATGATCTGGAGTTCGCTGCATCAGAAAGCGATTCCTATTACGCAGGTGGTGGATGATATCGGGCTGAAGTGGGAGGACCAGAACGTCCGCCGGCGCAACCGCCAGCTCTGCATCGCGGCCCAGTGCTATCCCGAAGGCATCACCACCGATGACCTCTTTGCCTACATCAAGCCGAAGATCGAAGCGCTGCCGTTGCCCGAGGGATACACACTCGACTGGGGCGGCGAGTACGAGACCTCCAGCAAGGCCCGGAGCATGCTATTGCAGAATGTCCCGCTGACCTTCGCGCTGATGCTGGTGATCGTACTCTTTCTCTTCGGCACGCTGCGGCACCCGCTGATCATCTTCCTCGGACTGCCGCTGGCGATCATCGGCGTCGCCTGGGGATTGTTTGCAACCGGAAAGCCCTTCGGCTTCATGGCGCTCCTCGGGTTCATCAGCCTCTCGGGAATGCTGATCCGCAACATGGTCGTACTGCTCGATCAGGTAGGGCTGGAACGTGCCGCCGGCAAGCATCCCTTCACCGCCATCATCGAGGCCTCCATCAGCCGTGTCCGGCCGGTCTGCATGGCCGCCTTTGCCACGGTGCTCGGCATGGTGCCCCTAATCCGCGACCCGTTTTTCGGACCGATGGCAGTCACCATCATGAGCGGCCTGACCTTCGCCACGGTCCTTACCTTGATTGTAACGCCGGTGACGTATTCGATTTTTTTCGGCATCACCGACCCCGATCCGAAGTCCCCGTCTCTACCGCCGCGCCCGCAGGGACAGGAGCTGGACACTGCTCTGGATGCGGAAATCAATGGCAAACTGCCGGCAGCTTCTGAACCGAAGGCGTAGGGGGCAGAAGGAATCATCCTGTTCCGACACGGAGCGCGGCCGCAGGGCCCGCTCCGTGTTTTTTTGGTTCCGGCAGCTCGCCGTCAATTCATTCCGGAAAGGTTTTTATCCGGCGGCTCGAACATTCTGCGGCTGGCCGCCCCGCTTGCGGATGCAGTGTCCCGCCGATACAGCCCCCCACATCTACCCCTAATTCCCGCAAAAACGCCCTTTGTTCGTTTCATCCGGATCGTGTCTCGCCCCCCAAAAAAGGCGTGCAAAGCCCCCTTTCGCCCCTCATTCCGTACAACCGTAAGCCTCCTCACGGAAAACAAACAATCGCTTCTAACAAAGAAATCGATAATGCCTGCATCGCTCAGAACGGAACGTTGCGCCGAAGACGCATTTGTTTCTGTTCGCTTATGCAAAATTAACCTGCGCTGGATACGCCGGTAACAGCCGGGTGCATGATCCTGCCGCGCGGGCCAATTTTTCGCGGCCGCGATCACGTTGCGGTAAGAACACACAGCTCTGCCGGAAGAGGGATGGCGTCATCATGCCGGCGTCCGGATTGGAACAAGCCACACGGGGAGTGTTGTTTTGAGTCGCGCAGCGACGAACGCTGCGCCGGAAAAGGAGAATTGGGATGAAGGTTACACGTTGGGGAACAAGTGCCATCGCAGCGCTTCTTCTCGCCAGCGGGGTCAGTTTCGCGGGGGACACCGACGATCTGAACTCGATGAAGGCGACGATGGAGAACATGAAACAGGAGATGGAAACCATGCGCAGTTCGATGGCTTCCGAGCGCGAGGCCCTGCGCGCGAATGCCGGCGGCGCGCCGGAGTCGCTCAAGAGTGCCAACGGCAAGGCCACCGTCAAGATCGGCGGCAACTTCCAGGTTCGTTACAACGTCAGCTACGAAAACGGGTATCAGGGCAGTTCGACGCAATACGCCAACACCCGCTACACCCGCACCAACTGGGACATTTACAAAGCCGAATTGAATTTCACCATCGACTTCACCCCGGACACCTCCGGCTACCTCGTTCTGCGCCCCGATCGCGGCAGCGCGAGCGTCGGTCAACTGCTCGATCAAGTGTGGTGGAAGTGGAATAACATCGGCGGCACCGGTTTCGGCACCAAGGTGGGTCTGCAAAAGCTGGATCTGGGGATGTACAACGGCTCGGCCAACCCCTGGGACCGCGTCATGATTCTCGACCCGTTCGTCAAGACCGCCGCCAAGTTCGCCGGCCAGTCCTACACCACCTCCGGCACCACCTCCAACAACAGCCTCTTCGGCAGCACCGGGGCTACCCACGCATCCGACATCACCGCCATCGGCGTGTCGGCGGACTACAAGTGGGATCAGTTCAAGGTGGTCGCCGGGATTTACGGCCAGCGTGTTGCGAATGACGACGGCATGGACAATACCCTCGGCGTAACGACCAACGGCACCGCCCGTAACATCGACATCGAAAACCATTTCATTACCACCTACTATGATCCCTGCTGGCTGGAAGGCCTTCATCTGCAGGCCAGCTATTTCGGAGAATTCGATCAGGGCGCCGCCGCAACCTCCGGCACGAGCGGCACCACCTGGTTCCCAAGCGATTATACCGCTTCCACCGCCAGCAACCACGGCTCGACCTACGTGCCGGGCTTTGACTTCGGCGTCTCCTACAAAGCTGACAAGTGGGCGGTTTACGGCGAAGCTCTGGTGGTCGTCAATCCCAACTACTACAGCGACTCGGTCCAGATGGCCTATTCCGCCGGCGCCGATTACAGCCTGACCGAAAAGCTCAAGGTCGGCGGCAGCTTCGACTGGATGAGCTACCTCTGGGATCGCACCTACACCAACGGCAGCCCGATTGAGAGCTATACCCTCCGTGGCGCGCTCGCCGCCAAGTACGACTTCGGCAACGGGCTGTACGTACAGGCGCAGTACAGCCACTACTGGGTCAAGACCTGGGGCATCGCCGACAGCAAATGCAAGGACGCCGACGCGGTCACCCTCCAGACCGGCTTCAAGTTTTAAAGCGCCGGAAAACGTACAACCGAACACCGGCGGCAATCGCCTCCCGCCGCCGGTACTCTTCGGGAATATCGGATAAGCGGTTCGTTGCCCGCGAGAACCTCATTTTTTCCCGGACAACAGGCGGCTGGCTCTTCTTGATGATGCCGTTGCAGTATCGTTGTAATCCTGCGCAAGACCGGAGGGCACCTTACCAATGACCCCCACCCCTTACGCAGCCTTCCGGTTACAGGCTCGTGGTGAATATCACGCGCCCGTCCATCGGATCTTTGCGCAGGAAGGTGACAAAAAAGCGATCCGGGCCGCGAACCCGGATCGCTTTTTTTTGGTTTACACTCGCCAGACGCCGGCAACTGCCGGCATGCAAGGCCCCGCCTCCCGCCCGAATGTTCAGGCGGCTGCCCCGCGAAGATCAGGCCGTAATGTTGGTCCGGTTTGAAGCAATCAGCGCCCGGATCAACTGATTCATCCGGAACGGCTTGCGGATGTATTCCTGCGCCCCCAGATCATACAGGACCTTCAGAATCCGCTCGTCGGCCACCGCGCTGACAATCACAATCGCCGTTTCCGCCGCCAGCGATTTCTCGCGCAGGGTCTTCATTACCTGCACACCGTTCATATCCGGCATCTTCAGGTCCAGAACAATGTAGTCGAGCGGCTGCTTCTGCTGTTGCCGCTCCTGCACCATCTGCACCCCTTGCTGCCCGTTATCCGCCGTCAAGACATTCATACCCAGTTTGTGCGTGAGCAGCTCCTGCACCGATGACCGGATAACCTCGTCGTCTTCGATGACCAGCAGCGTCTTTCCGGACAGCAACCGCGCCAGCACATCTGAGGAGCTGCCTGAATCCGGCGCCGGCTGCGCGGGCAAAGCCCCCTCGGCAGCCGGGACGGCCGGAGCAGCACCACCGGACTGAGCCGGAACGCCGGAAACGCCGGTAATCCGGCGCACGGTAGCAAGCAAGAGCGCGCAAAACTCCCGCTCGGAGAGATAGCGTTGCGCCACCGAACGCAACTGCCGGGTAATGCTGCGGCTGCATGCACCTCCGATGGCATACAAAATCCGGGCACCCGCCATGCGGATCGGGGCAGAATTGTTCCGCAGACACCCCATCGCCAAATCCTCCGCCGGTTTCGCCAACGGCCCGACGGAACAGAGCAACTCCAGAACCTTCTCCTGAATCTGCTCGTCACGGTTGCCGACCAGAACCGCCAGCGGAAGAATCAAGCGGGAAATATCGATGTTCTGCCGGATGATATGATACATCAGGTCAAACGCCACCTTCTGGGCGTCCACCTGAAGATTGTCAAAATTTTCGAGCAAATTCTTTAGTACGTTATGTATTATTTCGGAACCGCTGACCAGAAGCCGCTTGTAGATGAGGACTATTTCTTCCCGCTCGGTTTTCGGGCGGGAGAAAACACGAACCGCCTCCCGGGCGGTTGACGCATCCGGGAACGGAAGCACGGCATCCTCTGTCACTGCTTGCTCATCACGATCCGACATCTGCGCACCTGCCGCCAGAAATGGCCTTTGTTTGTTATCGTTTCTATCAGTATATGTTAAATAAAATTGCTTTTCAACCTAATTACTAAAAAATTCCCTGAATTTTCTTCGTCAGCGACCTGGAGCACTTTCAAAAGAGCATTCCGTTCCTTGCAAATCTTTTCCCCATCGGGTAGGCTTCCACTCAACGAATCCGCCCCCCGACGATTCACTCGGGAAAAGAAACCCTTTCGCTCCTGACCTACACAAACATAATTAGGGACAAATGGGATATTAGTGTATTTTAGTCGCCTTCATTCTGTCTTTTTTTGCTACATCATATGGCGCACAGGGGATTGTATGTCTGTTCCAGAGGATTCTCCAGACAGGAAGCCGCAGACGAGTCTGCCCGCAGTGCGGCTATCGCAGGCGACGCTGCCGCCCACCAGTGCCGGGCGCAAACCGAAAAATGCGAGTTCCTGCCCTTGTGGCTGCGGCGGAATGACGCACTGGTTCCGGTGGCTTGCACTCGGCATTGTTCTTTTGCTGGCTATTGCAATACTCTGGAGTGCGGGCTGATCCATCGGTCAAGCGCATCCGGCCGCTCTGACGGTCCAACCCGCCGCCACCTGCGGGCAGTGGGAAGCGTTCCCTGAAATGCCGGCGGCTTCTGCCAAAAAAAATCCCCGCCTCATAAGAAAAGGCGGGGAAAGACCGGCCGCGCAGGGCGCGTGGTTTTATTCCAGATACCCCAGCATGGCGTCGGCGGCCTGACCGACAGAACCGTCGGAGCGGGTGAAAGAACCGGATTGGGCAATGGCGTTCCCCTTGCCGTCCGCTCCGCTGCCGGCTCCATAAGCCAGCGAAATCGTTTGCACGTCGAGATCGGCCAGACCCGAAGTTTCGCCCTGCTGACATACGCCGTCCGCATTGCGATCCTGCCAGAGCCGGAGCTGTCCGTAAATCGCATCCGCCGCATCAATCTGCCCATCGGCATTCCCGTCGTAGCGTGCCAGCTCCGCGTACCCGTTGGCATCGCCCTCCTGATCCCCGAAGAGTTCCTTGCCGTTATCCGCCCGGCCGTTGCCGTTCTGGTCGAGGAAGAGCAGTGCATCATCCCCTTGCACGAACGCCGCCTGCTCCTTGGTGCCATCCCCGGTCAGGTCGAACATCACCCCTTCCCGGGCCGAGGTCAGATTGATCCCGTCGCCAGCAATATCCAGCACCAGCGGGTCACACTGCATCGTCGCGCTGACCGATTGCGCGAGCCGGATCATCTGCGCATTGTATTCCGCCGCCCCCGCTCCGCGCAGGTCCACCGCCAATGCTTCATAATCAAACTGCACGCTCACCTGCATGCTTGCGCTGCTGGTCACCTGCGAAGTCGCCGCTGCTGCGCCCGGTTGCGCCACGGCTGTCTGTGCCGTCCCGCCGGAGATCCCGCTCATCGCAGAGGTCATGCTCCGCATGCTTTCCAGCGCCCGCTCACGCGCTTCGGGATCGTCGAACATCGCCGCCATCAGCACGACCATCTTGTACATCTCCCCCGAGAGATCGTTCATCCACGCCTGATTGCCCTTTTGGGTTCCTCCCACCGACGGAATCAGCGATGACAATCCGCTTCCGACGGTGGAAGCCCCCTGCGAACTTGCCGGCAGGGTCAGCGCGCTTTTCCCTTGCACACTCCCGAAGAGAGCCCCGGAGGTTGCGGCCGAAATCGCTGCGGAATTGTCCTGCGAACCGGTCGCATTCGTCCGCAACTGTTGCATCTGCTGACGCAGCCAGCCAGCATACATGTCCATCCCCTGCTGCAACAGCGTCTGGCTGGAAGCCGGGGTTGCCTGAGCCGTCGATGTCGTTGTCGACAGGGAAACGCTCCAGCTTATGCTTTGCGTCGCAACGCTGACCGCCCCGGTATTCCCCGCTGCGGCAACCGTCCGGACGCTATCTGTTTCCGGCGTTACCGAACCTCCGGCAGCAGAGGAAGCGCTGCTCCCGGCCGCAGCAGCCTCTTTCGACTGGAGTACTTCCCCGGCACGGTCGCTCCCGGACACCCCGGAGGACGCTTCCGCCTCAGATTCCACCCGTTCCGGGGTTGTCGCGGCATGTTCTTCCGCCTCTGCAGGCTTATCTTGCGTCAAGAGCGCGGCCTCCTGCGCGCGAATGGCGTTGCGGGCCGCCGAGCTGGAACGCGCCTCAGCGCTCAATTCAACCCGGTCGGAGGCAACCTCGCCCCCCCCGGCAACTCCGGAGCGCCCTTGAGATTCGCCATTTTCAGCAATCTCGCGTCTTCCTGTCCCCGCATTGGTTTGCGAATGGGCATTCTGCCACGACACCCCCACATCCTGAAGAACCGGCATGATTTTCCTCCTGAGAATCGCGCACCCCTGCCCCGCAATGGCAAATAACCACCCAAGACATTTTCGCTGTGGAAAACGCCGGCTTCCGTCGGACAGACCTCCCGCTTCCCGGCTTATTGACCGGTCAACGAAATCTGCACGGACGGACAGAATTGTGGGCTTTCTGTTATTAGCGGACGTCGGCTGGGGAACTTTTGTGCGAAATATAAAAATTACGCCCTGCCGATCACCCCTTTTCGGATTTGTAACCATCTATGCTGGCGCAGGATAATGGAACCAGAATGTTCCCGCCCCCTCTGGGGCCGATAAAAAACGACCGATCTCTTTCGGGATTATATTGACATGAAATGGGGAAAACGATATCTTTATGTACTGACATATGGGGCGTACAAAACGCTACATGCGGATATTTTTATTTTCAGGAGAAAAAAATGCGGAAGGTTTTGATTGCGATCGCCATCGTCGGCACCACTGTTCTGGCCTCTGGCTGCGCGAAGTGCCACAAGTGCGCGCCGGCTCCCGTCGCCTCTGCTCCCTGCGAGGACTGCGGCGCCTGCAGCGACTGCAACTACATCGAGCTTCCCGGCGTCAAGTAAGAGCCGGTACCCTCAGAGGTTGCTTGCGGACAGGTTCGCCTGTCCGCTTCTTTTTTACCCGTTCCTTCGCTCCGGCTTTCTGCCGCAAGACTTCAGTCAGGAGACATCATGGCAGGTCCGCATACCATCTCGCGTCAGACCCTTCAAGCTGGGAAATTCCTGAAATATCAGGAAATTCTCTGGCAGGACGCTCAGGGGCAGGAACGCAAGTGGGAGGTTGTCGAGCGCATCGTCGGCGCGGAAGCGGTCTTGATTATACCCTGGCTGCAACCCTCCAACACCCTCGTACTGGTACGCCAGTACCGACCGCCGGTGGACGGTTTTGTAATCGAATTTCCGGCCGGATTGATCGAACCCGGCGAAAAGCCCGCCGCGGCGGCAATCCGGGAGCTGCGGGAGGAAGCCGGATTTGAAGGCGCTGTCGTCAGCATTCTCCCGCCCACCTTCAATACCCCGGGGCTCTCCGGAGAGACCGTATACAATGTATTGATGTGCCTGCCCGACGGCCAAACCCCGCAGCCGCAACCGGATGACGGGGAACACATCGAATTGGTACTCTTGCCGGAAGCGCAAATTGAGGCTTTCTTGCGCGAACAGACCGCTGCCGGAACCAAGTTCGACAGCAAGGTGCTTTCCTACCTCAGCGGCATGATCGCCGCCCGCGCAATGCACACTGCGGGGTGGCAGCAGCGCGTTCCCGGCTCTCCTCTCTGATCGCATCTTCACGATCGATTATCAGGCCGGCCGGCATTCACCGCCGGCCGGCCTTATTTTTCGTATCCCCCGCCACACGCATCCGCACCGCGTTGTTGAACCCATGCCCAAAAACATGCCCAAGGGCCGGATACCACCCGTTTCAACGCTTGCGAAGCGGCAGGAAGCACGCTCCCGATGAAATTCGCTTATCAGAGGTCCTCAACGGCCGCTTCGGCGCAGGAAACACCGCCAGACCTTGCTTATTTACGGTGATACACGTCGCCTTCACCGGGAAAAAGACTACCGGCCGGCGGATCATGGGGGGGGTTACTTTTTGTGCCGGACGCTCCACGAACTGCGGCCGTGCATCCTGCGTAAATGCCGCTGGCGCAACAGGAATCGTCGGAACGCTGACGGCACCGGAAGTGTGAGCCCTATTCGCTGAAACGACACCGCGCACGTACGGAAATCCCTTCGGAAAATGATCGGGAAATTTCACAAGAACCCGATTTCTCCTCCCCCCCAAAAAGTCACGCGAAGGAGCACTCTTGGGCTTGCGCGCCCCCCCGCCCGTCGGAAATATCTGGGCCAAGAGAAGTCGCATCGGAGCCTTTAATCGTCCACAACTTATTTGCATTCCCGGTTTCACCGGGCAGCCGCTACCAACGGGCTTAACCTGTATCGGCTCAACGTCTTGCGCTACCGGATCTGGCCGATTCGGAGCGACCGGGCGGAGAAGAGCCACGGAAAGACGCTGCCGGGGTTGCAACGTAGCGCGAACAAACGGGAACCCCCAGTAACAAGAAACAGTGGCTTTGCCCCTGATCGGGAATGCATGCAACTGCAAAAATGGCAGGGGCGAATCCCGACGAATCCCGGATCGTCCGCCCTCCTTCTGCTTGCGTTTTCCGAAGAGGGCCGCCAATCCCATCGGCTCCCTCCGGGGCATTCCACCGGCAGGCGCAACAAAATCGCCGGCCGGCCGCGTCGCTGCCTCTCTGGCGGGTGCCTGCTCCGCTTCTATGAGCTTGCGCTCCTGTTCCGCCTGCTCCGGGCTGTATTTGAAGAAATAAATCTCCGAAAAATCGACCGACTGCTGCGCCCGGACCTTTTTCAGGCGAATCAGCTCCAGCAAGGCAATGAAAAAACCCACCATCTCATCTTTGGTCGGGTGATCCGAAAGCAAGCTGGTAAAATCCACCCGATCCCGCACGGTCAGCACGTGCTCAATCTGTTCAATCCGAACCTCAGTCGATACCTCTTCGTTGATAATCTCACGCGGAGCGTTCGCACTAAGCAGCTTGCTCGCCAACCGCTGGAAGGCGGCAAACAGGTCCAATGCCCCCAATTCCTGCGCCTCGATCTCCACCCGCGCGGCAAATTCCGGCGGCGGCGCCATACGGCCAAAACGATTCAGTTGCAACTCGGCCAGCACTTCCAGCTCCGCAGCCACCTCCTTAAACCGTTTATATTCCAGAAGCGCTTGCACCAATCCCTGCCGGGGATCGAAGTTTTCCTCCTCTTCCTCCCCCTCCTCGCCGGCCTCCACAGCCGGCAGCAACATCCGGCTTTTCATCTCGGTCAGCATCGACGCCATGGCGACAAATTCCCCTCCGGCATCGACATCCACCAGATCCATCTTCTCAATTTCAGCCAGATACTCCCGCGTCAAGTGCGCCACCGGAATATCATGAATGTCAATCTCATCCCGGCGTACAAGATACAGCAACAGATCCATCGGACCCGAAAAGGTGTTTTCCAGACTGACGTTATGAGACATCTTCCGAACCCCCAAGTACTCGCTTGCCATCCTGAACCTGCCCATGCGCGCTTCTATTCTAACCCCGCGCCGCCGGATTGCAACACCACCAGCGTCAACCCCGGCCAGACACTTTTTCAATGCCGGGAATGAATAGAAAAGAGCCCGTCCAAGACGGGCTCTTTGAGGTACTGATGATCCACTTCAGGTTCGTGCGGTTTCTTAGAACTTGAAGCCGGTCTGCAAGGTGACCGCGTCAGCATCTTTGCAGTTGCTGTCGTTGACGCCCCAGCTCTTCAGCCAGTAGTGGCTGTACTGAGCCTGAACGTACAGGCCGTTACCGAAGTCGTACTTCGCACCCAGAGCACCACGGAGGGTGTAGCTCTCGACGGAGCTGGCAGCACCCGTGCTGTAGCCGTCCCAGTCGTAGCTCATCCAATCGAAGCTGCCGCCAATCTTGAGCTTTTCGGTCAGGCTGTAGTCAGCACCGAGGGAGTAAGCCATCTGGATCGAATCACGGAAGTAGTTCGGGTTGACAACGACAGTCGCTTCACCGTAGACGGCCCACTTGTCAGCGGTGTAGGACGCGCCGAAATCAAAGCCAGGAACGTAGGTCGCACCACGATTGGAACCATTCACAGTGGTGTAATCGCTCGGGAACCAAGTCGCAACCGTGTTGCCAGCGGCATTGGTAACCGCAGCACCCTGGTCGAATTCACCGAAGTAGCTCGCCTGCAGATGCAGATTCTCGAGCCAGCAGGGATCGTAGTAACCGGTGACGTAGTGGTTCTCGATGTCGATGTTACGGGCGGTGCCGTTGGTGGTCACGCCGAGGGTGTTGTCCTGACCAGCGTCCTTCGCAACCTGCTGGCCGTAGACACCGGCGACAACCTTGAACTGATCCCACTTGTAGCTGGCGCTAACCCCGATAGCGGTGATGTCGGTCGCGTGCTGATCGCCACCCATGGCGCTGGTGATCGGGGAACTGGTGCTGCTGTTGGTGTAGTTCTGACCAGCGTACTTGGCGGCGGTCTTCACGAACGGATCAAGAATCATCACGCGGGACCACGGATTCGCATCGCCGTTGTACATGCCGAGGTCGAGAGTCTGGAGACCGACCTTAGCCGCGAAACCGGTGCCGCCGATGTTGCTCCACTGCCACCACACTTCATCGAGCAGATCGCCAACGCTGGCGCTGCCACGGTCCGGACGCAGAGCGATGTAGCCCATGGTGTCCGGGGTGAAGTCGATGGTGAAGTTCAGTTCGGCTTTGTAGATGTCCCAGTTGGTACGGGTGTAGCGGGAGTTATCATTGCCGGTAGCCGCGCCCTGATAGCCGTTCTCGTAGCTGACATTGTAACGAACCTGGAAGTTGCCGCCGATCTTGACGGTGGCTTTTCCGTTGGCGCTCTTCAGAGCTTCCGGTGCGCCGCCGGCATTGGCGCGCATGGCTTCACGCTCAGAGGCCATCGTGGTGCGCATGGCTTCCATTTCCTGCTTCATGTTCTCCATCGTCGCCTTCATGGCGTTGAGCTCGTCGGTGTCACCCGCGAAGCTGCTACCGCCGGCGAGAAGAAGCGCTGCGATGGCACTTACTCCCCAACGTGTAACCTTCATCCCAATTCTCCTTTTCCCTTACCGCCGCAAGTGTCTTGCGGCTGACCCAAAAATTTCAATTGAACATCGACAAAATGGCAATTCCTGTTACTGCCGACCCACCCCTTAGTGAGCCTACTATTAACGTTCGCGGCGATTATCCAATCCGCCACACGATTGTCAATCTTTTTTTTGCAAAATCCCAGACCCAGGACACTCCCGGAATAGCCGATCCTTTACATTCGCCCACAATTTGCCGGTTTTGCAGCCTGTCAACTTTTCCCGGTTTCCCTCGGGCTTTTTTCTGTTTTTTCTCACAATCCCATCACAAAACTCATCGGCACTTCCCCCCGCAAACTTGACGCTTTCGCAAAAAGAATCCACGAAAAGGTAAATTCACGTCTGCGGCAATACCTCCGGCCTACTGACCACTTACCGCGTTCGACGACTTTCTTTCATCCTTTTATAATTTTTCCGGACGCGTATGGACGTAAACCGCATATCCCGGCACGCTCAGCGGCTCCAGACTCGTTTTAAAGGCAGGTTTTCCGCTCTCCGCGCCGTTCACTCCCGCCGCGCCATCCGTGGCATCCCGCGCGCTGAATGCTCCGATTACAGGAATCCCCGGCACCACCGCGCCGCCCGGCAGCAAGATCTCGCCCGGCCGGTCTTCGGGAGCTTCTGGCATCGCCATCGCGTCCCGACGGTCTTCAATCCGCGCCTGCGCCTGCACCAACTCCCGGAGTTCCTGCACCGCCGCCTTCGCCAGCGCCACCTCCTCCTGTTCCTTCGCCTCCACCGCGGGAGCCTTCTCGTCCAGAGCCGGCGCAGCCCCCTGAACCTTCTGCTGCCCCCCGGCCGTTTCCGTCTTGGCGGTCATCTCGGGACTCTCTACCCCGTCCCAGTCCACCGCCGAACCCAGAATTCCATATTGCCCCTCGTCCGGCAGGCGAATGGCCGTGATAAAGCTGGTTGCCTGCGGCACATCCGGTGCCGGCGTTTCAATGCGCACCGTGTTGCCGTCGCCGGTCATCGCCGCAAGATGATTGTAAACCGCTTCAACCCCGGCCTCTTCCTGCCAGTCGAGTTCGCGGGAGAGCGCTTGAGTGATTGAGTCGCCCGCCGCCATACCGATCTTGAGCGCCTCGTCGCTGAGGAAGCCGCTGCGGTCCTCGGCGCAGACAAAGCTGCTCACGTTCATGCCCTGCCGGACGTTCCCGGCCAGTGCACTTGCCTGCCGTTCGGCCGTAGAAGCCCCGGCAACCTGCGTGCCCGGCACCTTGCGGTTATGCCCCTGCATCGCCTGCAGATCGCCCTTGATGCCCGCCACCACCGCTTCGGTCCCGGACATATTCAGATACGGCTTGCCCTGCGCCGGCGGGGCGACCTTCTTCGCTTCCGCATATACCGGCTCCGCGTTACGCACCACCGACTCATGAAGCGCGCCGTAAAGAATCTCCGAAATCTTCGCATGTCCGGCCACCCCCGGATGCACGCCATCGGGAAGCATCTCGCCGGGAACCTTATCAGCAAGGTTCACATAGAGCGTCTGCTTGTCCTTGGCAATCCGTTCAAGGCTGATGTTGAGCAGCTCGCCCAAAACGGCGGTATGTTCACCGAATTTCTCATCCTTCCACTTCTGATTCAACCGCGCCGGCTCGACCCGCTGCGGGCCGACCACCAGAATCCGCGCCGTCGGGGACTTCTGCCGGATCAAGTCGATCATGTACCCCACCCGCCCCGCCACCCGCGCCGCCACCTCAGGATCGGCATCCTGCACCCCGCGCAGATCGTTGATGCCAAGGAAGAGTATGAAGGCATTGGCGTCGGGATTCTCCTTCAGCAATTCCTTGACATACCAGAAATGCTTGCTCTCCAGCGCATCACGGCCGGCATTGACCACCGCCACCCCCTTCTCGCGCGCCGCAAATTTATCCACCCAGCAGGTGCCGCGACCAACCTCTTCGCTCCACCATACCCCCTTGGTCACACAGTCCCCGATGCAGACCACCTTCTTAAACTGATCGGGAGCGACCATTGCCACCGCCGGTACTGCCGGTTTCACCGCCCGCGCAGCGACCGGTGCGACCGGTGCGACCGGT
Source organism: uncultured Planctomycetaceae bacterium (assembly GCA_964460225.1). Classification (GTDB taxonomy): domain Bacteria; phylum Planctomycetota; class SZUA-567; order SZUA-567; family SZUA-567; genus CAYWTJ01. The sequence goes on along the minus strand of CAYWTJ010000013.1, from coordinate 41,073 downwards.
GCGACCGGTGCGACCGGTGCGACCGGCTCGGCCGGCGTAGCCGGCGAGACTGACGCAAACGATGTGACCGAAGCAGCCGAGGCGGCTGGCGAGTCCGGAGCTTCCGGGCCATCCTTTGTCAGGTCGGCCACCAGCCGGGAAGTATCCTCCGCGACGGCGCTCTGGCTTGCCTCCGGGGCGTCAGAGTCCTCCGAATCGTCGTCCGCCACCGCCCACCGGCCGCCCAACAGCATCGCCAGCGTGATCCCCGCCAACACATACCTGTTCATTGCCACCCCCTCATGATACCGGACCGCCGGCAGCATCCGCGCCACCCCGCAACCCGTCCTGTGATCGTCTGTGCCACCTCCCGGAAGAATTCCGGTCACGCTACTTATCGGTAAGAGTTGAAGGGCGTCTGCAGCAAAAAAGTTATCGGAAGTACGTTCTCCACATTTTTTTTCACCTCCCCCCTTCCCTGCGCCATCGGAGCCTGCATTGCCGCATCCACAACCGAAGGCGTCAAACAGGAAAATATTGCAATCCCTGAATTTGCCGTTTATTACAGGAAATTTTTGCAGAGAATCGCGCCCGACTATGGAGAAAAACTCCCCGCGAAAATTACCGGAACTGGCAGTTTCTACCGTAGCGGCGGCGGAAGTTTCTTCCGCTTTATCCGGACGATATCCCGCCCTCATCCCAGGCACATTCTCAGCCATCCCCGACTTATCCGGAAATATTCAGAACCAATTTTTAAATCACCATACATCTATCATTCTATAAATAAACAGGTTACAGAATCGAATCAACTTTGATCGTTGTTATGACCCGCACAAAACTGCGGCTCGGAGGAGAAGCTGGAACATGGATTGGTGATGCCTCTCGTGCGTCCCTACTTCAAGCAAGGCGGCACGCAGCCTCTTCAACAACACAAGGAGCAAATCATGAGTGCCATCGACGGACTTTCCAGCATCGCTTCTTCCTTCTCGACGTCCCTCTTCTCGACCTCCCAGACCGCAGAGGACTCGAGCTTTGCCGACCTGCTGGCACTCCTGCAAGGCGACACCAGCGACACCAGCAATGATATGAATAGTTGGATCGATGACATTATCGGCTCCACCAGCGGCAGTTCCAGTTGGATGGACACCCTCTTCAGCGCCGACACCATCACCACCGACAGCGGAGAATACCTCTCGCTCGACGGGGTATCGGATATGTTCAGCAGCACCTTCAATGACTTCACCAACCTCGCCAGCAGTCTCTTTTCCGCCTCCGGAATCACCAATTTCAGCGCTACCCTCACCATACAGGCCACCGGCGTCGGCGGACTCAGTTGCTCCAGCTCCGACAGCGGCCTCGCCAGCGATGCCGGCAACGCGGTTTCCGGCAATACCGAACTGACTTCGGACTTTATGATCGCGGCCGCCTTCGCCAGCATATCCTACGCCGCATCCACCGACTCCCAGTTCTCCGCCGATTACAACGACGACCCGGCGGCGACGATGGAAAAATACGAAGCGACATTGAAAGACTATCTGCTCAGTTTTCAGATCAATTTCTCCGCCAGCGGCACCAGTTACAGCTTTGCGGATTCCGATGATTCTTCCGCCAGTGCGACCGCCAGCTCCACGCCCGCCTCCTCTTCCGTGGTCGCCTGAAACCTCCCTCCCTGCGTGACCGGCCGGTTCCTCTCCGGCCGGGCCTGTCCCTGGTTTGCCCGCCCGGGCGACTCAACTGCTGCCGGAACAGCCCTATGGCGTTCCGGCGGCGTTTTTGGTATAGTAAACCCCTGTATTGCGCATGAATCCATGCGAATTCCTACAAGGGGAGGGATATGGACCTTCGGAAAATTCTGCTGAGCGCAACCTGTCTGGGCTGGTTCGTTTTCAATGCCGGAGCGGGGGAAAAACCGCAGCCGATCGCGTTCACGCTGGATGGCGCGCGTTTGATAAAGACCCTCCATGAAAAAGAGAAGCTGCCGGTATTCTCCAACAACGGCGTTCGCGGCACGGGCTTGACCCTTTCCTTCGCGGGCAGGCTCGGCGCACCCGTCCTTGAGGTTAGCGGCCTCAAGATCGACAAGGTGACGCTGGAGGACGGCTCCGCGCTGCCGGCAAATCAGATCCGCTCGGATTTTCAGAAGACCTCGCATTGGGGAATCACGCTGGCAGACGACAAGACGCTCGTCGGCATTAGGGTTGACCTTGCCTGCCTCAAGCTGATGAATTTTCAGGCGATCTCCGGGAGTTTTTACACAAAACGGCCGGCCGGCATCAAGCTGTTGCGCAGCGGACCGATGAAGGATGAGAAGGGGAATAAGGATGCAACCTTGGGCTGCGAGGTCCTTGACCGCATGTCGTGGGGGCTCGGGCGCTACCTGCGGGTCAAGGTCGGCAACGCAGACAAGCTGACGCAGGTCAGGGTGCTTGATGCCGACGGCAAGGAGCTGCACCAGTCCGAAGTGTTTAATCCCATCTCCGACTCGGAAGTAAAGTTGTATATAGATATGAAAGACGCTGCCGCATTCTCGCTGGAACTGTCGGTTGCGGAGAACATGGAAGAGATCAATGTCCCTTTTACCATCGCGCCGGTTAAGGTTCTGGAATAACGCGGAATCGCCGGTCGCGGCCTTGATGCCGGTGACTGGCTTTTGGGGAATCTGGCAAGTATGCTGCAAGAGCTGTATGTGCGGAATCTGGTGGTCTTCTCCGACGCGACGCTGCCGTTCGCGCCGGGACTGAACGTGATCTCCGGCGAAACCGGCGCGGGCAAGAGCCTGATCGCCGGGGCCATCGGCCTTGCTCTGGGGGCGCGCGCCAACTCCGACCTGATCCGCGCCGGCGAGGACACCGCCGTCATCAGCGCCATTTTCTCCCTCCCCGATCGCACGCAAAAGGAACTGCGGCGTCTGATCGAAGAGGCCGGAGCCGACCCGGAAACCGAGGAGTCGCTGATCTTCGAGCGCCGGCTGGCGCAAGCCAAGCCCGGACGCCTGAGCCTGTGCGGCCGGCCGGTGAGCGCGGGGGCTGTCACCCCGCTTGCGGGAGCGCTGATCGACATCGCGGCGCAGAATGAGCACACCCGGCTGGTCGAACCAGCCTATCAGCGCGAACTTCTGGATGCGTTCGGCAAGATCTCTGCCGCCGCGTACTCTGACAAATTCCGGCAGGCTCTGGAGCTCCTGCGCCGTCTGGAAGCGAGCGAGGCGCAGAAGGAGCGCACCCGGCTGGAGCTGGAACGCATCCGCTTCAAACTGGAGAAGATTGCCGCCTTCGGATTTGACCCCTCCGCCGACCCGCAGCTTGAGGCGCGGATCAGCGCCATGAGCAACGCCGAGGGAATCCGCGAGGCTGCGGCCGAGGGCGCGCAAATATTATATGAAAGCGACGGCGCGGTGACCGAGCGCGTGGGGGCGGTTCTGCGCAAACTGGAAGACGTCTGCGAATGCAGTCCGGCGGCGGCGGAAGCGGCGGAATGTCTGCGATCGGCGCTGGCGGCCATCGAGGACGGCACGCGCGCCCTGCAGCAGGCGGGGGACGATTTGGATTTCACCCCGGAGGAGCTTGACGCGGCCATCACGCGCGCCGAGGAGATGAAGGCGCTGGCGCGGCTGCTGGAATGCCCCGAGCGGGACCTGCCGGTGCCGGAGCAGATCCCGCTGATGGAGAGCCGCCTGCGTGCCCGCGAAAGCGAACTTGCGGCATGGGAGATCGATGGCACGCAAGCGCAAACGCAGCTTGAATCGCTGTGCAGGGAAATCGTCGCTCTCGGCGCGGATTTGTCCGAAAAACGCCGCCGGGCGGGGGGGAAGCTTGCCAAAGCGGTGAACGCGGAACTGGCGGACCTTGGCATGCCGCAGGCGAATTTTTCGGTGGAGCTCCGGCCACGCTGGAGAGAAGGCGAGGCGCTGCGAAAGGTGCTGGAAGCGGCGGATAGCGGCGGCATTGAGGAGATCTGTTTTCTGCTCGCTCCCAATCCGGGCGAAGCGCCGTCGAGTCTGGCGGAGACCGCCTCCGGCGGCGAGTCATCGCGCACCATGCTGGCGATCAAGAGCGCGCTGGCAGCGGCGCATTGTCCACCCACGCTGCTATTCGACGAAATCGACAGCGGCGTTGGCGGCCGTCTGGGCGAGGTGCTGGGTCAAAAATTAAGTGCGCTCGCGCGCGAGCGGCAGATCATTGTCATCACACACCTGCCGCAAATTGCCGCACACGCCGACAACCATATCAAAATCGCCAAGTCTGTCCGCGACGGACGGACCACCACCAATTTTGTGCGGCTGGAAGGGGAAGAGCGGGTCGAGGAAATTGCGCACATGATTCATGGCTCGGCGGCGACCGCAACCACCCGCCAGCAGGCGCGCGAAATGCTCCAGCTTGCGCCGGCGTCCGTCGCTACGACGGAGCCAGCCGCAGGGTCCGCTGCAAAATCCGGGGCGGGCAAACCGGGGCGGGGCCGGTCGCACGGGTAACCTCATCAGGCCGGCGCGACCTGTTGCGGGTCGCCGGCGAATGGAAACGATATGACCGAACGGATTCTGATTGTGCGCCTGAGCGCGCTGGGTGATACGGCGCTGACACTGCCGCTGCTGCAACTGCTGCGTGCGCGCAAGCCCGACGCCTTCATCGGCTGGGTGGTGGAGGAAAAGGCCTCTTCACTGTTGCAAGGCCTGCCGGGCATCGACCGTCTGCACATCTGGCCGCAAAAGGAAAAGAACCTCCGGGGCGCCTGGAAGATCGCGCAGGAGATCCGGTCGGTCGGCTACCACCATTCGCTCGACGCGCAAGGGCTGACCAAGAGCTCGGTCCTGCCGCTGCTGGCCGGCATTCCGCACCGCATCGGCCTCAAGCGCGCGCCGCTGGAGTCGCGGGAACTCGCTCCGCTGTTCAACAATACCCTCATTGCCCCCCCGCGTGAACTCTCGCAAATTTCCCTGCGCACCCGCTATCTCGCGCAGGGGCTGGATATCCAACCGCCTTATCCCGATCTGCAACACACCCAGTGCCTGCAGCCGAATCCTCAATTGCTGAAAGAAATGCGGCAATGGTGGGAGACCTCCGTGAACGGCCGGGGGCTGGTGTTCGGTGTTGGAACCAGTTGGCAAACCAAAATCTGGCCGCCCGAGCACATGGCGCACGCGGTTCACGCGGCGCGCGCGCGGGGCTGGAAGACCGTCGTAACCTGGGGACCGGACGAAGAAGACAAACTGCCGGAGTGGAAAACACTTTTTGGCGATGAAGTCATCTGGTCGCCGCGCACGACGTCGGTGCAGCAACTGGTTTCCCTGCTGAATTGCGCGCAGGCGTATGCCGGCCCGGACAGCGCCCCGTTGCACATCGCCTGGCTTCTGGGCAAGCCGACCTTCAGTTGGTTCGGCCCAAGCGACCCGGCCCGCTGCGCACCGGTTGGCGACTGCTGCCACTACATCGCGGCGCACCCCCCCACCCGGCAGCGCAAGGGCGACATGCTCTGGTGTCTGCAGCCGGCAACGGTGCTGGCGGAGTTTCTGCCCTGGTTGGACGGCATCCGATGCTGATCGCCGTCTGCGTCAAACAGGTTCCCGACCGGCCGCAGGTCGAAACCGATCCGCAGACGCATACGCTTCGCCGCACGGGTGCCGGACGCATGCTCAACCCGTTTGATCTGCACGCTCTGGAAGAAGCCTTGCGCCTGAAGCAGCGGCTGCAGGAGTCCGGCGCCGAGGTACAGACCTTGGCTCTGAGCATGGGGCCGGCGCAGGCGCGTGAGGCGCTGCGCGAGGCGCTGTCTATCGGGATCGACCGCGCGCTGCTGCTCTGCGACGCTGCTTTCGCCGGCGGCGACACCTGGGCGACCGCTCGCGTGCTGTGTGCCGCCATCCGCCATTGCGGAGCCGGACTGGTTCTATGCGGAAAACAGGCGGTCGACGGCGACACCGCGCAGGTTGGTCCGGAACTGGCCGCGCTGCTGGGCTGGCCGCAGATCTGTTATGTTACCCGCGTCCACGAAATTTCCCCGGCATCTGCGATGGTCGAACGACGGCTGGATGATTGCTGGGAGATTATCCGCGTTACGCTTCCGGCGGTGTTGACGGTGCTGCGCGAGATCAACGCCCCCCGTCTGCCGACATTGCCGGGAGTACTGCGCGCGCGTGCCGCTTCGATCCCCGAACTGAACGCCCAGACACTCGGGTTGGATCGGCAAGAGACTGGATTATCCGGCAGTCTGACGCAGGTGCGCGCCGTGCGTGTTCCGGATTACACCAAACACACCCGGATGCTTGATGCCGGCGATCCGGTCGCAGTCAGTCGGGAACTTGCCGGTCTGCTTCAGACCGCGCTGCATAAAAAAACCTGACAAACCCACGCGCATCTGGATAATTATCCGGCACCGGCAACGCCACCCGCATGACAGGAACGGACCTCATGAAAAAAAAAGATCTGGCCGGCTTCTGCAAACAACTCGACGAACTCGCCTTCGCGACCTTGGGCAGTTCGACCGTCCTGCCGTTGCGCGAACCGGGGTATTTGTATTTCCACGGGCAACGGGTGGCAAAGCTTTGCCTGCAGATGACGAAGGCCGAGGGCGGCAAGGGCATCCGCCTGCACCTGCTGTATGCCGCCGGATTGTTCCATGATCTGGCGAAAGGACAGGAGCAGCATGCCTTGGCCGGGGCGGATCAGATCCCCCGGCTGCTGGGGTCGCTATGCACGCCGGCCGAGACGGCGGAGATCGCGCAACTGATTGGCGCGCACAACGCCCGCACGCTGCCCAATCGCCACCGCAAGGATATCCGCATTCTGCAGGACGCCGACACCCTCGACCATTTCGGCGCACAGAGCGTCTGGCTCGGCATTTATTTTACTGCGCGCAGCGGCCGGACGCAGGCGGATCTCTTGGCTTATTATCGCGGGGAGGAATTTCTGGCCTATGCCGATCGGTGTGAACGCTGCCTGAATTTCGAGTCGTCCCGCAAGGAATTCCGTCAACGTCTTCGTTATCAGAACGAATTCCTGCGCAAGCTCGCGGCCGGATTTCTGCCGGCCTGAGTACGCCCGGAACTACTCCGGCAGGCAGACGGTCGCCGGAACGAGTCTCTTTTCAGACAGGTCCAATGCCATGAGTGAAGAACCCGTCAGCCCGGGCGGATTAAGCCAGCAGGAATTTCTGCGCATCATCGCCGCCTACGATCAGGCTACCAGCGATCTGCAAAAGACCCATGCCAGCCTTAAAGAGCAGGTTGCACGGCTGACCGGGGAACTCAGCCGGAAAAACGAGGCGCTCGTTTCGTCACTGGAAGAGGTGAGCGCACTAAAGAATTATCTGGCAAACATCCTCGAAAGCATCACCGATGGTGTAATTGCGATCGACCCGGCCGGACGGGTGATGGCCTTCAACCAGTCCGCAGCCGAGGTTGTGCTTTCCGGGGCGAATGACCAGACCGGCCGGCCGGTGCAGGAGGTTCTGCCACAACCCGCCGCCGAACTTGGCCGCATCCTGCTGCGCGCGCTGCACGACCAGGCCGAACTGACGAACATTGAAGTCCAACTCGAAGGCCCGCTGCGGCGGGTGCTGTCGGTCTCCGCCAGCCTGATCCGCAACGAAAAATCCGAGGTTCTCGGCGCGGTCGAAACCTTCCGCGACCTGACCGCCATCAAACAACTCGAAGCCAAAGCCGCCCGGCAGGACCGTCTGGCCGCATTGGGTGAAATGGCCGCCGGCGTGGCGCACGAGATCCGCAACCCGCTGGGCGGAATTGAGCTTTATGCCTCCACCCTCAAACGCCGGTTTGAGGCCGGATCGAAAGAAGCGGAAATGGCTGATAAAATCTGTTCCGCCTCCACCGCCCTCAACCGCATCGTCAGCGACATGCTCACCTTTACACGCGGACGCGAACCCGTCTGCAAACCGAGCGTGCTGGAACGCGTCTGCGCCACCGCGCTGGATATGGCCGCCCGCGCGCTGGAAGACAAACACATTCACGTCGAACTGCAACACCATCTGCAGAAACAGCGCATTCCGGTCGATGCGGATCTGATTGCACAGGCTTTTTTAAACGTCATCCTGAACGCGATTCAGTTCACCCCTGAAAACGGCACCCTCATCATCCGCAGCAACCTCGTCGGAGAACCCGGCCAGCAGGCGGCGATTGTCGAGTTCGAAGACGGCGGCCCTGGCATCACCGACGAGGTTGCGGCCAAACTCTTCAATCCGTTCTTCACCACCCGCCGCGAAGGCACCGGACTCGGCCTCGCCATCGTCCATAAAATCGTGCAGGATCATGGCGCACAGATTTCGGTCGAAAACCGCCCCCCCCCGCGGCGCCTGCTTCTCTTTCCGCTTCCCGGCCGGAGAGCAGGTCATATAAACACGCCCGCTCCCCCGCCATCCGTGCCGTAACCGTCCCGCAACCATCCCCTGGTGGTTGCAACCGGAATGGTCTCCGTGCTGCCATCGACCACCTTAACAAGGCACTACGGTTGCTGGGTTTCGTGCAGAAGGCGCGCGGCCAAGGCGACACAGTCTTTGCAGGGATAGCCGCTGCCCTCGACGCCCTTGATACCGCGGCAGGTTTCTGCCCCCGCAACCCGGCGGAATTCCGCCCGGATCTGCTCTTTCTGCTCCATCGTCGTTGCCAGCGCCAACGCCGCATGCAGTGCTCCGCACAGCCCGCCCTCGGCCCGGCCGCCGCCATGCGCTTTGGCTGCGGCAAGATCCTCCTCGCTCACCGCGTGCGTTTCCTGATACGCCTTCAAAACACTCTGCGCGCAGTTCATCCGCTCCCGCGTGTACGCATCCACCGCCCGTTGTACCGGCATATGCTTCTCCTGTGATTTCGAAAAACGGGCGCCGGAAAGCTCCGGCGCCCGCATGAAAATTTGGTGAATTAACCGTGCAATCCTACTGTGCATCCGTATTTTTTTGCGCCGGAACCGCCGCAGACTTCTGGGATTCCTGCAGCTTGCGACGAGCCTTAACGGCCTCACGCTTCTGAGCCCACATCGTGAACTCCAGCAGTATCGGCGCCGCAATGAAGATCGAGGAGTATGTACCGATAATCACACCCACAACCAGCACAAAGGAGAAACCACGGATCACCTCTCCGCCGAAGATCAGCAGTACAATCACCACGATCCAGACCGTCAGACTGGTAATGATCGTTCGCGACAGTGTCTGGTTGACTGCAACGTCGATCTGCTCGGCGAAGCTCTTGCCGGCCAGATGCATATTCTCGCGGATACGGTCAAAAACCACGATGGTGTCGTTGATCGAATAACCCACCAACGTCAGCAGAGCAGCCACAACCGTCAGACTGATCTGGCCGTTGAGCAGACCCAGCTCGTCAGCAATCGCCAGCGCGCCAACGGTAAACAGCACGTCATGGATCAGGGAGATCACCGCGCCCGCTCCGAAAGAGAGCTTGAACTTAAACCGCAGCCAGATGTAAACGAAGATCGCGCCCCACGAGAAGATCAGCGCCATGATCGCGGAACCGATCATCTCGCTGGCGACCGTTGCGCCAATATTGCTGAAGCGCGGGAACGGCTCGGTAAAATTAAGCATCCCCTGATAACGCAGCTTCTGAACCTGGTCGCGCACCAGCGAGGAAAGTTCGTTGTCATCGCGCTGCTTGCCATCGGTACCCAGAACCGGCAGCGTCACCTCAACCCCGATCGCTTTCTGCGCCACCGCGCCATCGGTCAGCGGCGTCACATTCTCAAGAATCGTATTGCGCTTGAGCATCTCCGCCACTTCCGCCGGCGTGCGCGGCGTCTCCATCGAGAGATCAACCCGGAAGACCGCCTTCTGCTCGGTAGACTTCTCCTTGATCCGCTTGTCGCTTACCAGCAGACCGTTTTTCTGCAGCGTCGGGAAAGCTTGCTCCAGCATTTGCCGGAGCTCCTGTGCGGTCTTGGTTGCGCGCGTCTTGGGTGCCGCGACACCTTCGCCCCCCGCCTGCGCCGCCGTCGCCCGCGCCGCCGCCTGCTCCGGCGACAGAATATCGGCGGTACGGAGGATAAATTCGCGGAACTTGCCGCCGACCTCCTGACCGTAGCTTTGCACGCCCAGATCCGGGAAATCCTTCTCCAGAGGCTTTACTCGCTCGCGAGCCTCGGTCATGGTCATACCGTCCGTGAGCGCAATTTGAGCGAACAGGCCACCGGTAAAGTCCTGCGAAAGGTTTTTATTACCGCGCATCGCGAAGATCCCCAAGCCGATCAGGATGCAGATCAGGCTGAGCAACATCGCCACCCGTCGATATTTTGTGAAGGGGATGTTGGGCTTGGTGAAAAACTTGAGCATAGTCAGCTCGCGGACCCAACCCCACTGCAGAAGTGCGTCAAAACACCAGCGGGTGAAGACCAGCGAGGTAAAGACCGAGCAGATGATACCGATGATCAGGGTGATGGCGAAGCCCTTCACCGCCTCGGTGCCGAACTGGTGCAGAATCAACGCAATGATGAAGGTCGTGACATTGGCGTCGATGATCGTCACAAATGCGCGCTCATATCCAAGCTGAATCGAACGCGCCAGCGTGTTGCCTTTTTCGCGCTCTTCGCGGATACGCTCGAAGACCAGCACGTTTGCGTCCACCGCCATACCAACCGTCAGCACCAGACCCGCGATACCCGGCAGGGTCAGCGTTGCGCCGAATCCGGACAGCAACGCCATGATCATCAAAATGTTGGTAATCATCACGAGGTCGGTGACGATACCGGCAACATGATAGTAGATCAGCATGAACAGCAGCACCAACGCGGAGCCGATGACCATCGCCTGAATGCCGGCGCGGATCGAGTCCTCACCCAAGGTCGGGCCGACGGTATTCTCGAAATCCACCTCGACGCGGGTCTTGAGGGAGCCGCTCTTGAGTACGATCGCCAGATCCTTGGCGTCGTTCTTGGTAAAGCTGCCGGAAATGCTGCCGTTATTGGTAATGGTCGACTTGATATTCGGCGCGCTCTTGAGCTTGCCGTCCAGAACGATCGCCAGTTGCCGGCCGATGTTATTGCCGGTGATCTGCCCGAAAATCAGAGAACCGCGCGGGCTGAGCCAGAAGGCAATCTCATAGCTGCCGGGATTTTCGGAGCTGGGGTTCTCGCGCGCGCCGGTCAGATATTCGCCGGTCATGCGCACCAACTGCTCCACCGCCTCGCCACGATTCTGGTCATCATGCAGCCAGTCGTAGAGATCATCACCGTGCGCATCCGTCTTGCGGCCGTCGCGGATGATAACCTCGTCGTCACCAAGGAAACGGCCCTCGCGCTTGGAGAAATTGCGATGATCGGTGTCGCCCCCGAGCTTGCTCATTGCCGCGATCAATTCCGTATCGGCACCTTCGCCCTGGCTCGGAACCGTCAGGCGGAATTCCAACTGGCCGAGTTTCTTGAGACGGTTGATAATGCCCTGCGCCTCGGCGGAGCTCATGCCCGGCATCTGAATCAACAGCTTGTCGCCGCCTTGCGTGGTAACACTGATTTCTTCCAGACCCGAGGCATTGAGCCGGCTGCGGATCACATCGGAAGCGTTGCTGAAGTTATCCTTGATCCGCCCCTCTTCCTCCTTAATCTTCTTCTCCATCTCGGCGATGGCGGACTTATTCTTATCGGGATCGCTCTGCAACGCCCTGAGCTGCTTCTGGAAGTTGTCCAGCCGCTCACGGTCCGGCAACAGGCGCAACCGCACCTCGGTGCCGCCGCGCAGATCGAGGCCGAACTTGAGCGGGAGCTTGTCGTACCACGAGGGAATCATGCCCCGCAGCCGGCTGGCCTGCACCTGCTCCTCCGGCGTCAGCGTCGGCTTCGCCTCCAGCGCGGCCAACTGCTTCTTCAGCTCGGCAGTCGTGTTCGCCATCCGGTCGCGCCAAGAGGACGTGAGCGTTTTGATCTGCTCCTGCCAGGCCGGAGTCGGGAGCTTCAGCCCCTCCAGCTCCTTCAGCAGCGGCTCGACCTTGGCGGCATTGTTCCGCTCCAGCTCGGAATTATTCTGCTTATCCAGTGCCGCAAGCACGGTCTCCAACTGCGCAGGAACCTCGGGACGGCCGACGTAGGCGCCCAGCATCTGCCGTTCAAGGCGGATGCGGCTGTCAAGCGCCGTCTCTTTGACCGTCGGCACCTTCAGAAGCTGCAGCCCCACCACGAGCGTCAGAATGACCATGAAGGTCAGCTTGGCGAAGATGGTCTTGTTCTTCGCAGAGGCCCAAACTCCGGCCACGACCATCACACCGACCAGAAAATACTGCCAATAGGTGATATTGAAGAGATCTTCCATTCCCGCTCCCCGCCATTCGATTGCCGCGCACCCGCCGCGCTTGTTGCCTGCGCACGTCGCGGACTCTGCCCGGTCTGGTAACTTTCGGAATTAACGCTCCTCCGGCACCTGCGGCTCATCGCCGCCGGCATCCGGCAGGACGACCTTCACGTTTATTGCTGGTTCGCCGACTGCGTCAGGTCGCCGGCCGATTCGCTGGTACTGCCGTCCTTCTTGAGAACCCGCAGCAGCGCTTCGCGGTCGAAGGTCATCGTGTAATCCTTGTTCGGGTCCGGCTTGATCGTAAAGGTCTTTTCGTCGGTCTTCACGACCACGCCATGCACGCGACCGATGGTGACGACCTTGTCACCCTTGACGATGCCGTTGAGTTCCTGCTCCCGCTGCTCGCGCGCCGCGCGCTCTCTCTTCTTGCCGCTACGCCACGACAAAAGGAAGAGCAACCAGATGCCAGCCAGAATGATGAGGATGGTGGGATTTTCAAAGAAGCCCGGCTGCGGCTTGGCCTCGGCTGCCGGTTGCTCCTGCAAGGTTCCGGCACCCTGCACAACAGGCGCAGAAGCCGGCAAGGCGGCAGGAGCAGCGGAGGTAACGGGCGCAACAGCAGATGCTGCCGGAGCCGCCGGTGTGACCGGTGCTGCGGCGGGAGCGGTAGTGGTGGATTCCATAGTCTACGAATTCCTTCCTGAATGAACTGCATATAAGAAAAGCATGAAAATCACGAATGATTCATCTGCCAATCCGCCGGCGATTTATCCCAACCCGTCGCAAGCGGTACCACTTTCCCGAAACAGACCGTTTTCAACGCAGACCGGCGCTGCCGGCACCCCCGTGCGCAAAACACCACCTATCCACGTAACTCTATTTGCGAAAACATATTAAATTCGCATACCACCAAATATTTGGTCTGCTGCAAAGGTGCATCGCTCCCCCCGAATCCGCCGGCAAAAACATCGCCGGCACGGGTGGCAAGCACACCGTGCGCGGGAGAACTGGAGGTCTATTTATAGGCAAATACAGCATGAAAGGCAAGGCTTTAGCAGATTTTGTGTCCGCCATCAGGCGGAACAAAGTCGGGCGGCAGACCTGCGCCCGCCGCCCGAATCGTCTTGCAAGGAGAGAAAAATCTTGCCTCACTCGCCCAAACGCCGCGTCCCGCGCTTACTTTATGGCCTCCGCCGGGGCGGGAAGTTGCAGCAGAACCGTCCGGGCTGCGTTCCCCGAAAGCGCGCTCTGCGCCTGCAACAGTTCCGCATAAAAGACCGGGGCATACAGGACTGGCTCCCGGCTGACGCTGTGATTGAACAACAACACGTTCCGCCCCGCGCCGATTTCGCGCAAAACATCCGTCCGGATATCCCCCACCAGTCCGGCCCCGGCCCGGCCGCGCAGCAGCGTCGGCGTCAGCACCTGCGACGAGACCTCAAGCTGCCCCCCGCCCGCCGGCGAACGCCAGCGGAAGTCCTTCGGCGCGATCACCGGAGCATCCACCCCTTCGGGCAACGATACCAGCGTCGTAATGCGAACCTCGCCTTGTTCGGGGAAGAAGAGCGGATTGCTGCGCGCATCCGCCTTCAGTCCGAAGACCTGCCGCAGCGTTTGCGGCAACTCGAAGTACAGGTGTTTGCCATCGCGGACGGCGAAGCGTGGAACCTCCACCGTAAATTCGATTTTACCGGGGTACTGACTGAAATCCGCAGCGTACTCCCCGACCAGCCGCGCGGACTGCGAGAGGTTGGCGATCTCCTCCTGCTGAAAGCGCTTTTTCTGCTCGGGCGTCATCTCGGTGAAGAGCTTCTTGATGTCGCCGTATTGCGCACCGTAAATCTTGCGCGTCTTGCGAATACGGGCCGCACCGTCCGGGGAGAGCAGGAGATTGTAAACAATCTCATTCTTTTCCTGATGCTCAAGATCCGCAACCACGGTGCGGAACTTGCCGCTGGAAAGCTCCAGCGCCAGCCGCCCCGCCGAGGCCGTCGCCCCCAGATCGTCGTACTGATCGGTATCACCCAGCCAGACCTCGCCGTCGGGCAGTTTCAGCCGCACCAACACCTGCGCAAATGGCGCCGCCGAGGGCAACTCAAGCTGCGGCAAGGGCAGATTGCGCGCGGCCGGGTAGCGCGTACAGAGGAGAAAATCCGGCTGGAACCCAGCCGCCGACAGGAGCGCATGCAGCAGAATCGCCCGGTCGGCGGAGTTGCCATATCCATCGGCAAGCGTCCGGTCCGCTGGCGTCAGACACGACAGCGGCAAATCCGCAAATTCTGGGCCCGCCAGGCGAACCTCCCGCGCCACGAAATCACGGATCGCGATTGCCTTCTGCCGGTCGCTCTTCGCCTCGCGCACCAGTTCACCCGCCTTTGCCTCCGTTGCGCGCTGATTGGCAGCACTCTCTTGCAGTTGTTTGCCCATCTGCGCCGCATATTCCTCCCAGCCGGAGCAGGCGCTGAGGAACAACGACGGCGTAAAGCTCCCCCAAGGCGGCAGCATTCCCTCCCGCTTCACCGCATCCTCGGTATCAACGCTCCAGCGCCAAACCGCCGTATCGGTCGTTTCCGAGCGGCCGCTTTCGAAGATATCATTGCCGCTGGCGGCCGGCGCAAGCTGCCCGGCGGCGGCGGCTTCGATGTCGTAGACCTTGCTGCGCAGCGGCGTCATTGACTTGGGCATGGTGACGATCACCGACTTGTGGATGACCGGATCGAAGGAACGGAAGGAATCGGTAAGCGCGAAGAACGGCTTGCCGCTGACCTCCCGCCGGATGGTGTATTCAATGGTACTGCCGACATCCACACCCGGCAGGCTCGCCACTAGCGTCTTGCCGCCGGGGTAACGCGGGGCCAACCCGTTCCACGGCTGATCCATGACGTTGATTTCCTGCGCGGAAATGGCGCTGAACTTGCCGTCCGAGGCCGTAACCGTCGCTTCCGTCAGACTCACCTTTTCCCAGACCGGATTAAAATCGAGCTTCACCTCCGAGGCGTCCTTCTGCCCGGCATAGGTCAGAATCTTTTTCTTGACCTTGCGCGTCTCGACCCACCTGCCCGCCTCCAGAATCGCAATCGTCGATTCATCCTCCAACACCACCGCATCTACCCCGGCAAACTGCCGCGCCGCCGGCGCGGCGGCAGGGGCATTCACGGAAATCAGCGGCTGCTTGCGCTGGTTGTACTCAATCTGCCGCAGCGCATCCTTGAGCGTCTTGTACTGCGCGGGCGAGAACTCCACCGCCTTGAGCAGGAAGGTACTCTTGCCCATCAGCGACTTATCGACCTTCGCCAGCGACCGCTTCCAGACCACCTCGTCGCCCTCGATCGATTTGTAGACCGGCATCGACGAAATCTTTTCCAGATTTTCCGGCAGGGCGATGCGCACGCTCTCCTCCACCCCGCAGGCGATCTCGGTGAAGAACGGAAACCGCCGCTCCTCCAGCCCGGTTGTACCGAGAATGAAGTTCACCATCCCCACTCGCGCGCCCAGAAACGGCAACGGCAGCATCGCCAGATTGCTTCCGCCGGAAAGAATGTTGTCGGCGGTGAAATTGAGCGTCACCTTCAGCGGGCGCGACGCGTCCTGCATATTCTCCGGCTCAATCAGGCAGCCGGTCACCTTCGCCTCGCCATAAATGTCCTTCACCCGGCTTTCGAAGTACCGCCGGCGCTCCTCGGGCGAGATGCGCGCAAAATATCCGCGGTAAGCGTTGTCATTGATGCCGTCGAAGGAGAAGATGCTGGCGGCCTTGAGGTTGCCTTTTTCATCGAGGCTGCCGGTGGTGTCGATCCGCAACAGGTTATCTTCGGCCGGGATGACCGGAGAGGTGCGCAAGCCGTCGCCCTCCGGCGTCGCCACCAGAAAGCTGCGATTGTTCAGGTACGAGGGCAGAAGCTCTTTGGTGCTCTCGTCGGTGCTGTCCATCAGGACATATTTGCCAGCGATTTTCGCAGCGGTAATGGCGTGATTGAAGTAGGGCTGGGCGACCTCGGAATCTTTCTTTTCGCCGTTGTTGATGAGAACCGGGTACGCCTCAAGGCCCGCCAGCCGCAGCATCGCCACCAGAAGCGCCGCCTTGTCGCGGCAGACGCCATGCCGGTTTTTGAAGGTATCCTTGACCGGATGCGGCTCATATCCCGGCGCTTCGGTCTCGGTGGTGATGCCGAGATACCGGATGTCCTGACTGACCCAGTAGAATATTTTCTCGACCTTTTCCAACGGTGTTTTGGCTCCGGCGCTCAGCTCTTCCGCCTTCGTTTTCATCTCGGGCGTGGTCGCCGCCAGCGGCTTCTCGCAAAGCTTCCAGTACCAGCGCGACACCGTTTGCCAGTCGGGAGCGGTGCTGATCAGAAGCCGCTGCAGGCAGGAATACAAGGGGGGCGTGTTCGGCTCCGGGAACGCCTGCGCAACGTCGCGCACCTGCCATTCATACAAAACAGCCCCCTCGTTCTGCCCCCGCGCCTTTCCGGTCCGGTACGTGACCTTGCCGGCGAGTTCGTCGCGGATGGCGATCTTCTGGAGCGGAAAATCCGCCGGCCCCTCAACAGCAATATCCTTCCGCAGGACGGGACGGGTTTCCTCCAGCACAAACAGATCGCAAAAAATTCCCGCAGCGCGCGGCTGGCGCATATTGTCGTACATGTAGTAATGCAGCGTGTCGCCGATCTCAAGGCCGGGAACGTTGACCTTGATGATCTTATCGTTGGGACTGTAAATATTGCTGTCCATGTCGGAAGAATTGACGACGGTCGTCGAATTCTTCTCCAGATCGATTGCGACCACCCGGCCATCCTGCTTGATGATCTCCACCAATAGAATCCGGCAATCCTCCGCCATTTGGTAGGGAATCGTGTAGTAGCTGGAGAGGGTGTTGTTACCGCGCCGCCCCTTTTCGGTCAGGATCTTGACATACGATTCATCGTATTGGGTATAGGTTCCGTCGCGGCGATAGGAAACATGAATGTCCTGCGCAGCAAGCACTTCATCGGCATCGGGATACTTCTGCGTAGTGGCGGAAGCCGCCAATTTCAGCGCCTCAGCCCGCTCCAGCGGCGGCGGCAAAAAGGATGTCTGCGTCGCCACAAGCGGTGCGGCAGGTTTCAGCTCTGCGGCCGCAGGTGTTATTTCCCCGGCAGAGAGATTTCCCCCTTCCAGAAAAACCGCCAGCACCAGCGCCAATGCCAGCACCAGCGCCAGCCACAACCATTTCAATCCCGGCATCGTTGATCCTTTCTCACTCGACGTTCGGTCAGGTTCATTTCTTGCCCTGCGCCGGCAGCAGCCGCGCCACTCGGGAGAACGGTGCGTCCTCCCCACAGAGAACAACCGCCGCCAGACACTGGCGGCGGAATTGTTGCGTACTACTAAAGTATATGAATTCGCCGGCCGGTTCCTTCGCGGGAAATCACAATTTCACGCCCGCACGCCGCTCACCTGCAACTTACCGGCAAGCCGGTTGCTCACCCAGAAACGCGCCGTCCCAGTCCTTCCAGACCGGATCATACCCGCGCGCGCAGAGCATTTGCGCGATCTGTTGCGGCGGACGATCATCAGCAACGGCGAACTGCTCCTCGCCCGCTTCTTCCTTTCCGTAGCCGCCGGGATTGGTCTTGCTGCCGGCGCTGATGCGGGTAATCCCCAACGGCAACAGATGCTCGCGCATCGCTGCCGACTCGCGCGTGCTCAGATTCAGTCCCGCATCCGGGAACAACAGCCGGCAGGCGACAATCATTTGCGTCAGGTCTGTGTCTGAAACCGGCCGCAGCCACGCCGGCACCACCTCCGCCGCCGGACGCATCCGCGGAAAAGAAACCGAAATGCGCGACCGCCAGAAATTCTTCATCACCACATGCGCTTGCAACGCCGTACAGAGTGCCTCGTACCGCCAGTGGTTGATTCCCAGCAGCGCTCCGACGCCGATCTGCCGCATGCCCGCCGCCGCCGCATCCTCCACCGACTGCAGCCGCCTCTCGTAATCCGCCTTCGGCCCCGCCGGGTGAAACGACGGGTACAGCCGCGCATCAAAGGTCTCCTGATACAGCGTCATGCCGTCGACGCCAGCGGCAAAGAGCCGGGCGTATTCCTCTTTCGCCAACGAGAAAATCTCGATCGACAATGTGGAGAACATCGGTCGCAACCGTTCGCACAACTGGCAGAGATAGTCAACGCTGATATGTGCGGGGTCGTCGCCGCTCACCAGCAACAGATCGGTGAAACCCTCGGCGGCAATGAGCTTCGCCTCCGCCACAGCTTCGTCGATGGTCAACCGCATACGGTCGATTTTATGCGTCGCATTAAAGCCGCAGTAGAGACAGCGGTTGCAACAGTAATTGCTGACGTACAGCGGCGCATAGAGTTGCATCGTCCGGCCGAAACGCTGCAGGGTCAGTTGATGCGCCCGTTGCGCCAGCGGCTCCAGCACCCGCGCGGCGGCCGGAGAAAACAGGCACTTTGCGCGCCGCAGACTGAACGGAGCCGGCGTCCGCGCCAGTTCCGCCAGCACCTCCGCTTCGCCAATGCCCTCGAAGAGACTGTCGGGATTTTCCGGGCAGGCATCCAGTCCCAGTGCTTTCAGCTCATTCCACAACAAAGACACGATACCACCTCGATTCGCTTGCATACGGCGGCACTACTGAAACCGCCCGCAACGTCAATAATAATTTTTACGGATAAAATTCACCACCGGAACCGGGTCCTCCAGACTGTGCGGGTGATGTTTGCAGTCGGGTTTGTGAATCACCTCAATGGTGCCGCCGAGCTCCCGGTAGCGCTGCTCCAGAATCGCCATGTTTTCGCAGAGCGGCACCACCTCGTCGATGTCACCCACCACGCTGATGACCGGAATCTTCGCCGCCACCAGCGGACGCAGCACCTTGTAATCCAACGGGTTTTCATCAAACGACAGCGCCTCGGCTTCGTTTTTGAAGTCGTAGGATGCGCAGTATTTTTTCCAGCTCACCGGGTCGCCGGGACCGGTGCCCTTGCCGGCCGGCCAACTCTTGAGGTCGCAGACCGGAGCATCGGCATAGATGCAAGCCACCTTCTTGACGTTGCGGTAACTCCAGCGGAATGCGCCCAGCCCGCCCCGGCTAAAGCCTTCCATGACCACCTTGCGGCAGAAGCCGTGTTTCTTCGTCAGAAAATCGTAAAGCCGGTCAAACCGGTCGAGCGCGAAGGGCGCGCCGTCGTTGTCGCGGACCTCGATGTTGGCGATGTGATAGCCGGCTTGCGCCAGCGCCAAATCGACCGAAGGAAAGGCATCGAAAAAACGGGTGCGCCAGATCCAGGGCCGGCCGGCCAGTTCCTGCTTCGGCTCCACCACAATGCAACCGTAGTCCGTCCCCGGCAGACAAAAGTCGTACCGCTTGAATCCGTTCCAGTCGCTGACCGTTCCCGGCAAGCCCATGGCATTCCTTTCTGAAAAAAACATCTCTATCGAATCAGGCTGATATTATCGTGCTTTCTCGGATCAATCCCACTCATACCCCGTCCTGCGGCCACCGTGTTTCCCCTCAGGATCGCAAGGCGCGACGGATCAACTCCTCCAGCGGCAGTTCGCCGCTCTCCGCCAGCACCTTCTCCACCCGCGCCGCCGCTTCCTTGTTCTGCATCCCCATGGTTTCCAGCGCCATCACCGCATCGCCCGCCACGCCTCCGAGCCTGCGTTCGCCGCCCGCGCCCTCCAGATCCCCGATCAGCGTCTTGCTGCCCTTGAGCTCCAGAATCATCCGTTTTGCGGTCTTGTCGCCGATGCCTTTGATCTTCTTCAAAAAAGTCGTGTCCTGCTTCTCCACCGCCAGCAGGAAATCCTGCGGACTCACCGCCGACAGAATCTGCGCCGCCGTCGCCGCGCCGATGCCCGACAACCCGATCAACGTCCGGAAGAGCGTGCGCTCCTCCTCCGTCAGAAAGCCGTACAGGAGGTGCGCGTCCTCCCGCACGATCAGATGCGTCAGCACTACGGCTTCTTTCCCGGCCGCCAGCTTGCCGCTGGTCGAGAGCGGCACCAGGAGCTCATACCCCACCCCGCCGACCTCCAGCACTATCCGCCCGGGCAGCACCTTGCAGACCGCTCCCCGCAAATGGTTGTACATTCCCGCCGCTCCTTGCTCCCGCCGCCGCTTCTTATTCGCATACGTGCATTATATCCAACTCCGGCCGGACAAGAAGAACCCGACAGCAAAAAATGTCGCCCGATAAAAAAACAACCGCCGGCAAATGCACACGGGCACCTGCCGGCGGTTGTTTTTCCGTCACAAAGTTCCGGGAATCGACCGGGCGTTTTCCCAGCGCGCAACACGAAAGGACAAGGGAACCCCGCGATTTTACCCGAGCGGAAGAAATTCGATTGCCTTCCCAAGCGTCTTGGCGACCGGACAGCGGGCGATCTTCTGCAGCATTTTTTCGCGTAACGCCGGATCCAGATTTTCCGCTCGAAAATCAATCGCATAGGCAAAGACCGACTTCTCCTCCGTGCGGCGCAATTCCACCGTCACCGCCGGCTGGATCTTCACCCCCTCGCGCTCGGCGATCATCTGCAGCGTAATGGTCATGCACGCCCCCAAACCCGCCTCCAGAAGCTCATGCGGCCGGAACCCCGAACCGTTTCCGCCCTCCGCCGGCATCACATCCGCAATCAGGCGCTGCTCACCGCCCTCGCCCGAAATTTCACAACGATACCCCACCCCCGTTCCGGAGCATTGAATCATTTTTCGCACCCCCGCCGCCCTGCCGGGCAAATCCTCAAAATCCGGCGCGACCGCCCTTCGCCCACAGCGGAAGGCCGGAGACGCGGCACTCAGATGTTCAGTCCATCCAGAAGCTTGGTGAATGCGGCGTATTCCCGCTCCAACTCGGGCAGGCTCATCTGTGCGCGCAGCAGGTCCTCTTCTCCGGCGGCGCTCTCAATGCTGGCCGCAGCGGCGGCCACCCCCCGCGCCGTCAGACTGGCGGCGCCGCCGCGCAATTTATGCGCCAGCTTTTTTGCCAACGGCAGATCTCCGTCCGTTAATGCCTGCCGCAGTTGCGGCAAAATCTCCTTCTCCGCCGATCCCCGTAGCGCCCGGAGCGACATCTCCAGCACCATCTTATTGCCGCCAAAGAGGTCCGTTGCCTCTTGAATGCTGAAGGCGCCCTCACTCCTGACCTCTGCCGGAGAATTCACTCCACTACCCGGGTCCTGCTGCGACATGGCTGCTCCCTTCTCCGTAACGCCTCCGCGCTGGCGGCAAGATTCCGGCAGCCACTTCTGCAGGGTCGCGGCCAGATCCCGTAAATGCGTCGGCTTGTTTAAGACGTCGTTGATGCCCACCGATTGGCAGGTCTTGCGGATATCTTTGTCAGCGTTGGCGGTCAGGGCAATGATCGGCGCTTGCGCATACGCCGCGAAATCCTGCCGCAAATGCCCGGCGGCCTCAATCCCGCCCATCTCCGGCATCTGCAGATCCAGAAATACGATGTCGAAGACCTGCCGGCCGCACTGCTCCAGCGCGGCGCGGCCGTTGACGACCATGGTCACCGTCATCCCCAACTGCTCGAACTGGCTGCGGATCAACGCCTGATTGACCTCGTAGTCCTCGGCTACCAACACCTCGCCGCAAAACCGCAACAGCGCCAGATCGTTGCCGGCATCGGCGTTGGAGATCAGCTTCTGCACCGCTTCCTGCGAAATGTTGATGTCCAGAATCAGGTCGAACCAGAACGCCGTTCCCTTCCCGACCGTGCTGCGCAAGTCCATCTTGCCGCCCATCAGGGTAACCAGCTTCTTCGAGATCGTCGTACCCAGCCCCGTGCCGCCGTATTTGCGGGTTGTACTGCCGTCGGCTTGCGTGAACTTCTCGAAGATCCGCCCGATCTTGTCCTGCGGGATGCCGATCCCGGTGTCAATCACCAGAAACCGCGTCGTCGCATAATAGTCATCCCGGTCGCTGGTCTCGACCTTCAAGGTCACGCTGCCGCTTTCCGTGAACTTGATGGCATTGCTCAACAGGTTCGCCAGCACCTGCCGCAGCCGCAGCGGATCAAACAGGATGTAGCGCGGCACTGCCGGGCTGATTTCCGTAATCAGCGCCAGTCCTTTTTTGTCCGCCATGCCGCGGAAGCCTGACATGGTGGCGTGCAGCAGTTGGTGCAAGTCCAACGGGATGTATTCCAGATCCAGCTTGCCCGCCTCGATCTTGGCGTTATCAAGAATATCGTTAATCAACAGCAGGAGGTTTTCCGCCTCATGAGAGATGATCCCCAGTTCGCGGCTGAACGGAGCGGCCTGATTCTCAAAGAACAGTTTTTCGGAATAGCCGATGATCGCATTTAATGGCGTGCGGATTTCATGCGACACGTTGGCGATGAATTCGTCTTTGAGCTGGTTGTTGTATTCGGCTTGATTGCGCGCCTGTTTGAGCCGGTTCTCGTACTGGTTACGCAGCGCAATTTCCTGCCGGAACGACGCAAAATGACGGCGATGGTGATCCAGCTCCTCCAGCAAAAACGTAAACGCCCCCTCCAACCGTCGGAACTCATCCGTTTCTTTCAAAGCCGGATGGCCCGTTACCGGAAACTGCTCCCGCACCATCTCCTGCAGCCGGTTCATCGGCCGCAACAGGATCTCGCTCAGCCGCAGCGCCAGCATCACAATCAGCAGTACCACCACCCCCGCCGCGACGAGGATCACCGTCCACGCCGCCTGCACCGGCGCATAGACCTCCGCCGTGTTCTGAATGACGCCGATGGCCCAGCCGGAATGGAACAGGTGCTCGAATTTCAGCGGCCGCACCAGTACCGTCACATCCGCTTCGCGTGTTTCACTATAGAATTCCCCAAAATAATCCCGCCCTTCGTGCAACGCGTTCTTCAATTCCCCCGGAACTGCCTGCGGCTTCACCCGCCGGATCAGATTGGAGTGCGCGATGATCGTGGCATCGGCCCCGATCAGCGCGGCCGCCCCGGAATGGTCAAAACGCAGCGTATTCAGAATCCCGCTCACAAAATCCGGCTTAAGGATTCCAACCACGGAATGCCGGTCGCTGCGCAGGATGTACACGGCGATATCCGGCGAGGCGGCCGAAAGAATCTGCACCCCCGCCCGCCCCGGTTCGGTACGCGCGGCGACCGCAAATTCCCCGTTTTCCAGATACGGCGAAACACCGCTGGATGCAATCACTTTGCCAGACGAATTGAGTACCGCAAGAACCGCATAATCGGGATACAGTTTGCAAAACCGTTCGAGGGGAGGCAGCCCGTCAAGGCCGGTGCGGATCAGATCCGGAAGGGGGATTTCGTTGAGATAATACACCGCGCGGGCGTTCTGGACGATGCGCAGGCGCAGCTCGTCCCGGGCGATGTCGGCGATGGAGGAAAGCTTGCGCTGCTCGGCATCCCGCAGAATATCGTGCAACTGCAGGCAATAGTAGATGCCGCCCAGCAACACCGGCGGCAACGCCAGGGCAAGGATGATCCAGAGGATGCGTTTTTTCAGAGCGCCAGTGAAAATTTGCAAACCGTATCTCCGCGCCACTTGTATGCCGCTTACGCGGCCGGCTCACCCGGCGCGAGATACGATCGCTTGCTACTTCACAGCCAGCGCCTCCCGCAACCGTTTGTCCGCATCTTTGACCGCGTTGGCGATTCCTACCGTCGAATAGGTCGCACCCGTGATGATGTCAATGTTCTTCTTCACCTCCAGCGTCTGCGCCGGCTTGCCGGAAAATTGCCGCTGAAAGTCGGTGCGCCGGTCCACGCTGGTGTCATCCGGCTGCCCCGACAACTTTCCGGCAATCGTAAAGCTCGGTTTACTGTCGCGGGCATTCTCCCCAAGACCGGGGGTTTCCGCGCTGCCGACCACCTTCCAGTTGTAGCAAATTAACCCTTCCGCGGCATCGTTGCCCTTCTTGACGGCCCGCGCGGGATTCTCAAACCCCACCAGCAGCTCGATGGGGACGGATTTGTTGTAACCAATTCCTTTGCCGGATGTTGCGAAATACGAAGGCTCTGTTGTGTCGCCCTTTACGTATACCTTGAAAAACTCCACCTCGCCCGATTCCGTCTTGACCTTCGCCTCTTCGCTGCGCTCAAAGCCGTTGAAAAAAACCCCGCTGAGCGCTTTGACCTTCGCTTCTTCGTCCGCCTTTTGAATGCGCGGTTTGGTCGCCTGAAACGTCAGCGCGAGAATGCCGGCCGCCAATGCGGAAACAAAGGCCAGAATCAGTGTCAGTTTTACATATAACATGTGTGGTACCCCTCGCTCACGGATTTAGTATGATCGATCAAAAAATTTCTGTCAAGAATTTTATCCTTCGCGGGATTTTAAGCAATCGTCCCTCGATTTCAATCACTCGCTTCTTTCCTCCGTGATTCCCGCCCGCTGCGCCAATTCCCCTCCCAGACGCCTCCCCGCCTCCGCAGCACCCTCCGCGCATGCCTCCGCCTCCGCCCGGACGGGAATGCACCGCGCCTCCGAAGCCCCCGTATACAGCACAGCCTGGAGGAACAACCGCTCCCGGACCAGCAGGGTGCGAATGCCGGCCGGAACATGGCATCCCCCCCCTACCGCCTGCAAAAATGACCGCTCCGCCAGTGCCCGCTGAAAAGAAGCCGGGTGGCTTATTCCCGTCAGAACCTGCCGCACCGCATCATCATCCGCCCGCGCCCGCAACCCCAATGCGCCCTGACCGGCCGCCGGCAAAATGGCCAGAACCAGATACGGCAGCGTATCCGCCAGCCCCAGCCGCTGCAAGGCAGCCTCGGCCATGACCACGCCGCCCCAGTTGTTTTCCTCCATCCGCCGCAAGCGAGTCGCAATGTTGCCGCGCACCCCGCTCACGGGCAACTCAGGCACTGCTTCAAACAACTGCACCCGCCGCCGCGGTGCGCCGCACCCAATGGTCGCCCCTTTTTCCCGCAGAAGTCGCAAGATGGACGCCGTGGATGCCGCACCCTCCTGCGGGGTGTTCTGTTTCGCCAGCGCGGCCGCCACCTCCTGTTTCCAGCCGGCCACCCCGGTCAGATTCATGTTCAGCACCAGCACATCCCGGTCACTGCCGCGCTCGGGAACCGCCGCAAGAATCAGGCCCTTCTCATCCTCAACCGGCAGGTCCTTCAGGCTGTGCACCGCAATCTGCGCCCGCCCATCCAGCACCGCTTCATCCACCTCACGGGTGAAGAGTCCCTTGCCACCGATGTTCGGAAGCGGATCGTTGAGGTTGCGATCGCCGCACGTGGTGATAATCTCCAGCCGGCAGAGGCAGCCCCCCCGCTCCAGCGCCGCCGCCACCGAACGCGCCTGTGCCAGCGCCAGCTCCGAACCCCGCGTCGCAATCGTCAGCTGCATATCGCTCCTCACCTATCCAATGTCCAGCCGCAGGGAGCGGGCAACGCCCGCCGTACCCCGGATGACGCCATGCCGCCGGTCTTCGATTTCCCCCCAGAAACAACCGCCAGCCAACTCGCCCGGCATGCATTCGGCGCATCTATCGCGTTGCCTTTCGCACCACCTCTTCCTCAAAGGAATTCACTCCCATGCCGGCATCCACGATAATGTTCTGCGCGTTGATCCCCGACGAAACAGGGCTGAGCAGGAAGAGCGCCGTCCGCGCCACCTCCGCCGTTTCAAGGTTTTCCTTCCGGAGCGTCAACTTCTCCGCGAAGAGATAACTGTCGATGTAGCCCGGAATCCCCGCCGAGGCGGAGGTCTTCAGCAACCCCGCATTGACGGAATTGAAGCGGACCCGCGAGAACTGGGAAAAGCTCTTCGCCAGAAAGACCACGCTCGAATCCAACGCCGCCTTGACCGGAGCCATATAGCCATAATTCAGTGCCGCCGTCCGGGTCGAGGAGATTGAAATCGTCACCACCGAGGCGTCCGGGGCGAAAAGCTCCTTGCAGGCATTGCTGAGTGCGATCAGCGAAAAGCAGGAGATGTCCACCGCCTGCAAAAAGTCCTTTTTCAATGTTTCATGGAACGGCTTCAACCCTTCGGAATAATTGGCGAACGCGATGGAGTGCACCAACCCCGCAAGCTGCGGATACCGCGGCCGGATCGCAGCGGGCAGCGCGCGAATCTCCTCCTCCCGCTCAACGTCACAGACCAGAATCAACGCCGACGGAAACAACTTCTCCACCTCCGCGCGCCGTTTCCCGCTGCGTACCGTCAGCACCAGCCCCGCCCCGGCCTCATCCAGCAGCTTCGCAATGTGATAGGCCACACTCTTGCGGTTCGCTACCCCTGCCACCAGAAACGCTTTTCCCGCCAGTTCCGGATAACTCATTTTGCACCTTATAGTAATCGAGAGGACGTCCAACCGGCCCAATACCAATCGCGCAATCTTTTATATCGACCAAACTTTATTTATATAGTAACGACCGCCTAGCCTTTGTCAACCTGCCGCTGATTTTTTCACGTATCCTCTTCCACCCGGTAACCGCTTGATTATCATACTGTTCTGCCAATACACACGAGAAAGTAGGATTGAGTTGTCTTCTGTCTGTCCGGACGCGGCGAGTCAGCACCTGTTCCCGGGAGTGGCCATGAGCGACAAGGCGGTGATTTTTGATATGGACGGCGTGCTGGTAGACAGCTACCAGCCGCATTACGAGTCGACCCGGATCACCTGCGAGCGGCGTGGTTTTCCGCTGGAGGAAGAGACCTTCAACCAGCTCTTTGGCCGCAGTTTCGATTCCTTCGCCCACGCCATCGCCGGGAGCGATATCTCTGCTGCCGCAATTCAGGCCTGGTACTGGGAAAAAGAGGGTCTCTACCGACAACTGATTGCCGAAGACTTTCCGGCCATGGACGGCGCGCCGGAACTGCTGCGGGCACTCGCTGATGCGGGCTTCCGCCTTGCCATCGGCTCTTCCGGCCCCCGCGAGAACGTCGATTATGTGGTTGAACACCTGCCCGGGGCCAACCTGTTTCAGGAAACCGTCTGCGGCGACGAGGTTTCGCATGGCAAGCCTGCCCCGGATGTCTTTCTGCTCGCGGCCAAAAAACTCGGAGTCGACCCCTCCCGCTGCGTGGTGGTGGAGGACAGCATCCACGGCCTTGTCGCGGCGAAAACCGCCGGAATGCCCTGCCTCGGCCTGACCGGA
This sequence comes from uncultured Planctomycetaceae bacterium, assembly GCA_964460225.1. Classification (GTDB taxonomy): domain Bacteria; phylum Planctomycetota; class SZUA-567; order SZUA-567; family SZUA-567; genus CAYWTJ01. The sequence continues at coordinate 13,773 of CAYWTJ010000013.1, read as the reverse complement.
ACGGCAAATCTGCTGGAACTGAAGGCCAAGGCCGCGCTGGTGGTCAACAGCCTCTGCGACCTGACCCCGGAGATCTTCGACCATATCATCAGTCGCCACCGCCCGTCGGGACGCTTGCGCGCCTCGCGGCGCATCTCCGCCCGCCACCGCCGGCTGTCGTCCTGAGAACCGCCTGCATTCCGGCTGCAAATACCTTGGACAATTTCCTCGCCCGCGCGTACAATCGGGGGGCGTGGCGTCCCTGCGCCATGACCGACCGCTTTCCACCGCAGAATGGCCCGGGGGTTTGTAGTGAATTCAACCCAGACGACCGCTGATACAGATCCCGGCTGCCTCCGCTCCCCGGTACGGATGCCCGCACCCGGCGAACTGACGGCCCTTCCGACCGGCTCCCTGCACCTTGACCGCGCCACCGGCGGCTATCCGCGCGGCCGCCTGGTTGAACTCTTCGGGCAGGAGTCTTCCGGCAAGACCTCTCTTGCCCTGCAGGCTGCAGCGGCGATCCAACGGACCGGCGGCATCGTCGCCTACATCGACGCCGACCACGCCCTCGATCCCGCTCATGCCCGCACGCTCGGAATAAACCCCGCGCAATTGCTCTGCTCCCAACCCACCAGCGGCGAGGAAGCGCTGGAGATCTGCGAACTGCTGGTTCGCAGCAATGCGGTTGATCTGATTGTGATCGACTCAGCGGCGGCGCTGGTGCCGCGTGCCGAGGTTGCCGCCGGGGTCGGACAGGCCGGCAGCGACGGACAGGTTCGCCTGCTGGAGCAGGGCCTGCGCCGGCTCAGCACACTGACCGCCCGCAGCCGCTGTTGCCTGCTGTTTCTGAACCAGATGCGCGCCCGGCCGGGGGAATACGGATTGTTCACCACTGCCGGCGGCGACGCACTCAAACTTTACGCTTCCCTGCGGATTGAACTGCGGCGTGTCGGCTGCATTCAACAAGCGGGACAGGCGAGCGGACTGCGGCTTCAGGCGCGAACCATTAAAAACCGACTCGCCGCGCCGTATGCGCGGGCGGATCTGGAATTGGATTTTTTAAACGGAATCGACCGCTGCGCCGAGTTGTTGGATCTTGCGGTGCGATCAGGGCTGATCGCTGCCGGAAGGGATGCCGGCGGCGAGGTTCGCGAGAGCGCTCCGGCCTATGGTTCCTTCCGCCTCGGCGGGCAGGATCTGGGACGGGATCGCGCAAGTGCCCTCGCTGCCCTGCGCGCCAACCCCGAACTCCAGCGGGCGCTGGAGCGCCGGTTGCCGCCGCGCTGACCGCATCCCCGTTTTCATGCATAACCCTTTCAGGAGCCGCCATGCCCCCCCTTCCGAAGAGTTCGTCGCTGCCCCCCGCGGAACCGGCCGCAGTTCATCCGCTGCGTTCCACCTTCCGCAAATCGCTTCGCAGCGCGCTCAAGCGGGTCGAGAAAAAATTGGAGAAACTCGCCGAAGAGCTTGCCGATTGCGCCCGCGCCGAGGAATACCTGCAATGCGGCGAGCTGATCAAGGCCAACCTTGATCGGATTCCGCGCCGGGCAGAGCGCGTGGAACTGCCGGACCTCTACCATCCGGGCCAGACCCGCGTCATCGAACTGGACCCCTCGCTCAAGGCAATCGACAACGCCCGGAAATTTTTCAAGAAGCAGCACAAGCTGTTGGCGGGCGAGGAGATGATCCGCGAGCAGATCAACCTCGGCCGGTCAGAACTGCAGGGATTGCAGGAATTATCCGATAACTATCTGGCGTGGGAGGAAAACTCCGACCCCGCCCTGATCCCGCCCGAGGAGTTGGTGCGGCAGGCGGTTGGCTTCCGCATCCACATCGAAGGGCTGGAGCCGGCCAAGACGCCGCAAGAGGTCAAGCACGCCGCGCCCGCCGGGGTGCGTGTCTTCGCCTCGCATGACGGGTTTACGGTCTACGTCGGAAAGAACGCGCAAGACAACGACAACCTCTCCATTCGCGTGGCGCGCGGCAACGACTGGTGGCTGCACATCGCACATATGCAGGGGTCACATGTCGTAGTTCGCGGCGGCGGCCGGCTGCGCGGCGAAGATCCGTTGCCGCAGGAAACGCTGCTGGACGCGGCGCATCTGGCGGCATATTTCTCCAAGGCCCGCAATGCCACACGCGTCGAGGTGCATTATTGCCAAGCGAAAAATGTGCACAAAGCCAAGGGTTCGCCGGCGGGGCAAGTGGTGGTTCAAAACGGAAAAACGCTGCTGTTGCGGGTGGAACCGGATCGGCTGCAACGGCTGTTGAAAGGCGTCCATGAGAGCGAGCGCGGCCATTAATCTCTCTGCCACTGCAGGGCTGCTTCTGTCGACGCTGCTTCTGGGCGGCTGTCTGATGGACTCCGGCAATAGCCAAAAAACCGAAGCAAAACAAGACGGCAAGGCCGGAACAAAAACGGAAGACAAACAAGATCCGTCGAAGAGTTCTCCCACGGACCCGAAGTCTGGCGGTTTGAAGGCGGCACCTCTGGGAAAATCGGATGTCGCACCCATTCCTACCCTGAAACCGAAGTCCATATCCACCTCAAAAATTAAGCAAAATCAGGATAAACAAAAGCAAAACAAGCCCAAAGACTTCAAGATGCCTTCGCCCACGCACACCCCGGAACTGGCAATGGCGCAATCTTTGTTTCAGCACCCCCCGCTGAACAATGCGGACTCTCCGGAATTCCGCAAGATGGTTCAATATTCCAAAAATCTGCAGGCGGACGCCGATCGGCTGCGCACGCTGCAGCAAACACCCGATCCGCAGGCGAAGCCATACCTCTTGACCCTCTCCGCCAGCGACCTGAATCCCCTGGCGCCAGCGGCAACCAGCCAGTTAGCGGACTATCCCGGCGAAGATACCGAAAAGCACCTGCACAATTTGCTGGAAAACCGCTCTCCGCAGGTTCGCTCCGCCGCGCTGGCCAGCCTGACGGTGCTGAATGCGGAAGAAGGGGCGAAGCAAGCCGAATCCCTGCTGAGTGACCCCGACGCCGGAGTCCGCACCAGCGCCGCGCTCGCGCTGGGACTGACGCAAAGCGGCCAGGCCACTGGCAAACTCAACGCAATGCTGGCAAAAAATCAGCCCGGCGTGGCGATTATGGTCGCTTGGGCCCTGCTGCGTTGCGCGCCGGCCGGTTCGGCGGACCATGACCATGCGGTGCAATACCTGAAGGAGATCAGCCGCAGCGACAGCGCGCGCTTTGCCGCGCAAGCGGTCACCATGCTGCGCAGCGAAACCAGCCGGGAAATCGTCGGATTTCTCTACGAGTCGCTCTATAATCGCTGGGACACCGTGATGCTGGCGGCGGCGGATTCGCTCAATCAGGTGGAGCCGCGTCACCGGGAGGCGGCGCTGGAAGGATTTTCCGCGGAACGGAAACTGGTCCTGAGCCAGAGGCTGGCCTCCCTCCTGTATTTCATGAACAAAGGGCCGGCCCCCGAGCAATACAACGAACTGCTCACCTCTGCCGATCTCCGCGACCGGCAGCTCGCGCTGGACTGTGTCGCCCGCGATCTGCGGGTAAAAGACCTTCCGGAATTGATCGAGCTGATCGGCGATCCGACCAAATCGATCCGGGAAAAAGCCGTCGCCCTTCTGCGCGAAGCGGTCCAGAAATACGGCATGAGCGCCGGCCCCGATGACGGTTTCGACCAGGTGGGCTGGTGCCGGTGGTGGCTGCGTCAGTATCGTGTTCTCTCGGCAATCGAGGGGCGCGCCATAGTGCGCAGCCCCGACGGCGCTGTCCGGCAGGTCGCCGCCGGATTCCGGCTTGACTTCCGGGCGCAGGTTATCAAAATACGCCCCGGCTTGCCGCCGGACGGGCGGGAGGGCGCTCGCGTTGAACTGCTTATGGGGACCGCCCCGATTTTGCTGGACCCTTGATGGATTCCGGTATTTTTTGCGGCCGTTTATTGACGGCAAGGCCACGTACAGTGAAGGTAACCTATGACGAACTCGACCACCACATCCACTCCGCATACGCCCCGCGTTCTGCTGGTGACCGGCGGCGCCGGCTTCATCGGCTGCAATTTTGTCCGGCTGATGGGCAGGCTCTACCCGCAACTGCGCATTGTCAACCTCGACAAACTCACGTATGCCGGCAGCCTCAGCAACCTGACCGGACTCGCGGGCGAAGCGGACGGCCGGTACCGCTTCGTGCAGGGGGATATCTGCGATCTGCCTCTGCTGCAGCGGCTCTTCCGCGAAGAACCGATCGATACCGTAGTGCATTTCGCCGCCGAGAGTCACGTCGACCGCTCGATTTCCGGCCCCGGCGAGTTTATCCGCACCAATATCGAAGGCACCTACGTCCTGCTCCAAGCCGCGCGCGAGGCTTGGGGAGAGCGCAAGGACGTCCGTTTCCATCATGTGTCCACCGACGAGGTGTACGGTTCGCTCGGTGATACCGGTTTCTTCACCGAAGAAACGCCCTACGACCCCAGCAGCCCCTACAGCGCCTCGAAAGCGTCGTCCGACCATCTGGTACGCGCCTGGAGCCGAACCTTCGGCCTGCCGGTCACGATCTCCAACTGTTCCAACAACTACGGCCCCTACCAGTTCCCCGAAAAGCTTCTGCCTCTGATGATTACCAAGGCCCTGACCGGCTTGCCGCTGCCGGTATACGGCACCGGATCAAACATCCGCGACTGGCTCTACGTCGGCGATCACTGCCACGCCATCGACGTGATTCTGCGCGGCGGCATGCCCGGCCGGACCTATAACATCGGCGGTTGCAATGAATGGAAAAATCTCCACGTCGTTCATCTTTTGTGCGATCTTCTGATGGACCTGCGCCCCAAGGCCGGCGGACATTACCGCGATCAAATCACCTTCGTCAAAGACCGGCCCGGTCACGACCAGCGCTACGCGATTGATGCCGGCCGCATCCGTAATGAACTCGGCTGGACGCCTGCGCATACCTTCGACACCGGTCTGCGCGAAACCATTTGCTGGTACCTCGATAACACTGGCTGGCTCGATCAGATCCGGTCGGAAAAATACGACGGCTCCCGGCTGGGCCTGAAGTAATCCGGTGTTTCCCATGCAAATTGACATCTTTTGTGCGGCAGACCTTCGCGCGCGCCGATAAAGACCGTGAGCGTTTTTTTTGATGCCGTCAGTACAACCAAGGAGAAGAGATGGACGAGTTTGACCGGTTGGGCGAGAGTCAACTCTGGAAAGCGTCGTATAAACTGGCACGCGCACTGCAGCCGGTGCTCGGCGCGGAAGCGAGCGTTATGCAGTCGGTTGCCCGCGAATTGCCTTTGATTGCCGGTCAGGCGATCTTTGCCAACTCCGGTTTTGACCGTAAAATTTATCTTGAGGAACTGTTGCACCGGCTGCGCCAGATTGAAAGCACCTTGTACGCCTACGCCGGCGGTCAGCCGCTGCTGCGGGTCTGGTTCCGCCTCGACAAATTGCGTGAGGCTGCTTTTCTGGAGCATGACAAGGTGGCGGAGGAAACCGCGCCGGAACTGCGCTTTGCCCAATGCGCATAGCCCTCTGTCCAGCGCTGGTCCCAAAGCTTTTTTGGTTCTTCCCCCTTATCCTCAAATTCGGACCCGGCCATCTTCTGCCGGTCAAACGAAGAACGCCGGGTCTGCGCCCGGCGTTCTTCACATGTCCTGTTGTCGTACCGACCGCTCGTCGCCTACGCGCTTTCCTTGCTCTTGCGATTGGCCTCGCGGTGCGCCTTGACCTCATCGTCCTTGAGCAGCTTCCAGCCCTTTTTGAGGAAGTCCAGATCAATGGTGTACTTGCGCGGACGCGGCATATCCGGCAGATCGAACATCAGATCGATCAGATGATCCTCCATGATGCCGCGCAGAGCGCGCGCGCCGGTCTCGCGGATGGTCGCCTCGTGCGCAATCTGCCGCAACGCTTCCGGTTCGAACTCCAGTTCCGCGTCTTCAATTTCAAAGTACCGCTTATACTGCCTGACCAGCGCGTTGCGCGGCTCGGTCAGCACCCGCACCAGCGCCTCTTCATCCAGCGGCCGCACCGGAGCCAGAACCGGAATGCGTCCGATCAGCTCCGGAATCATCCCGAACTCCAGCAGATCGTCGGTGTCCACCTGCTCCAGCAGGTCGCCCAGCTCCTGATCCGCGCTCTTGCTCTCCTCACGGTGGAAGCCGATCGACTTCTGGCCCACCCGACGGGAGATGATTTCGTCCAGCCCCTGAAACGCGCCGCCGCAGATAAAGAGGATGTTCTGAGTATTGACCTGAAGGTAACGCTGTTCGGGGTGCTTGCGTCCGCCCTGCGGAGGAACGTTGCAGGTCGTGCCTTCCAGCATCTTCAGCAGCGCCTGCTGCACGCCCTCGCCCGAGACGTCGCGGGTGATCGAAACGTTCTGGGTCTTCTTGCCGATCTTATCGATTTCGTCAATGAAGATGATGCCCTTCTCGGCTTTGGAGATATCGCCGTCTGCGGCCTGAATCAGCCGCAGCAGAATGTTCTCCACATCCTCGCCGACATAGCCGGCCTCGGTCAGGGTCGTCGCATCGGCAATGGCGAAGGGAACGTCCACCGTCTTCGCCAGCACCCGCGCCATCAGCGTCTTGCCGCAACCGGAAGGCCCAAGCACCAGCACGTTCGATTTCTCGATCTCAACGCCGCCGGTCGAAGCGCCGCCGTGCATCAGCCGCTTATAGTGGTTATGCACCGCCACCGACAGGATGCGCTTGCTCGTGTCCTGCCCGATCACGTATTCGTCCAATGCCTGCTTGATCTCGCGCGGGGTAGGAACCCGGGCGGGCGCAAACTGCGCGGCACTCGATTTCTCGCGCACATCCTCTTGTTCAAGAATGCTTGCGCAGAGCATGATGCAGTCGTTGCAGATGCAGACGCCATCCTGTCCCGCGATCAGACGCTTTACCATATCCTGCGTCCGCCCGCAGAAGGTGCAGGACTGTCCTTTGCCTTTGGCCATGCCGTTCCTCGCCTGTTGTCTTGCCTTACCGCTCAATCGCTCGAACCAACCGCCGCTCTCAGTCTTCCATCTTTTTCTTCTCGCCCGGCAGCAGCACCTCATCGATGAGGCCGTACTTCACCGCTTCGTGCGCGTCCATAAAGAAGTCGCGGTCGCAATCGCGGGTGATCTCCGCAATGTCCCGGCCCGTGTGCTTGACCAGAATCTGGTACAGCGCTTCCTTCAAGCGGTTGATCTCCTTTGCCCGGATGGTGATGTCTTCGGCCGTGCCTTCGGCACCGCCCCACGGCTGGTGGATCATGATCCGGCTGTTGGGCAGGCTGAAGCGCTTGCCCTTGGTGCCGGCCGCCAGCAGAATGGTCCCCATGCTCGCCGCCTGACCGATGGCGTAGGTGCAGACATTGGGTTGCAGATGCTGGATGGTGTCGTAGATCGCCAGTCCGGCCGTCACGCTGCCGCCGGGGCTGTTGATGTAAATGTGCACATCCGATTCGCGGTTCTCCAGCTCCAGAAACAGCAGCTCGGCGATGATAAGATTCGCCTTGTACTCGTCGATCGAGCCGCCGATGAAGATGATCCGGTCCTTCAGCAGACGCGAGAAGATGTCGTAGCTGCGCTCGCCCCGGCCGGTACGTTCGATGACGTACGGGATGGTGTCGTAATCGAAGAAACCCTGCTGCTCGCTCATGTCGTTCCTTTTTGCTGAATCATCCGGCGCTTCAGGCCTGCGTGGTGGTGATCTGCGCCTTGCCCAGCAAGAAGTCCACGGTCTTGATGTCCCGCACTTCCTGCGCGACGTACATCAGCGCGTCCATCTGCTGCAACTGCTTGAGCATCTGGTCGGGCTTGATGCCGTACATCTGCGCCATCTGCTGGATGTGCCGCCACATGTCTTCCTGCGAAATCTCAATCTTCTCCGCCTCGGCAATCGCCTCAATGACAACCATCCGGCGGGTCATCTTCTCCGCCTCTTCGCGGGAAGACTTCTCCAATTCCTCGAGCTTTTTGGCGTTCTCGTCCTTGTCCGGCCCCTGCTCGATCATTTCCTTCTGACGCGAAACACGGGTCTTGACCTGACGGTCGATGTAATCCTTCGGCAGGTCAAGGTTGACCTTCGAAAGCAGTTCCTCCACCAGCTTCTGACCCAGTTCGCCGCGGGAAGCATGCTTGCGCTCGGCTTCCATGTTTTCCTTGATCCGGTTCTTCAGACCTTCGAGGTTCTCGAAACCCACGCGCTTGGCCAGCTCGTCATCGATGCCGGGGAAGGACGGGGTCTCGATCTTCTTGGCGGTAACCGTAATGATGACCGTCTTTCCGGCGGCATCCTGCTGATAATACCCGGCCGGGACGTCAACGGTATAATTGCGGTTCTCGCCGGCCTTGATCCCACCCAGCGTGTCCTGCAGGTCTTTGACCTCGATGCCCATCAGGCGATCCACCTCAGGCGGCAAACGGAAGTCCTCCCGGGACATCAGGGTCTTGCCACCCTCCTGCATTACGAGGTCGGCAATCACCGCATCGCCCTTCTTGAAGCCTTCGGCGGTTTCGCTGTAAGTGGCAAAGCTCTTGACCAGCCCCTCCAGACGCTCGGTGACCTGCGCCTCGGTAACGGCTTCAATCGTTTCGGTGAGGGCGATGCCCTTATACTCCGGCATGGTGAACTTCGGCCGGACATCAATTTCGGCGGTGTACGAGAAGACCTGCCCGTTCTTGGCGCTTAGGCTGGCAAAGTCCAGATCCGGCTCGCCCAGCGGCGCGAGTTCTTTTTCCTTGAGCGCCCCGAGGAAGCTGTCCTGAAACAGGCGGCTGGTGACATCCTGAACCACATCCTCGCCGTAACGCTTCTGGATCAGCGAACGCGGCGCGTGCCCGCGGCGGAAACCCTTGATTTCCACGCGGTTGCGGATGGAATTGTATGCCTGATCGAACTGCGCATCGACCTTTTCGGCGGGGATTTCAACGGAGACCTTGTAACGGCAGGTTGCCACTTCGACGACTTCGGATTTCATAGTTTCTCGCTAACCGTTGTTTGTGAGACAGTTACAGAACGATCGCCCGGCGCACCGTGCGCCGAGGCAGACAACACGACAATTTTTACCGCATTATACGGACAGCCCCCCCCCAGTCAAGCGAACTCCCAAAATCCTTGCCGTCTCTTCTACCTCCGGGTTTCTTCACAAATCCGCCCGCCCTCCCCTTTTCGGCCGGCCTCAACGCCCCACGCCCCGAAAAGGATACGCCCCGAAACCAACGATACCGCTATCCTCTCCTCCGACAACGCTTACCGGAGATTACCCGAAAAAATGTCTTGACATTGCGCCACCATTTTGCAAGATATCCGAACAAAGTTGATTTCCATGCTAACTCCATGTCGTTCGGGGGGATGACGGGAGGGCGGTCGCAAGACCGGCGTGGAATTTCACCTTGCATCGGGGGGAGCCGGATGAGTACGGTTGACGTGGTAGAGATCGGCCGCAAATGGTTTGCGGTCACGGTGAATTTTGATGAGAGTGAGCGGGCGCGCATCCGGGAGGACGCGCTGCGGATGGTGGGGGCGAAGTTGCGTTTCCCGGCCAGCGGCGGCCTGCGCGCGAAATTTCATCTCAACCTGCATGACGAGAATGACCATTCGCAAATGGTGCGTCTCTTGCAGGTCTTTGGCGAGGGTGGGGCTTTTGAGTCCAGCGCCGGAAGGTTTACAACCTTTTCGCAGCGGGATCAGGAACCGGATGAAAGCATGACCATGATCGAGGAGCGGCTGGCGGGAATGTGCAGCCAATGGAGCGAAAACTGGCAGAATGAAGCGGTGATCTGCCTGCGCGAACGGGTAGGGCGGGTGCAGACGCTGCGGCGGGTGCAATCCGTCGCCGGGGAAGCGGTGGATGAAGCGACGATCCGGGTGTTTTTAGAGAAAGAACTGCGCCGCCGGTATAAGTCGGACATCTTCGGCGCAACGGTGCTCTGGCGCCTGGGGTGGCCCGATACCCGCCCCGCGCAGAAGCAGGCGCACCAGAACGTCGAAACCACCGAGAGCCGTCCGGTTTACGCAATATCCTGACCGGATCTGCCATACCGCGCGGGGCCACCGCCTCGGGCGTCGTTGTCGATTCATGCAAAGCAGGCGGGAGTCTTCCCGCCTGCTCCTTTTTTATGTCTGCTTTTGAAGCGCTCTTCCATCGAACACGCTATTGCTGACGAGGCACGAAACCCGTCTGCTTAAGCGCAAAATCCTTCAGCATAACAACGATGCTTCCAACATTCATGTTCCATACACTTGTCATCATGGATCATGCTACAAGCAAATCATGTCCCCCAGTCCTCAAGAAAAGCTCCCCTATATCAAGCACACTCTCAATTCATCCATGCTGTGTGCAAGCACTTCAGCCCCGGCGTTTATCAATTCCTGATCGCTGCCATATCCAAATGTTACGCCGACCGAGGAGATATGGTTCATGTGCGCACCCTCAATATCGTGTTTTCTATCACCGACCATAACAACATTTGCATTGTCGGCTTCCGTAAGTGAAAGACGTTTTTTTGCTTCTTCGATTACTTGCGCCTTATGAGAACGGGCGCCGTTCAATTCGCTCCCGACAATGGCATCGAAATATACATCCAGATGGAAATGCTTCAGGATTTCAACACAGAACACTTCCGGTTTTGAAGAGGCAACCGCCAGTTTTTTTCCGGCATTTTTCAGATTGATGAGTAGTTCTTCAACCCCATCATACACTTCATTTTCATATAGACCCGTCTTCGAAAAACGTTCCCTGTATTTACCGACCGCTTCATTTGCTTCGGTTTCACTCAATCTATGATGCTCCATAAAACCGTCCTTCAGAGGCGGACCGATATACACCGCCAAATCATTCAAATCCGCGACCTCAATTTTAAAATGCGCTAATGCGTATTGAACGGACTTTGTAATTCCTTCTTTGGGGTCCGTCAAAGTACCATCCAAATCAAAAAGAATATATTTCATCGGACTGAGTCTCCCGATACCTCGCAGATGAAAATTGGACCCGATAAGCCCGTGTTATTTCGCGCGGAAAAAACGCTGACCCGTGCCGCCCTCGCCGATCTTGACCTTTAATTGCCGGCCGCAACGCGGGCAACGGCCTTCGTAATGCGTGCCTTCCCGGTTCTTATAGATGCGCGCGTACACATTGCAGCAATCGAACATGATGCCTAAAAATTGCTTCTGCGCGGGAGCGGGTTTCTTGCCGTCATCGCCGGCGACAAAGTCCACCATTGCTTTTCCTCCGCTCAATTATCCCCATAAATGAACCGCCCCCTGCTTGCGGGCGTCCACCGTCATCGGCCATTCTCATCGGCGCAACCAAGTGCAATTATCTGCCTCCGGTCGAATGCTGTCAAGCGCGCGACGGCCTTCGCGCCCGCAACCGCCCGGCAAACAAAGCTGCCCGGATGGAAGACCTTCCATCCGGGCAGCAATTATCTCGGTCTTCGTTTAACGGACGCTCGATTGGGACGTCCTGACTTTTTTGGTTGACGAACCGGCAACGCCGATGGTGCTGGCGGTCAGCGGCTGCGGCTGGTTCACCGCCTCGGGGCTGTCGCTGTCGTCGGCCGAAATCGGATCCAACGGCTTCACCGAAGACAACTGCGGCCCGGCGTCATCCACGATCGGCCCGCCGTACAGCTTTGCCACCCGTTCCGCGGCATCGGTCGCCGTCGCCGGGTTGAGCTTGAGCACGGTCTGATACTCGGTCAGCGCGCGCCCGTACTCTTTGCTGTGCGTCGACTCATATATCCGCCCCGAATAATAGTGCGCCTGCTCGACGTAAGGCGTGTTCGGGAAGTCCTCGATGATGTGGCGGTACAATTCCAGCGCACGGTCGTAGCGGCGTTCGGCAGAGAAGGGATTGAACTGGTTCTGCAGCATCTGCGCCAGCTCAAACGCAATTTCGGCGTCCACCAGATCCGCCGGGTTCTCCGCGGGAACCGCTGCAGTCGCGGCGGCCGCTATGGGTCCCTTCTTGCCCGTAACCTTATTCCACCCCTTCTGGACTACGTTCTTAGCCTGCGGCTCCTGCTGCGAATAGCGTGCGCCCGGCTCCTCGGGTTGCTGTTTGAGCGGATCCTGCCACTCCTTGCCTGCCGGCTTCAGCAAATCGAGCGAAGCGAAGACCACCGTGGTCTGCCCCGCCGCAATCCGGGCCCGGCGCATGGTCGTGCCGCCCTTGGACTCGAAAATCACGTCGTACACGCCGGGCTTGAGGTTGTCGACCGTCAGCACGGATTTGTCCTTGCGCAACTGCTGACCGTTGATACGGACATAACAGTCAACCGGTTTGGTGCAAATTTTGAGCATGCCGCGCGCGTTGCCGGCGCGGGAATTTTCGTAGGATGGCATTTCCGACGACGACGGTATGCGCTCCTGCGCCAGCACATTGGCGCCCAGCAGCGCGGCCGCCAGCAGCAACCCCGCCACGCGGACCCGGCCCGAACCGGGCATGGGAATACGAAACATGATCTTCCTCCTTCTGAAACGGCAGCCTCCATCCCCCCTGCGGCAGCCATACTCCGCCGGAACCTGCGGCGGGCAATCCGTCAAATGAACCACTCCGGCAACCCGCCGGTCCGGGCTCCGCCCGTTTTCTCCATCTCCGCCCCCGAAGATGTTACAACCCCGCCTCGCCGCGTGCAGGCTGCGCGGAACCGGTGGCAATCAGCAGAAAAAGCTTTTCCACCCGACTGCGCACCAGCAGCTTCTGCTCATGCGTCAATTCCGAAGAACCGACCAGCTTCATATGCTGACGCAACACCTCATCTGCCCGCTGCTTCTGTTTCGGGCTTATCGCCAGCAAACACCCCTGAAACACCGGCAGAACCTCCTTCGGTTTCAAGAGCGCCTGCGGGTCCAGCAGATAATTCTGCGCCTCCAGCAAAATGGTATCGCCCTGAACGTTAACCGGCAGGGCCCGCAGCGCGGCATTCTTCTCGCGCGCCAGCGTCAGCGCGTCCAAAAACTCCTTGTCAGCCACCACCTCGGCCGGTTTGTCGGAGGGCTTTTCCGCCGGCTTCTCGGCAGCCCTATCCGGCTGTCGCATTGCTTCGCGCGCCGCATCCTCGGTCAAAAAAATCCGGCGAATATCCTGCGGCGAAAACCGCATCCGGCGGTCCGTCAACTGCAAGACCAGATATCCCTGCTCCATTCCCAGAAGCTTTCCCGCAATCAGGGTATTGTCGTTCGCGAGAATATACACCTGTGTATTTGCCGGCGGCAGTTCCACAACGTTCGCCGCGTCCGCCGACCGCGCAACCTCCGGCAAGCCGGCCAGAAGCAGCGCCCCGCCCAGAACAACCGTCCCATACGTCCGCATCGCCATCTCCCGCCAGGACCCGTCGTCGCAACACGGTCAAAAAATGCCTACTCCCGGATGAGGGGCGCGGAAAAGTCCAATGTCGCGCCCGCCAGCTCCGAGAGCGCCGCCCGCGGCAGCAACAGATCCCACTCCATCCCTTCCGCCCGCCCCGAGCAGCGCAGCACCGCCGGGGTCGCCGTCGCCGGAAAGCGGGTAAACTCCGCATAGTACTGCCCCCACGGCACCGGCAGCCGGTTGGGTTCCGCCGCATCGGGCCATACGCTTTCGGCATGCACCGCCGTCTGCAGCAACCGCAGCGGATTTCCGGTCACGCAGAACCATTCGCCCGGCCGGGGCTCGGATAGAGCAAGGCCGCCCGTTAAAACAGCCGGGGCATCGGAAACCGCCGGAGCGGCTCCCGCCGTGTTCGGCAGACGCACAAGAGTCTGAGTCAGCACGTCCAGCAGCCACGGTTCCGCGGCCGCGTATTCATCGGCCGACACCGGCCCGGCGGCAAGC
>CAYWTJ010000012.1:0-14724 GCA_964460225.1 uncultured Planctomycetaceae bacterium | reverse complement strand
AAGCTGCTGAAGTATCTGTGCAGTTTTTTCGCACTTCTTTATTTGACTCTGTCGTATGTTGGCAAATCGAAATAAATCCGCCATCCGTCTAGCAACGAAGATTAGTCGCTGAGTGGATGGTAGACTTTTTCAGGGACGACTACATATACGCCCGCAAAGTAGTTGGTTTTGCAGGAGGCCTCATGCTCGTTGCCGTCGCGGTCGAGGAAGCGGATGAGATAGATGCGCTCTTTGGGTGAACCGAACCAGCCCCGGCCGAAGAGCTGCCATTCCTTGCTCAACAGTTGCCCGCCCTGCTGTTCGATGTAATTGCGGACGCGGTCATCATCCATCCCCCCGGCACAGAGCCGGATGATGATGACCAGCGCGATCATGCCAACGACAATCAGAACAACGACTCCGCCTTCCATCGGTTTGCCCTTTCCTTGAACGTTCTTTCTACACACACCTTTCGAGCAGGCGCAGATTGACCGGATCGGCAGAAGCGGGGCAATCCGGGCGGTTTATCATCATCACAGAGGCCAATCTGCGTGCGGACGCTGAGTGACTCAGAGCCGAATGCGCCTGAAAAAGAAACGGCGAGACTGCTCCCGCCGCAACGACCTGCACGGATTCCGGCATGAGCCGCTGGTTATATCTTGACGAGGAACATGGCGATAGTGAAGGTCAGGTCCTGATGCGGGTTGGCGATCACCTTGTCCAGCTCAAAATCGACGCTGACGCTGGTTGCGCCCTTGTAGTGGGAAATCATATAGTTTGAGCCGACCACCACCGAGGGGGTGCTGATGCGATCGAACTTGAAGTCTGTTGCGGAAAGCACGGCCTTGGTCTGACCGGCGATGATGTTGCAGATTTCGCAGACGCCGTCCAGAACGGCGTTGTCGAGGGTTTTCAAATCTTCTCCGAGCATCTTGCCCGCCAGAAAAATCGCGCCTTCCTCCGAACAGTTGATGAGGATCGACCCCGAGCAGGTGCCGACGCAGCCGATGATGGCGGTGACGTTGCGGGTGCAGGTAAAGCGGCGACTGGCGCCGACCGGAAAGGGCTTCAGGCCCGCCATGGCCAATCCGTCGCGCGCGGCCTTGATCAGCACCCCCACCAGCTTTTCATCGATCTGCAGGATATTCATCATCGGGGAACCTTCCTTGCGCCCGTGGTCAGGCATCGTGAACCCGGGCGAAGAAGAATGCGTCCCGGTACCGCAACTACCCGCTATTATTTGTGCGGGGGGCGAACTTTGTCAAGCGAAAAGAACGCTACCCGCAGAGAGAGCCCGGGCGTCGGACTCAACCCGCGCCGAAAATCCCGCTGTTCGCCGCTACGGCTTTGCCCCCGGCACCGCAACGGGAGCCGGTGCGGCGGGCGGTGGGGTGCCGGGGAGGGGGAGGTCGGCAATGACGAGGAATTCGCCCTCCTGCTCGCCTTGTCCGGCCAGAAGTTTTCCACCCGGCGCGTAGACGCGACTGATGCCATAGCCGTCCCAAGCCGGGACGTAGGCGCAGCCCCAGTTAGCCAGCACGACCGAGCAGCCGGCTTTTTCCACCAGCGCACGATAGCGGGTGTCGGCCCAACGCTGCATATTTTCGCCATAAAACGCGGCGCTGTGGAGGATTAGCGTTACTCCCTGTGTGTGCAGGGCAGGAAAATCCGTGGTCATATCGTAGGATAACACCAGCCCGATCCGGCCCAAGGCGGTTTGTACCGATTGCTGCGCGTCCTCGGATTTGGTGACCCAGAAGCGGTCGCCAACCGCCCAGAGCCGGTTTTTACGACGGTTGAGAAGTGTTTTTCCCCCTTCGTCAATCAGGAGCAGACTGCTGAAGTAGTGCTCCCCGGATTTCTCGATGTAGGGTAAGGCGATATAGATCTTCAGCTCCGCCGCCAGTTTCTGGAAGAACTGGACTTCCGGGCCGGTGGCGGATTCCGCCGCTTGCAGAACCGGCAGGAAGTCCTCGGCTTCGTCGGCTGGAACCGCCGCCTTCGGGTCTTTCGCCCAGAAAACGAAATGCTCCGGATCGGCATATCCCGGCAAAGCGGCCTCCGGGAAGACCAGCAGCCGGACGCCGCTCTCCGCCGCCTTGCGCAGATAGGCTTCCATCTTGCGGCGGTTCTTGTCGCTGTTGCCCATTGTGCTTTGAATTTGCGCGGCAGCAACGCGGAAGTACCCTTTTTGCAAAGGGGTTAGCTGAATTTTCGGCTCGGGCGGCGGCTCGTCCCGTTTGCGCAGTTCTTCGATTATTTTCAGTCTGCGTTCGGTCTCAGGGTCCATCGCAACTTTATAGGAAGGAGGAGTATGCGTTTTTTTTACGGGTTCCGGTTGTGCATATGACAGATACAGGCGGAACGCGACCAGCCCCAGTATGGCCGGTAACAGCCACCAGAGCCGCAAGTGTCTCGGGGCTTCCTGTCGCAGCATTGAGGCAAGAACCGTGTCCTGAGCGGGCGTCGGATTTTTGCCGGGGGCCGAATGCTCCATGTGTACGATCTCCTTATCATGTTGCCGTCTTTGGAGTTCTGAAATATCCGGTGCCGGTGGAGGCTCAATCGGCGCGCCGGAGGAAAAACGATGGAAAACGCGAAAGAAAGCGTCGACAAAACGTAAGTGAAAATTGACCCGTGTTGTTTTGTCGCGCCGGAGCGCTGGCAGAACCGTTTTCCCGGTTGGCGGTGACCATTCCGCGCTTGACAGGCTCCGGGTAATAAAATAGAATCTTTCCTGTTTGCTGTCAATATGTTACGGGCGTTTTGCAAGCGGGTGTGCGTCACCAACAACTGACACAGGACACCGGATGCGGACAATGCGTATGCCCTACTTCCTCCTTTTGCTCCTCGCTTTCACGGTCTGCTGTTTTTGCGGCGGGCGGTGCGCGGCGGCGGACGATGGGATCTTCTCCAGCGTGTTCGGCGGCGATTATAAGGTCACCGGCGGCAGTATCTATTTGTGGTCGGAGAAGAAGGCGGTCGTCATTCGTGATTACGCCACGATTCTGCTCAAAGGCAAACGTCCGAACGAGTGGCGCCGCATCCGCGCGCGCAATATCATCTTCTTCACGGATACCAATAAGATTTATGCCGAGGGCAGCGTCTCGGTGGAGGATAACAGCGGCACTTACCTGACCTGCGACCGGATTTACTTCGACAACAAAAACTTCAAGGGCCGTGCCCGCAACGTCCGGATGCGCAATACCGACGAAGGGGTCAACCAGACCGCCTCGGTCGAGGAAAAGGACGCTTCCGTCGGACGTCCGACCTTGCTGGGCAGTCCCGCTTCGCCATTGTCAAACACCGATGCGCTGGAGAAGGAAAAGCGCCTGCGCATGAACATTCAGGCCGATGACCTGCGCATCGTTTCCAAGGAACATTACATTGCGACCGGCGTCGTCGGCTCGCCTTCGAACTATGCCCGTCCGCACTGGGGGGTGTATAGCAAGGCGGTGCATATGCGCCGGGGCGAGAAGGTCGAGGGATTCAACAACGTAGTCAAGATCGGCAACGTGCCGGTGTTTTATCTGCCGTATGTGATTTACGACCTGAAGTACCGCTGGCCGTACTACCGCACCTCCGGCGGCTACAGCAACCAGCAGGGCGTGCTGTGGATGAACCGCGTGGGCTGGATCTTCCAGCATGAGACCGAGGATGAGCAGGGCCGGCCGATCAAGCGCAGCTTCCAGTTGCAGAACATCTTCGCGGACGTCGACCTGCGCACCAATCGCGGCTGGGGTCTCGGGGGCGAGAGTGAATATCTGCTCTCGGTGCTGTCCAATATTTTGGGCAAGGGCACCGGCGACATCCGGGGCTACTGGACGCAGGAAAACTACATCGGCAGCAATGACGATCAGGTCCGGGCGGCAGAGAATAACGAGTACAGCACCAACAACTGGGGGACGAATTCCGGTTTTTCGCCGGCGCTGTACAAGGGCAAAGACCGCTACATGATTGATTGGTGGCATCGGCAGGAGTTCAACGACAACTTCGATCTGCGGCTGCAGACGCATGTCTTCTCCGACCGCGACTTCTTCAAGGAGTACTTTCCGGAAGAATGGGCGCGGGGGGATGACAAGTCCACCAATGCTTCGCTGCGTTACATCGCCGACCTGTTCCAGACGGAACTGGTAACGCAGATGCGGGTGAACGACTTCCGTACCGAGTCGGAATATCTGCCGGAGTGGCGGGCGACTTTGCCGGGGCTGCGCCTCGGGAGCTTGCCGATCTTCCTTGAAAGCCAGAACAACATCGGCATGGTGCGCAAAAAGTCCGATACGATCCTGAGGGATCTGAGTCTGATTACGCCGACCAGCCGCACCGACGAGGATGGCAACACGCCGTGGATCGGCCGCGCGCACACGCTCGACGAGCTGGCGGTGCCGTTCGATCTGGGGCCGGTGGCGCTCAAGGCGCATGGCGGCGGCTTTATGACCGGCTATTCCGATACGTACGACAATAACTACGGCAAAGCGCCCTCGAAACTCAACATGGCCGCGCTCTGGGGGTTGGACGCTTCGACCCGCACCTTCGGGTATTTTGATAACGACAAGTTGCGGCACATGATTGAGCCGACCCTGAACCTGATCGGACACGAAGCGCCGGCGGTCAGCCGCCAGGATCTGTACGGCGTGGACGGCATTGACAACTATATCGAGAGCCACATGCTGACCGGGGGGCTGTATCAGGACTGGCAGCGCAAGGACAGCAAGGGCGTGATCCGTCGGCTGTTTGAACTGAACATCGCGTCGGGCGTGTTTCTGGATCAGGACGAGGCGGACAAGTACAACAAGGGCAGTCTGCTGTCGAATGTCCTGATTAACGCGGCGTGGTATCCGCTCAAGCAATTGGCGCTCTTCGGCAACGGAACCTATGCGCCGTCGCGCTCCCGCATCGACACCCTCGGCGGCGGCTTCGATTACTGGTTCAGCAAGAAGTGGCGTCTGTATGCCAACCATCAGTACAGCGCGGGTACCTACTCCGACCCGTACTACGACAACCCCTACGGTTCTTATGACGTCGATAATGTGTCGAACCTGACGACGGTGGCGCTGCGGACCCAGCTCTGGAACAAACACAGCCACTATTCATTGGAGTACGCGCTGGCGTACCAGTGGAGTCCCACGACCACCGGCGTGCTTGCCAGCGACGGCGTATTGCGCGGCGCGGTCACCAACGGTCTGCAGTCACAGCGCATCAGCGTGATCCGCGACATGGACACCTTTGAGCTTTCGGCCGGCTTCATGGTGGATCATGTGAATAACGAGAATGGCAAGATGCTCTTCGGCCTGACCCCGAAGGGCTGGGTCGGCGTCAAACAGGTGCGGGATGACTCCGCTTCCGCGCTTGACGACAATTCCGGCCGTTATGCCAACCCTGTGGCGCAGAATGCGAGAAAAGAAGATACGAATTACAACGCGCAGACTCCGGCGTGGGATTGAGGCGTTCCGCCGGGTGCCGCGCGCGTGAAGAGCCGTTTTGATGATGTCTTGCGCCTGCCGGGAAGATTCCCGGCAGGTTTTTTCTTCGCGTATTTTTTGGGGGGAATGCGCCGGCGCAGGCGGGGGATGCGCGTGTTGAGGTGACAGACAATCTGCGGAATATCGGAGCGAAGGAATTCCGGAGGAGCGTATCCGGCGCAAAGCGATGCGCCGCGAGGGAAAAAGGGTCGCTCGGACATTGACATGCGGGGGGAGGGCTGTAAGATTGTATGCTCCCCGGAATCTGCGTTAAAAGGGAGGGCGGCCGGCGCGGCGGCGGGTCGGGGCCGGACGAAATCTGAGCTTTCAGAACGGAAGGCGAGTGCTATGGGTCAGGGATATGCCATCCTCCGCAACACCTTCTTTGAAACGGTCCGTCAGCCGGTGTTCGGGCTGATCCTCATTCTGACGGGATTGGCGATTCTGGCTATTCCGCTCACCTCCTCGCACGTCTACACCCTGAGCGTCGGCACTTCGTTGCAGCATGCGCCGCAGCGAATGGTCGCGGAGCTGGGACTCTCGACCATCCTTCTCTCCGGGCTTCTGCTGTCGGTCTTTGCCGCGTCGGGGGCGATCAACCGCGAAATCGAGGAGAAGACCGCGCTGACGGTGCTGACCAAACGCGTCAGCCGCATCACCTTCATCCTTGGCAAGTTTCTCGGGATTGCCTGCGCGCTGGCGCTGGCGATTCTGACGCAACTGATTCTGCTTCTGCTGACGGTGCGTTTCGGGTCGAATACCGCCGCCTATCAGCCGATTGATTATGCCGCCATTGGCGCCACGGCCGGGGCGATCCTGCTGGCGCTGCTGACGGCCTCGTGGCGCAATTATTTTTTCGGCAAGAGTTGGATCGGCTCCTTCTCCTTTTCGCTGTTCTGTTATCTGTTACTGGCCTTCTGCGTTTTTTTCTTCTTCGATACCGAATTCAACTGGGCTGTGACGGCGGAGCATTTCGGCTCTTACGACTGGCAGGTTGCCATTGCCGGTCTGCTGACGCTGCAGGCGATCCTGCTGCTGTGCGGAATCTCGGTGGCGGCGAGCACCCGGTTGGGTGCGGCGGGAAACTTTTGCGTCACCGCAGTCTGTTTCTGCGGGGGGCTGACCAGCGATTATTTCTTCCGCGAGTACGGGCAGTACCTGTCCGTGCGGGTCTGGCATTCTTTGATGCCGAATCTGCAGTCCTTCTGGCTGAGTGAGGCGCTGAAGCGCGAAATCGACATCCCGCTGAATTATTGCCTGAGCCTGAGCAATGTGAGCGTCAGTGGATATGAGGTGGTTTATCTGGCCGCGGTGCTGTTGATTGCGGCCTTCCTGTTTGACCGGAGGGAGATTACATGACATCTGACGGGTTCGCCCCGGCCAGCGCCGATACCCGGCGCGCGGAACACACCGCATTGCTCGGGATGGGCT
Organism: uncultured Planctomycetaceae bacterium; assembly: GCA_964460225.1. Taxonomy (GTDB): domain Bacteria; phylum Planctomycetota; class SZUA-567; order SZUA-567; family SZUA-567; genus CAYWTJ01. Next base: position 7,852 of record CAYWTJ010000012.1, on the reverse strand, counting down.
TACATCTGATTTGCGCCATCGGGCTTCTGCTGGCCTCCCGCCTCGGCGTCACGCAGGAAGCGGTGGATCTGTCGGGGACGGTGGCATTCTCCGCGACGGGGATTTTCTGCTACAAATTGCTCTGGCTGCAGGTGGGAGCGGGATTTCTGTTCTTCCTTGCCTCGCTGCTGCAACTGCGGCTGCGCCGGCTGGCGGTAACGGAGTCGTATGACCGGCAGGAGATCGAGCGGCAGCGGCAGTTGCAGGGCATGGGGAGCCTCTTCGCGGATGACGAGGTCGGTCCGGCGCTGCGCAACCTGCGGCAGTTCAACCACTACATCGCTCCGGCGCTGAGCGTGTTGTTCGCGCTGGTGCTGCTGCTGCCGGCGGGGTATGCGCTGTACGAGATCGTTCTGCGCGGGGCGGGATTTTCGGGGTTCTTTTTCGGTTCGTTCCCGCGTTCGGTCGGCTCGGTGTATGGGGTTATGCCGATTGTTACGGGTTTTCTGTTCTTTGTCATCGGGATATATGCCTCGGGCTTGTGCAAGGCGCGGCAGTGGCGGCCGGTACGGGCGGGGGCGGGGTATGCGCTGAGTTCGGCCGGATTTCTGGCGCTCTGCGGGGCATGTCTGCTGCTGAGCGGCAAGATCGGCTTTTACCCGGAGCGGGTAGTTTGTATTCTGCTCTGCCTCTGGTCGACACTGCAGGGCGTCGAGGTGTTTGTAAACGTCGTACTGGACCACTACCGCCCGCGGATGCCGGACACCGAGCAGCGGCCGGCGTATGACTCGCGCCTGTCGGGACTGCTGGCGGAGCCGCAAAGCATCTTCAAGACCTTTGCGCATACGCTCGACTATCAGTTCGGCTTCCGGGTTTCCGAAACCTGGTTCTTCCGGTTTGTGGAGAAGGCGTTTGCGCCGTTGGTGCTGATTCTGATCTTTTCGTTTTACCTCCTGTCATCGGTGGTGGTGGTGCGTCCGGGGCAAGCGGCGATCGTGGAGCGCTTCGGCGCGCCGCGCGGGTTTTACGAGGGCGCGGAGGATAACTGGGATAAGTTTGCGCAGGCCAATCCGCCGCTGGGCGAGGGGCTGCACCTGAAATGGCCGTGGCCGATCGAGCAGTCGCGGGTGATTGACCGCTCGCGCCTTTCGCAGATCACCATCGGTTTCGGCTCCGACAGCGAGGAAGCTTCGCGCCGGAAGGCGGACGAACTGCGGATGAAGATGGCGGAGTGGGATGCGCAGCACGTCGAGGACGAGACGCTGTATCTAATGCCGCTGCCGGCGCAGATGCGGGAAAACGGTGCGGCGGCAGGCGCGGAGACAACCGTCCGCAAGCTCGTCAACAGGGCAAATTACGTGCTGGTGTCGGGGTCGTTCATGGTGGAGTTTCAGATCGACACTCCGGGCGACGTGTACCGTTATGCCTACAATTACCGCGATCCGCAGGCGCTGGTGCGGGCCATCTCGGAGAAGGAGATCACGGCCTTTTTAGGCGGCGCGAATTTCTGGGACGTAATGGCGCGGCAGAGCCACGGGCTGCGCGACCAGTTGCTGGCGCGGATCAGCGAAAATATCAACGCCCGCAACCTTGGCCTGCGCATCACCAACGTCGGCATCAGCAACATTCATCCCCCGGCGGGCGAGGTGGGCAAGGCGTTTCTTGACGTGATCGCCAGCAGGCAAAAGAAGCAGTTGGAGATTTATAAAGGCGAAGTGCAGGCCGAGCAGATCATCGGGCTGGCGCCGGGGCAGGCGCGAAAACTGGTGGCCGAGGCCGAGGCGTATAAGTATCGTCGCGAACTGGTGGCCGAGGCGGAGGGCGTCTGGTTCAACGACCAGCTCAAGGCCTTTGCCGCTGCGCCTTCGATCTATCCGCTGACGCGGCAGATGCAGATGCTGGAGAATGCGCTGGCAACGGCCCGGAAGGTGATGCTGCCGCCGTCAGCGACGCTGATTATGGATGACGCGAAGGCGGCGGACCCCGATGCGATCAACAATTATCTGGCGCGGCAGATCGACAAACTGAACGCAAAGAACTGATGCCGCCGCGAGTGCGGTTGCGGATTTCACGGAGAGGGAAAAGGCATGACGGCTTGCTGCGGACTGGATTGCGCGACCTGCGACGCCCGGCGCGCGACTTTGAATGACGATCAGGCGCTGCGCGAAGCGACGGCGCGGAAGTGGAGCCAAGAATACCATCATCCCTTTACGGCGGCGGAGATCCATTGCACCGGTTGCCGCGCGGAGGGGGTGAAGATCGGCCATTGCGGGGAGTGCGCAGTGCGGCGCTGCGCGATTCAGAAGCAGGTGGCGCATTGCGGGGAGTGCGCGGTGCAGCCCTGTCCGACGCTGGACGGCTTTCACCAGATGCTGCCGCCGCAGTTGGCGCAGGAGTTCCGGCAGCGGCTGGGCCGGCAGGCATGAACAACAAGCGGTCTTTTATCATAGGCAATCCATCATAAGACGAAGACGAGCGGTTTTTGAACCGGAGGCTGGCAAACGATGAACAAGAACATCTGGACCATTCTGGCGGCGGGCGCGGTCTGTCTCATTCTCGCGCTGGCGATGTTCACCTTTACGGTGGACAACGGAACGCAAGCGGTGGTGTATACCCTTGGCGCCATCCGTGAGGGCGGGGTGAAGAAGGAGCCGGGGCTGTATTTCCGCTGGCCGGTGGGCATACAGCGCGTCGTGCCGGTGGATGTTCGTAACCGGAGTCTGCCGGTGAAGGGCAACGAGCCGATCACGACCCGCGATGAGAACCAGATCTATCTTTCGCTCAATTTGGAGTGGCGGGTCGCGGATGTTGAAACCTTCATCAAGCGTATGACCAACGACAAGGGGCTGTCCATTGAAGAAATGGCGAGCCAGTATCTGCAGGACCGGGTGCGCGACGCGCGCTTGCGGGCGGTCAACCAGTTCCCGCTGACCGCGCTCATCAGCGATGGCGGTGAGCAGGCGAAGAATTACGCGGCCTTCCAGCAGACGCTGCTTCAGACGCTGGAAAAAGAGGTCGCCCGTTCCGATTACGGCATCAAACTGCTGACGCTGGATATCACCCGCATCGCGCTGCCGAAGAACAGTTGCAAGCCGATCTTCGAGAGCATGGTCGAGGAGCGCAACATCCGCACCGAGAAAAACATCACCGACGGCAAGAACGAAGCAGTCCAGATCGTCAATCAGGCAACCTTGCAGCGACAGAATCTGGTCAGCCAGGCGCTGGCTGATGCCCGGCGCATCAAGGGCGAGGGCGATGCGGCGGCGGCCGAGCACTACAAGGAATTCAAGAAGAATCCGCAGTTGGCGAATTTTCTGCGCCGGCTCGACACGCTGGAAGAGGTGCTCAAGAACAAGTCCACCGTCGCGTTGCCGGTCAACAATCCGCTGGAGAGCCTGATCGAGAATCCGCCGGCTGCGCCGGCCGCGAACCGATGAGCCGTTGCCGGCTGGGTTGGTTTTGAACGCTTCAGACTACGGGATTTTACAACATGAGCGACTCCGACAAAAAATGTTCCTGCGGCGATCCCGCCTGCTCCGGCGCTGCCGGGGCGGATGCCGGGCAGACGCGGCAGCAGCACGAAGGGCACGGCGAAGGCTGCGCTTGCAATCAGTTCCTGAACGCGGATCCGATGACCGACGAGGAGCGCGAGGCAATTGAGAATGATCCGGCCTCGGGCAGTCTGGCGCGCGCGCTTAAGGGCAGTTTTTTCTTCCTGAAGATCGGCATGCTGGTGCTGCTGTTGTTCTTCCTGCTCGACCGCTTCCGGGCCGTGAACGATGGCGAGGTGATGCTCGTAAAACGCTTCGGCGCGTTCCTGACCGACGACTCCGGCATCAAGGTCTTCGAGCCGGGACAGTATCACTTCATCTGGCCGTATCCCATTGAGGAGCCGGTGGTGCTGCGGCTATCGGAGGAGAAGCAGATCGACCTCGGCGGAAATTTCTGGCCCCGGATCAGCGGCGATGCGGCGGTCAACCCCGAGTCGGTGATCGGCGCGGCGGAAGAGCTGGACGCGGATCTCGACGGCTATAACCTTACGGGCGACCTGAACATTCTGCACACCCGTTGGAAAGCCAAGTACCGCATCAGCAGTTTTCGCGATTACTTGCTGACCTCCGCCAAGCCGCTTGAGGAATTCAAGGCGATCTGCGAGGATGCCATCGTCCGGAACTTCGCCGGAGTTTCGGTCGATCAGGCCTATTACGGGGATAAGCAGGCGCTCTTTGACCGCATCAGCGAGGTGATCAATCAGCGGCTGGCGCAGCGGAAGATCGGCGTCGAGCTGGTGAGCCTGATTAACGTCTCGCTCATGCCGCCGGGCAAGACGCAGGAGGCCTTCGACCGTCTGACCAGTTCGTTGAGCGAACGCAAGAAGCTGATCGACAAGGCGCGTACCGAAGCCAACACCGCTCTGAAGGAAGGTGAAACCGAGGCGTTGCGCACGCGCAATGCGGCGCAGGAGTATAAGGTTGCCACCGTAGCCCGCGCTCAGGCCGACGCTTCGCGCATCCGGGTGTTGCAGGCGCGGTTTCCCAACGATCCTCAGGGGCTGGAGCTGTTTTTGCAGCAATATCGCTACGACCGTCTGCGCGAGGCGCTGGCGAAGTCGCGGGTGTATGTGCTGCGGGAGGGGAACAACGTCTTCTGGACGACTCCTGGCCCGGCTGATTTTTCCACGGACAGCGCCACGCCCGCCGGCACCCAGCCGGCCGGCAATTAAAGGGGAGCGCACATGACTGCTTCATCCATTACTCCGTCCGGCTGCGCCTGCCATCCGGCTCCGCAAGCGCCCGAAGGCGGCGAGCGCCCCATCGGCGCAACCGACATCGGCCAGAGCCGCAATGCCGCCTGGATCTTTGCCACCTTCGTCGGCGGCGCCTTGATTGTCAATTCATACCTTTGGCACTGGATCTTCGAGAGCCAGTTGCCGGAGAGCGAGCGGCTGGTTTCGACCCTCTGCGCGCTGCTGGGCGCAGTGTTTCTCTCGACGCCGCTTCTGGTGCGGACGGCGAAGGCGGTCTTCCGGGGGCGCATTCATATCGGCGAAATGGCTTCGCTGGCGATTCTCGCCTGTTTTGCCATCGGCAGCTATCAGGAGGCCGGCATCGTTGCGTTCTTTCTGATGCTGGCGGAGCTGCTGGAAACCCGGTCGGCCCTCGGTGCGCGCGAAGCGGTGGAGGGGCTGATCCGGCTGACTCCGCCCGAGGCGCGGCTGGTGCGCGGTGGCGAGGAGAGCATGGTCAAGTTGACGGCGCTCGCGGTTGGCGACGTTGTGCGCGTGCGTCCCGGCGAGAACATTCCTACCGATGGCAAACTCCATTCCGGAGAGACCTCGATCAATCAGGCAAGTGTAACCGGCGAAGGCCTGCCGGTGGACCGTATGCCGGGTGATCCGGTCTTTGCCGGAACGGTGAATCTGACGGGGATGATCGAGGTTGAGGTGACACGGCTGGGAGCGGATACGACCCTCGGCAAGGTGCGCGATCTGATCTTGCAGGCCGAGGCGACCCGGCTGCCGATCATGCGCCTGATCGACCAGTATGTGCAGTGGTACGCCCCGGCGATGCTGATGATTGCGGCGGCGATCCTGTATTTTACCGGCGACATCCGGGCGGCAATCACCGCGCTGGTGGTTTCGTGTCCGTGTGCGCTGGTGCTGGCAACGCCGACGGCGATGGTGGCGGGTCTTTCCGCGGCCGCGCGGCTGGGCATTCTTATCAAGAATGTCTCGCATCTGGAGTCGGCTGCTTCCATTACGGCGATCATGATCGACAAGACCGGCACGCTGACTACGGGGGAGCTGACGGTTTCGCGGTTGGCTCCGGCCGAGGGCATTGCGCCGGCGGAACTGCTGCGGCTGGCGGCGACGGCCGACCGGCACTCGAACCATCCGGCGGCGCGCGCGCTGGTGCGGGTGGCGCAGGAAGCGCGGGTGAATCTTGGCGAACCGGCGGGCATGAACGAGGTCGGCGGCAAGGGCGTACGGGCGGTGATCGACGGCGCCGAAGTGGCGATCGGGCGCGCGAGCTGGCTGGAGTCGGAACTGAAAATTGATTTGAGCGGGCTGGAGAAGCCGGCGCAGGGAGAGGATGAAGGTTTTTCAACCATCTATGCGGCGAGGGACGGGAAGGCCATCGGCTGGATCGGGCTGCTGGATAAGACCCGACCCGACGCCAGCAAGGCGACCGGGGAACTGAAGAAGGCGGGCGTGCGCAATATCACCATGGTGACCGGCGACCGCTGGGGCGCGGCGCGGCGGGTGGCGGCGGAGCTGGGCTGCACCGGTCTGCAGGCAGAGTGTCTGCCGGAGCGGAAGCTGCAGATTGTGGAAGACATGCAAAAGCGCGGCTACAAGGTCATGGTGGTCGGCGACGGCGTGAATGATGCGCCGGCGCTGGCGGCGGGCGATCTGGGCGTGGCGATGGGGGCGGCGGGCAGCGATGTGGCGATTCATTCCGCGTCGGTGGCGCTGTTGTCGAGTGAGCTGGACCGGTTGCCGTTCTTGTTGCGATTGAGCAAGCACGTGCGCGGCGTGGTGACGCAGAATCTGGTGTTCGCAATTCTGTTTGTGCTGATCGGGTTGGTGGCGGCTGCGATGGGCTACCTTTCGCCGATCGTTGCGGCTCTGATGCACAACGTCGGCAGCCTGATCGTGATCTTCAATTCCGCGAAGATCGTCCGCTTCGGCGAAGAGGCCAACGCGGGAGAGTTTTAGTCATCAATGCGGCACATCCGCGCGACGCGGGCGGGCCGGCAGGGAGCGATCATGTCCGAACAAGCGGTCATCCAGACGCACGAACTGACCAAGCACTACAAACACCCGCTCTTTTTCTGGCAGACGCGGGCGAAAGCGCTCAATGGGTTGACCATGACCATCGAGCCGGGCGAAGTGTACGGCCTGCTCGGTCCCAACGGCAGCGGCAAGAGTACGACCATCAAGCTGCTGCTGGGCATGCTCTGGCCGACCTCTGGCGAGGTGGCGGTCTTCGGGCGACACCCCAACGATCTGCGGGTGAAGGAGCGTACCGGCTATTTGCCGGAGGAGAGTCACCTGTACCGTTTTCTCACCGCCGAAGAGACGCTGGACTTTTACGGGCGGTTATTTCATCTGCCCCGCTCGGAGCGCCGCCGCCGGGCGGCAGCGTTGTTGGAGATGACCGGCCTGACGGCGGAGCGCAACCGGCCGGTTGCGGAATTCTCCAAGGGCATGCAGCGTCGCATCGGATTGGCGCAGGCGCTGATTAACGATCCGGAGCTGGTGATCCTTGACGAGCCGACCTCGGGCATGGACCCCATCGGCACGCGCGAGATCAAGAATCTGATTCTGGAGTTGAAACATAAGCGCAAGACCATCATCCTTTCCAGCCACCTGCTGGCGGATGTCGAGGATGTTTGCGACCGGGTGGCGATTCTGTACGGCGGGCGGGTACGGGCGCAAGGTACGGTGGGCGAATTGCTCGCGGATGAAAAGCGCACGCAGATTACCGCCACCGGCCGCTCCGGCGCAGCCAGCGACTCCAGAACATTCTCCGCCTTCTTCTCGGTGAAGAATCCCACCTCGCCCGCCGTTCCCTGCCGGCTGGCGCCGCTGGTGCTCGCGCCCTCGCGTTCGGCGTCGTTGACCACGCGCACGAAAAAGGTTTCCAAGCGCTCCATCGGCGGCGCAACCGCTATCGGCGCATCTTTGCCCAGCCGCGCCTGCAGCAGATCCGTCACCTCCCTGAGCGTCGCCTCGTCCATCTGCGCGGTAATCTGCGTGCGCTTTTCATCCGCGAGCGATTCGTCCACCGTCCCTTGCGCCCGTACCCGCCCGCCGTACAGAATCGCCACCCGGTCGCAAACATCCTCGACATCCGCCAGCAGGTGGCTG
>CAYWTJ010000011.1:0-6966 GCA_964460225.1 uncultured Planctomycetaceae bacterium | reverse complement strand
AACACCCCGTCCACAAAGACATGGGCGCGGTCCGCAAGGCCGAGAATCGATAGCTCCGTGTTTTTACGCGGTCCCTCGACGCGGGTACGGTACAGAATCAGGCCATGCGCCTGTCCGAAGCTTTCCATCGGCTCGGGCGTGGCCGATGTGACCGGCTTTGACAGCGCCGCCAGCGAGTCCAACAGATCCGCCCGCTGCGTAAGCGGAACCCGTCCGTACGCCTTCTTCGGAGCGGGAGCGGGAACGGGGTCGGCGGGAATGGCGGCGTATTTCGCCAGCACCTTCCGGAAGGCGTGATACTTCGGCGTCGGGTCGCCCGCCTCGTCCAGCGGGGAGTCATAATCGTAGCTGCCGATGGTGGGTTCGTAATGACCGGGCCGGCAATTCGCACCGCTGTTGTAGCCGTAATTCGTCCCGCCGTGGAACATGTACAGATTGACCGAAGCCCCGGCAGCCAGAATCTCGTCGAGGGTCGCGGCTGCGTCTTCGGCACTGCGGGTGTGGTGCTTTTCCGACCAGTGATCGAACCAGCCATTCCAGAACTCCATGCACATCAAAGGCTTACCCGGCTGAAAACGCCGGAGTGTATCGAATGCCTCGGTAGCACGTGAGCCGAAATTCACGGTTTTCAGAACCTCGGGCAACGTTCCGCCGGTCAGCATCCAGTCGCCGGGGCCGTCGGAGGTAAAGAGCGGCACCGTCACCCCGAGCGCCCGGTAAGTGTCCGCAATCCAGCGCAGATATTCTTTGTCGCTGCCGTAGCTGCCATACTCGTTCTCGATCTGCACCATCATGATCGGGCCGCCCCGGTCGGACATCAGCGGCCGCACCTGCTTCAGCAAGGCGGCGAAATACCGCTTCACCGCCGCGAGGTAGGGTTTGTTCCGGCAGCGCAGACGCACCGCCGGGTCCTGCGTCAGCCACGCCGGAAAGCCGCCGAACTCCCATTCCGCGCAGATGTACGGCCCCGGGCGCAGAATCGCGTGCAGCCCCTGCCGCCGAGCCTCGGCAAAGAACGCCGCGATATCAAGCTGCCCGGAAAAATCAAACTTCCCCGGCTTCGGCTCGTGCAGGTTCCATGCCACATACGTCTCGACCGTGTTCAGACCCAGCAGCCGCAGCTTGCGCAACCGGTCAGCCCAGAGCTTGGGATGTACCCGGAAGTAATGCAGCGCCCCGGAAAGAATGCGCGTCTTCTGCCCATCCACCACAAATGACGAACCGCGAATCTCCAGCTTCGACATGACTTCCCTGCCAACTTGATCCACACACCCCACGCTTATACTCCGGCCGCACGACAATCGCCGGCCAACTGGTAGCTACCAGTATATATCAGGCTGCCGGACTTTGTCAACGGAGCGTCACGGAAAGATTTGCGCGCGCGGAAGTGCGGACGGCCTCGCATGAGTAGCGCAGAATCGTTTTAAACGCAATCAGGGCAATTGGTTGCCTGAATATTTCTCTCCCCGCTTATGGGGATGCCCTTGCTTTTCGCGGATAAACCGGTTTAATAGCGGGGGGATTGTCCGGATGCGAAACCGGTTGGGAGCGGATGATCCGCCGGCAAACAGCAGGCGGACATTTTGCGGGGGTGCCTGCGGTTCACCATGCCCCTGCGGCCACGGCGTCACAGAAATCTGGATGAGCAAGCGCGACACCACAAATTAACCTTTGGGATGCCACATGTTTAAGAAGATTCTCCTCACCGCGAAGTTGATGTTCCCCTATAAAATCCGCCTGTTTTTCTTCGTCACCATCGGGTTCATTTACGGCGGCATCAATCTCGGCTTTGTCTCCGTGTCGCAGTTCGTCATCAATATGCTCGATCTGTCCAAGAAGGGAAAGTCGATCCAGGAGATCCTCCCGCCGCTTGCCGTCAAGATCCTTCCGGAAAGCTGGATGGATATTTACACCATGTTCTACCTCTGCGTCGCCTTGCTGACCTTCCTTCTGGTCGCCCTCTGCGTCACCATCTATTACCGCACCTTCCTCCAGCAATGGTTCTGCATGCGCATTATGATTGATATGCGCAACCGGATCTCCGAGCGGCTGCTGACCCTCGACTACTCATTCTTTTCACGCTACCGCACCGGCGACCTGATCAGCCGCGTCAGCACCGACCTGAACCTGCTGATCAACGCCGTTCTGCAACTGAGCATTCTCCTGACCCGCCCGGTGCAGGTGGTGTTCATGGTCATCGCGATCTTCTGGATCAACTGGGAACTGGCGCTCTACGGCATGGTCGGCATGCCGGTGGCGATCATCACCATGCGTTACCTCTCGCGGAAGATGCGGCTGACCTCGCGCCGCGCGCAGGAGAAAACCGCCGACGTTTCGCAGATCCTGATTCAGTTCCTGCAGGGCATCGCCACCGTCAAAGCCTTCGGATGCGAGAAGTTTGAACTGGAGAACGTCTGCCGGCACAACGAAGAACTGTTCCGCCTGAGCATCAACCGCGAAAAAACGCAGGCGCGCGAACGTCCGCTGATGAGCCTGACCAGCAAGATCGGTCTGATTTTCGTGATTTTCATCGGCGGCCGTATGATGATTGAAGGCCGGCTGGATTACGGTTCCATCGTAGGATTTCTGGCGGCGCTGGGCTTTATGTACGAACCGGGCAAGGAACTCAGCCGCGCCAACGCCGACCTACAGAACGCGCTTCCGGGCGCGGAACGGGTCTTTGAAATCCTCGACCAGCAGACGCAGACCAAGGATGGCACGGTTGCCATGCAGACGTTCGAGCGCAACATTGACTTTCGCAACGTCGATTTTTCGTACCTTCCCGATGCGCCGGTTCTGAAGGACTTCAACCTGACGGTGAAGAAGGGCGAAACGGTCGCTCTGGTCGGCGCATCCGGTGCCGGAAAGAGCACCATTCTCAACCTGCTGCTGCGCTTCTATGATGTCGGGAAGGGTGAAATTCTCCTCGACGGCCGTGACGTCCGCGACCTGACCTTCGCCAGCCTGCGCCAGCACATCGCGCTGGTCAGCCAGTCGCCTTTCCTCTTCAACTGCAGCGTCCGGAGCAACATCGCCTACGGCCGCGCGGACGCAAGGGAGGAAGACCTGATCCGCGCAGCCAAAGCCGCCAACATCCACGACGAAATCATGGCCTTGCCCGACGGCTATGACACCCTCGTCGGCGACCGCGGGGAGAGCCTTTCCGGTGGACAGCGCCAACGGCTCACCATTGCGCGAGCGATCTTCAAGAACCCGCCGATTCTGCTGCTCGACGAAGCGACCTCCGCACTCGACTCGGAAAACGAGAAGAAGGTGCAGGACGCGCTGGAGACGCTGATGAAGAACCGGACGTCTCTGGTGGTGGCGCACCGGCTCTCGACGCTTCTGCACGCGGATCGGATTGCGGTTATGCAGGAAGGCGTGATTGTCGGAATCGGCAAGCATCAGGAACTGCTGGAAACCTGCGAGGCGTACCGCCGTCTGGCGCTGCTGCAAGGTCTGGACCGGGCATAGGGCGCGCCCCGGGTTCCCCACACCTCTTTCTCATCACTCGGGGGCGCTTGCCATTCAGCCACCAATGCTCCGGTGATACACGGACCTGTTTTTTTTTTGCGAAGCCCCCCCCTGCCCCCTGGTCAGTCGCAATCAAATTCAACAGCACGAAACGTCGGAATCAGCCTGATTACCGTTTTAGTGCCATTCACCGCAGGGAGCTACGCGCCCCCAACCCGCGCCAACGTAGCACGTTGGATCGCATTGCCGTAACTCGGGTACTTTTTTGCCGGTTGTCATGATCGATAATAAGGCATGGGAGAAGAGGAACACGAAGCGTCGCGCAAGCACGGCAAGCATCTTGGCCATCAGATTGACCCAATGCTGTTGATGTCACTCCGTCGGCTTACTGTTCGCGGTCAGCGAACCGGCTCCGGGCGCGTCAACCGCAGTGTTCCCAAACGGCTGGGGGAGATATGCGGGCAACCGGACTCGACCGCCGACCATGAGGCAAACACGGTGCTTCGCGTACCGTCTTCGGCGGCGGGGTGATCGTAACGGACGAAGTTCGCGTACAGATCGAGCGGACGCAGCGGGCCGCCCCCAAGGCGTTTTGTGAGCAGCGCAGAGGGAATGGCGACCTCAACCGTCCAGCCGATGCGTGCGGCATTCGCATCCAGAAGCGTCCCCGAAGCGGTACGCAGACCGGAGGCCTCCCACTCCCGAAGCGACCAGCGATCACGCGCGACCGCGTCGGGCTGCAGCCTGCCGGTTGGCGTGACGCGCGAGGCGTCTCCAGTAAAGAGGTGCAGGACATCCATCGTCTGGTTGCGCGGACTTACCTGAATCTCGAACCACTGCCGGCTGTCAGGAAGCGCGGCGAGAAACAACTCGCACACATCTTCCTTGTACAGATCGCTTTTGACCTTTTGGAGGTCGTTTCCGCATAACATAAGCGTTGTGATACTCAATAGAGTCGCTATTATTGCCAGAATAATTCCTTTTTTCTTTTTGTAGATCATAAACGCCAATGCCGCTATCCCGGTAATGCAGCCTACTATTGCGAGTGGAAGTGCAATGAAAAAGCCTATGATAGGAACGTAATACAGCAGAAGCGATGCAATGCCAAGTGATGCGCCTATTGATGCTATAATGGTCCCGCGTTTGCTGCTTTGAAAGTCCTTACAATATTCCATATATCCCCTTTCTTGAAAGCAAAAGATAAAGCCCGGCATATGGTTATGTCGGGCTTTGCCACATGAAAGGGTAGTAATGAATCGTGTAACTGTCAAGGCAGAATACTTATCTACTGTGCTTTTCTGGTTAAAGTTGAGGCGATATTCTCAAAAAAGGCTGCTATTTCCTCGGCCTCTTCTGGATCGGCAAGGGCTTCGTGATAGGTTTCCAGAAGCATGTCAAAGAGCGTTTTTAAGTGAGATAAAACGAGTTTTTGAGCGGGAGTAAGAGCGTTAGGGGCAGTAGGGGACCGTTTTTCCCCAGTCAAAATGTAGTTCACATCCCCGCCATTTCTGGCGACATATTCCAAAAGTTTAGATGATGGTGGCGTTCTTCCATTCAAATAATCTGACACTTGGGTAATGGACATGCCGATTTTATCAGAAATATCTAAATACTGCTTGTTTCCGAAATAATCACATAACCTAATAGCTATTGGTGATTTATCGCTGTTTTGCTTCCTCGGTCTTGGCGACATATTAAGATATCTCCAAATATAGTTGTTGACTAACAAGATATATCTGAATATACTCATCGTCATAGTTAAGCATGTGTCTTGACTGAAATCTTCAACGTCCTTCGGAAAGGGGCAAAGATGAACAACGAGAAAGTAACGCCGTATGGGAAGGCTTGCCGGATGTTGACCGCGCATCCCGGCACCAGTGGTAGCATCGCATTGGCGAAATTTGTTAGTAAAAGCCAGCTGGACGAAATTCGTACGGCTGGATAGGCGGGCGGGTACTTAGATTTTAGTAAGCGCCGCAACTGACAACAACTGTCAATGTTCAATTGTCACCTCAATGCCATACGCAGCAACGCTTTACGCAACTGACAACATTTGGCGAAGGTAGAGGAAGGTCGCAAACATGCCTGAATCACTTCAAAAGCCCGCCTTTGATCCTGCGTTCCTTGCAAAAAACGTACTTGCGATTTTCGAGCAGATGGATGAATCGATCCCGAATGCGATTGTACTCGATCCGGTCCAGAGTGAGTTATACGACCTGTTGGAGGGCATTGAGGACGATCTGTACCGTATTGCGGTGGTTGAGGTTGTGAGCGAGAACGGATCGGCGGTTGCGCTGACGTGTGCGGTTGCGCTCATGACGATTTTTGGTGCGGGTTCCGCAATGGCGGAAGATGTGGCTACCGTCATTGAAAAGCCTCAAAACATCATCGACTTCAGCACCAGCGCCAAGAACCTGATGGCGTATTTGGGGACGAATCTGGCACCGATTCTCGGCCTGACGCTGGGTGTGGTTGCCGTGATTGTGGTGTTCCGCTGGATGGTGAAGGGTGCTTCCGGCAAGGCCTAGTCGCATCGTGACCGTTGATCGTCAATCCCTCGTATCGCGTGAGCGGTGTATCGCGTGGAGCGGATATGCTGGCGGAGGATCTTGCGCGGGCTGGAATTGCCGTAGAGGCGGAAGCGGGGATACTTGATTTTCATAGTTTGCGGCATACGTGTGGTACGCGACTTGCGCGTAGTGGCGTGGCTCCGCAGGTTGCAATGCGAATTATGCGCCATAGTTCGATAGACTTAACGATGCGTTTTTACACGCATCTGCTTTTGGAAGATAAGGCGGCAGCGCTTGGTAAGCTTCCGAATATCAATGTTGTGTGTGAGGCTGCAACAGAAGCGAATGGAGAGGACGTTAGTGGACTGAAAAGTGGACTGTTTCATGGGTCAGATGCAGTCACTTCGAGTCACGGAATGTCACACAAAAGCATCGAAACGGCACACCCATCGAGTATGCAAGAAAAAACCGTAACTTCTGACGATGCAGAGAGTTACGGTTTAAATAATATTGGTATCCCCATGGGGATTCGAACCCCAGTTTACAGACTGAGAATCTGTCGTCCTAGACCAGACTAGACGATGGAGACACATCTACTTCAACCACGACGAGTATAATATGCCGCCGGAGGAAAATGTCAACGGGATATCCAACATTTTTATTCCGTCACTTGCGTCCCTGCCCCCCCCCACACACTCGTTATCACATGCCAGCCGGCACGGGCATACTCAACGTCAATCTCTGCGCCTGCAACGCAAAATCGCCATTCTGAATCCGCAGCAACATCTCGCGGGCGCAGCGCGGGCAATACGTCTCGGCTATCTCATGTCCCAACTCGCCAGGCCAAGGCAACCGGAACTCCCCATCATCCCGAATCCGTTTGCATACACGGCATTGAACAATCATCTTCACGCCTTCCGTAGCAGAATAGACATCTTCTGTTACGGCTATTTGCGGGCGTGATTTCAGAAAATATCGGAGC
>CAYWTJ010000010.1:0-4158 GCA_964460225.1 uncultured Planctomycetaceae bacterium | reverse complement strand
ACGACCATCCGGAACTGCGTGGCAAACCCATCATCATTGGCGGCAGTCCGCAGTCACGCGGCGTCGTCTCGACCGCATCGTATGAGGCGCGCAAGTTCGGCGTGCATTCGGCCATGCCCACCGCGCACGCCTACCGCCTCTGTCCGCAGGGGATTTTTCTGCCAGTGAATATGGGGCGCTACATGGAGGTCTCGCGGCAGATTCATGCCATTTTCCGCGACTTCACGCCGCTGGTCATGCCGCTCTCCTGCGACGAGGCGTTTCTCGATGTCACCGGCTCGCAGCGTCTCTTCGGCACGCCGCTGGCAATCGGTCGCCTGCTGAAGGGCCGGATCAAGGATACGACCGGGTTGACGGCATCGGTGGGCATCGCCAGTACGCTCTTTGTCGCCAAGGTCTCCTCGGACCTCGAAAAGCCCGACGGACTGACGCTGATTCCCGACAGCCGCGTGATGGAGCGCCTCGCCCCGCTGCCGGTGCGGGCGATCTGGGGCGTGGGCAAGGTCGCGGAGCAACAGCTTGCCAAGCGCGGCATCCTGACCGTCGCCCACTTGCAGCAATGGCAGATCAAGGAGCTGACCGAGCATTTCGGCGACTTCGGCGCGCATCTGTACAACCTCTGCCACGGCATCGATCCCCGCACGGTCGAGGCGGAGCAGGCCGCCGAGAAAAGCATCTCCAACGAGCACACCTTTGACCGTGACCTCACCGACCGCGACGAACTGGAACGCTCGCTGCTCTACCTCAGCGACAAGGTCGGCAGGCGAGCGCGCGCGTCCGAAATGCCGGGCAAGACGGTGCAGCTCAAGATCAAATATGCCGATTTCACATCCATCACGCGCCGCCAGACCCTGCCCGCCCCCACCGCCAGCGGACAGGAGATTTTCCACATCGCCCGGCAACTGCTGCGCGAAAAGACCGAGGCCGGACGGCGCGCGGTCCGGCTGATCGGCGTCGGCATCAGCGGCTTCGACGGAGACGAAGCGCCCTGCGAGCAACGCAGCCTCTTTGATGAACAGCAAACACCCGAAGCTCCGACGGTCAATCAGAAGATGGCTCGCGCCGAAGCCGCCGCCGATGAAATCCTCAAAAAACTTGGCCGCAAGGCCATCGGTCGCGGTTCCATTCTGCTGAACGATACCGAACACGGATAATCCCCGTCGCGGATCGCGAACAAAGCAGTTTGCATCTTTCTGCCCGGATAGGTATAATCGGCTCCGCGCCGCCGTGGCGACTTTCAAGATCAATGGCTGAAGGAAGGAAGCGTATGCCGAAGTATACCGCCCGAACCGCGGACAAGTATGAACTCTATCTGAAATCCGTACAGTGCGTCGAAGCCGACATCGACTTTGTAATCGAGCGCTACAAGGAGATCAATCAGCGTGCGCCCCGTGCGCTGAAAGAGGATTTCTGCGGCTCCTTTTCCGCCGCCGTCGAATTCGCCGCCCGGCATCGGGACAACACCGCACTGGCGGTCGATCTTGACGCCGAAGTTCTTGACTGGGGCCGAACGCACCATCTGCCGCGCCTGAAAAACCGCGCGACCGCCGTCACCGTTCTGCAGAAAAACGTTCTGCACGTGCGCAAGCCGCAGGTGGATATCGTGCTGGCGATGAATTTTTCTTATTTTCTGTTTACCCAGCGCGCGGATATGCTTGCCTACTATAAAAATGTTTATCAATCCCTCAACGACGGCGGCATCTTCACCCTCGACGCCTACGGCGGCACCGAATCGATCTGCGCCTGCGAGGAGGAGCGCGAGATCGACGGCTTCACCTACGTCTGGGAGCAGCACAGCTTCAACCCCCTCACCTCCGAAGCGACGAACTATATCCATTTTCGCTTCCCAGACGGTACCGCGCAGGAGAGGGCGTTCGAGTATCACTGGCGGGTCTGGACGCTGCGCGAGATCACCGATCTCCTCACTGAGGCCGGCTTCAAGAAGAGCTCGATCTATTGGGAAGGCTGGGACGAAAAAGACGAATGCGGCGACGGCATCTTCAAGCTCACGACCGAAGCCGAAAACTGCGAAGGCTGGATCTGCTACATCGTAGCCCAAAAATGAAAGGCTTCCCATGTTTGCTTGCATCCCGACATGTTTTGCTCTCGCGCGATTCCTCCTTTTGCGCAATGCTGCTGCGGTAGGGGGAATTGTGCTGCTGCTTTCGCTGGCCGCCGGCCAGCTCTACGCCGAAGAAACTCCGCTGCCCCCACAGCCCTCACCGGCTGCGAAGCAACCTGCCGGGCAACCTGCCGGCTCAGGGATATCCGAGGAGCAACTAAAAGAAGAACGCGCGGCCGCCCGCGAGGCGCTGCAGCAGAAAACGCTTCGCATCGGCACAGGAGAGGCCGGCGGACGCTATCAGCAACAGGGGGAACTGATGCGGGAAAACATAGAGCGGGCATCCCGCTTCTTTCCCTTCCTCCTTGTGCCTGTGACCACCCAAGGGTCCGTCGAAAACATCAACGGCCTGCGCGACGGGAAATTCCAGCTCGCGTTTGCACAGTCGGACAAACAGTTTCAAGCCGTCGAGGGGCGGGCGGAATGGGCGCGCAATCCGCAGCCAAAACTCCGTTTCCTCTACAGTTGCGGAGTCGAAGCCGTAACGCTTGTGGCGGCAACGGAGAGCGGCATTCAAACGCCGGCGGATCTCAAGGGCAAGCGCGTCGGCATCGGCGCGGCGGGTTCCGGCTACCGTTACAACGCCGTGCAGGTGCTGGCCGCGTTCGGGATCGATTCGCAAACCGGCATCACCGCCAGCGAACAGACCGCAGGCGACTGCGCGAAGGCGCTGCAGACGGGAGAACTGGATGCATTCTTCTATACTGCCGGCAGCCCCAACGACATCATTCGCACGGCAACAAACGGAAAGCGGCCGGTGCGCATCGTCCCCATCACCGGCGACGGCATCGCGCTGCTTATGGAGGCGAATCCTTACCTGGTCGCCGCGACCATTGACGCCAAACGCCATTATCCGGAATGCGCGAACAGCGATGCACCGGTGGCAACCTTCGGCGTTCTGACAACCCTGCTCTGCAATGAGGATCTGCCGGATGAGGCAGCGGAGCGCATCGTCAATGAGTACCTGCTGAAGCTGGCGACGCGCGACTCAATGCTGCATTTGCTGCGCGGACGCAGCGCACCGCTGCATCCTGCCGCTTTGCGGGCGTACCAGAAGCAACAATTGCCAACCGACTAAGCAGTGTCCATTGAGCTGCCGGTTTCCGACCGAATTTACCCTTGAGAATGCAACCGGATGCGCGGTATGTGACGGGAGGCTGGACGGATCGCCCCATGATATTTGTGTTCTGAATTTTCTCCCCTCTGCTCGGACGTATTTGCGGGACACGGCCGATCACGCGAGTGCCCGCCGCTTTGCCCAGCCAATTCGACAGCAAGCATACGTGGCTATCTTTGACCGGCACGAGATAAGTGCCATCCTACGAAAGACCTCCAAATGGAAATTGCACACCTGCCCGCCCCGGCGGGGAAAGACAGCCTCACCCCGCGCGAGATCGTCGAGCGGCTGGACCAGTACATCATCGGGCAAGGCCCGGCCAAGCGCGCCGTCGCCGTCGCCATCCGCAACCGCTGGCGGCGCAAGCAGGTCGCGGAGGAGATGCGGCAGGAGATCATGCCGCGCAACATCCTGATGGTCGGCCCCACCGGCGTCGGCAAAACCGAGATCGCCCGCCGACTGGCTGTCCTTGTGGACGCCCCGTTCATCAAGGTCGAAGCCAGCAAATACACCGAGGTCGGCTATCACGGCCGGGACGTTGAAAGCATGGTGCGCGACCTCGTAAAGGTCGCCGTCGCGCAGTACCGCGAGCGGGAGATCGAGCGTGTCTCGCAGGAAGCCCGGGCACACGCCGCGGAGCGGGTTCTCGACCAACTCCTGCCCGCTCCCGGCTACGTCGCGGACGAAACCGAGCGCAACGAAGCGCAATGCCGCTTTGAACGCACGCGCGAGAAGCTGCGCGAGCAACTCCTGCGCGGCGACCTCGACGAGCGGCAGATTGAAATCTCCGCCGAAGCCGCCGCTCCCGTCGCCGGCGTGATCGGAGCCATCGGCGGCGACGACATGATGGGCATGGAGATGCAGGACATGCTCTCGCGTTTCATGCCCGGCAAGCGCAAGAGCCGCCGCGTCACCGTCA
>CAYWTJ010000009.1:0-6492 GCA_964460225.1 uncultured Planctomycetaceae bacterium | reverse complement strand
TGCGGACGACGAACCGGTGAGCCAGCCCAAGCTCCGGCCGCTGTTCCTCCCGCGCCCCCGGCGCACGGTATTCCTGCCAGTACAGCTTCTTGAAATCCGGCAACGCGCGATCCGGCTCCAGACGGGAAGCCTCGACAAACGCCGTATCGTCCCATGCGGCAATCTGCCACAACCCGTTCAGCGGCGTCAAAGCATGCCCGACCCCGGCCTCCGGCACCGGCAGCTTTAAGGTGTCCGCCCCGGCAATCTCTTTCCCGTACTCCTCCGGATGGGCCTTTCCTTGCGGGATCACCGTATCGTCCGGGGTAATCAGCACGCAATCGAGCATGCTCAATACCCGCTCCGGCTTGCCGTCTGGCTTGTTGTCCTTGCGTACCACCCGATAGCGGAACTCGATCTCATGCTTGCCCGCCGCCAGTTCCTGCCCTGCCAGTTTGAGCCACCCCAGTTCGCACCACGACTGTACCGGCTGAACCGTAGCCGTGGCCTGCGTCGGCTCCACGACCTGCCACGCCCCGCGATCGATCCGCCACTCAAAACGGCTGCGCACCCACTCGTACCCAATACGCGCCCAGAGATTCTGCTTCCCTGCCGCAGGGAGGGTAAAGGCATACCCAAACACCAGCCCATCCTCCGGAACCAGCTTCGTCGCATCCTCGGCGCTGATGTTGATCTGCAGCACCTTTCCGCCGGACATGACCTCCGTATTCCCCCACCCCATCGCAGAATAGCCCACCGCATCTGCCGCAACGCCGGCCGGCGGAGTCGGCTGAGTAAGCGGTGCCTCCCCCTCAAACCACACAGCCCCCCCCCCCCCCTCGACGCAAACAGCCAGAACGGCCAGGAGGAAGAACACCACGAAAAGGTTACGCATCCCGAGCCTCCCATAAACGTTATATCACGCATTACATAACAGGACTTATCAAAACCATAAGAAACAGGACTTGCCACGCACAATAATTATCGTATCCCCAAGATATTATTAGTCAAATATCTATCTCAATAAAGTTGTCTTTTTATTTGACCTGCTACAAAAGCATGATATATTAAAATACATGCTCTATTGATTATATGAACTGTGATGTGTTGGGAGCAACAACATGAGCAAGCCAAAGATCTTATCCAATCAACTACTCCGCACCATTGAGGATGAAATTGAGCGCGCCGTTTTCCGCACGGGACACTACCTTCCCAGCGAGAAGGAGCTTGGACTCCGATTTTCCGTCAGCCGAACGACGGTTCGCAGCGCACTGACGCAACTCAGCCTGAAAAACCGCATACATGCCATTCCGGGGAAGGGGTGGTGCGTGGGAGCGCGTCCGGGACGGGTCACCGTCATCTCCCCTCGCACTCCGGGAGAAATCCTGCTGCTGGCGCGCGACTCCCTGCATGTAACCCGTTTACTGAACGGGTTTTGCGAAGGGCTGCGGCAGCATGGCGTCACGCCTCGCCTCGCTATGCCCGTCGGATACGAATCCGACATTACGGCGGTTGAGGAAGCGGTGTACCGTTTTCGTCCGGCAGCACTGGCGATTTTCAGCGATCACGCACTTTCACCGGACTATTTGCAAAGGTTGCAACTCCTCGGATTGCCCGTGGCGATCTGCGGAAATCCCGGCCATTTGGATGCTCCCAGCTATAGCTTTGACTTCCGGACCGCCGCCCGCGAGATGGTGGCCTTTCTCTGCAACTCCGGCTACCGGAGAATTGTCTACTGCAACAACGCCTCTCTTCGCCGGGCCAACCCATCCTTTCAACAGCGCAGTCAGGGGTATCGGGATGGAACTCGAGCGTTCGGACTGCCCGAACTCCTGCTGGACTATGACTTCCGTGCGGATCTGAACCCGCAGATCCGGGAAAGCCTCGGAGATACCCTCCAGTCGATGCTCCCCGATCGAATTTGCCTCTTCTGTGACACCAACGAACTGGCAATCAAGATCGGACAATTGCTGATGCAACGAAACCTTTCCGTCCCCCATCAGATCGGACTGGCAGGCTTCGGCAACGCCGATGACGCGACCGTCCAGGCCCCCTGGAATTTCCGCCGGCTATGCTGCGTAGAGGAGAACTGGCATCGAATCGGCTACCATAGCGCCTGGGGATTGATGAACCGGCTGCATGGTCAGGAGGCGGCAGCCGCGCTTACCCTTCTGCCCTGTCCCATCCTGCCCGGAGATTCCATCTGTACCACGACAGACGGGCTGACTGGCGAAAAAACACCGGCGTCAGCCCAATCCTCCGGCCCTCTGCCACCGCACGAAATTTCCGTCTACGAATTAGCTCCGCAGCCATGAAGGGCCATAGGGGCACCGAAGGCAGCCGCGCCCTTACCGTGAAGCGAATCGTCCGCCGAAGCCCGGCGCAAAGGAGTGGGAACGGCGGGATTCAGAAGACATCGTTGAGGGTTACCGCCATCACGTCGTAAATGGCGTGGCTGCCGGCGGCGATGCCGAATTTGCGTTCCTGATAGAGATAGGCAAAATATACACCCGCCAGAGTGCGGAAGGCAAAGACCTGCAGGTCAAAGGCCTCCCCCGACCAGGGAAGGTAGTGGAAAGCGGAAAATGCCAGCGCCTGCCCGGCAATTGCGAGCACCAGCGGCGCGCCCCCCCGCATGCGAAGTACGCTCTGCATCACCCAGAGCATCCCTCCCATCAGAATCATCCGAAAGAGGAATTCTTCATAGATCCCCGCACCCAGCGATAAAACGATTCCCCCCAGCCAGCCGCCGGACTCTCCCGTTCCCGCGCTCAGCGAAAACACCATCCCCACCGCCCATGAAATCGCAAACGGCGGCAGCGCAAACACCACGCTCTCGCACAGCATCAACCCCAGCGTCTGCGGACGGATGCTCCAGGGGCAGGCGCGCATATGCTGGCGTAACAACAGCAGCGCCACCAGCAGGAACATCCCGAAGAGCGAACCGAACACCTGCAGGAACCAGAGCGCCGCGCTTGAGTCGGAGTTGCCCCCCGGAAATAGCTGCCCATACAACCAGAGCGCCGCGTAATAAGCAATGTTCATCAGCTTGGTCAGCACGACATCCGCGCCATTGGCGACGTTGTTCTGCCACAGATGCATGCCCCAGAGACCAACGTGATAAATCAAGAGAAACGGCAGAATAAACAGCAGACTCGCCGCCGGTCGGCGGCTCTCCTCCAGATACGCCACATAAGGAGAAGACGGCGGAGTATAACGCGATTCCATCATCGATACGCTCACGCGAAGCGCCTGCCTTAGCGCAGACGCAGCCAGACTAAAAAGGAGACGTTCTTCCGTCCCCATCGCCGCAGCGGGCCGACTCTTTCCGGTCCGGTCGCACCGTGGCAAAAAGCTCCCGGTCCAACGCCCGTGCCGCCGCTACTATTTCCCGCAGACCACAGGCTCCGGGAATCTCATCCGGAGCAAGAGCAGCCAACCGGGCCAATTCCACCATATCCGGATTTTCCACCGTCAACCCCTCCCGCGACAGAAAAAAACCGCTGCCGAGTCTCTTCATCCATAAGGTACCGGAAACGCCCGCCGGAAGCAAGAATGTACGGGAAAAGCGCCGGCTCGCAGGGCGGTAAAACGATGGAGCGTCAATCTCCAGCAAAAAAAAATCAATTGTAAGTGAAAGATTTCTTCAACTTCGTTTGTTCCGCAGGCCGATAACAAAAAGGTAATCGGGGAATTTATCATGCAAGCGCGGAAAAGGACATTCCGTGCGAACAAGGGAAAAGAGAGCAAGGAGAGCTAACGTGCCCAACAATACCATTATCCCGCGCGGTACCAAGATCCGGAAGATCAACCTTTCGCGCAAGACCGCTCCCTGCCCGCGTTGCGGGACCGTGAGCAAACGTCACTCGATCGGACATCGTCGCTTGCGGGAAGTGGGCATCAGCGCTCCCACCATCCTTGAGGTCACCTACTCCAAGCACTATTGCGTGAGCTGCCGCAAGCACTTTTCACTGCCGATGGATCACCTCGCCCAGCCCTCCGGCCGCTTCACCAATCGCGTCCGCCGCACGGCGGTGGATCTGGTGGTTAAGCAGGAGATGACGCTTGAGAAGGCGACCCAGCGCATGCGGCAGAAGTACCATGTCCACGTTCCGCCGACCACGCTGCACGACTGGGTGGTCGCCGAAATGAAGATCGACTGAGTCCCCGCGTTCGCACCCTGCGGGAAAGCCGGCCCTCAACTGCCGGCTTTCTCTTTTTCCGGACGCGATGCGACATGCTCCGCTGGCGCAATCCGCCGCCGGAGACCGTAAGCGAGGTCGGTGGTTCAACTTAAACCGGATACGGACGGCATTGATTCAAGCGCCCCGCCCGCACAGTCCGATAAGACAGAAGCAGCCGGCGGTCGTGCCGGCGCGGTATTCTGTAAGAGGAAGGACAGTTCATGTCTGCCAACAATAAGCAAGCCAGCGCTCAGTTGGGAACCTACGTAACAATGATCGTAGGTCTGCTTTTCCTGTTTCTGGTGGTCAGTCAAGCCGGAAAATACGCCAAAGACGGCATTCTGACCGGAGCCATCGCGCGGGCCGAACAGATGCCGGCGCGCGACAAAGACCTCCTGCAGAGCCGGGAGCGCACCATGCTGAAGATCGGCGCGGTGCCGGTCGAACCGGTGCAGCAGCTCTCCGGCATGCCGGGGCGGCCGGCCACGCCGCAGAACACGGCCCAGCGGCCGCTCACGCCGCCCCAGGCCCCTGTCCAACCGACCCGGCAGGTCACCGGACGCGGCGCACAGGACGATCTGACCGCGATGCAGCGCTCCCTGCAGGATGCCCTGCGGAATGCGGATCATCATCGGTCGCAAACCACGCAAACGCCCCCCACGCAGCCGACGGTTCCCGCGCCGCAGGTCGCGCAGACCATGCAAACGCCCGAAGTCGCGCAACCTGCTCCCGGCGCAACCAAGCGTCAATACACCGTACGCGCAAACGAAACCCTGTACAGCATTGCGCTCAAGATTTACGGCAACGGCAACCGGTGGAACGACATTCTCAAGGCAAACCCGGATATGAACCCGCATAAAATCACCCCGGGGATCAAACTCAACATCCCCGAGCCAGAGCAGCCAAGCGCAGCCTATCGCCGCTGGGCAGCCAATAACGAAGGTTGATTACCCGCCAACCTTACAGCGTCCCGGTCAGAAACACTGACCGGGACGCTTTTTTGCTGTGTTCCGCAAGACACTGCCCCATGCCGCTCAGCACTCCACGGAGACAGGGTTATTCTTCGCCGTCTTGCGGCTTTCTCGCTCACGCAGCCAGCACCATGCCACCGGGACAACGAACATGCTCACCAGTTCCAGCGTCACCCCGCCGAAGATCGGCACCGCCATCGGCAGCATGATCTCCGCGCCCCGGCCCTGACTGGTCAAGACCGGCAGCAGCGCGATGATAGTTGTCGCGGCCGTCATCAGACAGGGCCGCACCCGCCGCAGCGCCCCCTGCATGGTCGCCGCCCGCACCGCTTCAATAGTCGCCGGGCGGTCGCTGTCGAACCGTTGTTTGAGATAGGTCGCCATAATGATCCCGTCGTCGGTCGCCACTCCGAAGAGCGCGAGAAAGCCCACCCAGACGGCGGTACTCAAGCGGATCTCCTGCCCCTGAAAGAGTTCGCGCAATGAAGTCCCGAGCAGATCGAAATTCAGGAACCACCCCTGCCCGTACAGCCAGAGCATGACAAATCCGCTCATCCACGCAATCCAGACCCCGGAAAAGACGATCACGGTCGTACTCAGCCGGTGGAATTGGAAGTAGAGAATCATAAAGATGACCAGCAGTGCCGCCGGCACCAGCGCCATCAGGTAATGCATCGTCTGCTGGTATTTCTGATACGCCCCGACGAAATCCAGCTTCACGCCGGCCGGAAGCTTCAATGCGCCGTTTTCCCGCAGATGGTCGAGCGCCTTGCCCGCGGCGGCGACCGCCTCAACGCTGGAATAGCCGCGCCTGCTGTCAAAGGTGATGTACATGACCAGAGCGCCGTTTTCGCTTTTGATCACCTCCGGACCGCGCACAAATTTCAGCGCCCGATCCAGCAGCAAGTCCTTCAGCGGCACCTGCGCCCCATACGGCGTCGGCACCAGCACCTTGAGCAGCTCCTCCGGCGAATCGCGCATTTCGCGCAGATAACGCACGAGGATGTTATACCGCTCGCGCCCTTCAATCGTTCGATCTACCACCATGCCGCCGACGGCGGATTGGATAACCGCCTGCACGTCGGAGATATTCAAGCCATGCCGGGCAATGGCTTCGCGGTCGATCGCCAGTTCAAAATAGGGCTTGCCTACAATGCGGTCGGTGCTAACGCTTTCAGAACTGACGGCTGGCACCTGCCGGAGCGCGTCGCTCACCATCTCGCCGGCGCGCTGCAATTCCTCCAGACTTAGGCTGCCGCGCGCCGATAGCCGCACGCCGCTTTCGCCGCGCATGCCGCTCTGCAGCATCACGATTCGCGTTTCAATCGGGCCGAGCTCGCTGGCACTCGTCACCCCCG
>CAYWTJ010000008.1:0-128702 GCA_964460225.1 uncultured Planctomycetaceae bacterium | reverse complement strand
GAGCGGCAGGGGGTGAAGATCGCCTGTCTGGAGGAGATCGCGCTGGAAAACGGCTGGGTGGACCGCGCTCACATTGTCCGGGCGGCGAAGGCGATGGGCAAGAGCCGTTACGGAGAGTATCTGACCGCGCTCGCTTCCCGTGCTTGATGGTTCCGGCGGGTCGCGTTCTCATGGATCGGAGTGAACAAACAGAAAATGTCGATTCTGAAATTCACCGTGCCTGCTGTTGTCCGTAGGACGCGGGGATGGGCGGCGTTGCTGCTGCTGGGGGCGTTGGTGCTGGCGCGTCCGGTGTGTGGCAGCGACGAACTGGCGCCTGCCCATATCTTTTCCGACGGTCTGGTTCTGCAGCGGGATACCGAAGCCCCGGTATTCGGCACCGCCGCGCCGGGGAGCAAGGTTACCGTGAAATTCGGGCGTCAGAAGCGTGACGCCACTGCCGGCCCAGACGGGCGCTGGCTGGTGAAACTCAAATCGCTGCCGGCCTCGGCTGTGCCGCAGGAACTGACCATCAGCGACGACCGGCGGCAGACCGTTGTCATCGCAAATGTGCTGGTAGGCGATGTCTGGCTCTGTTCGGGTCAGGACAACATGCAGTGGAGCGTCAAAAATTCCGCCGAAGCGGCGAATGAGATCGCCGCTGCGAATTATCCGGAGATCCGCCTCTTTAACGTCAGCAATACCCCCGACGCCAGCCCAAACGGCCGCGCGGCGCGGACCAAGGGCGATTGGAAACCCTGCACCCCGGATAACGTGGCGTTTTTTTCGGCGGTGGCGTATTACTTCGGCCGGGAGTTGAATCAGAACCTCAAGGTTCCATTGGGGCTGATCGAAACCTCATGGGGCGGCACGCGCTGCGCGTCCTGGCTGCCGGCGGAGGCGATTGAGGAGCGCAACGAGCTGCTGCCCTTGCGGGTGGAACTGCAGGAGGCGTTGCGTCGGCCGGCCAGTGCGGGCGGAATGTCCGATCAGGAAAAACGGTGGCGGGCGTTTACCGAGAAATTTACCTCGGATGAAAGCGGCAAGGCGCAGGCGGCGGCGCTCTTCAATGATGGCGCATGGTCCGAGACAGCCCTGCCGGCGACGTATGCCCAACTTGCCGGAGCCGGGAATGACTTTGATGGCGAGGTCTGGTTCCGCCGCCGGGTGCATCTGCCGGCCAGTTTTATCGGCAAGGAGGTCACGCTCAGCCTTGGCACCATTGATGACAACGACATGACCTATTTCAACGGTCAGAAGATCGGCGAGACCGATCTGAACGTCCCGAATTACTGGCTGGCCGAGCGGCGCTATACCATTCCCGCCGCGCTGACGCAGTCGGGCGAGAACATCCTTGCCGTGCGAGTCTTCGATCAGTACGCGACCGGCGGCTTTACCGGGCAGGCGGAAAACATTTTCATGCAGTGCGGCAACGAGCGCATGCTGATCGGCTCCGGCTGGCGTTATCGCGTCGGCCTGAGTTACCCGGCCGACTCGCGCAAGCCGGCGATGTCCGACCTGACCCCCGCCAGTCCCAATACGCCGACGGCGCTGTTTAATACCCGGATTTTTCCGCTGATTCCGCTGGGGATCAAGGGTGTGATTTGGTATCAGGGTGAGGCGGACCTGCTGCAGGCGGGGCTGTACCGGCAGAGCTTTCAGGAGTTGATCCGCAGTTGGCGCAGGCTCTGGGACCGTGATATTCCCTTCGTATACGCCCAGCTTTCGAGTTATCAGGAACGCGGATCGGCCGAGTGCAAAGAGGGATGGCCGCAGGTGCGCGAGGCGCAGTTGCAATGCTTGCGCCAGTCGCAGACCGCCATGGCCGTCACCATCGATATCGGGCAGCCTGACACCCTTCAACCGCCGAACAAGCAGGAGGTCGGCCGGCGTCTGGCGCTGGGCGCTTTGCGGACGGCGTATGAGCGGGACCTGCCCTTTTCCGGCCCCCTGTATTCGGAAGTGGAGTTCAAGGATGGCCGGGCGCGCCTCAGCTTCAACCAGACCGGGGGCGGTTTGCAGGCGCGGGAAGGGGAGCTGAAGGGGTTTCAGATTGCGGGGGAAGACCGCGTTTTCAAGCCCGCCTGGGCGCAGATCGAGGGTACGCAGGTCGTGGTGTATGCGACCGATGTCCCCAGTCCGGCGGCCGTGCGATATGGCTGGAGCGATTATCCGACGGAGTGCAATCTGACCAACCGTACGGGGCTGCCCGCCAGTCCCTTCCGAACCGACAACTGGCCGGTGCCGACGTTGCCGGTGGTGGTGCTGCCGAAACCGGAACGGCCCGTGGAGCGGACGGTCGTGATTGAACAGCCCCGTCCTCAGCCGCAGGTGATCGTGGTGCCAGCCCGTCCGGGGCCGGTCATCCTGCCGCCGCCGCATCCGGGCCGTTGGTAAAAGCTCTTCGAAACAAGCGGGACAGACGCATCGACGCGTCTGTCCCGCTTATTTTTGTGCGCTCCGTCCGGCACCTATGCGGTTGCGGTGGTCTCGGTGCCGGTGGTCCCGGACGCGGCGGAGGTCGAGGTGGGAGCCTCTTCAGCGACGCCGGTCAGTTTGGAGTAGGGCATCGCGGAGCCGTCGTCGAGTGTGAGGTAAATCACGTTGTCCTTCATGAAGGCGGCGGTGACCGTTCCTTCAAGACTGTTGCCGTCGGTGTCCGTCCCGGTGACGTAAGATCCGGTCAGGTTGCAGGCGTTCTGGAAGGTGTTGTCGTAGACCATGGCATACATCAGGGAGTTGTTGGTATCCATCAGGCTGGACATGGTATCCATGGTTTCGGTCATATCGTCGAACATCGTATTCATGTCCGAAATCATGTCATCCATATTGTCGGTGAGATCGGACATGGTGTCGGAGATTTCGCTGACCATGTTCTCCATATTTTCCGAGAGCGTCTCGAAGCTGTCGTTCATGGTCTCAAGGCTGTCGGTCATGGCCTGCATCGAGTCCGTCTGCTCCTGCGAGGCGGAGATGTTCTGCATCTGCGTCAGTTCGGTCATCAGCTCGGAGGTCGACGTGGGCGTGGTCGGATCCTGATTCTGCAGCTCTTCGACCAGCAGGGTGATGAAGTCCGACTGCGTGAAGCTGCTGTTGTCGGTATCCTCGACGGTGCTGGTGCTGGTGGTCTGTTTGGTGTTGCCGGTGGAGTCGATATAGCCGATGCTCATGATAGGTCTCCCGTGCCGGGGGGAATTCGAAAAGTACCTTCAATTTTGCCGCCGATCCGCAAAGGGTGACTACGTGGCGGCCGCGCGTTCATGATTCAGGAGCGGTGATTATCCCTTCATGTTCAGCAATTCCTGCAACATTTCGTCGGAAGCGGTAATCACGCGGGTGTTGGACTGGAAGCCGCGCTGAATCGAGATCAGGTCGGTAAACTCGGTCGACATATCGACGTTGGAGATTTCCAGTTTTTCGTTGTACACGCTGGCGCGGCCGCCCACGCCGGCGAATTCGATTTGGGCGTCGCCGGAGCTGGGACTCGTGTAGTAGAGGTTGTCGCCGGCCGCGATCAGGCCCATCTCGTTCGGGATCAGCGCGACCGAAAGGCGGGCGATGTCCTTGACCACGCCGTTGGAGTAAGAGCCCTGTATCACGCCGTCGGCCGTAACGCTGAACGACTCCAGCGTGCCGGGGGCGTTGCCGTTCTGGGACGCAAGCGTGACGCTGGTGTCCAGTGCGGTAAAGGACATGGACGAGAAGTCCAAGTTCTGGGTGTCGGTGGAGTAATTGGTCTGGTTGACCACCAGCGGGGTGTTGACGCCCAGATTCTCCAGAGTCAGGGACATGCCGTTGGTCTCGGAGTACTGCGAGCCTTTGACGTACTGACCTTGCGAGTCGAAGGTAAAGGTGCCGGTGCCGATCACGCTGTTGGTCAGGAGCTGGCCGGTGCTGGGGTCGTACAGCCAGCAGTCGTCGGTGTCGGAGGTGGAGGTCGCCTCCCAGCGGTAAGTACTGAAGTTGGTGTCCTGTTCCACCAGACTCATCGTCATCTGGACGTTGCGTTCGTTGCCGAGCGAATCGTAAACGGTGATTGAGGTCGTCGTGCTGCTCTTGCCGCTGACTGCGCCCAAGTCCGCGTCCGAGGCGAACATGTCGTCGTAAGCGACATTGTTAAAGTTGATCTTGACGTTCGAGATGGCGTTGGAGTCGCCGATGTTGCTGACAATCGAGACGTTGAACGAGTCCTGCAGCACGCCGCTGCCGTAGTCGACGCAGTCCACCAGGGTACGGGTGAAGGCGCCGGCGGTTTCGATCGGAGTGCTGTAGGTTGCCTCGCCGCCGTTGATGCCGGTGCTGACGCGGCCGGAGATGCAGGTGGTGCCCATCACGCCGCCGACGAGATCGGTGTTCGAGAGTGCCTGGACTTCCGCGATCGTGCTGACGTCCGCCGCACGGTCCACGCCGCCGGTCAGGAAGGACATGAAGTCGGAGAGGGTGTTTGAGGAAACCGGAGTAACGCCGTCGCTGCCGACTGTGGTGTAGGTGAAGGTGGACGAGTATTCCACGCCGCCCTTTTCAAATTCGACCGAAATCGTGTCGCCGTTGGCGATGTTGCTGAACGCCTTGACCCAGGTATTGCCGGAGAGGTAATACAAATCTCTCATGTCGGTATGGATGTTGGCGGCTTCATAGAGGCCGCTGACGGTATTGAAGGTCGCATACGCGGCAGAGGTTTGGACCGCGCCGCCGTTAACGTAGCGGTCATTGAGTCCGATGGTGACGTCGTTGTCGGTGGCTGTGCCGCTGGCGATGTACAGGCTGCCGTTGACGCCCGAGGCGGCAACCTCGGTAATCGTGATGAAGCCGGCGGTACCCGTACCGGTTGCGATCAGGTTTGCGTGGGCGGCATCGTTGTAGATGTTCACGGTGTATGTGCCGGCCGCCAGCGTGACATCCGCATACGCCGTATTGGCGGTCGGCAGGGCGGCCAGGCCGGTCAGGTTGATGGTCGTAATGCCGCCGTTGTCGCTGTTGTAGGTGCTCAGCGTGTTCCAGCTGCTGGTGCCGGTGGTGGTGATTTTGGTGCCCAGGTAATCTTCGACATCGTTGTCCGCCGGGAGCGAACTGATGAGCTTGGTGCTGCTGGCTACCCCTTCGGAGGAGTCGAGGTTGCCGGTGAGGGAGGCCTTGGAGGTCTCATGCGCGCTGTCGACGCTGCCGATCTTGATGAAGAGATTTTCCGTCTGGCCGGTATCCTTGATGGTCCCGGTGGCATCCGCCATCACGCCCTGGACATGCAAACCGTCGGAGGCCAGCAGCGAATAGTCATCGCCGAGGTAAAAGCCGCCGTCACGGGTGTAGCAGAAGCCGTTGCCTTCCTTCAGCACGAAGAAACCCACGCCGTCGAGACAGAAGTCCAGAGAGTTGTAGGTCGTATCAAAACCGCCCTGTTCGTAATTGGTGGTGATCGACCCGGTCTGGGCGCCAAGGCCGACCTGAGTGGCGTTGATCGAGCCACGGCCGGTGTTGGCGTCGGATTCCGTACCGGCCTTCAGCGTCGCGGAGAGCAGCGTGCTGAAGGTGTAGTCCGCGCGCTTATAGGCGGTGGTGTTGACGTTGGCAAGATTGTTGCCGATCGTATCCATGGCCAGCTGATGGGATACCAACCCCGAAATGGCCGTGCTCATTGCCTGGCTGAGACCCATTTGAATACCCTTTCACAAAAACGTGCTGACGCTGGAAATCGATCCGTCGATCCGCTCAACCCCGCCATCCTGCGGGGACTCTACAAGGTCGGCAAATTCTGCCGATTTTACTTCGCATTTTGATAGTGGAGCAACTGTCGTGCCAGATGGTGCTGCGACTCTGGTCGCGCGGAAAAATTAAATATAATCAAAGAGATTGGCGCTCATTGCATTCGCGGACACCGAAAGAGAGGCTTTGTAGGTCGTATTCGCCGCTGCGTACTGGGTGGTGACGGTAGTCGTGTCGGCGGCGACGGCTTGGGTGATGATGGCCTCATAGGAGTTGAGGTTGGTCGTATGCCGGGTCGAAAACATCTCCAGCATATCCTGCGTCGAACCGATCTGCGCCCGGACGTTGACAATCCGGTCGATGTTTGCGGTAAAATCCTCCAGAAGCTCGGAAAGTTTTGCCACGTCACCGTTCTGCATTGCTTTGATGGAATCAGTGAAGAGAGAGAAGAGATTTTCCTCGCGTTCCTGTCCGCTGAGCTCCGTCGTGCCGGGAATAATCACGATATCGCTGTCGTCGGCCTGAAAATCCAGATAGATGCTGCCGCTGACGCCCGAGTTGTCCACCTCCGTGATCGTCACGCTCGAGGCGGCGGCTCCGGTGGTGCCGCTGGCGACGAGATTGGTGTGCGCCGAATCGCTGTACAACCGGATGGTGTAGAGGCCGGCCGTGTCGTCATCCACCGTGGCATAGATGTTGCCGGAGTAGTCGGCGGTGATGCCCTCGACCAGGCCGATGAGATCGGTCTGCGTGATCTGGTTGAGCGGGTCGTTGAGCGTCGCGCGTCCCTTGGCGTTGACCTCGATGTCGAGGTCGTCGGTATCGCCGTCGGCATACCAGAGGTAAACCGAGCCCGTCAGTCCCGAGTCGCTGACTTCGCTCAGGGCCATGGTGCCGGCGGAACTGGTGCTGGTGCCGGTGGCGACCAGATTTTTGTGGTCGTTGTCACTATACACGTTTATGGTGTAGGTTGCGGGGGTGCCGGTGGTGTCGGTGGTGACGGTGGTGTAGAGGTTGCCGTTCTTGTCCGCATTGACCCCCGAAGCTACGCCCTGCAGCTTCATCTGTGTCAGTTTCTGGGTGTCGTCGCCGCAGAGGACGGCGTTGTCATAGTCTTGGCTGACGCGCAGATACGCCCCGCTCAGGCGGCTGGTGATTTCAAGCCGGTTGCCGCTTTCGCTGATGGAGGCGTTGGCGTTGATGTCCGAGGCGTTGATGGCCTCGGTGAAATCGGAAACCGTTTTAAAGGTCGCAGTCAGGGTTGAGCTGTAGTTGCCCGTCAGGCCGGACGGGACGCTGAGGTCGACCTGTCCGTTGATGGCCTCGTAGATCGTGCCGGCGGTGCCGGTCAGGTTGACGGTGCCGGTCCGGCTGGCGCTGGTGCCGCTGGCGACAGGGACCGTGTGCAGTTCATCCAGATAAGCGGTCACGGTGCAGGTGGTGGCGGTGCAATTGGTGACGATATACAGTTCGTTTCCGGTGGTGCCGGTGGTATTGTTCGGCACTACGCCCTCCTGCAGCCCGTGAAGCTCCCAGCCGGTGGTGAGGCCGTCGGTGGTGACCCCGGTGTAGCCGGCGATGCCGGTGCCTTCGCTTTCAAAGGCCTTGACCGAGATCGCGGTGGTCGAGGGATTGTCGAAGGTGATGGCAAGCTCGCCGGAATACGTGCCGTCGGCGGAGGGCGGAGCAATCAGCAGCGAGCCGGCGATGCCGGAGTTGTTGGCCTGTTGCAGCACCACCAGACTCTGGGCGCTGGAACCGGTGGCCACGAGGCTGCCGGAGGTCCGGGCCGGGTCGTTGTAGACATTGATCGTGGTCAGCGTTCCGGCGCCGCTGACAACAACGTCATAAAACAGATCGCCGTCGGTGGAGATGTTCTCGCCCTTGGAGAGGCCGGTGAGGTTCCAGTCGTCACAGTAGCTGTCGGAGCCTTCCAGATCCTGAATGGTGGTGAAGTTCGGTTCGTCTCCGTTGTAGACTACGTAGGTGGAGTCATCCCAGTTGGCAAGGTCGGACAGCAGCGTGGTGCCGCTTACCGCCGGGTTCAGGGCGTAGCCGTCGAGCAGGCTGGTGCCGGCAGTGGTGCCGGTGTGCAGGACGCTGCTGCTGCTGATGAGGCCGAGCTCTTCGCCCGCCAGCGTATCGCGGACCTTGATCGGGGTGGCGTTGACATCGACGGACATGTCGACGGGCAGTCCGGTGGAGGCGTAGCATTGGACGATTTCCAGACCGGTGCGCGCGCTGTTGAGCTGCACATCCAGAATATAATTGCTGCGCACGTCCGTGACGGGATAGGTGGCGGCCTGCTTGACGCTGGCCTGCTCGATCAGGGTGGCGACATCGTTGAGCGTGTCGGCACTGGAGATATCGACGTTCAGCCCGTCAAAGGCGGCGGTCCAGGAGAGGTTCAGCGTCGAGCCCTGCACGCCCTCGCCGGAGTTGAGGTCTTCCAGACGGGTGGAATTGGCGGTGGAGAGGTTGAGGAGACGGTTCAGGCTGGTTGAATCCACGGTAGTCTGAAGGTTGCCGAATGCCTCGGAGCCGGAAACGTTGACCGCGGTGAAGATGTTGTTGGCGGTTTCAAGATTGATGTTCTGTTCGTTGCCGTCGAAGAGCACATAATCGTTCACGGTTGAATACGGGGCGCTGTTGGTGGCGGTGCCGCCGAAAAGGTACTGGCCGGCGCTGGTGGTGTTCGCCAGTGTCACCAGAGATTGCAGATACGAACGCATTTCCGTCACGTACCCGTCAAGGACAGCCTGCGTGTTGGTGCCGTTGGCGGCGCCGGTGACCAGAGACTTCGCGTTGCCGACGACGTCGTTGACGGAATCGAGGGCGTTGTCGCTCTGTCCCAGAAACAAGTCGCCGGTCTTGATATTGCTGTTGTAGGTGGTCGTCTGGTTGACCATCAGGTCGTAACGCAGCGCGGTATAGGCCGCGGTCGGGTCGTCGCTGGGCTTGGTGACGCGGTAGCCGCTGGCCAGCTCGTTGTTGAGCTTGTTGACCTGTGCGTATGCCTTATTGATGTTGTAGATGGAGTTGTCGGTCTTCATCTGCAGGGTGATGCGCATGACAAGTCCTCCTTACACCATTTCCAGAAGGCTCTGATAGCATTCGTTGATGACGGAAATGAAATTCGACGCGCCTTTGTAGGCCTGCTGATAGGCCAGAAGCTTCGTTGCTTCTTCATCAAGGCTTACGCCGCTGACCGTCTGCACCTGCTCCTTGGCCTGTTGCAGAACGTCGGCTTTGTACTCGGCGGAGAGGGTGGTGGAATTGCCTTCGTTGCCCAGCCGGACGGTGATCGATTCGTAGTATCCTTCCATCGTCTCTTTTCCGCCGGACATGACCGTCGCGTTGCGCAATTCCAGCAGGGACTGCACGGTCTCATTTCCGGTTTCATTCAGGCTGTCGCCGGTGGAGAGCAGGTCGGTGTTGTCGACTATGGTCTCATTGACTCCGATGGTGCCGCTGTCGTGGCCGGTAAAGAGCGTGTTGATTCCCAGCGCGGCCAGAGCGCCCGAGGAGTCCCGGCCGAACCCGAGGGAGTACAGCTCGGAGTTGGCTTTGATGACGACCTGATTGTCCTCGTTGAGGCTGACCGAGAAGGCGCCGGGATAAGCGGTTTCCAGCGTGGTCTGCATCTGGTTAATCAGCGAGTTGGTGGCGGTCGGGTCATCCTCGTCATAAAGCATGGTCTCCGATCCTACGCCGTCGAGATCAACGTCGATGACGAACGTTTCCTCCAGGCCGGATTCGGTATTGTGCACCGTCACCTCAAAACTGCCGTCAACAATTTGGTAGGTCCCCTTGGATGGGGTGAAGTTGTAATCAAGTTTGTTGAGGGTGGCCGATGGGTCCTCCACCTTGGTCGCACCGGTGACGTCGGTGAAGCCGGTGAGGCCGGTGCCCTGACTGCTGATGACGTTGGTCTGCCAGATCAGGTTTGCCGAGAGGGTGTCCAGCTCCGCGCGGTAGCTGGGAATAACGCTGTCGCGCATCTTCATCTGCGCGCCCAGCGTGCCGCCGTCGGAGACGATGTTCACGCCGTCCTTGACGAAGGCCGGCATATAGTATTGCAGTTGGTCCTCGGCCACGATTTCAATGTCCAGTTCATTGCTCTGATCGCGGTAAACGAGGGGGTTGTTGCCGTTGTAGACATTCAGGGAGCCGGTCAAGCCGTCGACCTGAACGTTCACGTCCACAATGTCGCTCAACTCCAGAATCATCTGGTCGCGGGAGTCGCGCAGGGCGTTGGCCGTGGCGCCGCCGGATTCGGCGTCGACGATCTGCTTGTTGAGCGAGGCGATTTGCGAGGAGAGGGTGTTGATGGAGGCGACGCTCTGCTTGACCTGGCTGTTGATATCCATCTGCATCGCGGTGAAGTCGTCATCCACCGAGTTGAAGCCGGTGCTCAACGCCTGCGCGGTCGTGATGACCTGCTGACGCAGGGCGTCATCGGTTACGTCCCCCGACAGGTTTGAGACCGCGCTCCAGTAATTGTCCATCAGCGTGGAAAGGTCGTTGTCGGAAAGCTCGCCAACGTAGGTTTCCAGCGTACTGTAGCTGCCCTGCAATTCGTTATAAAAATTGCTGGCGTTGCTGGCGGTACGTTGCAGCTTGATGCAATAGTTGTCGACCGTCCGGGTGATGGCGCTGACGTCGACGCCGTTGCCGGTGGTGAATTTGCTGGAAGTGTTGACGTTGAGCGAGTTCGTGGAAACCCGCTGACGGCTGTAGCCCTCGGTGTTGGCATTGGCGGTGTTGTTGCCGGCGGTGTTGAGTTGCGAGGCCGCTGTAATTAAGGCCGTGGCGCCGATGTTGAGTGCGCTGAATCCCATGATAGTCCGCCTTGCCTGCAGATTTCCCGGATAAACGCCCGCCGGTCGGCGGACATCCCTGAATGGCAGCGCCCCGCCATCTCCGGAGCCCATCCTGCCATCCACCATAGAACGGTTATTTGCGGGAAATCCTTTAGGCAAGAAACGCAGAAGGCCTGCCGTCTTTCCCGGATACCGCGTACTCCCGGAAAAAACCGCAGGCCTTGTGCGCAATCGCGTTGGCTTGCCGTCACTGGCTCAATTTGCTGACAAACCGGGGCCGGGAGGCAAGCTGGGGCCGGCCGTAAGCCGCAACCACCCGTTTGCTTTGCCGGGCCGTCCCGATCTGACTGCGGAGCAAGGACATTTTTTCCTGCACCAGAGACTTCAACTCCCTGTCGGCGCAGGTCAGAGACATCAATTTCTGTTCCAATTCCGAAAACTTATTCCGGATCTGTGCCGCCACACCCGGAGCAAACAAGACGCGGTGGGCTTGCCAGTACTGGCGATAGGCCGCCTGGACCTTATCCAGAACGAGTAGCTGCCGCATAATTTTTTCTCTATCCTCAAGCAGCAAAGGCAGTTGCTCTTCTTTGTCCTCTTCCACCGCCTGCTTTTGCGCCGCCGAGAGATCGCAGAGTCGGGAAAAGAATTCCATTTGCTGATTCAGTTTTTGCAGCAAAATGCTGGCGCATCGTTCGGGTGTCATCAAAATCTCCCGGATGAAAAGGTAGGAATCAAAATTCGTCCGCGCTTTCAGCTTTCTGGCCGGCATCTGCCGGAAGAATTTGCCGGTTGTTTCTGCCGGCGCAAGAACGGCTACTCGCTGCTGCTACTGCTGCTGGTGCCGGTGAGGGATGACATCACAGACTGGAAGTAATCGGACTTGGCCTGCAGGGTGGAGAGCGTCGACTCCATGGCGTTGTACTTGGTCCAGAGCGCCGCTTCCCGCTTGTCGTAGATATCCTGCAACCGTTCCATTTCTTCATCAATGGCGTCCTGCTGCTCGCCGACCTTGTTCGATTCGTTGATGGCGTAGCCGTTCTCGGAGTCCAGCAGATCGTCGAGGGTGTTCATCATGGACGAGCCGACGCCGTCCTCCGCTTTGACGGAGATTTCGGCCAGTTGCAGATGGCCATCGCTGGCGTTGGTGGCGGTCGCGGTCAGTCGGATCGCTTTGGCGCTGACCGGGTTCTCCGGAGAGATGACGTTGTAGGCGGATTTGTTGCTGCTGATGCTGCGCAGGGTCTCCCACTTGTTTGTGTCGCTGTTGAGGTATTCGACCTTGTAGTCGCTGAGGCTGGTGTCCTTGTTCGCGAAGTACACCGTCAGGTAGTCCATCAGCACCGGGCCGTCGAAGTTGACGGTCACGGTATTTTCACCGTCGGCAATTGTTCCGTTGGCGCGGAAGTACGTGTCGCCGGTGGTGTCGCCATCGGTGAGGTTTGAGAGCGGATGCGCGGAATCCGCGGTGCAGTTGGTGGTCACCGTCGATCCCTCGGTGGCGAGGGCCGCGTTGGTGTCATGGACAAAAAACGCTTTGACATCATCAAAATTGCTGTTAAGCAGTTTGGTAAGCGCGTCGGTGTCCAGCGTCATCTGCGTGCTGTAACTGGAGGTTCCCGCGTCGTCGGTTTCCTCCGAGAGGTCAAAACCGATGCCCAGATCGCCGTAGGTGGAATACAGCCCGTTCTTGGATACCGAGGAGGTGAAAAGGCTGGTTACCTGATTCATCAGCACGCGTGTATTGTTGTCGCCGTACAGCAGGCCGGTGTAGTCGGTGTTGGTCGAACTGGTGTCATCCTCCTCGACAAACGTCATCATATCCGAGACCAGGGATTTCAGCTCATTGTAGGAGTCCACCACGGTCTGCACCGCATCCAGAATCGCCTGATTGTCGCGGCTGAGGGTGAGGGTCACCTTGCCGTCGGAGACGGCGGTGAGGTTCAGAGTCATGCCGATGACGGTGGAATTGTTGGTATTCGTCGAGCTGGCGGTGAGCAGCGGCTCGGAGCTTGTGGATTCCGCGCCGTAGAGCAGGAGGGAGTCCTGCCCCTTGGCGGTCTTGCTGAACCCCAAGGATTCAATGTCGGTGCTGACCATGAAGTCGCTGGCGGCACCGGTCGTTTTGCCGGCGATCACCAGACGGTAGGGCGAATAGGTCGAGCCGTCATTGAGGATATAGGCATTGAGGCTGGTCTGGTCATTGATCTTGTTCATGATATCGGTGAGCGTATCGTCGGTGTCGACGGCAACGTTAATCTCAAAGCTGCCGTCAAGAACCACGTTGCCGCTGGAGGACGAGGATGACCGGGTGAAACCGAGGTCGGCGGCAACCGTGCCGCCGTCCTCCTCTTCGACCGTGATGGTTCCGGTGGCGGTGGCGGGGACGGATTCCAGGAGAATGCCGTCACCGGTGTCGTTGATCCGGGCGGTCAGGTCCAGACCGGCGGCGTTGATGGCGTCGATGACGTCCCCGACGGTCATGTCGTCGGTCACGGCAATTTCCGCGCTGTACCCGCTGGCATCCTTCAGCGTGAAGGAACCATCGCTAACCCCGGCGCCGCCGTTGAGCGTGCTCAGGCTGGTGGCGCGGCTGATGTACTTCAGGTCCAGATCGCCGCCGTCGATTTCATCGCCGCTTGCGGCGGTTTGTCCCGCCAGTCCGAGGTCGGTGGCGATGGTTCCGGTCCCGTTGGCGATGGCGGTGATGCTGGAGCCGGTATTGTTGGCGAGCATGATGCCGTCGCCGGTGTCATTGATGGCGAAGGTAAGCGTCTTCGTGCCGTTGGTCGAGGTCTTGGAGTTGAGGTAGCTGACCAGATCCGAAAGGCTGTCGTCGCTTTTAATGCCCGCGGCGTCGAGGTCGTAGGTGATGGCGTCGCTGTCGGCGAAGGTCACGTTGAAGCTGCCCAGCGCCGAGCCGTACTTGCCGGTGGTGCTATTGAGGCCGGTGCCGCTGGCGCCGGAGAGGTTCATCAGTTGGACGGAGTTCATGTCCGACATGATCTTGCCTCCGGTGACGGAGGCGCCGCCGTTGGTGACCTTGATGCCGAGGTCCTCGGCGGTGGTATTGGATTCCGTGGCAGTCGTAGGGGAGACGCTTTTGACCGTGATGTCGCTGGAGCCGGCCAACACCAGAGAACGCCCGTCAGAAGAGATGCTGGCGGTGACGGTGATGCCGGAGGTATTGTTGATGGTGCTGATGACCTGCCCGACCGTGGTGCAGCTTGACAGGTCCACGTCCCAGTTGCTCGCGCCGTCGGTGATGTTGATCTTTCCCGGAGTGCCATTATTGACGCCGAGACCGTCGCGCAACTCCGAAAGCGTGGTGCTGGAGTTCAGGCCGTACAGATCGCTGCTGGTCACGGTGCGCCCGCTGAAGGTTCCCTTGATGCCGAGATCCTTCGCCGCGCTGCCGGTGGAGTCGCTGATGACGAGGTTGCCGGTTGTGCTGGAGGCATCGGTCAGGGTGATTCCGTTGCCGTCGCTGGTCAGGGAAGCGGTGACGCTGAGGCCGCTGTTGTTGAAGGCGTCCAGAACATCCTGCATGGTCAGCGCGCCGCGCAGATCGACCGTACCGGAGGTGCCGGCGGCGTTGGTGACCTTAATGATGCCGTGGCTGACGCCCTTGCCGTCGTTGAGCGAGGTCAGGAGGGTTCCCTGCGCGAGTTGCGCCTTGCTGGACTCGATGGAGATCGTTCCGGCTCCGGAGGGGGAGACGGCGCTGGTCTTGCTGGAGACGCCGGTGGAGGTGGATTGCGACGCCTGCGCCAGTTGCAGAACCTCGAAGGTGTAGGTGCCGGCCTCGGCGGTGTCATCGAGGGTGGCGGTCAGGGATGCTTCGTTGCTGCTGGTGGCGCTGAGCGTGTCCCATAAGTCGCTGTCCGCCACCGCCTCGACCGCGTCCGTGAAGGTCTGCAGGTAGGTGTTTACGGCCAGGTAGGCCTGCTCCTCGACATCGAGCTTCAGGCTCTTGGTCTCAAGGTCGTCAATGACATTCTGCTGATTCTGCAGCGTGGCCGCAATCAGCGCCGAGGTACTGTAGCCGGATACGATGCCTTCGATACCCTTGCTGGACGAGTCGGAAGCCATTTTGATTCCCCTGCTGTGCAATGACCGGAATAATGATCTTT
Source organism: uncultured Planctomycetaceae bacterium (assembly GCA_964460225.1). Taxonomy (GTDB): domain Bacteria; phylum Planctomycetota; class SZUA-567; order SZUA-567; family SZUA-567; genus CAYWTJ01. The sequence goes on along the minus strand of CAYWTJ010000008.1, from coordinate 114,067 downwards.
TCATGGCGGAGGGCAAATTACCCCAGCCGCCACAGGCACGGGTGGCCGATGGAGATCCACCGCCCATGCAAAGAGTGTCGCGAATTGTTATCGGACGTCTCTCCTATTATATATACGACTCCACGGCGGTGTTACTTAAGGAGCAATTTCATAAAATAAACCGGAAAGGAGGTATTTTTTTATCTCCATGTAATTTCTTTCAGGGCAAGTGGATATATTGAGAATAATTATAGTCTGCCATGATGGGCGGCAGTCTTTTTTGCCGGTAGCGTGCGATTTGCTCCTGCACCGGAGGATTCGGTGGCCGCGCTCCCGGCCACTCGTAGCAAAAGGCGCACAAGCGCGGGGGGCGGCGGAAGCAGAGGATGCCGGGACTCCGTTACCGAAAAACCGGGATAAATCGCAGGTAACAAAATTTTTCAGTTGTCGGGAACTTGATTGTGCGATACGCTCTTTTTCTCTTGATATTGCGTGACATAACGGATAAAAAAGTATCAACTTTTGTCGGATGCAGATAAATTATTCATCAAACGAGCCGTTTTTCGCGAAGGAAGGGCATCTCATGAGTGCAGAATTTTGGCGCAACCGCCGGGTAACGGTTACGGGGGGCGTTGGGTTTCTTGGCCGGCATATCGTCGAACTCCTGCGTAAACAGGGCTGTGAGGCGCAGATCCCGCGCAAGGCGGAGTATGATTTTACCGATCTCAGCCGCGCCAAAGCGTGGTTCCGCGATCACCCTTCGGATATGGTGATTCACTGCGCCGCCTATTACGGCGGAATTTGGATCAACCAGCTTTACCCCGCACGCATTTATTACGAGAACCTTGTGATGGGTGCCAACGTCATGGAGGCCGCGCATGAATGCGGCGTTGCGAAGGTGGTGAACATCGGGACCGCCTGCAGCTATCCCGGCGCCATCGAGGGGGAGTTGCACGAGGCGGATCTCTGGAACGGTCCCTGCCACGAATCGGTGATGTGCTACGGTCTTACCAAGCGGATGCTCACAATTCAGGGCTACGCCTATCGCAAACAGTACAATCTCGACTCGATCCACCTGATTCTGACCAACTTGTACGGGCCGCACGATTGTTACAATGCGGACCGGTCGCACGTGGTGGCGGCGTTGATCCGCAAATGGGTCGAGGCGTGCCAGGCGCAGGCGCCGAGCGTGGAGGTTTGGGGGACGGGGCGGCCGATCCGCGAATTTCTGTATGTGGAGGATTGCGCGGAGGCGATTGTGCGCGCAGCGGAGTGTTATTCCAAGCCGGAGCCGCTGAACATCGGTACCGGCATTGGCACCAGCATTCGGGAGCTGGCGGAGACGATCCATTCGATCACTGGTTTCAAAGGGGCGCTGGACTGGCAGAGCGACAAACCCGACGGGCAGTACAAAAAGGTGCTCGACATCAGCAGCATGCGCCGTGAACTGAACTGGGAGCCGCCGACCTCGCTGCGCGCGGGTCTGGAAAAGACGATCTCCTGGTATCGTGAGAATAAGGAAGCAGCGGACGCGCGTCCGTAAACGGGTGTATCAATTCTTCCGTATGAAAGGGCAGAACGATGAATGTTCTTCTTACCGGCGGCGCCGGGTATGTCGGCACCAACATTATCCCCATGCTGCTCACCAGCGGCATCTCCGTGCGAGTGTTGGATAGCCTGCGCTTCGGCGGGCAGGCGCTGTTGCCGTACTTCCGCAACCGCCGCTTTGAATTTGTCCGCGGCGATATCCGCGACCGCGAGACGGTGAAAAAGGCGCTCGACGGCGTAGATGCAATCATCCACCTGGCGGCGATCGTCGGCTTTCCGGCCTGTAAAAAAGAGCCGCGCGAGGCGCAGGAGGTGCACATCGACGGCACCCGCAACCTGATCGAATTGCGTCGGCCCGATCAGACCATTCTCTTCGCCTCCACCGGCAGCGTGTACGGCGACATCGAGAACGGGCTGTGCACGGAAGAGACTCCGGTTGGTCCGCTGACCATTTACGGCACAACCAAGGCTGCCGCCGAAGAGATCATCCGCGAGGCGGGCAATTACATCATTTACCGGTTTGCCACGGCCTTCGGCCTCTCGCCGCGTCTGCGGCTGGATCTCCTGATTAATGATTTCTGCTATCAGGCGCTGGTGCGCAATCAGCTCATCCTGTACGAGAAGGACTTCAAGCGGACATTCATCCACGTTTACGACATGGCGCGTTCGTTCGTTTTTGCGTTGGATCATCTGGACACCATGCGCAATCAGGTTTACAACGTCGGCTCGGAAAATATGAACAAGAGCAAGGAGGAAATCGCGCTCATGATCAAGAAGCGGTTTGATTTCTATCTTGAATTCGCGACGGCCGGTACGGACCCGGATAAGCGCAACTATGCGGTTTCTTACGAAAAAATCCGGCAGTGCGGCTTCCATACCACCGTTTCGGTGGAGGACGGGATTGACGAAATGATCAAGGGGTTGAAGGTGATTGACATTTACAACCCTTACAGCAATGCATAGGAAAGAGGCCGCGATGCAGATTGCGATTGTCGGGTTGGGCAAACTGGGGCTGTGCACCGCGGCGTGTTTCGCCGCGCACGGCCACAAGGTTGTGGGCGTGGAGCGCGATCGCGCGGTGGTGGCGGCGCTGGCTGAGCGGCGCTGTCCGATCGCCGAACCGGGGTTGCCGGAGTTGCTGGCGGCGGCGTGGCCGAACCTGAGCGTCACGACGGAGATGACGGAAGCCGTGGCGGCGAGCGATGCGGCGCTGATCATCGTTCCGACGCCCAGTCAGCCTGATGGCCGCTTCGACAATCAGTACGTGCTGGCTGCATTGCGCCAGATGGCTCCTGCCATCCGGAAGAAGAACGCTTTTTATGTGATTGACGTGGTGTCCACGGTCATGCCCGGCTCCTGCGAGACGGTCTTCCGACCCCTGCTGGAGCAGGAGATCGGGGGCGTGTGCGGGCAGGATTTCGGATTGATCTACAACCCGGAATTCATCGCGATCGGATCGGTAATCCGGAACTTTCTCCATCCGGATTTGGTCTTGATTGGCGAGAGCGACAGCCGTTCGGGCGCGTTCATGGAAGAGTTGTACCGTACCACCTGCGAGAGTACGCCGCAGATCTCGCGCATGACGCTGGTCAACGCCGAGGTGACAAAACTCGCGCTCAATTGTTATGTGACGATGAAAATCAGCTTTGCGAACGAACTCGCGTCGCTGTGCGAACGGATCCCCGGCGCGGACGTCGACCGGGTGGCCGGGGCGCTGGGGGCGGATTCGCGGGTTGGGCGGAAATATTTAACCGGCGGGTTGGGCTTTGGCGGGCCATGCTTTCCGCGCGACAATCAGGCGTTTCAGGCGTGCGGGCGGGAGTTCGGCTATGATGTGCGCCTCAGCCCGGGCGTGGTGGAGATCAACCGCAACGTGGTCAAGCGATTGACGGAGGAGGTGCTGCGGGGCGTGGAGCGTTCGCGTCCGGTCGCCATTCTTGGTCTGCCGTACAAGACGGACACGCATTTGCTGGACGAGTCGCAGTCCATGCAACTGGCGGAAATGCTGTTGAAGGTCGGATATCCGGTGCGTCTGCATGACCCGGTGGCGCTGCCGCAGGCACAGAAGGCGCTGGGGGAGCGGGCGGAATATTTTACCGATAGTTATGAATGCGCGCGCGGGGCGGGTGCGGTGGTGCTGATGACCCGCTGGCCGGAGTATGAAACGCTGGACTGGTCGCGGCTGGCTGGCGCGGCGGCGGCGGATGCGCTGCTCCTTGACGCCTGGCGGATTGTGCCACCCGGCGCAGCAGCGGGAATGCGGCACACTGCACTCGGCCGTTACGCGGAAGGAAGAGGAAGACCATGAATGACCACAAGGCATTCGCCAATGTTCCGCTGGAAGAGGTGCGGAACTATTGGAATGCGCGTCCGTGCAACCTGCGTCACTCGCCGGCGGAGGTGGGGAGCCGGGAGTATTTCGATCAGGTCGAGGCGCGCAAGTATTTTGTCGAACCGCACATTCCGGGGTTTGCGCAGTTTGAGCGCTGGGCCGGCAAGCGCGTGCTGGAGATCGGCTGCGGGCTGGGGACCGACACCATCAATTTCGCGCGCGCCGGGGCCACGGTTACGGCCGTGGATCTGTCCGACGAGTCCCTGACTCTGGCGCGCAAGCGCGCCGAGGTCTTCGGGTTGGCCGACCGCATCACCTTTCATCAGGCGAATGCGGAAGAGTTGTCCAAGACCGTGCCGGTCGAGAAGTACGATCTGGTTTACTCCTTCGGTGTGCTGCATCATACCCCGCATCCGCCGCGCGCGATGACGGAGGTGACCAAGTATATGGGCGCCGACAGCGAATTTAAGATTATGGTCTATCACCGGCATAGCTGGAAGGTCTTCTGGCTGGTGATGACGCTGGGCAAGGGGCGCTTCTGGCGCACCGACGAGTGGGTGGCGCTGCAGAGCGAGGCTCAGACGGGCTGTCCGGTTACGTACAGCTATTCGCGCGAGTCGATCAAGCAGTTGCTGCATGAATTCGTCATTGATGAGATGTTCGTCGACCACATCTTCCCCTATTCGATTCCGGAATATAAGCGCTATGAGTATCGCAAGGCGCTGCCGTTCCGCTGGCTGCCGGAGGCGGTGTTTCGCCGGATGGAGCAGTGCTGGGGCTGGCACTTGTGTGTGACGGCACGTCGCGCACAATTACGGGACGGCATATGTCAGTAAACGATGTGTTGCTGATTTATCCCGGTTTGGACGCCAGTTCCGTTGCGACCATGGAGCGGCCGCTGATGCCGCCGTTGGGATTGTCGTATCTTGCGGCTATGCTCATGCAACACGGTTATCCGGTTCGGATATTCGATAACTCGCTGGAAAAGAAAACTCGGCAGGAGGTGGCGGCGCTGGTGCGCGAATGCGCGCCGCTGTTTGTGGGCGTTTCCTGCCTGTCGGCAAACTATCTGGCCAGTGTGGCGCTGGTCGAGGAAATCCGGGCCATTTCGGCGGTTCCGGTCGTCGTGGGCGGGCCGCATCCAACCATGCTTCCGGAAACCTTCCAACTCCCCTGCATTGACTATATCTGTCTGGGCGAAGGGGAACTTACTCTGCTGGAGTTGGCGGAATATCTGCGGGAGCGCAAGGGCGATCTGGCGGCAATTTCTGGACTTTGGTACCGGCGGGAGGGCGTCTGGACTTCGACCGGCCGACGGGCCGCCATTGGCGATTTGAACATACTTCCCCATCCGGCGCGGCAGTTGCTGCAGATCTCGCGGTATCAGAACCAGACCGAGGAGGTCAGCGCCTCTCCGGTTCTAAGCATGAATACCAGCCGGGGGTGCCCGTATTCCTGCAGCTTCTGTTCGGTGCAGGGGGTCTGGGGGCGCACGTACCGAACCTTTTCGATTGATTGGATTCTTGACGACCTGGGCGAGGTGATCGGCATCTACGGCGCGCGAGGGGTGTACTTCTATGAAGACAATTTCACCCTGTCGGCGGAACGGGTCGAAGCGATCTGCGATGGTATCCTCGCTCGGGGCTATCAAATCAAGTGGGCATGTGAGGGTCGCATCGGCTCACTGTCGCTGCCGTTACTAAAAAAAATGAAGCTGGCAGGCTGCGAGACGGTTAAATTCGGCATTGAATCCGGTTCGCCCCGCATTCTGGAGTTGATCGCCAAGGAAGTCTCTCTGGATAAGGTTTTGGAAACCCGGGAGCTTTGCCGGGAGGCGGGAATCAAGTTTGCCTGCTTCTTTCTGATCGGAATACCGACGGAAACGGAGGAAGACCGGCAGATGACGCTTGATTTCATCCGGTTGATCGGACCGGATCAACTGGTGCTTAACGTCTATATTCCGATGCCCGATTCGCCGCTCTACCGGCAGTTGCTGGCCAGCGAGCAGCCCTATCGCAAGGACGGAAATTTCATTTTGCACCGGCCGCCGGAGGAACAAGCCGATTTGGACGGCTGGGCGAACCGGATTATCAGCGTCTGGCGGAATTCTCCGTCCCGGGCGTAACTTTATCACGGCAATTAACGGAAAAACTATGCGCGCTGTCATCATGACCACCATCGGCGTTGCCGAAAATCTCTATCTGATCAAAGAACGCTGTCCTGGATGGACTCCCATCGTAGCCGGAGACCTCAAGACGCCGCACGCCGCCAACCGTCGCATCTGCCATGAGGTCGGCGGCGTTTATCTTGGGCCGGAGGACCAGATGAAACTAGGCTTTACCCATGCGGCGGCGATGCCGTGGAATTGTTATGGCCGCAAGAATGTCGCATATCTTTACGCGCTGAAAGAGGGGGCGGATCTTTTTTACATCACGGATGATGATAATGTGCCGGCTGAGGATTGGGCTGAGCATGTCAAGTTGGGGCCGCAAACTGTAGAAACCATCAGTTCGCCCAATGGCTGGTACAATTATTACGAGGGGGCGCAGACGGCCTCCGGCATTGCAATTACCCCACGCGGCTATCCGTGGTGGATGATCACGGAAAAGGTGGAATATGTCCGGCACGAAAAATCCGTGAAGGTCGGCGTGATTGCAGGCCTGCATCTGGGCGACCCCGATGTCGATGCCGCGTCGCGCATGGTGAATGATCCGGTCGTGACCGGATATCCGGCGCAGGACTTTGCCCTGGAGCGGGGCGTGCTTTCGCCCTACGACTCACAGAATACGATTATTACACGCGAATTGATGCCCGCGAACATGCTGTGGTCGACGCCCGGCAACGGTTGGACGCGTTACGATGATATCTTTGCCGGTTACGTCGGACAGATAATCGCCTGGAAGTACGGCTACCATGTTCGTTACGGCCGCCCGTTCGTGACGCAGAAGCGCAACCCGCACGACATCGTCAACGATCTCTGGCTGGAGATGGAAGGAATGCGCAACCAGCGGAAGATCTTCGAGGTGCTGCTGGCGACGGCGTTGACGGGGGCCACGCCGGCAGAGGATCTGCGGTTGCTCATGCAGGCAATGCTGGAAAGTTTCCCAGGCTTGCCGCGTTGCTTCGGTACTTACGTGGATACGTGGCTGGCGGATATTCGCACGCTCGGGCTGTAAGTACAATCATACGGGAGTGCGCCATGTTTCATCTGGTGTTCAGCGGCAGGAACGATACGCATGGGGGGGAGAGCTTCGCGGAGAAGATATACCGGGTGTTGACTTGGAACACCCGCGTATTCGTGCAGCATGGACTTCCGCATACGTTCTGGTTTATCGAATGGGGGCGTGAGCCGGGTCAACCGTGGCTGTCGCCAAAGCTGGCTGCCCGTTTCGCGGCTTGCCGCTGCATCATGGTGCCGGATGAAATTGTGGCTGCCGCCCAAGAAGCGCCGGTGCTTTTTCAGGAGTTCACCGCCAAAAACATCGGAATTGCCCGCGCCCAGACCGGGTTGGTGATCGCCACCAACAGCGATATTCTGTTCTCGGCGGCGTTGGTGGAGACGCTGAAAAACATGGTGCCGCAGGATGGGCAGATCTACCGCGCCCCTCGTCATGACTTCAGCGCACAGGGGGTCTGGCCGGCGGACGAGCGGGAAGCGACATGGACGGCCAAGCACGATCTGGGTGAGAAATTTACGAACGCTTCCGGAGATTTTACTGCGGCAACGCCGGCAACATGGGCGCTGCTGGGCGGGTATTGCGAATCGCCCCGGCATGTGCGCCATCTTGATTCGGAGCTTGTTACAAAAGCCGCGTATGCAGGCATGCCGATCAACATTCTTCCGCCGGTGTATCACCGCGATCATCCTGAGTCGACCAAATTCCACGCCCAGTGGCGTCCTTGCTGGGGCGAGGAAGATGAGGGACTGCGCATGGCGAACCGGATCATGCCCCGTTGTCCGCAATGGGGGCATCGGGATTGCTCCTTGGTGATAACGGCTCCCCAGCTTGCCTGTTTGGAGCGCCCGGATCACCTGACTGCCGGAGCAGCGCAATGATTGCGGAGCAATCCATGAGAGCCGCTGGTTGCGGAGGAGAAGCGGAGCCGGTGCTGAGTGTGGTTTTAACCACGCGCAACGACGATCACGGCGGAGATGCGCTGGCCCGGATGCGCCGGTGCTTTCTCGGCATTCTTGCGCAGGCGGAAAAGTTCAAGCTCCGTACCGAGCTGATTATCGTTGAGTGGAACCCTCCGGAAGATCGTCCGCGCCTGACCACTGCCATAGACTGGCCTCAAGGGCATCCTTATTGCTGCGTGCGCGTGATTGAAGTTCCCCATGCCCTTCACATGCAGATGAAGTATTGCAAGGGCATGAACCTTTACCAGATGATCGGTAAAAATGTCGGCATCCGGCGCGCACGGGGGCGGTACATTGTCTGCACCTGCATGGATATCTTATTTTCGAATGAGCTGTTTGCATTTCTGGCGTCGGGGCAACTGGCCCCGAACGTGCTGTACCGGGTGGACCGTCTGGACGTCAAGAATGAGGTGCCTGAAGCCGCGCTGGATCTTCAACTGGAGTATTGCGCGACGCATGTGACGCAACCCATGACCAAGAGCAAGGACCATCTGCTGCACTTCAACGCCTGCGGTGACTTCCAGTTGATGGCGCGCGAAAACTGGCAGGCCGTCCGGGGATACCCGGAATACGATCTCTTTTCCTGGCATTTGGATTCGCTGCTGAACGCCAACGCACACTACGGCGGAGCGCCGGAAAAGGTGCTGCCGCAGCCAATGTGCGTGTATCACGCAGAGCATCACTGGGGCGAGAGCGTCGTGGAAAAGGAAAAGATCGGCGACCTCTGGAAGCGATTGGAAAAGCAGCGGGTTCCTCGCATCGACAACAACGCCTTGGGCGTTTTGTTGATTATCATGCAACGGGAACAGCGATCGCTGATCTGCAACGCGCCGGACTGGGGCATGGCGCGGGTCTGTCTGCCCGAGACATATGCGGTGCGTCCGGCGTGGTATCCGCCGGTCTCGCCGGCAGCGCCTGATCCGGAAGCTGCCGGGCCGGAACCGTATTTAACCGGCACCGAGCTGCCCGAGGCGGGACGTACCGAATTGCAGCGTGCGCAAACATTGATGAAAGCCCGCCGGTATGACGAAGCGGAACAATTGTTACAGGTCATATGGCGAGAGTATCCCGATGCTCCCGATATCGCCTGCGCGTTGACGCAGGTCCTGATGAGGCAGAATCGTACCGCGGAAGGCATGACGCTGCTGCAGTCCGCGCAGGAAAAAGCTCCCGACCATTATGACGTCACCTGGCAATTGGGGCAGTATCAGTGGGCGCCGCATCGCGTTCTGCCTATAAAGGACGCGCTGTTGCTGATGAAAAGCGTGGTGGCGAGTTATGAACGTTTTCTGATCCGGCACCCGGAGCAGGAAGTCCTTGCGCAAGCCATTCTTTCAGGGTATGAAGAAATTTCCCTCTTTGAAAAACGGCTCATGCGATTGAAGATAGCGCAAACGCTGCTTTCGTCTCCTCTGGAGCGGGTGATTGAGGCTTACACGCGGGAGTTGCGCGAGGACTTCTGGAAAATTATCCATTTGGGCCTGAAAACAGTTGCGCTGACAGAATGGGAAGAGACGTTTGCGGCGTCGCTGCGGTCCTCGTTGCGCACCGGCATTGTTGCGGCTCCCCACTGTTATCTGGCGGCCATGCTCTATCTGCCGCCGCAGCAATTAGCGGAACATCTGGTTCTGGATGATGTCCCGGAGTGGTTGCTCGACGACTGGTGGCGTGTTTTGATTCTGCCCCAGCCGGTTTTTCTTGTGCAGGAAGACATTGAGGAGTATGGAGCGTTTTTTTGCAAATTAATATCCGATCTTCAGGCGCGCATATCTGCGGGCGTGTTGTCGGAGGGGTGGCGGGCGCGGGTGCAGCTTTTCCTCGAGCGCGCAGATTTGTCGCCCCTTTTGCTTCGGGACTCCTTTCCGGCGGATTGTTATCGTAATTTTGAAGACGTAACCCGGCAGTTTTTGGGCGTGCCGGTAGAACCCGGCGCACGCGCTGGTTCTGCGGCTCCCGTGCGATTGGGCGTATTGCTGGATAATATTTACCCCAATAGCTCCGATAATTGCTCTGACGTTCCTGCCGCCTGTTTCAGTATTGAGATGCCAATGGCGAGGGCGCTTTTATCCGCGTTCAACCGGCGGAAGGTGGAGGTCTTTATTTACACCCCTTCCTTCTCATTTCCCGAGAAGTTCAAGCAGGACCCGTACGAGTCGTTTTATCCGTTCGCGAAGGTCTGTCGCTATCTGCCGGCGGAATTTGCCGAACAGGTACGGATCTTGCGCGAAGACAATCTGGATGTGCTTTTGCACGGACCGAGTCTGCTGGAAAAGGGCTGGCATATAGCGCTGATGTCATGTCGTCCGGCCCGCAAACAGGTGGTCTTCGGCTGCGGCGTGGGCGACCCGGGACTGAGCCAGTTGAACGGAGTGATTACTGGGGTTCGGGAAGCTGCCGCAAGTGATAAATGCATCACTCATCCCGGTTCCGGGTTGTGTTTTGCCGTTGCGTCTGAGAATAAGCGGCTTGAAAAGATTGTGACGCGCGCAAGGCCGAAGGAAGCCGTCTTCGTGAGCTTGACGTACTTCCGGCGCATTCCCCCTTTGATGCTTGAAATATGGGGGCGCATTCTCGCACAGGCCCCGGCGGCAACATTGGCTCTGCATGTGTTCGACGAGACAGCGAATTTGGCCTGCGCAAAAAAAGCCTTTCTTGACATACTGTACCGGACGCTGGCCCGGCATGGGGTCAGCAAAAATCGCATTATTCTTGCCCCGATTCTGGATTTTGAAGAGCGGATCCTCTCGCTGTTGCAGGTAGCGGATGTCTTTCTTGATAGTACGCCGCGCGGGGACCCGTTTTGGCTGGCTCAGGCCTTGCGGCTTGGAATTCCTTCCGTGGTATACGAAGGAGAGTCCACATTGAGCCGGCGGGATGCGGACATGATGCGTGAGGTGGGACTGACGGACGGCATCGTCAGCGGCCCGGAGGCCTATGTTGATTATGCGGTGCGGCTGGCGGAGGATTCCGGCCTGCGGCAGCAGCAGCGCGAAGCGATCCTTTCCGCGATGGCCGCGCAGCCGGCCTTTCTGAATCCGTCGGCGCTTCCTCATGAATTCGAGCGTCGGTTCCTGCGCTAATCGCCGCGCGGACCGGTAGTGGCGCGCCACTTATCCAGAAGGACAAGAACGTATGTCCAACCAGAAACGCCGCAAGCGGGAGCGGAGAATGAGCGCTCCTTCGGTTGCGGCGGAAACGGTGCGGGAATGGCTGGAGCAGGCGGAAGCTTTGCGCAAGGCCAGTCGGTGGCAGGAGGCGGAGCGCGCCTACCGGCGGATTCTGGATGCCGCGCCGGAATGCGGTCGCGCATGGTGCGGTCTGGGGGAAATGGCGCTGCAGGGCGGACAGCCGCAGCAGGCACTGATTTGTCACGAAAAAGCGGCCGCTTGCGGTGTATCCGACGATCTGATGCATGCCAACGCTTTGCGGCGGTTGGGGCGCGTGGCCGAGGCTGTCGCCGTCGCCCGGCAGGGGCTTACCCGCGAGCAGGACTCCGCGCCGCTTTGGAATGAATTCGCCGCCGATCTTTATCTCTGCCGGGACCATGACGAAGCCTTCAGGGCGATTTCCCAGGCGCTGGCGCTGGCACCGGACGATGCGCTGGCGTTGAACAATCTTGGCATGATTGAAGCCGCCCGCTATCATACCACCGAGGCGATTGCGGCATTTTTGCGGTCGCTCGCGCTTCGTCCGGGCGATGCGTATACCATGCGCAATTGCGGCTTAATGTTGATGCGCTTGGGCCGCATGGAGCAGGCGCTTGTCTATCTGCGGCAGGCGCTTGCGCGGTTGCCCGAAAGTGCGCTGATTCACAACGACATCGCGAGTGCCTTGATTGAAAGCGGCGAATTCGACGCCGCCATTCCCCATGTGCAGACGGCTTTACGAATCAAGCCGGGGTACGCGGACGCCTTACAGAATCTGTTGTATACGGGGAAATTGCAGGTCGCGGAAGACGTGTTCAATGGTCTGCAGCCGTCCGCTCTGCGCCTCAGCATGCTGGCGGCACTCTATGCGATGCATGGCCGGCTTGAGCAAGCGGCTGACATTTATCGCCAGCTTGTCAAAGACCCTCAATTTACCATAGAAAAACATTCCGCATACTTGCTGCATCTACATTACCTGCCGGATTATACCCCGGAGTCCGCCGCTCAAGAGCATCGCCAGTGGGCGCGCCGGCATCTGCCCGCACGGTCCGCTGAATGCCCCTTCAACCGCACAATGCACGAACAGCGACGTTTGCGCATCGGGTACGTCTCGCCTGATTTTCGCCGGCACAGCGTCGCCTCCTTCATTGCGCCGATTCTCCAGGCGCATGACCGCGCTTCGGTAGAGGTCTTTTGCTACTTCGACTATCGTGCTCCCGATCCGGTTACCCTGCAACTGCGTGCCTTTGCCGATGTCTGGCGGGATATCGCCACGCTCAACGATGAAGAGGCGGCAACGCAGATCCGCGCCGACGACATTGACATTTTGGTGGACTTGGCCGGACATACCGGGAAGCGCCTGCCGCTGTTCGCGCGTCGCGCCGCGCCGGTGCAGGCAACCTACCTCGGCTATCCCGATACGACCGGAGTTCCGGCGATGGATTACCGGTTTAGCGATGCGATCGCCGACCCGCCGGGAGGGGGCGAGGAATGGTATTCCGAAGAGCTTGTGCGCTTGCCGGTTCCCTTTCTCTGTTTCCAGCCGCCCGTGTCTGCGCCGGCGGTTGAGCCGCTTGCCTGCGCGGCCGGAAAGCCGTTGACCTTTGGTTCGTTGAATAATCTGCCGAAGGTCTCCGCAGCCAGCGTGCGCCTCTGGGCGGCGGTGCTGCGTGCACTTCCGGAGTCACGTCTGCTCCTGAAGAATCGCGCTTTTTCCGATCCATCGACATGCCGGTTTTGCGAGGGGCTTTTTGCGGCAGAGGGAATCGCGCCGGAGCGTTTATGTTTGTATGCCTTCCGGGCGGAGGTCAAGAGCCATCTGGCGACGTATCATGAGATCGATATCGCCCTCGACACCGTTCCCTACAACGGCACGACAACCACCTGCGAGGCGTTGTGGATGGGGGTGCCAGTCATAACGCTGGCCGGCGAGTCCCACTGCGCGCGGGTCGGCGCGAGTCTGTTGCAGGCGGTGGGGTTGGAGCGGATGATAGCCCTTACGCCGGAGGGATTTGTCAGGGTCGCCACCGATTTGGCCGGGAACGTGGGCGAACTGGCGGAGTTGCGGGCGGGGTTGCGAACGCGGATGCTGCAGTCGCCCTTGCTGGATGCCGTCCGGTTTACCCGTCATCTGGAGGCGGCGTACCGGGAGATCTGGGCGCGCCGGTGCGCACTCGGCGGCGGCCGGTGATTCCGGCGGTTCAGCGGCACATCGCGCAGGCGCATTCGATGGCGGCGATAAGCGAATCCGCATTCGCCTGACCGGTTCCGGCCCGGTCGAAAGCCGTGCCGTGATCGACCGAGGTCCGCACCAGAGGCAGACCCAGTGTGATGTTCACCCCGCTGTCAAAGGCGACGGTCTTGAGCGCGGCCAGTCCCTGATCGTGATACATCGCCAAAATCGCCGCGAATTCCCCGCGCAACATCCGATGAAATGCGGTGTCGGCCGGCAACGGTCCGACCGCCCGGATTCCCTCCGCCTGCAGCGTCCGGACCGCCGGGGCGATAACGCGGATCTCTTCGTCACCGATGTGGCCCTCCTCTCCGGCATGCGGGTTCAGTCCGAGTACGGCAATCACCGGCTCGTTCATCCCGAAGCGTCCCCGCAGGTCGCGGTTCAGGATGCGCGTCACCTTCAGGAGCCGCTCCGGCGTGATGAGTTGCGGCACCTTGGCCAGCGGTTCGTGAATGGTCGCCAGCGCCACGCGCAAGCCCCCCCCTGCCAGCATCATCACTTCGTCATGGCATCCGGTCAGCTCTGCCAGCAATTCGGTATGTCCCGGCCAGCGTCCGCCCGCTGCCTGCCATGCCGCCTTGCAGATGGCATTCGTCACCAGTGCATCCGATGTCCTGTCCAGACAGAGGCGCGCGCCCTGCCGGACATAATGCAGGCTCTGCCGGCCGCTTTCGGCGGTCCATGCGCCGGGCGACGGATAGCCCCCGCGCCATACACCCTCTTCCCCCAGCCACCCCGTCGGTTGCAACAGACCCGGCCGGTCGGCAAAGACGGCCTTGCAGCGCGGTTCCCAATCAAATGCCGCCCCGGTCACCGCGAGCGCGCGGCGCAGATAATGCTCTTCGCCCAGAATCAGATATTGCGCCAGACTGCGGACCCGCCGATCCGCCAGCGCCTTGCAAAGAATCTCCGGTCCCGCTCCCAACGGGTCCCCCATCGTCAGAACCAGTCTGGGACGTCGTCCGTCGTGTGTCGTATTGCTTCCGTTCATCTTTCGTTCTTTCTAAGATTGCCGCGTTCGTAAGGTTCGTTGGCGCAGACGACGCGTGCGGAGATTCTCGATCAGGCAGCGCGCGGGCAGGTATGCCAGCGCCCCGCCCAAGAGACCGGCAGCCGTGCAGCCGATAAGGAAATTTTCCAGCGCCTCCGGACCGAGGCTGCCCAATTCCCGGCCGGCGTCCCGCAGCCCGGAAAGGAAACCGCTCTCCCGCATGATCCGCTCCACGCGGTGCAGCACCTGTTCATAATCCGTCAGCCCCGGCTCATGGCCGGTGATTTTGTGCCCCAGCCAATAATTAAATCCATACAGCGGCAAAAAGGTCGCCGGGTTGCTGACCCAGACAAACAGCATTGCCGCAATCCGGCTGGCGCGCAGAAGGGTCGCCAAAAAAACCGCACCGACCATATGCAACCCCAACAACGGCGAGCACCCCAGAAAAATCCCCGCCGACACGCCCAACGCGATGCTGTGAGCAGAGAGATTTGCGCGCGCCAGCCGCGTCAGGACGCGGGTGAGGCGCAACCGGTAGTAATGCAGCAGACGGCGCATTCCAAAAATTCCTTGCTGGAATAAGGAGAAGGAATCGGATCTGTCTCCGCTCCGCGTTGCCCGTCGGCTTGCAAGGTGCCGGGGAAGCTTCCGCTGGCGGTGCGTCAGAGGAAAAATGCCAGTGGACGCGGGCGCGAGGCCCGGCTGATTATACGCGCTAAGGCGAGGGGGGCAAAGAAAAAGCTCTTCCCGGCGAGCCGGGAAGAGCTTGATGTTGCGTTTTGCGCGGTAGCGCGGCTTATCCCTGCAGGAGGGACAGAGCCTGCTGCGGCAGGGTGTTGGCCTGGGCCAACATCGAGGTCGCAGCCTGAACCAAGATCTGGTTCTTGGTGTAGTTCGTCGACTCGGTCGACATGTCGGTGTCGCGGATCGCGGATTCGGTCGAGGTGATGTTCTCGATCGCGACGTTCAACGAGTTGATGTTCGTCTCCAACATGTTCGACTGCACGGCACCGAGGCGGGCGCGGGACATGGACACGTCATCGATTGCAGCCTTGATGATGTCCATTGCCTTGTCCGTGTCGGTTGAGAGGTCGGCATAGCCGCCGCTCTGCAGATCGCTCAGGGAGAGGGTCTTCTCCTCCTTGATGCCATCGCCGTTGAAGTCGTCGGTGAAGGTGGTGCGGCCGAGGTTGTCGGCGGTCATCGACTCGATGCTGATGATGGAGCTTTCGTAGTAGTTCGTGCCTTCGCCAGTCTGGAGCTGGACGCCGCCGGAGATGTCCTCCACCTTTTCGGAGGTCGCATTGATCGTCTGGGTGGCGAAGTTGTTGCTGGTCGAAGCCATCTGCCCGGCGCGGGAGGCCAGAGCGCCTTCGGTGTAACCCTGAACGGCAACCGTGGTCATGCCCAGTTCGCCATCGTCGAAGACGAGGTCGGCGTTGATGTCGGTCGAGGCAACCGTGACCTTGAAGTTGGAATCGACCGTCTTCTCTTGGCCGTTGACCGTGACCGTGGCATTCTGACCGGTGGTGCTTGCGGAGTTGCTCTTGTCGATCAGGGTGCCGCTGTTGGTGCTGAAGAGCGCGCCCGAGGTCATTTCAACACTGATCGAGGCATCTTCGCCGTATGACGTCGAGCTCAGGCGGATGCCCAGATCATCGGCGGAGATGGTGCTGTAGTAGGTCGTGGCCGAGGCGGAAACCAGGTCGTCATCAAGGTTGATGGTGGCGTACAGGCCGGTGGTGCTGTTGCCGCCGTCGCTGACCTGCGCGTAGGTGGAGACGCTGGTTGCGGCACCGTTGGCGTATGCTTCCGTTCCCTGCGACATCAGAGATTCATCGCTCATGCTGCTGTCGTTGTAGAGGCTGACCGTGGCATTGCCGGCACCGTCGGTCTCGACCTTCATGTAGATCTTGCCGGAGGCGTCGGTGTTTTCGCCCAGACGAACGCCGCTCAACACGCTTGCGGCCTGTGCGCTGCCGGTGGTGGTGGTGGCCGTGAAGCCGCCGTTTGCCGTGGTCACTTCATTTGCGGCGCCAAGCTGCAGGCGTACCACATCGCTGGATACGGCGTTGGTGATGGTGGCGGTGAAGCCGAGGCCGGAGCTGTTGGCAGCGGTAATGGCGTTGCCGTTGACACCGGAACCAACCTTCATCGTCATGTCCGCGTCTTTGTAGATGTCGAATTCGGTGGCGGAGGTCATCTTCAGGTACACGGCCCCGTCCGCGTCCGTATTCTTGCCGACGACAACGCCGGTCGCAGCAGCCGTAACATCGGCTTCAATGGCGGACTTAGCGGCAAAGTCCTTGGTCATGCCGTAGCCGACCGCAGTACCCGTGGTGTGGGTTTCGTTGGTCGTGGTGGCCGCGACGCCGGTCTGTCCGACGCCGGTTACGGTGGAGTCGAAGACCAACTGAGCCGAGACACCGGTTGTTGCGGAGTCAGCGTCGATGGTTTCGGCAACCGCGCCGAGGGTCTGGCCGGAACCGAACGAATAGGTCTTGCTGCTGAGGCTGCCGGTGATCGTCATGCCCATGTCGGCCGTGATCGTGGTGCCGTCCATGTCCGCGCCGGAAACCGCAGTTGTGGCCTCAAAGTACGCCTTCTTCGCCGAAGAGGTTGCAGAGGCCGTGGTGCCGTCGGTGGTGCCGGTGTAGGAAATGTTCACCGTGGTGCCGGTGTTCGCAACCTGATAGAGGTTGGTGGATTTGGTGTCGAGCAGGGAGTTGTCCACCGAGCTGTCAACCACCGTGTTGGCGCTGTACTTGATTTCTTGCGTGCCGTTGAGCAGATAGGTGTCGCTGTACTTGGTGGTGTTGGCGATGCGGTCGATGGTCTGAACGGCCGAATCCATTTCCGCCTGGTCCGCCACCACCTGGTCGGCGCTGGTGATGCCGCTGTTGGCGGCGTGGGTCGCCAGCTCTTCCATCTTCTTCAGGATGTCGTTCATCTCGCTCATCGCGCCTTCGGCGATGCCCACGACGTTCGACGCTTCCTGGTTGTTGCTCACCGCCTGGGACAGACCGTCGAGCTGGGCGCGCAACTTTTCCGAGATCACCAGACCGGCCGGATCGTCGGATGCCGTGTTGATCTTGTAGCCGCTGGACAGCTTCGCCAGGCTGCTTTCCATGTTGGAGGTGTTGATGCCCAACCAACGGGATGTGTTCATTGCAGCGGTGTTGTTCGTTACGTACATAGCCATGGTAAATCCTCCGTGATTTACTGCTTGTAATCCCCCGGTATCCTTACCAGGGGGTGCCCGTTTTAAAACGGCCGGGACGTCCGTGCCTGCTTACGCTTGTCAGGCTCAAGTTTTTTTTAACCGTTTTGCTGCGCGATTCCGCCCGCCATCCGCGGCAACCAACCCTTTTCCGGTCGCCGAAACTCCTGAGATGGCCCTGCCGGCCGCCGTGATCTGCCCTCCTTTCGTGGTTGCGAATCCTGACAGAACAACGGGCGCAGCGAAAGCCGGGAAAAATCTTACGTCGTTTGTCCGCCCCGCCGCAACCATGAGCCGGCATCGGGCAGACTCCTTCTTATCGGCGGCAATTTCCGGAAGTTAACCGTAAAATCCATTTTTTATCATTTTTCGCCTTCTTCCCCGGTCGGGCCGGACAAAATCCGGCGCGGTATCCGGCGCATGTTTCAACAGAAACCATAAAATACAAACGGCGATTCTACCCTAACATCTTGATTTTAATATGGTTGCGGTTTGTTGTTCGGGAGCGGTCGGCGTTTGTGGCCTGTCGGAGGAAGCCCGGCGCGCCGGAATCAACTTTGAGTGCATTTTTGGCATTCCTCAGCCAAATGCTGCGTGGGAGAGGGGCTTGGAGGGGGCTTGCGTGTGTCCGTCCGGGCGGCGTTGCGTTGTGGCGGAATAGTTCTTATTTTGTGCTGCGAAGGATAGGGCTAATTTAGCCAGCCTTTGACGCAGAGGCCCAGAGCCAGAAACAGGAGCGCCGTCAGGGCTGGCAGTACGGGCAGCCCGCCGCCGGCTCCGGAGAGAGGGACCGCGTCCCAGCCGGCGAGTTGTTCGGGGGAGAATGCCATGTTACCGCCGCCGGCCAGTGCCAGCGCGGAGAGAGCCTGCCCATCGGCCCCGAATTGCAGGTATTCCGATCGGTTCTCCGAAGAGAGGGCGCCGCGCGCCATAAGCTGTTCCGCTCCGGTTTGCAGGATGCTGATAAGGCAGGTGTCGGCGGGTGGGGCGGGAAGGGTTGCCGTCCAGCTTCCGCCGGTTTGCGCGCGCAATGGGGTGCCTGTGCCGTTTGTGCCGGCGGTCTCGCTGCCGGCGGATTGCAGGAGGACGGAGTACGGTCCGCCCGCGAGGTGTTCCGGCTGCCAGTGAATCCGAATCGTGGCCGCGTTCCGGTATGCGTGCAGCCGGCCCGAGAGCGCTTGGCCGGAGAGGAGCTCGTTGAGGCAACTGCTCAGAAAGGCGCGCGCGGCTTCAGCTCGCCAATCGGTGAGGGGCGAGCCGCCGAGGAGAATCACCCTCCCTAACCCTTCCCGACCCTGTGCCGCCAGTGCCGTGCCGTCACGTGCCTGCAGCAGAAGCGCATCCCCCGGCCGGTCGCGCAGGGGGCCGAAAGCGGTCGTTTGCTGCGCGAGCCAATCGTTGGCGGTGCGTACCGGGAGCGGACCCCGCCGGTAGCCGCCGCGCGCGGCGGCGAGATTTTGCCGCAGAAATTCCGGCAATTCCGCCAGCCGCCCGGTAGCGATGGTCGTGGCGCCGATCCCGCTGGTCAGCTCTTGCAGGAAGGTCCGGTCGGCTTCTTCGCTGACGGCGATTACCCACAAACCGACGCCAGCCGTCTGCAAACGCGTTCGGATACGGTCGGCAGCCTGCTGGCGTTCGGGACCCTTCTCCAGCGTGTCGCCATCGGTGAGAAGCAGGATGTGCCGGCGGTTGCGGGCGGTGCGCAGACCCGTTTGGGCAGGACGTTGCGACAAGGCCTGCAATGCGGCCTCCACCCCTTGAAAGAGGCTGGTTCCTCCGCCCGCGCCGTTGTTGCGCAGTGCCGCCGCCCAGTCCTCCTCACGCACCGGTCGCAGCGGCAGCGACTCCCGCGCCTCGTGGGAAAAGAGGATCAGTCCGGCCTCGTCCGCTGCCGCGAGACCGGTGACCGCCGCCTGCAGTGCGCCCTGAGCCTGCGCAAGTTTGTTCTGTTCGCCCATACTGCCCGAGACGTCCAGTGCGAACATGATTTGCAGCCGTTCCTGCGGGAGAACCTCGACCGGGAGCAGCTCCGCCAACGCCGTGCCGGCCCAACCGCCCGGAGCCAGACTGTTATCGCCCCCCAGAATCAGTATCCCGCCTCCGCGGTGCAGATAATCCGTCAGCAAAGCCTCCCGGCCGGAGAGATCCTGTGCGCTCAGATTGTCGAGGATTATCCCCGCCACGAGGTCGGGAGCGTGGGCCTGAGCCGGTAGGGCCGGCGGTTGCATGGGGACGGGGTTGCCGGCCGGGGAATGACCGGCTGGCATTAACATTGCGGCGGTGAGCTGCTCGGGGGGCAGAAAACGCAGGGCGGCGCCTTCCGGCAACAGGTTGTCTGGCGGCGGAGTGCGGCCGAACCAGAGCAGGGCATTTCCGCCTTCGACCAGAACCGCCGACCGGGCGCGGTCGTTCTGGGGGATTTTGTCTCCGGCCAGTTGTGTCTGCAGGGTGTATTCCCGCAGCCCCGGTTCGCGCAGGAGAAGAGGGAATTCCGCCCGGACTCCGGCGGGAGAGAGGGCGAGGTCGCGGCTCTGCAGGAGGGTGCCGGACGGGTCGCGCAGCTCGACGCGAACGGTGGCGGCGGTGGCGGAACTCAAGAATGCGGTGGCGACAACGGTTTGGCCGGTGTGCGCCTGCAGCGGCAGAGAGAACCACTCCACCCGCGCATCCGGAACCGGGACAGCTCCGGTCGGGATGACATCCACCCGCATCCGGGCGGCATGCCGCAAAGCCGCTGCCGCCGCATCGCCGGTAGTTTCCCGGCCGTCGGTCAGCAGCAATACCCGGCGGCGGACCAGTCCGGACGAGGGCAGGGCGGCGGCGGTATCGATCGCTTGCGCCAGATCAGTGCCTTCCGGGTGGAGGGCATGCGTGTCCGAACCTCCGACGGGCGTGGCCGGTGACACGGCGCGCGCGGAGCTGTCATACAGCAGCCGGGTCGTGCCGGCGACCGCGAGGCGCAGGAGCCGGTCTGGCCGCAGGGCGCGTTCGTATGCCGCCGTGTTGACGGGGGCGGCGGCGGACAGACTGTCGGAGACATCGGCGACGATGACCAGCTCGCTTTTTACTCCGGCTCGTCCGAGCCAAAGCCCGGTCAGCAGGCAGAGCGCGCCCGCAAGGTAGCAGAACCCAGGAATCCAGCCGGCAACCCTACGCATCCAGACCTCCTTGGCGGCGTTATTCTTCGATGACGCGCATCTTCTGCCATTTTCCGCGCCGGTAACGGCCATAAAAGACCAGTCCGGCGACCATGACGTATGCTACCAGAATCGCCCACAGTGTCCAGATCGAAGCATGGAACCAATGTATCGCAAGGAAACAGGGAACCGCAAAAAGCAGCCAGGCCATGGATACGCCCACCCACATGCAGAACTTTGTGTCGCCCGCGCCCTTGATTGCGCCGCTGTAGAGGATGAAGAGCCCGTCAAAGAGCAGGAACGCGGCGATATAGCGCAGCATAGCGATGGTTTCCTCATGTACCAGCGCAACCTCGACGGTGTTATGCAGCGGAAAAAGATTGAGGAAGAGCCCCGGCCAGAAAAGGAAGAGCGCACCCATGATGCTCATATAGGCCAGGACCAGAATCAGGCAACTGCGTACCGCTTTTTTGGCAAGGGGGATCTTTCGTGCTCCCACTGCCTGCCCCACAAAAATGCTGGCGGTCATTCCCAGCCCGCACATCGGAATGAAGGCGACGCTATTGATGCCGAACGCGATGGAACTGGCCATCCCCGTCACCGCGCCGAAGCTGCTCTGTAATTGCACAAAGATATTGAAAGCGGCGATGTCCAGAAGAAACTGCACCCCGTTGGGGACACCAAATACCAGCAGCCGTTTGAAAAGCGCGAAATCAAACTTTTTCTCCGGCCAGGTGCCGTAAGCCTCCCGGTTGCGGCGGCGGAGGATTACGGCCAGAATCAGCGCCAGTTCGCATAAACCGGCAAGATTTGTTCCCCACGCCGAGCCGGCGATTCCGAGCGGCGCGAAGAAGAAGCCCGCCGCCTCCTGCAGCGCCGCGCCGCCGGTTGCGCCGAGTTCGGCCAGATGCTCCCCCGCCGGACCGGCGTCGCCGGGGGCAACGGCGGAAAATCCGGGAATGCCAATCTGCGCCAAGCCCTCACTGCCGAAAATGAGCGCATAGTTCGCCGCCAGATTGACTACGTTGCCGAAGATCTCGAAGCCCGTCACCGCCCAAGTCTTGCCCCGGCCGTTCCAGAACCCCAGCAGCCCCTGACAGATGATGAACAGCACCGCTCCGGGGCAGAGGAGGCGGAAGTACGTCACCTCATCGACCTTCTGAGCGGGGTCGTGGTCCAGCCAGTCAAACAGCGGCTGCGCCCAGAAATATCCCGTCGCCACCAGCGCACCGCCCAGCAGCCCCAGCCATACCCCCTGCCAAACCGCCACGCCCACCCGTTCTTTCCGGTCGGCGCCGATGTATTGCGCAACAAACGAAGCGGCATAGCCGGCCGCCCCAAGCCAGAAGCATACAAGCATGAAGAAAAAAATGCCGGCGGTCAGGGAGGCGGCCGTAGCCGAACCGCTGTAGTTCGAGACCATGATCCGGTCGACAAAGAGTTTGACCGCTGTGCCCGAGGCGGCGATCACCAGCGGCGTTGCAACGCGCAACGCTTCGGGGATGGAGCCGGTCCGGATGGAGATTTCCTGGGATTGCATGATGGTGTTTCCTTGGGTTTCGCAAAGAACGGGCATTGCCGTCCGGTTGCGAGCAGAATATTCGACAATGTGTGTCTGTTACGGGCAATCCCCGGGCGACGGGTCAAATTACGATACAGACCCGGACGGAGGTCAGCGGGATGAAACAGCAACACCGGGCTGGCTCCGGGCGGAAGCAGCACTGCGAAAACGCCCTGCCGGATAACCGAGGATAACTACGAAATGGCCGATACGGAGCGGGAGCGGGCGCGAACCGAAGCATACGGAACGGAGCGTGCGCCGAGTCCGGTCTCTACCGGCCCTGCTTGGGGATCCATTGGCATCATGCGCACCTCCTTTCAGGGTCAGGGTTCCGAAAAGTTCCCGCATTGCGCGGGTGACGGTTCGTATTATAGGCAGACGGCGGTAGAAGTAAAACCCCTTGCAATAGAATAAAAATAGCGATAAGATTTCTATCATTTGTACCAGTGTTATTTTGAGACATCCGACTGGGGAGGCCGCGCCATTTGATCGGCGTTTGCTCCCCGTGCAGGCAGAGGCCAATCCATGTTTGAAAAGTTCACCGACCGCGCCCGCAAGGTCATCAACCTCGCCCGGCAGGAAGCCGAGCGGCTGGGTCACGAATTCATCGGCACCGAGCATATCCTGCTGGGGCTGGTGAAGGAAGGTTCCGGCGTCGCCGCGAACGTACTCGAAATTCTCAATGTCGATCTTGAGAAGGTGCGCCTTGAGGTCGAAAAGTATGTCACCTCGTCGGGCGAAACCAAGAGCGCCAGCAGTTCGCTGCCCTTTACCCCCAAGGCCAAGAAGGTTCTGGAATTGGCGATGGAGGAGGCGCGCAACCTCGATCACAACTACATCGGCACCGAACATCTGCTGCTGGGCCTGTTGCGCGAAAGCGAAGGCATGGCCGCGCAGGTGCTGCTCAATCTCGACGTGCGGCTGGAGGACGTCCGCGCCGAGGTGATGGAGCTTCTGGGCGCCGAGCCGATGCAGGAGTCCCAGCCCCGGCCAGAGTCCGGACAGGGCGCGCCGCAGCAGCAGCAACAACAGCAACAACAGGCCGCGCAGCCAGCCGGCGAAAGCCCGACTCCGGCGCTTGATTCCTTCGGCCGCGACCTGACGGTGCTGGCGCGCGAAGGCAAGCTTGATCCGGTGATCGGCCGCGAGAAGGAAATTACCCGCGTGCTGCAGATTCTCTCGCGGCGCACGAAGAACAATCCGGTTCTGCTGGGCGAAGCGGGGGTGGGCAAGACCGCGATCGTGGAGGGTCTCGCGCAGGATATCGTGGCCGGGACGGTTCCGGAATTATTGATGGAGAAACGTATCGTCGTGCTGGATCTGGCGATGATGGTGGCGGGGACGAAATACCGCGGCCAGTTCGAGGAGCGCATCAAGGCGGTGATGACGGAGGTCCGGCGGGCGAAGAATGTGATCCTCTTCATAGACGAGCTGCACACCCTTGTCGGCGCGGGCGGGGCGGAGGGGTCGATCGACGCCTCGAATGTTCTGAAGCCGGCGATGGCGCGCGGCGAGGTGCAGTGCGTGGGCGCGACGACGCTGGATGAATACCGCAAGTACATCGAGAAGGATTCCGCTCTGGCGCGGCGCTTCCAGACCATCATGGTCAACCCGCCCAGCAGCGACGAGGCGATTCAGATTCTCAAGGGTTTGCGCGACCGTTACGAGGCGCACCACCGCGTGCGCATTACCGACGGCGCGATCAGCGAGGCGGTGAAGCTGAGCGAACGTTACATCAGCGGGCGTTTCCTGCCGGATAAGGCCATTGACGTGATTGACGAGTCCGGTTCGCGCGTGCGGTTGGAGAGCATGACGCGGCCCCCGGACCTCACCGAAATTGAAAAGGAAGTCGCGAACCTCGAACGTGAGAAGAACGAGGCGGTGGCCGCTCAGGAATTTGAGAAGGCTGCGGATTTGCGTGACCGTGCGGATAAACTCAAGGACAAGAAGAAGGAAATTCAGGAGGAGTGGCGCGACCGCTCCCGCGAGACGCAGGGCGTGGTGGACGAGGAGGTGGTGGCCCAGGTGGTCAGCTCGATGACCGGCGTGCCGCTTTCGCGTCTGGAAGAGAAGGAGACCGAGCGTCTCTTGCAGATGGAGGAGGAGCTGCACAAGCGGGTCATCAGCCAGCACGATGCAATCTCCGCGATTTCGCGCTGTCTGCGCCGCAGCCGGGCAGGGATGAAAGACCCCCGCCGGCCGATGGGGTCGTTCATGTTTTTGGGCCCCACAGGTGTGGGTAAGACGCTCCTTGCCAAGGCGCTGGCGACCTTTATGTTCGGTGAGGAAGACGCGCTCGTCCAGATCGACATGTCCGAATATATGGAGAAGCACGCGGTCAGCCGCCTGGTCGGCGCGCCGCCCGGGTATGTCGGTTTTGAAGAGGGCGGACAGCTCACCGAAAAGATCCGCCGCCGGCCGTATGCGGTGGTGCTGATCGACGAGCTTGAGAAGGCGCACGCGGACATCTTCAACATCCTGCTGCAGATCATGGAGGAGGGGCAGCTCACCGACAGCTACGGCCGGAAGGTGGACTTCCGCAATACCGTTCTGATCATGACCAGCAACGTCGGCGCGGACCTGATCAAAAATCAGGGCAGCCTCGGCTTCAGCAAGCGCGATGCCGAGTCGGTGCATGACCGGCTGAAGAAATCGCTTTCGGAGGCGGTGGAGAGCTACTTCCGCCCCGAGTTCATCAACCGTCTGGATGAAGTGGTGATCTTCCGTTACCTCGAGAAGGAAGATCTTGAGCGAATCGTGGACATTGAAATCTCGGGAGTGCGCAAGCGCCTGAAGGATTTGGAGATGGACCTCGAAGTCACGCTGGAGGCGAAGAATTTCCTGATTGAGAAGGGATATAATCAGGACTTCGGCGCGCGGCCGCTGCGGCGGGCGATCGGTCAGTTCGTCGAGGACCCGATTGCCGAGGAAATCCTGCGCCACCGGTTTTCGTCCGGGCATAAGGTTGTGGTCGGCGTGGCGGATGAGCATCTGGTCTTCGAGGATGTCCCCATGCCGGTAGCCATACCGGCTGAGGTCGTTCCGGCCGAAGACACGGTGCCGGAGAGCGGTGCGGCGGATTCGGCGGCCGATGCGGCTTCCCGGGCGAAGGGGAGCGATCTCGCTGCGCAGACGGATGGGGAGTAGGCCGGTGGCATCCGGTCGGGAAGGGGGGGGCTATGCGTTTTTTTTCCGGGTTGTTTCTGCTTTCCGCGGGCGGCTGTCTGATGGGCGGGTGCGCGGACGGAGCGAAGGCGGAGTACGAAGAGATTTCGCAGAGTAAAGCGGGGCAAACGGCTAAAACGGCATGGAATGCGTTTAATTTCGCCACCAACGTCACCAATCCACTATACTATGCCGAAAAAGGTGCTTCTCTGGGCTATGAGAAGTATAAGGAAAAGAAACAGGCGGAGAGTAGCGCGCAAGGCCAGTAAGGCTTGGCTCCTCCGGCAGTCGTTCCGCGGCTGTAGAGTCGCGTGGGCCTCACCAAGGAGTGGAAGATGCGCAGGGATGGGCGGCTGAGGTCCGTTTTTCGCGGAGGATGTTTGTCTTCGGCGCTGCTGCTGGGGCTGCTGGCTGGCGGGTGCGATGTCGAGCCGGTCGGCAATGCCCCCTTGGATAATTACAATCCCGGCGATGATACGGCTGCGCGGATGTATGGCTCGGTCGCGGCGGAACATGCCGAGGAGAACGCCGAGATTCGCAACGACTGGGAAGCCGGCGGCGAGCCGTTGCCCAAGGGCGGGCCCTACAATCCGTCTTGGGAATACTATTGAGTCTGCGCTTGCGCCAAGGTGGGGCGCGGGGACCCGGAGGTTGCATTCGTTTGCGGAGCCAAAACGCCGGCCGTTTTGGCTCTTTTCTTGTCCCCCAAACAGCACGCCCGTGTTCCGGCCGGG
Organism: uncultured Planctomycetaceae bacterium; assembly: GCA_964460225.1. Taxonomy (GTDB): domain Bacteria; phylum Planctomycetota; class SZUA-567; order SZUA-567; family SZUA-567; genus CAYWTJ01. The sequence goes on along the minus strand of CAYWTJ010000008.1, from coordinate 87,880 downwards.
TCAGGAGTGGTTTCGCATGCGAAAAACAGCAACAGGCAAAACATCCTTCCGGCAGGTTCACACGCTGATCATCGGCTCCGGCGCGGCGGGATTGGCGGCGGCGGTGCAGCTCCACCGCCGGGGCGTTACGGATATGCTGATTCTCACGGAGGGGTTGAATCAGGGCACCTCGATCAACACCGGCAGCGACAAGCAAACCTATTACAAGCTGTCGCTCTGCGGCGAGGGTGGGGATTCTCCCCGGCAGATGGCGCAGAACCTCTTCGAAGGCGGCTCGATGCACGGCGACCTCGCTCTGGCCGAGGCAGCGAATTCCGCGACGGCGTTTTTGAATCTGGTCAATCTGGGCGTTAAGTTTCCGCAGGACCGGTACGGGCAGTTCGTGGGGTACAAGACCGACCACGACCCGCGCCAGCGCGCGACCTCGGTGGGGCCGTATACCTCGCGCGATATGTGCCGGTGTCTGATCGAGGAGGTGCGCCGCCGCAAGATCGGGGTCCTGGAAAAACGCGTTGTCGCCAGCCTTGCGACCGTAACCGAAGGCGGCAGGCTCCGCATTGCCGGGGCGATCGCGCTCAACGCTCGCGGCGAATACGAACAATACGCTGCGCAAAACGTGATCTTTGCGGCCGGTGGTTTCGGCGGATTGTACAAAGCCAGCGCTTACCCGGCGGTGCACACCGGCGGCATCGGACTGGCGATGCGTATTGGGGCGGCCTGTCAGAGCCTGCCCGAGGCGCAGTACGGGCTGGCCTCCACCAAGTTTCGCTGGAATGTCAGCGGGACATATATGCAGGTGATCCCGGCGTTCGTCTCAACCAATGCAGACGGCAAGGATGAACAGGAGTTCCTGCGTCCGTTTTTCGCGTCGGCGGGGGAGATGAATTCGCGGGTGTTTCTGAAGGGGTACCAGTGGCCGTTTGATCCGCGCAAGGTTGCGGGCGGTTCGTCGCTGATCGATCTGCTGGTGTATATCGAAACGGTCATCAAGGGGCGGCGGGTGTGGCTGGACTTCCGCCGCAATCCGGCCGGCTACGTCTTCGGGGATCTGAGCGCCGAGGCGCGGGAGTACCTGCACCGATCCGGAACGGACGGACTGGCGACTCCGCTGGCGCGGTTGAGGAAGATGAATCCCGGCGCCATTGCGCTTTATCAAGAGCACAAGATCGATCTTGCCAAAGAGGCGCTGGAGATTGCGGTGTGCGCACAGCACAGCAATGGCGGATTGGCCGCCGATCACTGGTGGCAGTCGCTCAACATCCGCCATTTTTTCCCGATTGGTGAGGTCAACGGCAGCCATGGCGTCTACCGGCCCGGCGGTTCGGCGTTGAACGCGGGGCAGGTCGGGGCGCTGCGGGCGGCAGAGTACATCGCCGGTGCCGGTGACGAGGCGCCGCTCAAGTCCGCAGCGGCGCGGGAGGCGTTGGCGCGGGCGCAATGCGAGGTGGAGGCTCTGGCAACGGCGGCACGGGTTGGCCTGCGTACCTGGCGGCAGGAACGGGCGGAGCTTCAGGAGCGGATGAGCCGTTGCGCCGCGCACATCCGCGAGCGCGCCGCGCTGAGACGGGGGGTAAAGGACGCGAAAGCGCAGTGGAAGCGGATTGCGGCGACTGGCGGCGGCCGGTACGACGATGTCGCCGGGCAGGGCCAGAGCCTGCGCAATGTCTACCTGTGCTTCGCGCATCTGGTGTATTTGCAGGCGATTCTGGCGCAGGTGGAGGGCGGGGCGGGCAGTCGCGGTTCGGCGCTGGTTCTGCAGGCGGAGGGCGCGGAGGTTCATCCTGGGCTGGAGGATTGCTGGCGCTTTGCGAGCGAGGACGAGTCCTTCCGCGCAAAGGTGCTGCAGACAAGCGTCAATCCGCAAACCGGTATTGCGAGGAGCAAGTGGATTCCCTGTCGTCCCGTGCCGCAGAGCGACGAGTGGTTTGAAACCGCGTGGGCGGCTTTTCATACCCGCGCCTTCTTCCGCTGACCGGTATTCCTTGCCGCGGGTTTTGCCGGTACGGAGTAAAACAAGAGACCGGGGGCGGATGCCCCCGGTCTCCTAAGGTCGTGCTGCGACTGGCAGGAATCAATCCTCGCCCTGTCCCCGGGTCAGGACGATGACATAGTATAGCAGGTTCGCCAACGCCGAAAGGGCGGCCGCGACATAAGTCATTGCCGCCGCGTCAAGAACATCGTTCACGCCGTCCACTTCGTCCTTGCCACCCATGCCCATCGAGTGCGCCAGCGCCAGTTTCGCCCGCGATGAGGCGTTGAATTCCACCGGCAGGGTGACAAGCTGGAAGAGTACGACCAGCCCGAAGAGGATCACGCCCAGCTTCAGCATCGCCGTGGAAGCCAGTACGATGCCGAGCAGAATCAGCGGGAAGGACAGCCAACTGCCGATGCTTGCGGTCGGCACCAGCAGCGAACGCAGGCCGAGGAACGCGTAGCCGTGGGCGTGCTGAAGGGCATGTCCCGCTTCATGGCAGGCGATGCCGACGGCCGCGATCGACCGGCCGTTGTAATTGTCCGGCGACAGGCGCAGCACCTTCGCGGTCGGATCGTAGTGGTCGCTGAGCCAGCCGTCGACCATCTCGATCTGCACATCCGTAACCCCTTCGCGCACCAGCATATCTGCCGCCGCCTCGGCGCCGGTCATGCCACGGCTGTTGGGCTCCTGGCTCCAGCGGGTGTACGCGCTCTTCACGCGGAATTGCGCCCAGAGGGCGAAGAGAATGGTCGGGATGATCATCATCCAGTAAAGCGGGTCCAAACCAAGCATGGTCGTATCCTCCTTTTGTGTTATAGTTGTGCGGGCGCTACACTCCCGCAACTGTTACTGTCGATTCTGCGCCCGAAGTCCTGCGCGGAATCCGGCGGAAACCTTCACGTGCTATCGGGCGGTTTTGTCCAGATATTCCTCGACCTGGTTGGCGACGATCACCCCGTAATTGGCCGCGCCCAGCCAACCGCTCATAATGATTGCGCAACTGCCGGTATGGTACACCCCCGGCGCGACCTTTGGCAAGCCCTCGCTCACCTTCAGCCCCTCGAACTTCGTCCCGAACGACGCCCCGCCGACATGGCCGGTATAGTGCGCGAAGGTGCAGGGCGTGGCCGCCTCCATGTAGTCGATCTTGGCCGCGATGCCGGGCAGGTATTTATCCAGATGCTGGAGAGCGTCCTGGCAGAGCGCCTCCTTCGCCTGCGTGTACTCGTCGGCTGAAAGGTTCGCCCAGTCCTCGTGCCGGGCGTTCATGGACGCGACGATGGTGTAACGGTCCACGCCGGGGCGGGTCTTGGGGTAGTAGACCGAGTAGGTCCGGCTCGTGGGCGTCTTGGCGCAGAGTGCGGTCGCGTCGAACTCAGGCCAGGTGGAGGTGAAGAGCAGATCCCCGACGTCGGGAATGCTTTCGCCCGCCCGCACGCCCATATACACCTGTGTCGAGGAGTTGGCGATGCGCATATCCTTGGTCTGCGCGATGAAGTCCGCCGGCAGGTTCTCGGGGCCGATCATCTCCAGCACCGTGCGGGGCAGACTGGCGTTGGAGAGTACCGCCCCCGCCCGTACCGTCCGGCCGTTGACGACCACCCCGGCGGCGCGGCCGTTCTCCATCCGAATTTTCGTGACCGGCGCGCGCAGGACGATGTCCACGCCGTTCTTCTCCAACTCCGCGCGCATCATGTCGATGAAGAGGTCGGTGCCGCCTTCGAAGGTAAAGACGCCCTTGTTCATGAAGTTCGAGAAGACGATGCCGTAGGTGATGGCCGGTTCGTCGAGGGTGGAGCCGTTGGCGTAGGTGATCGGCTCCATCAGAAAGCGGACTACATCCTTGCGGCCGGGGAAAAACCGTTCAAACAGTTCTCGGGTCTTCAGGCTCTGGTCGTCATAGAAGTTCATTGCCGCGAGGGTGCTAAAAAATTCGTCCACCGTCTGCGGAGCGATCTGAAAGAAGTGGATCAGCTTGTCCTTGAAGTCCTGAGTGTCGAAGGTGGTTTCAAGATGGAACTGCGGGTTATCGAAGACGATGCGCTTGAGCTGGACGATGCGGTCGGCAATGTCCTTGCTCCAATACTTGCGGCAGGTTTTGACCATCCCGAACGGGAAGCCATGCAGCGAGACGTCAAAAATATGCCCCTGCCGGCGGAAGTAGGCCGCAAGGCCGCCAAGCATGAAGTGCTGCTCCAGCAAAAGCACCTTCCGCCCGAAATGTGCCAGCCGGTTGGCGGCGGTCATGCCGCCGAGTCCCGACCCGATCACTACTACATCATAGGAATCCGCCATCTGTTGTTCTGTTTTCATGCTTACCCCGCCAGCCGGTAAAAAAGAGTGCCGGTGATTATAGGGCAAATCCTGTTCTATTCAACGGTTGTATTATCGTTGATGGTGCGGTTGGGGCCGGAAAAAAAATGGGAATGCCGGCGGCGGGCGGTTGCAGCCGCAAGGCGGCGGTTTGGCCGCGGAGGCGGAAATGCCGCAAAGAACGGGCAGACCGTTGAGCCGGCGGCAAATATCGCTACAATCAGGTAACTCTATGCTGGCCTGCGGATTCGGTTTCCCGTGTCCGGCGCTTGTTAAGCGAGTGGTTTTCTTGCAAGGATGACAGATGCAGATTGGGCCGATCACCTTGCTGATTCTGCTGGCGATCGTGATTCCCGGAGGGCTTCTGCTCGGGATGACCATCCGAAAGCTGACCGTGACAAGGTGCCGTTGGGTCGCGGGGTTTTGCCGGGAGCAGGCGGGGCGGATTTATCTTCTGGGTGCGCTGCTTTTCTTGTGTGCGGCGGGCGTGGCGGTTTACCAGTCCCGGTGGCTGCAGGGCGCATTTTTATTGCTGATTGCCGGCGTTGAGGTCTTTTGCGCCTGCCGCTACGGTCGCCGGCCCGGCGGATCGGATCAGGGCGGGGGGGGCGGAGTCTGCTCCTGTGAGCCGGAGGAATCCGCGGCCGGATCTTCGGCGGAAGCGCGCAAGGAGGGGAGCGGCGCGAAGCCGGCTGTGGATTCGGTAGATGACCGTGCAGGGAAACCGTAGCAAGGGAAGGAACGAAGATGCCTCGTTTTGTGCTGGCTCAGATTAATACCACCGTTGGCGATCTGGAGGGCAATGCCCGCCGGGTGCTGGTGGCGCTTGCGCAGGCGCAGCACTACGCGCCGGATTTGGTGATCTTTCCCGAGATGACCCTGACGGGCTATCCCCCGGAAGATCTGCTGCTCAAGCCGGGATTTCTGGAGGCGGCGGAGCAGGTAATGCAGAATCTGGTCCGGCAGATCAAGGGCAATGTTCTGATCGGCTACCCTTCGCATCCGCGATACGCCGCGCATCCCAGTCCGCTGCCGCACCTTCCGCGCCTGAAGGATACCGAACGGCCGCATAATACCGCTTTGCTGGTGAGCAATGGCAAGATCGTCGCCGAATTCCACAAATGCCTGCTCCCGAATTACGCGGTCTTTGATGAGAAGCGTTATTTCGCGGAGGGCACGCGGGCGCTGAATATCGACCTCGTTCCGGCCTCCGGCGGCGCGGCACAGAAACTGGGGGTTGTGATCTGCGAAGATGCGTGGGAGGACTTCGGTCCGGCCAAGGATTCGGCCGCCGCCGGCGCGCAGGCGATTCTCTGCCTCTCCGCCAGCCCCTTTCACCGCACCAAGGAGTATGAACGGGTCGACGCCTTCTCCCGGCTCTGCAGGGGTAACCACGTCTACTTTCTGTACTGTAACCTCGTCGGCGGGCAGGATGAACTGATTTTCGACGGTGCGAGTTTCGTAATGAACCCGCAGGGCGAGATCATCAGCAAAGCCAAAAATTGCGAGGAGGACTTCCTCGTCTTCGATCTGCCGGAACTGCCCGCGCAGGACGCCGCGAAACAAGACGGCGCGCTGCGGACGCTGGAGCCGGTGCGGCCGGTGGATACCGTGACGATTCAGGCGCGCGCCGTGACCGAGCGCCCGGCCTGTCCGCCGGTTAAGGTGGAGACGTATGACGAGACAGCGGCGGTGTATGCGGCGCTGGTTCTGGGCGTGCGCGACTATGTGCGCAAGAACGGTTTTTTCGGGGTCATCATCGGCCTGTCGGGGGGCGTCGATTCGGCGCTGACGGCGGCGATTGCGGTAGACGCGCTGGGACAGGAAAATGTCTTCGGCGTGACCATGCCCAGCCGCTACTCCTCGACCGAGACGCGCGACGATGCGCGAATTTTGGCCGAAAACCTTGGCATCCGGTTCGAATCGCTGCCGATCGAGGGGCCGTTTGCGGAGTTTGAAAAGGTGCTGACGCCGGTATACGCGGGGGCGGACCCCAAGCGCGACCCCGAGAATCTGACGGGGCAGAATTTGCAGGCGCGCATCCGGGGCGTATTTGTGATGGCGCTATCGAACAAGTACGGCTTGATGCTGCTGAACACGACGAACAAGAGCGAGAGCGCGGTCGGTTACGGCACGTTGTATGGCGACATGTGCGGAGGTTACGCCGCGATCAAGGACGTGCTCAAAACGGAGGTCTGGAAGCTGTCGTACTACGTCAACCACCTGCATAAGCGTGAGGTGATTCCGGTGACGACGATCGAGCGCGTTCCGAGCGCGGAGTTGCGCGAGAATCAGGAGGACCGTCATTCGCTGCCGGACTATCCGTTGCTGGACCCGGTGCTGGCGCTGTACGTCGAGCAGGATATGACCTTCGAGGAGATTGTGGCGGCGGGGTATGATCCGGAGTTGGTACGGCGAATTGTGCGGCTGGTGGATCGCAGTGAGTTCAAGCGCCGCCAGAGCGTCTTCGGCCCGCGCGTCAGCCCGAAGGCCTTCGGCAAAGACCGCCGCCTCCCCGTCACCAACCGCTTCGTACCGAAGTGATGAGGCGCTCGCAAAGGACAACGGGATATGCCACTGAGGTATTTTTGCTTCCTGTGTTTTTCTTGTTTCGTTCTCGCCGGCTGCCAAGACCACGAGGGCAGCGCAGTACCGGTTATGCCGGCTGTTGACAATAAAGAAATGGCTTCGTCGGTTTCGGGCGAAAAACCAGTGATAACGTATTATGCTGTTTATCAAGCAGCCCCGAATCCATCGCTGAGTGTTTATGCAAAAAGCAGTGTGAGCGGCGAGATCGTTGAAGAAGTGACCGGGCTCAACTTCATCGCGCCATTTCAGTCCGATGGACATGAGGAGCTTCTTTATCTCCATGTTGAATGCATCGAAGATGTTCTAGTCGAGGTTGATGACATTGCAGCGCTTGGCGAACCGGGCAACGTAAAAGCAATTATTCACCCGACGAAAACGCTCAGCACAACAGCGTTTACCAAGCTTCGGGAGTCAAAGCTCAGCGACGCAATATGCAAAGAGATCGCCGATTCCCGGTTTTCGATGGTGTCGATTTCCGTTAAATTGCTTGGAGAGTCTTCAAGCCGTTCGATTGCACTCCCGTTGGACGGAACGCCGAAACAATATTGATTTCGGCATGAGCAAGCGATAGCACGTTGTTTTCGTCCTCTGGCGGCGTGTGCTTCGTCGACTATATTCATACTGTCGTCTTTCGATTTTTTACTTTTTCAGGAACGCAACAACATGGCTTTAGGAATCGGTATCGTCGGGCTCCCCAACGTCGGCAAGTCCACTTTGTTTAATGCGCTGACCCGCCAGTGCGCGGCCGAAGCGGCGAATTATCCCTTCTGCACCATCGAGCCGAACAAGGCCATCGTCCCCGTGCCGGACTCGCGCATGGCCGCGCTCTCCAAGATCGTCAACCCCAAGAGAATCCAGAGCGCGACCGTCGAGTTCGTCGACATCGCGGGGCTGGTCAAGGGCGCAAGCAAAGGCGAAGGACTCGGCAACCAGTTCCTCGGCAACATCCGCCAGACCTCCGCCATCGTTCACGTCGTGCGCTGCTTCGACAACGATGACATCATCCACGTCGACGGCTCGGTCAACCCCCTGCGCGACATCGAGGTGATCGAGCTGGAGCTGGCGATTGCCGACTGCCAGCAGCTTGAGAAGCGCGTGGACGTCCTCGCCAAAAAAGCCCGCGTCGACAAGTCCGGCAAACCCATGCACGACATGGCCGAGGCGCTCTTGAAGCACATGCAGAGCGGCCTGCCCGCGTTCGCCTTCCCCGACCGAGAGAGCGAACTGGGGCAGCAGATTTTTCAGGAGATGAGTTTCCTCACCGCCAAGCCGGTCATCTACTGTGCCAACGTGGACGAAAACGGCATGCAAGCCGACAACGATTACGTGAAGGCCGTGCGCGAGTACGCCGAAAAACACGGCAACGAGGTCGTCAAAATTTGCGCGCGGATGGAGGAGGAGATGGCCGCCTTCAGCGACGAGGAGCGCGCGGAATACCTTGCCGGCTACGGCATCGACGAGAGCGGGCTGGATAAGGTGATTCACACCGGCTATCACAAGCTGGGGCTGATCAGCTACTTCACCGCCGGCGAGGTGGAGGTGCGGGCGTGGACGATTGAACAGGGCTGGAAGGCGCCGCAGGCGGCCGGGGTGATTCACACCGACTTCGAGAAGGGCTTCATCCGCGCGCAGGTCATCGCGTACGAGGACTTCATCAAGCACAACGGCGAGCAGGGCGCGAAGGCCGCCGGCGTGATGCGCGTCGAGGGCAAGGAATACGTCGTCAAAAACGGCGACGTGATGCATTTTCTCTTTAATGTGTGATTCGTCTGCAGCGCGCAGCATCTTTGCTGGCAGACTGCGGACCGCAGCCGGACAACCGACGTATAAAAAGAAAGGTCAGTATGGCCGCAAACAGCAAGAAATTGAGAATCGCCGCGCTCCTCTCGGGGGGCGGAACCACGCTGCAGAATCTGATCGATCAGATCGACGTGGGCAAGCTGAACGCCGAAATTGTGCTGGTCGTCTCCTCCAAGGAGAACGTGGCGGGGCTGGAACGCGCCGCCAAGCACAACATTCCCGCCGTAATAGTCCCGTCGAAGAATTACCGCCGCGACGGTTTTCCCGATTGGGTGGCGATGTCGCGCGACATCAACCGCCAGCTCCTCGCTTTCAGCCCGGATCTGATCTGCCTCTGCGGCTACATGTGCTTCTACCTCGTCCCCGAGGAGTTCACCGGGAAGGTCATGAATATCCATCCCGCGCTCATTCCGGACTTCTGCGGCAAGGGGATGTGGGGCCACAACGTCCATGAGGCGGTGATTACCGCCGGGGTCAAGACCTCCGGCTGCACGGTGCATTTTGTCAATGACAAGTACGATGCCGGCCCCATCATTCTGCAGCGTACCTGCCCGGTGCTGCCGACCGACACTCCCGACGACATCGCGGCGCGGGTCTTCAAGGAGGAGTGTATCGCCTACCCCGAGGCAATCCGCCTCTTCGCCGCCGGCCGGTTGAAGATCGACGGCGAAATCGTCCGCATCCTGCCGGAATAACCGGCCGGGCGGCTGGGATGCCGTAATTCCCAAACAAACACCACAGGCGGTTCCCCGGCGCGGGAGCCGCTTTTCATTGGTCTGCCCCGATAAACCGAGCGATGGAGCCGGATTTATCGTAGGAGTTGAGAGTCCCGGCGGTAAAATTTGTTGACGAATCCGCAAAAAGGTGGAAAATCACCTCACTTGCCGGTTGGGTCGATGCCATCCGGCAAGCCGATTTTCTATCACACGCCGCGTCTTGCCCTTGCACGATTGACACAGGGCAACCGCTGCCGCATCAGGAGCCCGCAAAAATGGGGGAGCTTTCCAAACGCACCGCACCTCTGATCTACAACCTCTTCCCCCCGCTGGCTGGCGAGGTCGACAAATGGCTGCCGCACGTCGAGCGCGCCGCCGGCATGGGCTTCAACTGGTGCTTTCTGAACCCGATTCACCTCGTCGGCGCGTCGGGCAGCCTGTACTCCATCCGCGATTACTTCACCCTCAGCCCGGTCTTCTTTCCCGGCGGGCAACCGGCGGCGCAGAAGGCGCGCTTCCGGCGCTTCGTGCAGGAGACGCGCGAGATGGGCGTCGAGGTGATGGTCGATCTGGTCATCAACCATACCGCATATGACAACCCGCTCACCCGCGACCACCGCAACTGGTACAAGCAGAACCCCGACGGCTCGATCTGCAACCCCGGCTGCAAGGACGACTCGGCCCCCGGCGGCTGGGTTACCTGGGGCGACCTCAACGAGGTCGACAACGAGCGTTCCCCCGATCGCCAGAACCTCTGGGAGTACTGGTGGAAGGTCGTGGAATTCTTCCTCGACTGCGGGGTGCGCGGCTTCCGCTGCGACGCGGCCTACCAGATCCCGAACGATTTGTGGCGGATGCTGATCGGCCGGGCGCACGACCGCGATCCCTATGTCACCTTCTTTGCCGAAAGCCTTGGCTGCTCGCTGGAACAGACGGTGGGGCTGGCGAAGGCGGGGCATGATTTCGTCTTCAACTCCGGCAAGTGGTGGGACTACCGCGCCGACTGGTTCGTGCAGCAGAACAACGCGCTGGCGAAGGCGGGCGGGCGTTCGGTCTGCTTCCCCGAGAGCCACGACACCAAACGTCTGAGCGTGGAGTGGAACGGCGACCTCGACCGCATCAAGCAGCATTACCTCTTCACCGCGCTGGTCACCTCGGGCGTGCTGATTCCGCTGGGGTTCGAGTACGGCTTCAAGAAACAGTTGCACGTGGTTCATAGCAACCCGTATGACTACGAGGGCGCGAGCTACGACCTGACCGACTTCATCCGCGGGGTGAATATGCTCAAGATGCATCACGCGCCGTTGCAGGAAGACGGCAGGCTGGAGGTGGTGGAGAGCGGCAACGGCAATATGCTGGCGGTGGTGAAGCACAGTCTGCAAGGCAGCGGCCGGATTCTGCTGCTGTTTAACCGCAGCGGCGAGGAGCAGCACGCCGACCTCAAGCCGATCCTGCAAAAAGTGGGCGGCAAACCGTTGGAAGAGGGGGTGCAGGGCCACGTCAAACTCGCCCGTTACGGCTTCCTGCTGGTGGCAATCTGATGTGTTGAAAACCGTGTGCCTTCGCGGCTCCTCCGGAAAAGAACTCCTGACTTTCGACTTCTGATTAAGGGCAGGCAATGGCGATGATGGATGAAGAGAAAACGGTGAATGCGGCAAATGCTTCCACGACTCCCTCTAACAGCGGTTCGTCTTCCGGCCATAACGACGACGAACTGACCGGGCATGCAGGGGCGGACTATCAGACCGCTGAGGGGCAGTTGGATTACGCCATGAATGACCGTCCTTCCGCTTCCGGCGAGAATCCGGCCGAGTTGCCCTCCATGGACGACTTTGAACCCGAAGAGGAAAAGCACGCCCTGCCCGAAACCATCATCGACCCCGATACCGGTGAGGAGGTTCGCATCGACCGGGATCTGCTGCTGCGGGAGCCGTTCATCGATGAGTATTACAACGAAACCTACGCCTATCTGATCCCGCGCGAACCGGGCAAGATCCTTGCGATCTGGGAGGTCGGACAGGTCAGCCGCGAAGAGCTGTGCAAAAAATTCGGCGGCGATTTCTTCAAGAGCAATCGCCTGATTCTGCGCGTCTACGAGGTGACGGGCGTCAACTTCGACGGCTTCAACGCCAACAGCGTCTTCGAGGTGGATGATTTTCTCAACGACAAAAATTCCTACTGGCTTACCGTCGGCAAGGGTGCGGACTACATCTGCGAAATCGGCTACCGCGCCGCCGGCACCGAGTTTTTTGAACTGGTCGCACGTTCCAACAGCGCCTTTTCGCCCAAGGGCTTCACCGAAACCAAAGATCTCCACAACGAATACGTCCATATTGATGTCGACCCCAACTCCGTCGAGATTCCCGCCGGCGAACAGGAATGGCGCATCAACCAGTACAAATACTGGAAGGAGGGCAAGCACAACGCCCCGCCCGCCAAAGGCTTCTGGGCGCTGGTGCTGCACCAGCATCTGCCGTTTGTGCGCCATCCCGAATATGACGTGCCGCTGGAGGAGCAGTGGTTCATGGAGGCGGTGGTGTCGGTGTACACCCAGTTGATTCATATGTTCTGGGATCTCAAGAATGACAACATTGACTTCCGCCTCACGCTCTCGCTGACCCCGTCGCTGATGAGCATGATGACCGACGATCTGCTCAAGGCCCGCGTGGCACGGCACATCGACCAGTTGATTGAGCTTGCCACCCGGGAACGCGATAACTCCAAGGGCAAGCCGTATTACGACACCGTGGAACAGACCCTGCACCGATTCTGGAAGGCGAAGAACGTCTTTGACGCTTACGAGGGCGATCTTACCCGCGCTTACAAAGATTTTCAGGACATGGGCAAGCTGGAAATCATCACCTGTCCGGCAACGCATATGGTTCTGCCGCTCTTCAAGCACTTCCCCGAAGCAGTGCGGGCGCAGATCCAGACCGCCTGCCGGCAATACCAGCGCGTTCTGGGCCGCTGGCCGCGCGGGATGTGGCTGCCGGAGAACGCCTACACCCCCGGCGTGGACAAGTTCCTTGCCGATGAGGGAATCAAGTGGTGTCTGGTCAACGAGAACGGACTGCTGGAGGGCGATACCCGCTGCCACCACGGCACCAACGCGCCGGTCATCACCCCCAACGGCGTGGCGATCTTCGGGATCGACCAGATGACCCGTTCGGCGGTCTGGAGCCGCGAGGGCGGTTATCCGGGGCATCCGAACTATAAGGAATGGTACCGCGACCTCGGCTATGAGGCGGCGTGGGACTATCTGCCGGAATACTTCAAGACCGCCAACGTCCGGCGCAATACGGGGCTGAAGTATTATCGTATCACCGCCAAGGGCGCCGACCTCGGCAGCAAGGATTTCTATCATCCGCTCTGGGCCGAAGGCACCGCGCACGAGCAGGCCGGACAGTTCGTCTGCCACCGTGGTTCACAGGTTTATCACGCCTTTACCGCCACCGGCCGCCGGCCGGTCATCGCCTCCGCCTATGACGCCGAACTCTTTGGACACTGGTGGGAGGAGGGACCGTTCTGGATCGAGTCGGTCTTCCGCAAGATGCTCTACGATCAGGCGGAGGTGCGCCCGGTGACCCCGAGCGAATATCTTGCGGAGAATCCCGATCAGCAGAAGCTGACCCCCGGCGCGAGTTCGTGGGGCAAGAAGGACTACTTCCAGACCTGGGTGGAGGAGCGGTCGTATCAGCCCAATCACTGGATTTTCCGGCATCTTTACCGGATGTGCAACCGGATGATTGCATTGGCGACCAAGTATGTCCGCCTTGACCCCGAAACCGAGGTGGAACCGCAGAAGCGGATTCTTATCCGGACGCTCAATCAGGCGGCGCGGGAGCTGTTTCTGGCGATTTCTTCCGATTGGGGATTTCTGATCTCGACAGGACAGGCGGTGCGTTACTCCGAGGTGCGCACGATCAAGCATATCGACCGTTGCAAGGTGCTGCTGAAGATGATTGAGGACAAGAAGTATGATATGAGTTTTCTATGCACGCTGGAAACGGCGGACAATATCTTTAATCAGGATATGGACTTCCGGGTCTTCAGTCGGGGATAGTATTCCTCTTCGGGATGCTGGGCGGGGGCTGCGCAGGGAGCGAACTTTTTCCCGAAACCGGCCGGGTTGGTCCTTTGTCCATCCCGGCCTTGCGGATATAATGGGCTATCATCAATGATCCATAGATGGGATATTTATACGCCCGATGAACGGAAACGGCTGAATGGCGGCACTGGATTTTGAGCATTTTGATCTCTCGCTGGACGAGGAAACCGCGTTGCGCCTGATGGCCATCAGCGGGATGTACCGCGTCGAAGAGAGTAAGGAACGCTCCCCGGCCGATATTGTTCATGATACCATAGCCCGTCTGCACGAAGCGCTGGTTCACGGTCGCCCGACCTATGTCAAAGCCTATGCCGCGCTGCTGGAGGAGAAGAAAAGGCTGGATGAGGAGAGAAACGCCGCTCCCCCCCCGGTCATCGCGTATCCCAACGATTTCGTCGGAGTCGATACCGGCATCGAGTCCATCTTTCTCAAGCGCAAATACGGTTGTCCGATGTGTTCCAACGCCTTCACGGCGCCGGCTCTCAAGACCGGCAGCCTGCTGGTCAAGCTTGATACCCGTACGCAGATGGAGGTTTACACCGGCGTGCGTGCGGATTCGGACAAGGAGTTTGTCGATTTCTCGCTCTTCCACATCATGATCTGTCCCAACTGCCTGTATGCCGGTCAGGAAAAGGACTTTGACGTCTGGGATGCCGCGAGCAAAGAGCCGCAATGGATCCGGCGCAAGCGGATCAAACTCCAGCAGAAGGTCGTTACCGCTTATCTGGATGATATCGTCACCCGGCGGAAGGTGGTTCAAAAGGCCGGCGAGCAGGGGCAGCGCCTGTTCTGCTCCGGGCGGACCGAGGGGGATGCGGCCATCGCCATCGAGCTGGCGACCTACACCCTCGGCTTCCTCATCGCCCGCGTCAACGCCAATCATAAGGCGGAATTGATTTACCAGACGGGGCTTCTGCACCTGATGAAATCCCTGCAATACGAGAAACAACTGGATGATCCGACACTGTCAGGGGATTTTCCGACGATCCGGAAGCGGCGTCTGGAGGCGATCCGCGACGCGCTGGCTACCTTCCTGCAGGTTCCGGACTCCACAGTGGAGAATCTGGATGTCCGGGAGAGCGTCCGGTTTAATGCCCGTAAGTTCTGGGCCGCGCACGAGATGAAGCATGCGGCGGCCTTTGCGGCGGCCGGTTCTGCTTTGCAGCGGACGTATAATCAATACGTCAACCAACTCAAGAAGGCGGAGCGGGAATACCAGATTGAGGAAGAAAAGCTCAAGCGTTTTGGGGACGAGCAGCACAAGGCGAAGAACGTCCAGCAGAAGGAGCAAATCGGCCGCCAGATGAAGGAGGTCGAGAAGAATCTGCAGTTGCTGCGTGCCGGGATGGAGAATTACCGGGGCGTGGTGCGCGTGGTGGCTCCGATCTACGACTCCGTTTCGTTGTATTACGATAAGTTCCGGGAGATGCAGCGCCAGCGCAAACGAGAGTTGGCGGCTGAATCGTGATGTAAAAAATAACCCGAAATTCCGCAATCTCGCTTCCTCCCCATTGGCGATGTCGCCTCCGGTGTTGTATGATTGCACATCCGAAGCGTTACACATGAACCGGCCTATTGTCCGGTGGTGTGCTGTTTTGTACGGCTGGTTCGCTGCCGGACCCGTTTTATGGCTGACGGACGGGGCGGAGAAACGTAAAAAGGGTGGCTTGCTATGCGTTTGGTGATCAAAATTTTCGTTGTTCTGTTGGTGCTGGGCGGAGGCGGGTACGGGATCTGGCACTATTTTTTTGCGAAAAAAGACGCGATAACGGTCAATGACCTGAAGAAATACGTTCCGGACGAAAAGGTGGTCATCAAGACCGGGGATATCCGGAAAATTGTCAATGCCAGTGGTAAGGTCCTGCCTAATCAGGATATCCGTCTGAAATGCAAAGCGAGCGGCCAGATTGTCGAGATGCCGTATAACATCAGCGACCGGGTGAAGAAGGGCGAGATGCTGGTGCGCCTTGACCCGGTGGATGAAGAGCGCAACACCCGCAAGGCAAAGGTGGCGCTGGAGGTGGCGCAGACCAAGCTCCGGGCCTGCGAGATCAGCTACGACGTCGCGAAGCAGACGCTCGAAACCGAACGGGCGAAGGTGGATTCGGACATCTCCTCGGCGGAGGTGAAGCTTGGAGATTTGAAGACGACGCTCAACCGGGCGCAGCAGCTTTTTGCGAAAAATCTCGTCAGCCGCGAGGAGCTGGACAAGGCGGAAGTGGCGTGCAAACAGGGGGAACTGACGCTGAAGCAGGCGCAGCTCAAGCTCAACGATCTCAAGACCAGCGAGCTTTCGCTGGAGTTGAAGAAGAGCGACATCGAGCAGGCGAAGGCGCAGATTGAAACCAATCAGATTCAGGTGCAGGACGCGCAGCAGCGGTTGAAGGATACCACGCTGCTGGCGCCGATCGACGGGGTGATTTCGGCGGTTTCGGCGCGGGTCGGGCAGGTGGTCTCTTCCGGCACCTCCAGCACCACCAGCGGCACGGATTTGCTCGATCTGACGGACATGTCCCGCATCTTTGCCGAGATCAACGTCGATGAGTCGGACGTGGCGGGGATTCGCGAAGGGATGCCGTCGGTGATTTCAATCGATTCCGGAGGGGAGCGCAAGTACGACGGCAAGGTGGTGTACATCACACCCAAGGGCGTGCGCAGCCGCGGTGTGGTGAACTTCACCGTTCGCGTGGAGATTCTGCAGAAAGAAAGCCCGGCCCTGCGGCCGGAGATGAGTACCAACGTCGATATTATTCTGGACCAGCGCAAAGGCGTGCTGGTGGCTCCGCTCGCTGCCCTGCACGCCGAAGACGGGCGGTTCTATGCGCAGGTGGTGCAGGCCGCGTCTGAGCAACCGCAAGGCACGACAGCCCCTGCGGCGAAGGGGGCGGGCGTGCCGGCTGGGTCGGGGACGATGCCAGCCGCCGAAATAACGGAGAAACGTGAGGTGAAGCTGGGGCTGTCCGACGGGAGTTATGCGGAGGTGCTTTCCGGATTGAAGGAGGGGGATACCATCCTGATCAGTCTCAGCTCCGACGAGTCGCGCTGGATCAGCAAAATGTTGGATAAGGACAACATGACCAAGTGGTCGACCGCCCGCCCAGCGCCGAAAAAATAAGAAAGCGCGCTCGAGAGAGAGGCACTGCGTTTACCGCCGGTTTGCGCTGCTTCTTGCTTTTCTGGTGGTTATCGGGTATAAAACGTCTTTCCCGTCCGCTTGGCCGGACGGTTTTTTTTGGCATCCGGCAGATTTTGGCGCCGTGACGTGCCACAGGGATGGAATTTCGAGAATGGCACAGTCCCAGAGCGCTTGGCGTTCTTATGCGGTGATGCTGCTCAAGTGCGCGGTGGTGGTGTTGGCGTTTGTCTTCCTGATCGGCAGCGGGAAGCTGAAATATTCCGACCTGCAAAGCGCCTTCTCCACGCCCGACTGCATAGCGATCGGCATCGCGCTGACCTTGTTTCCGATGCTGGTCAGTTTCTTGCGCTATCATTACCTGCTCAAAGCACTCGGGATTGACCTCGGAGTTCCGGAGATTATGCGCCTGGGGTTCATCGGGTGCTTCTTTAATACCTTCATGCCCGGCGGCATGGGCGGCGATGTGGTGAAGGTCGCCTATATTATGCGTGACACCGGAAAGCGCGCGCCGGTAATCGCCAGTGCGGCGGTGGACCGTGTTCTGGGGATGATCGGGATGCTCCTGCTGGGCGGCGGGGTGATGCTCTGGTCGTTGCAGGGGATTTTGAACACGCCTTCGCCGGATCTGCATAAACTGGTCGTGCTGGTGCTGTCGGTATTGGGGATCTGCCTGTATGGGGGGATCACCAGCGTGGTCAGCCTGTTTTGGAAACGCAAGTGGGGGCTGGTCAGTTGGATTGTGCTGGCGGCGGTGACGGTGTGGGCGGCTGGGCTGCTCACCGGCGGCTGGCAGGAGTTCCACCCGGTTCAGAAGCCGGGGGAGATGGTTCCGGCGGGACTGCTGCTGCGCAGTCGCATGACGCTGACCTTGGCTGGCGGGTTACTGGCGGGGGTGTTGTGCATTCTGGTGGTCCCGAGCCTGCAGCCGGGGCGGAGTCTGGCGCGGTTCGTGGCGCTGCGGATTCCGTTCGGGCGTAAACTCATGAGTTTTGTCCATTCCCTCTTGGCCTACCGCGACAGTCCGGGGATTTTCTTGTATGCCACGGTGCTTTCGCTGCTGACGCATGGCACCAATATGCTGGCGCTGTATTACTTCGCCAAGGCGGCGCAGTTGGATCATCAACCGACGGTGCAGGATATCTTCTTTGCGGCTCCGGTGGCGTTTATCATCAACTCGCTGCCGATGCCGGGCGGCGGACTCGGGGTGGGGGAGGCGGCATTCGATAGTCTGCTGGCCCTGTGCCGGACCCCGGCGGGGGCGGTGATTACGGGCGGTGCGGCGGTTTTTCTGGTCTGGCGGTTCTGGTACATTGCGCTCGGGCTGATCGGGCTTCCGTTTTACCTCAAAGGGAAGAAGAAGATTCAGGAGGCGGAGAACGATTATCGCCAGCATGAGCAGGACAACGAACTGGACGAAACGGTCGCGAAGGAATAACGGCGGCGCAAGCAATTCGACGCTGCCCGGTATTCGGATTTCTGGATTTGAAACGATGGAGCCGCAGCCATATGGTTGCGGCTTATTTTACCACTTCGCCGTGGGGGATCTGCTCCTGAAACGGCTCGCTGGGCGGGAAGGGTTTTCCGTGCAGGATCGCCCGCACACGCGGCGTGTGTGTGCCGATAAACCACTGCGCATACATGGCGTTATAGGATACCGGCTCCTCCAGCCGGAAAGCGATACGGCGCAGATCCGATGCACAGAGAATGATCAGAAGCGACAGTCCCAGAAAGATTCCGGAGAGAATCGCCGGACGCGCCGGAGCCACCCGGCGGCAGAACAGATACAGCGGCAGGCAGACCGCAAGCATCGCCAGAGGACTGAGCAGGCACATCCAGTGAAAAAAGGATTCCGTCCACAGGGGTCTCGGGATCAGCAGCCAGCAGAACAGCAGGAGCAGGGCGGCGGCGATGGTGGTGGCCGCAGTTTTTCGTTCCGCCGTGGCGCTTTCAAATCGCTGGAAGATCCACTGTAGGCCATAGCAGGAGCAGTACCATAGCGCGGGTATGGTAATAATAAAAAAGTAGGCGTAGGGATGGGGGTGGAGGCAGCAGCAAACCGCCAGAGCGCCGAGATAGGCGATCAGGATGAGCTTTCGTTGGTAGGGCGCGGACTGGCGGGACTCCGCCGGCTTCCGGTCGCGGATCAGCGCGGAAATCAGGATCACCAATCCGGCCAGAATCAGGGCGGTGAAGAGGTAGTTGCGTTCGAAGATATAGATCATCGAGCGTTCGAAAAACCCTTTGGTATGGTAAAATGTGCTTAAAATACCGGCCTTGGTCGCGTAGTTGTCCGTGATGCCCCTGCCGGGATTCCAGGCCAGAAAGACCAGCAGATAGTACAGGCCGGTGACGGCGGTCAGGTTCAGGTTGAAGCGGACGCCGCGCCAGAAGGTCTTGGCGCGCTCTGGAGTCAGGCAGAACAGGGCGGCGAGGGCGAAATTGAGACAGGCGATCTGGTAGATGCCCTTTTGCGAGATCAGAAACGAGAGGGCGCAAAACAGTCCCGCCAGTCCCCATCGTCCCGCGCAAGCCAGCATTAGGGCCGCAAACCCCGCCCATGAGGCCAGCATATCCAGCCGGATCATGACCGAGGTCATGACAAAGTAGTCCATTGTGATCAGCACCAGCAGCCCCGCCAGAGCAACGGCCGGGCTGAAGGTCTGGCGAACATGCCGGACCAGCAGCAGAAGGGCCAGTGTGTTCAGCAGCGCCAGTTCGATGCGGATGTTGATCGGACCGAAGACCGGGTCGGGGTTGATCAGAAACGCGGGGGTCTGTATGTAGTGGCCGAGAAGATTATTCCACGGCTGAAAATCGATGTAGGGCTTACCCCAGAAAAGCTGGCAGATCGCCCGGACGTTGTAGTAATCATCGGAGAACAGGGGGGAGGTGTGGGCGTAGACCAAACCGCACAGCAGATAAAACGCCAGACTGCCGCCGGTCAGGATGGTGAGGATGCGGCTGTTCTGCGCTTGAGCGGTCATTGGCGGCTCCGGGAGTGAAAGATGCCGATATTATCCGGCAATCGCCCGGTCATTGCAAGCCGGAAAGGATGCCGATGATTTCGTGTTCGTTCTCTGCTTCCAGAAGCGCTCCGGCGAGCCAGTCCTCCTGTAAGAAACTCTGTGCCATCCACTTGTAAAAATGCAAGGCGGTCTTTTCGTCATAGGTCGGGCTGGCGATCCCGAAGAAAATATGGACGGGTTTTCCATCCGGTGCATCGTACCAGACCCCCTCGCGGCTGCGGGCGAAGACAATCCCGACCGAACGCGGCTGCAGACCGCGGACGTGTGGCACCGCGACACCGTTGCCGACGGCGGTAGACGAACTCTTTTCCCGATTGAGAAGGTCGAGATGGAACTTGCTGCGGTTGCGGATTTGCCCGGTCTCCATAAATAGATCGGTCAGTTCCTCAATGACGGCTTCTTTCAACCGCCAGAGCTCCTTCTCCCGGTCCTTCTCCGGATCGATTTCGTCCAGATGGCCGTTAATCAGACCGAGCCGGATCAGATTGGGTTTGAGATAACGGGATATGTACATTTGCTTATTACCTCACGATTCTTCCGGCAGCCGGATGAAACCTTTACTCTACTCGCAAGCGGCTCTTGGTCAAGGTTTTTTTGCGGTCAGATTGCGATATCACCGTCATCTGTTTGCTCTTAACTTGTTTTATTGCAAGTGAATGCGCGATATTTTCCTGATCTGGCCGTTGTTGCAGAGGGGAAAGGGGATGGCCGACGTCTACCCTGTTCCGGGCGGAGTCGGTCAGGAAAGAACAAGGCCGTCGCGCAAATCTGAAAAATGGCAGGCAACGGTTGATTCAGGAACGGGGATGCGTTTGCTGGAATATGTGCGGCATGCCGGTCGGGCGCGAATCCTGAGGGGCGAGAGTGTGTCGACGAAGGAACGTTCCGGAGAGCGGTATACGCTATTCACAGAGCAGGGCGAGAACCTCCTCGGGCATGGCTTGGGCCATAAGTCCGCAGAGGGAGTGTTCCTCAATCTGGTGGCAGGTTGCGTTTGTGCATTCCAGTGCCATCTGCCGGTCGCGCAGATAGGACTCGGTCTGCACGATGTGGTCGAGTGTCGCCTGAAGATTTTTTAACTCTTCATTTCTCAATGCGTTGTGAACGTTGCGGAGAAGCCGGCGCTGCCGGGTGATCTCTTCTTGCGCCTGCCGCACCACTCGTAGGGCCAGTGCCGGGGCAAGGAGGAGACTCGCCGCGCCGCCGGACAGGACATCGGTCAGAGAATACAACGCATCCTGTTCGGCAATAGTCCCAAGGTGATCGGGTGATAATTGGCGCAGGATGGATTCCGGAGCGCTGCCGGCCGTCAGATGTGCGATCCGGTCAATGGCGGCATCGGCCTCAAACTGGTCGGCAGCGGTCTGGGCAGAGGGCATTCTCCCGGTGTTGGCCGCTCCGAGTGCGAGGGTCCGGATCTGCGTCAGCCGGCGGGCGATCTCCTCCAGTCCGCTGGCATCGGCGTATTCCGGCCGGCGGGAGTGGAACCGGTCGACCGCCTCCGTCGGTTGCGCGAGGGCGGTCAAGAAATTCCGGGTCTCCCGGCTCAAGCGGGGAGCCAGCAGGCAGGAGGGGTCGAAGAGTTCCAGATCCTGCGCAGGTTCTGCGACCTCAAGGGCGGATTGCGGGAAGCGGGGGGGGATCATGGGGAACCTTTCCAGTTTCCGGCGGCTGGATTCCTGACAGAAGCGCGCCGACTCGTATTCTTCTATCGGATGTGAACGCAACTTTGCTCATAGCCGGGAACCGGCGAAGATCGAATTTCCCGGTTTGGCGACCGGTCTGAGCGATCACCGGATAGCAAACATCAACGAGGGTTCCAAAAGCATCGGAATCCGGTAAAAAATAGATAATTTCTTGCAACCATCCTATCTGTAACGGGATATCATCAACAGATAATCCGCATGCCATCCCCGGTGGCGGATCCTATGAGAACGATGGATGGAGAAGAATCCCCGTTTGGCGGCAAAAATTGCCGATCCTGTCGAGGCTTATCCGGTGTTTTCTCTGCAACCACTATCGTCGAGGTCCGATGAGGACTTCAGTTTTTCCCGTAAATCGCGGCGCGAGATATTGACGGGGGGGTAGAAACAGGATTAGATTGCTCATGGCGGGTGAGCGGTTGCGCAAGGCAGGCAGATTGCGCATAATGTATGTAGGTGATGGTGGTTCTGGTGCGGCGGCTGGCGCGAGTTTGGCGTCTGCCGGCCGGGAACTCCGCGGCGTCGGTTACCGCCCAAAAACAGGATGCGAAAATGCCCGAAGGGGATATGGATTTTTTTCTGAGCCGGGGGGAGTACTACCAGGCGGAGGGGCTCAACGATTACGCGCTGGAGGCGTTTAACCGGGCGATTGAGCTTGCCCCGGCGGATGCTGAGGCGTATCTGAGCCGGTCGGAGTGCCACCGCCGGGGGGGGCGGCTGGAACAGGCGCTGGCGGATCTGCGCGAGGCGGTGCGGCTGGCGCCGGGCAACCCGGAGCCGTCGGTGATGATGGCGCAGGCGTTGCTGGATCTGAAAAAACTCCCCGAGGCGCTGGAGACGGTCGGCCATGCGATGCAGATCGACAACAACTGGGCGCGGGTGCATCTGGTGCGCGGGGACATCCTCTCGGCGCTGGTGCGGCTGCCGGAGGCGATTGCGTCGTACCGCAAGGCGCTCAAGCTCGATCCTGAACAGGCGGAGCATCATCTGGCGTTGGGGGAGGTGCTGATTGACGACGGGCAGTTCAACGAAGCGGTCAAGCATCTGAATCTCGCGATCAAGCGCTTTCCGAACAATGGCTGGCTTTATCTCAACCGCGGCGATGCCTATACGGAGAAGCAGGAACTCGACGAGGCGCTGGCGGACTATCACCGCGCGGCAAAGCTGTTGCCCTACGACAGCGATCCCCGGCAGGCGCGGGCGGGGCTGCTGCAGCGGTTGGGCCGGTATGATGCGGCGATCGAAGACTTCAAGTGGTGCGCGGAGAAGAATCCGGAGAACATCGAGCTGCTTTGCGGATATGCCGAATGCTGCTGGCAGTGCGGACAGACGCGCAAGGCGATCAAACTCTATCACCGCGCCGTCAAGAATGGCGCCAAGTCGTTGTCGCTCTATCTGGGGCTTGCCGAAGCGCTCGCCTCGGTGGGTAAGAAAGAGGAAGCGATTCGCAATTACTGCGAAGCGATCGCGATTAACCCCCAATCGGCAGATGCCTATGCCGGGCGCAGCGGGCTGTATCTGGAGCTGGGCAACATCGATGCGGCCGAAGCCGACGCCAATCAGGCGTTGGAGCTGGAGCCGGGGCTGCCGGAAGCCTACCTGACCCGCGCCGAAGCGCGGCAGCGGCGCGGCGACCATGCGGGTGCGGTCAGCGACTACGGTGCGGCGGCGAATCTGATGCCAGAGGATACCGGCACGCTGATGCGCTGGGTGCGGGCGGTGGCGGTGACGGGGGCGTTGCCTGAGGCGCTGCAGATTCTGGATAACATCGCGCGCAGCCGGGAAGGGGAGATTGACCTGCGGCTTTTGAAGGGCGATCTGCTGCACGAAAGCGGCGCATCGGCGGCGGCGGAAACGGAGTATCTGGCGGCGTGCGAGGATGCGCCGGACGATCAGGAGCCGCTTCTGCGGCTGGCGGAGCTGTGGATGGACCTGGGGCAGCATCAGAAGGCGCTGGAGTATTATGACCGGGCAATCGATTTGCTGCCGGCCGAGCCGCTGGCGTATCTGTTGCGGGCGGGGTTGTACCGCAAGATGGGCCGCGACGACATGGCCCGCAACGACGAGTTGACCGCCGTAGCCCTGCGCCGTCATCGGCAGGCATGAGGCACGGTCGCGTCCCCCCTTTTGATTTCTGCGAAGTGATTGCCCGGCGGCATCCTTGAACGGATGCCGCCGGGTTTTTTCTGGCGAGGCGCGCAGCGGGGTAAGAAGGACTCGAAGGGGGAGGCCAGAGGAGAAAATCGGTCGGGTTCGTCAAGCGCAGGTTGCGGTTTTCTTCAAACGGAACTTGTCGGGGACGAGATCTGCCTCCAGATGGTTCTTCTTTCAACGAAGCCCCTGACGACCTTCAAGGGATCTGACGTTACCGCCGATGTCGCGCCTTTTCATTCCAACCGCAATAAAAAAAAAGGCCGCACCAGGGGGTAGGGGCGGCCCGAGGAGTGGGGGTGTACTCCTCTCTGGGCAGGTTCGCCAGTCGCCTGGCTTGCCTGTTTGGGTTCGGGGTGGGCGGAGAGAGGAGGGAAGCCACTCTCCACCCGGGAAAAGGAGTTTGAAGCGATGCTTCACTATTCTCCTGTCCCCGGCTGGGGAGAATCCTTCCGCAAAAAAAGGTTTTCTTTTCACAATTGCTGCGTGAGCGGTGGAATTCGATCGAGGTACACATATAATGCGATATCATTAATGATGTTATAGCATATGAGCCATCTGAAAATTCCCCTCGGAAACCGGCGCCCCTGTCAGCCGACGCCAGCAATAAAAGCGCTTCGGGCGGGAGTTGCCGCAGACATTGTTCAGGAAAAAACGGTGAACCATACGATAACTCCTGGCGAGATCTGGGTCTGGTGCGAGGTGACCGGGAATCTTCCGCATCCGGTTGTCGGACAACTGCTGGGGAAGGGGCGTGCGTTGGCAGACCAACTGGGCGTCCCGCTTGCCGCCGTGTTTACCCGGCAAGACGAGTCCGGCATCGAAGCACTCCGGCGACATCTGCACGCAGTAGCCGATCCCGACCGGCTGTACTGCCTGCAAGCCCGGGCATTTCACGCCGAAGAGGCCATCGCGGCCGCCCTCGCCAACTGGATGAAGCAACTGCGGCCAGCGATCGTTCTGGCCGGAGCAACCGCCCGGGGCCGCAGCTTGCTGCCGCGAACGGCGGCGCTCTGCGGTGCGGGGCTGACCGCCGACTGCACCGAACTCTCCATCGACGATACCGGGCGGCTGGTTCAGACGCGTCCGGCCTTCGGCGGGAGCATCCTTGCCGAGGTCATCGCTCCCCGCAGTATTACTCAAATGGCGACGGTGCGGCCGGGGGTCTTTCCGGCCACGCCCGCGCCGCTCGCCGCCCAACTGCCGGAATGTATTGTCTTTCGGGGCGACGGCGTCCGGAAGCTCCCGCGTGCCGTTTCTTCCCGAGCCGGACAACCATGCGAAATCCCGCTGCCGGGGCAATGGCGCGAATTGACCGAAGTCCTCAAGGCGCTTCCGGTCCGAACCCATTGCCTGCAGACTCTCCCGGAACTTGCTGGCGAACGCAGTCTGCATGAGGCGCAACTCATCGTGGCGGGCGGACGCGGAGTGGGGGCGGACGGGTTTGCGCTATTGCAGGAGCTGTCCCGCCGGCTGGGAGGGACGGTGGCGGCAAGTCGCGCGGCGGTCGATGCCGGTTGGCAACCGCCGGCGCGACAGGTGGGGCAGACCGGCGCCACCGTGTCGCCGGCGGTCTATCTCGCGTTTGGCATCAGCGGCGCGGGACAACATCTGGCGGGCATACGCAGCTCGGGAACCATCATCGCCATCAACCGCGATGTCCAAGCTCCAATTTTTTCCGCGGCGGATTATGGCATCGTTGCCGACTGGCGCGAGATTGCCTCCGCCCTGTTGCAGGTTCTGCCGTAAGCCCCCGTCAGTGCGCCACGGACATCGCCGCTTCTCTCTCTTCCACTCTGCATAAATCGCAGGTCCGCACAGAAGGCGCGCCCGAGAAAATTCATCGGCCGGTTATCACCGCATGCCCAGACGACAGACGGCATCGGGCGTGATGAGTGCGGAGAACTCCGCGTCGGTGAGCGCTCCGGTTTGCAGAAGGATCTCTCGCACGCTCTTGCCTTCCGCACGCGCCTGCGCCGCGATCTGCGCGCACCGTTCGTATCCCAGGACCGGCAGAAGCGCCGTGGCTACTGCGGTGCAGCCCTCAACCTGCGCCCGGCACCGCGCTTCATCGGCGCGCAATCCGTCCACGCAATTCTCGCGCAGAAGGCGACAACCCCGCTCTAAAATCTCCAGCGACTCCAGGAGTTTGTCCGCCACCAGAGGCAGAAAGGGATTGAGCTCCAGCGAACCATTGGCGCAGGCTGCGGCGATGATCGCGTCGTTGCCCATCGCCAGCAGCGCGGCTTGCGTGGCGGCTTCGGCAATGACGGGATTCACCTTGCCGGGCATGATCGAAGATCCTGCCTGCCGCGCGGGCAGGAGCAACTCTCCAATTCCGCCGTCGGGACCCGAAGAGAGAAAACGCAAATCCCCGCAGACCTTCTGGAGATTGACCGCGCAGGCCTTCAGAATTCCGCTCACCTCCGCGAAGACATCCGCATTCTGCGTACAGTCGATGAGATTCTCCGCCCGGGCCAGCCCGATGCCCGTGAGCGTGCGCAATTCGTCGGTGGCGCGGAAGATGAACTGCCGCGGCGCTGCCAGTCCGGTGCCGATGGCGGTGCCGCCGAGATTGACCACCCGCAGCCGCTCCTCGCACTTATACACCCGCCAGCGATCGCGGCTGAAGGCTTCGGCATAGGCAGACATCTCGCGCCCCAGCGTGGTTAGCACCGCGTCCTGCATCTGCGTGCGACCGACCTTCACGATATGGGCGAATTCCTTTTCCTTGGCTTGAAACGCTTCCTGCAAGGCGACCAGTTCGCCCTCCAGTCGGTGCAGCAGGACGATTGCCGCCACCTTGAGCGCGGTCGGATACGTGTCATTGGTGGACTGATGCAGGTTGATGTCGTCCAGCGGCGAAATGTAAGCGTAGTCCCCCGCCGCCCGTCCGCACAGGAACAGCGCGCGGTTGGCAAGCACCTCATTTACATTCATATTGAGGCTCGTACCCGCTCCCCCCTGGAGTGCATCGACCACGATGTGCGCATCCAGCAGACCGGACGCCAGTTCTCCGCAGGCGCGCTCGATGGCTGTGGCTTTCGGCGCATCGGGCCAACAGCCGAGGGCGCCATTCACGCGCGCGCAGGCAAGCTTCACCTGCCCATAGGCATGAATCAACTCCGGGTGACAGCGTCGTCCGGAAAGCGCAAAATTTTCCCGCGCCCTCAGGGTGTGAATCCCGTACAGAGAGTCCGCCGGCAACGTGCGCTGCCCGAGACTGTCATGCTCCATCCGTTCCTGCGTCATGGGTTCTTTCATCGTCCATCCTGCCGCCGCGTCCATCCCGCTATACGCCAGCGCCGATGCGGCAAATACCAGTTTACACAAAGAAAATACCACCAGCGACATTGCTGATGGCGGCGCAATGTGATAAGAGTAATTGCAATGGCGTGGAGGGCATCATTCCCCGCCACCCGGCGCGCCTCGGCGCAGCCATACGGAGCATTTTATATTCAGGCACCTGTTTTGCCTAATTTTTTTTCAGGGGGACGTGAAAAATGGTTGTGGAATCCGGTTTGAAAAACGGACGATATCCGCTGATTGTCAAGGACTACCCGCACCTTCTGCATGGCGGCGACTACAATCCCGAACAGTGGCTGGATCATCCCGGCATCCTCGACGAGGACTTCCGCCTCGCTGGGCTCGCCGGAATCAATAGCCTCTCGGTCGGCATTTTTTCGTGGGCGCAATTGGAGCCGGAGGAGGGCGTTTTTCACTTTGAATGGCTCGATGACATCATGAACCGCATGGCCGAAAGGGGCATGAAGGCGGTGCTCGCCACCCCCAGCGGAGCGAAACCCAACTGGCTGGCGGCAAAGTATCCCGAAATCCGCCGCATGGAAGCCAATGGCCTGCGCCAGCCGCAGGGTGGCCGGCACAACCACTGTTTCACCTCGCCCGTCTACCGCGAGAAGGTCGCAATCATCAACACCAAACTTGCCGAACGGTACGGCAAGCATCCTGCGCTCGGAGTCTGGCACCTTTCCAATGAATACAGCGGCGAGTGTCATTGCCCGCTTTGTCTGGCGGCCTTCCGGCTATGGCTGCAACACAAATACGGCACGCTCGAAAAGCTCAACGCTGCCTGGTGGGCCCGTTTCTGGTCGCATACCTACACCGATTGGGCGCAGATCGAGCAGATCGACGGCACCGTTCATGGGTTGGCTCTCGACTGGAAGCGCTTCGTTTCCGATCAGACCGCCGACTTCCTCCGCCACGAAGCCGCTCCCTTGCGACGCCTTACCCCCGACACGCCCATTACCACCAATCTGATGGGTACGTTTTACGGCCTTGATTACCGGCGGCTGGCGAAGGAACTGGACATTGCGTCTTGGGACAACTACCCCGCCTATCACGACCGGGAGGGCAACATCGGCCTTGCCCAGTACATTTCCTTTGTGCATGATCTCAATCGCATGCTCAAGGGCGGACGGCCGTTTATGCTGATGGAGTCCTCCCCTTCGGCGGTCAACTGGATGCCGGTCAACAAGCTCTTGCGGCCGGGCGTCCACCGGCTGAAGTCGTTGCAGGCGGTCGCGCACGGTTCCGACACGGTGCAATACTTTCAATTCCGCAAGAGCCGGGGCAGTTGCGAAAAATTCCACGGCGCGGTGGTCGATCACGTCGGACACGAACATACCCGCGTATTCTCCGAACTTGCCCGGCTCGGCAGCGAACTGCAGACTCTGACGCCCGTTCTTGGCTGCGCGACGCCAGCGGAGGTGGCGGTCATCTTTGATTGGGAATGCTGGTGGCTGCTGGAGGAGGTCAGCGGGCCGCGCAAGAAGATGTATCACGATTGGGTGGTCGCTCAGTACCGGCCGTTCTGGAATCTGGGCGTCGCGGTGGATGTTATCAGCCCCGACGACGACCTGAGCAAATACAAACTCGTGATTGCGCCGATGCTCTACAGCCTCAAGCCCGGCGTCGCCGAGCGTTTGAGCGCATTCACGCAGGACGGCGGCACGCTGGTCGGCACCTTCCTGACCGGCATTACCGACGAGAACGACCTCTGCCATCTTGGCGGCTGGCCGGGACCGCTGCGCCCCGTCTTCGGCGTATGGGCGGAGGAGATCGACTACCTCTACGATGACGAATCCAACACCATCGTCACCGACGCCTCGACCATGTTGCCGGGGCTGTGCGGTGAATTCCAAGTCCGATTGGCTTGCGACCTCATCCACGCCGAGGGCGCCGAGGTACTCGCCACCTACGGACAGGATTTTTATGCGGGCCGTCCCGCGCTGACCCGCAATCGTTTCGGGAGCGGCGCTGCCTACTATCTTGCCGCCCGCACGGACGCCGAGTTTCTGCAATCCTTTTATGCCGCCCTGACGCAAACGCTCGGACTGCGCAAAGCCCTGGAGTCCGCGCTTCCCGCTGGCGTCACCGCGCAACTGCGCACTTCGAATGACGAAGAGTTCCTGTTCCTGCTGAATTTCTCCCGGCAGGCGCAACCGGTAGACCTTGGCAATTGCGGCTGGAAAACCATGACGGGCGCTCCGGCCGCCAACCCGGCCGACCTGTCCGCCAACGATGTCCACATTTATCGCCGCGCACGCTGATCCTGCCCCGGCGGCGCCAATGTCGGGGCCGTCTTTCCTCTTGTCAACAAACGACACGGGCGACGCATCGCATGCGCCGCCCGTTTTTTTCGCCGTCTTCGCCTGCCGGCCGTCAACGCCCCAATCGCGTCCGGATGCGTTTGCTGAGCGCCGCCCGCTCCGGCGTTTCCTCCAGCAAGCGCGCCTCTTCGTTGTATTGCAGGGCCTCATCCGCCCGATCCTGCAGAAAGAGCGCCAATGCGCACGCCGATAATGCCTGCGGATTTTTTCGCCCGCTTAAATCTACTGCCGACAGCGCCGCCTCCAGCGCAAACGCCGGGTCCGATTTCAGCTCGTACTTCCCCGCATCCTTTGCGTCCAGCGTCTTGTCGGGAGCCAGAAAGAAATCCGCCGTCGCCAGCCGCAATTCCAGACTTTCCGGCAATTTGCGGAACGCCTCCGTAAACGCCTTCACGCCATCCGCGCGCGTCTGCTTGGAAAGGTACAGCAATCGCGCCCGCTCAAACAACGGCAGATGCCACTGCGGCGACAGGCTCGCCGCCTGCGTGAAAAGCTGCTCGGCTTCCGTCAACCGCTCCGCGCGCACCAGCAGCGCGGCCAGCTTGTTGTAGCGCAACGCCAGCTCTTTGCCGTTGCTGCCGTCATCGATTGCCCGCAGCGCCTCCAGCAAATTCCAACCCGGCTCCAATTGCTTGGGATCGTCCAGCATTTCATCGGCTTTTTTGAGCATTTCGGCCACCACGCCGCGCGCCCGCACCTCAGCCGGGAAGCGCGTCCCCAAGGACTCCAGAGTTCCTTCTCGCTGCAAGGCGCTGAAGCGCTGCACCGCTTCCGGAAGCTGCCCGGCCTTGAGAATCCCC
Source organism: uncultured Planctomycetaceae bacterium (assembly GCA_964460225.1). Lineage (GTDB taxonomy): Bacteria > Planctomycetota > SZUA-567 > SZUA-567 > SZUA-567 > CAYWTJ01. The sequence goes on along the minus strand of CAYWTJ010000008.1, from coordinate 57,933 downwards.
AGCGCATCGTCAAGCTTTGCCAGCAACCCGTACACATTCGCCAGCGCAATGCCCGTTTCAAAAACCTGCAGGGAGAACCCGTTTTCGCCGTATTTGGCTGGCACTTCGTACAGCAGGATGTTGCTGCCCTGCGGCAGCCGCAACACCCCAGCGGCCTGCTCCGCCGTCTCCGCATTCTCCGCCCGAATCAGCCGGCCGTTGAGCCAGAGCCGGCAGCCCGCCGGAAACACCGCCCGCGCCTCGCAGGCCCGTTCCGCCGGCAGCATCTGCGCCACATAAAAGAACACCGGAGCATTCCCGGCATTCCGCGCCGGCGGCAGGTGGAAGAGGTTGCGCGCATCCGGCTTCAGCGGCGCCCACTTTCCTTCGCCGCCAATGGTCGTGAACACATCCGCCGGATTGAAGACCGAAAGACGCGCCGGCTGCGGCAGGTTCGTACCGGCAAACGGCCCGCACCAGAAGGTGCCTTCCGGGGACATCCGCCGGCGGGCGGACTCCAGCGCCTTGACCGAAGCAGTCTGAAAATACGATTGTCCGTCCGCCGGGTTGATCCGCGCCAGCGACAACCCGGTCAAATACTCCTCCTCGCCCGGCAGCAGGCGCCGGGAGCGGCTCTGCTGGATGCTCTCCACCAGCGCTCGGCATTCCTCGACGACCGCCTTGTTGTTGCGGGACGAACCCTTGGAAAAGCCGTTGTAGGCGTGAATCAGCATGTCTTGCGGCGCATCCTCGCGCAGCACGCGCTCATAGAGCTTGCGGGCCAGTCCCTGCTCCTTCTGCTGGTTAATCAGGCCATCGCCCATCTCCAGCAGGCTGCGCAGCATCTCCCGGCTCATCCCGCGCACCTCGGCGCTGAAGCTTTGCACCAGATACTGCCCGCCCTTCACCCCGAGACAGAAGTACACATCGTCGAGCGATACCGATTCCGTGGAGCCGTCAAACCGCAGGACGGTACGTCCGCCGACGGTCATATCCAGCGACTTTTTCTCGATGTTGCGCGTAACCTCAATGACGTAGGTTTTTCCGGGAGTGAAGGCGAACGCGCTGTTTTCTGCGATGATCGTGTTGTTTAAAAGCATCCGCGCCCCGGGCAATCCCTCCGCTCCGGTTTCAATCGTGCGCGTGGAGTCCCCCGGCGCAAAGTTCGAGTTCGCACCAATCAACAATACCGGCGCACCGGGGTTGCTGGTCGGAATCTGTATGGTCATGCTGATATTGAAATCCAGCGGCAGTCGCACGGGACAGCCGAAGGCAATGGCGAATTTTTTATCCGCCGCGCCCGAAATCTGCAGCCCGCCGGCCACAGGCTTGGCGGAATTCGTCGAGTACCACCCCATCAGACGAGCCCGCGCCTGATTGCGGTCGGTGGTCAAGTTGGTCTGCGCCCCGTTCTGCAGTTTGAATTCGCTGCGCCAGTTGCGCTTGACCAGATCCTTCAACTGCTCCTGCTCTTCCTTGACCTTCTCATGCTGCACCTCGGTTTCACTGAGCTTCTGGGCTGTGCTGCGCGCCATATTCAGAACGCCCAGAATCAGCAGCCCCAGAAGCGCGATGACGCCGCCCAGAACCGCGAACTCCGGGTGCCGCGCCACCGCCCGCCGCAGCCGGTAGGAAATCGTCGCCGGCCGGGCCTTGATGACCTCGCCGTTCAAAAACGCCTGACAATCGTCCGCCAGCGCGGCCGCAGTCTGATACCGCCGTTCCGGCTCCTTGGCCAGACACTTCATGCAGATCGTCTCTACATCCACGCTCAAGCGGGGCTTGAGTTTGCGCGGCGACGGCGGATAGTGGTGGATCACCCGCTGCAGCAGTTCGTACTGCGTCATGCCCGTAAAGGGCGGCCGGCCGGTGAGCATCTCATAAAACAACGCGCCGAGGGAGTAGACGTCGCTGCGCGGGCCGATCATCTCCAGCTTGCCCGAGGCCTGCTCCGGCGGGATGTAGGGGATCGTCCCCATCACTGAACCGGTGCGGGTCATGCGCTGACTGTCGCGGTCGGTGGAGAGATTCACCGCCAGCCCGAAGTCCGTCAGCATCGGCCGCCCTTCGCTGTCCACAATCACGTTGGCGGGCTTGATGTCGCGGTGGATGATGCCGCGCGTGTGGGCGAAGTGAATCGCGCGCGCGATCTGCAGGATCAGTTCGCAACTGCGGTAGGGCGAGAGCGCGCCCTCCTCGATCAGCCGGTCCAGCGGCTTGCCGTCGATGTAGTCCATCGTAAAGAAGTGCTGTCCGCGATGAACCGAAAATTCATGAATCGGCACAATGTTGGCGTGACTGAGGCTCGCGGCGGACTTCGCCTCCTGCATGAACCGGCGGATGTCGTCGTCACTCGCGCCGTCGCCGGAACGCAGAACTTTGAGCGCCACCACGCGCTTGAGTACCCGGTGCCGGGCACGGTACACCACCCCCATCCCGCCGCGCGCCACCTCGGACAGAATATCATATTCTCCGAACGCGACTCCGTCACCGCCCGCGTTTCCATCCTCTGCCATCTGCGCCGCGAGGTTTTCTCCGGCGGTTGTCCCGGGTTTCCGGGTTTCCGGCTTGCGGGTCTCCGGCTTCCCGGCGGACGCCGAGGCTTCGAGGCAAATCGTCTCATCAAAGCGGAGCTGCGGCTGAAAGCGCCGGCCGCAGGCAGGACAAAAGACCGGCCCGGACAGATTGCCGGGGCTGAAGTGATGTGCGCAATAGGGACAGGCGGCTACGCCGCCGTCGCCGGCGCAAGCTCCGCCGGACGCTTTGTGATTGCTGGTCATGGTTTGGCGGAAGTCTTGCCTCCGAAGAAATCATCCTTGCCGCCACTCTGCGGACGGGTTGGCGCGGCCTTGCCGGAGTTGTCGAAGAGACGATGGATGCGCTGGCGCAAAAATTGCAGCCGCTGTTTGGCGTCCATGCTCAGGAGGATTTTTTCACGCGGAAACGGGGTGCCGTCGTGCCAGATGATGTTGCTGGCCTGGCTTTTGCGATCCAGCCAGCCGATCTTGCCCTGGTCGATCGCCTCCTGCAGCAAATAGTCTTCGATGTTTTTGCGCACCTTCGTCATCGGCAGCGTCACGCCGCCCTTGAACTCCTCAAGATAAAGAATGTGCCAGCCTGCCTCGCTGCGGCTGAACTGCACATCGCCCACCACCGACAGCGCGCGAATGGCCCGCAGCATTCCCTCCGGAAAAAACGTCGTCCCGTCCTTCATTTTGAAGTCATGGTACTGCGGGAACCAGCCGCCCTCGCTGATGTTGATCAGGCCGCCGTCTTCCTTGAACCGTCCCTGACTGAATTCCTTGGCCATCTCCGGAAACATCCGCGCACGCTTATCGTCCGGCATCTTGCGCAATTCATCGTACAGCATCTGCGCCTGTTTCTTGGCGATGCTGCTGCCTTCGGTGTCGGCCGGAATGAAGATATGCCGGACGCGAACCATGCGCTCGGTCGTAAAGACATCGTCCTTGTGCAGGGTATAAAAACTTCGCACGATCCCCGGAGTGGGGGTGAAAATGGTCCCGGTTCTCCCCAGAAACTGGTTCATCACCAGTTGCGATTTTGCAAAGCGCAAGGTCAGCGGAAGCGCCAGATGCTTCTCGACGCCGAGTTCCTTGACATTCGTCATTACTTCGTCGTCTTTGACGACAATGTTGTTGCGCTCTTCCTTGTCGGTGTTGAGTTTTTCCACCTCATCTTCGATCAGATTCAGAATAATCAACTCCCGCAAAGCCGTCGTGCTGAGTTGATCGAGTTCGTCCTCCGTGACCTCATCCAGACGGCGGTCCGGGAAGTTGACCGTAAAGAGCAGCAGCCCCATGTCGTCCAGATCATGCCGGGTGATTTTTCGGCTGTTGACGCTGACCAGAATCGCGTGCTGCAGCGACGATGCCGGAACCGCCGGTTGCTCCTGCGCGGACGACTTGGGGGTGCTGGCCGGAGGGCTGCCAGCCGCCGGCGGCTCCTGCGCTGCTCCGAGGCCCGCCACCCATGACAACAGAAGCGCGATTTTCATGCGCCGCCAATCAATCATTGCGTTAATCCTATGCCAGACCGACAGTTATATATTGTAGAGGCGGATTATAACTTCGCCCCGAAAATATGCAAGAGAATTCAAAACCACTCCAAGGAGGCGCGTGCGCGGTTGCCGCATTTCGGATTTCCGCGAACGGAAGCCACCGTACGATCGCACGCTGGATGGCAGGGAGCTTACCAGTTGAAATGTTCGGATTTTCACCCGATCCCCCGTCCGACGCAAAAAAAATCATCACCGCCCGAGGCGGCGGTCGAAAAAACCGGTGGGCGAGGCGTCTCTCTGGATCAGGCGTACCGGGTTGGATCGGGGATTCCGGCGGCGGCAAAACCCGCGCGGCGAAGCTGGCAACTGTCGCAGCCGCCGCAGGCCAGACCGGTCGGCGATGGATCGTAACAGGAATGAGTGAGGCTGTAATCCACGCCCAGAGCGTGCCCGCGCCGGATGATCTCGGCCTTGGAGAGCGCGATGATCGGGGTCTGGATGCGAAACGGCCGTCCTTCGACCCCGGCCTTGGTGCCGACGGCGGCCATGCGGGCGAAGGCTTCGATGAACTCCGGCCGGCAATCAGGATAGCCCGAATAATCGACGGCGTTCGCGCCGATGAAGATATCCTGCGCCCCCTGCACCTCCGCCAGCCCCAACGCGAACGACAGGAAGATGATGTTGCGGGCGGGAACATACGTAACGGGAATGGCTTCGGCCAGATGCGCGGAGTCCCGGTCTTTGGGGACCGCGATGTCGGCGGTGAGCGCCGAGCCGCCAAAGGCACGCAGATCAACCCGCGCGATGCGGTGCGAGGCGGCGCCAAGCGCGGCGGCAACGCGGGCGGATGCCTCCAATTCGACGGAATGCCGCTGGCCGTAATCGAAGGACAGGCAATGGCAGGCGTACCCCTCGTCGCGGGCAATCGCCAGCACCGTAGCCGAATCCAGCCCCCCCGACAGCAACACCACCGCTTGCTTGCTCATCTGTATCCTCCGATTACGTCTTGCCTCCCCCGCCCGCACAGGCGCGGCGTCATTCATTCTATTCACTCCCTGCCGGATTACAACCGGCCGCCTCCGGCATTCCTTCCGCGGCCATACCGGATCGCGCGCACGATTTCGAGAATGCCCGCAAGAGGAAACAGTAGGCCAAAAACCAGCAGGAAAAATCCCAGCAGGATCTCCGGCCATTGATTCAGGTAGACAAATCGCGCACCGAGGGCAGCGGCAGACGACGCGAAGAGCCGGGTCGGCCACCCGAAGAGCAAAGTCCCGGCAAACAGCAGCGGGCAGGGAATGGCCAGCAAACTGTAGAGAATTAGCAGCGCCTTGCGTATCTGCCACGGATTTTCCGGTGGAAGCGACCGGATTTGCGCATGCATACTCAGAAGAAAAATCAGCGTCAGAAAAACCATCGGCAGCAGAATTATTTGCTCGGCGCTGGTACCGTGAATGCCCCACGCAACAAGAAATAGTCCTGCCAGAGCGCACGCCTTCAACGGTGGATAGCATCGCGGCTCGTATGCCGCCGGGGCGAGAAAGCCCAGAACCCCGCTGACCAGCACGCAGCCGGCGCTGATTGCCAGCCAGACCACGAAAAGGGCAGGGGGGAAATGATCGGCAAGATCAAGAAAAGCCAGCCAGTAGAGTATCCCCGTCAACACCGCGCCGGCCCCCCAGAAGATTCCGGCCCAGTAACAATTACGCCACATGTGTCTCTTTTCCATTCTCCCCGTTTTCAGGGTCTTGCCCGGCCGGGGCAGTTCGGGCAAGCCAGCCGCGCCTTGTTCGATAAAGCGGATACGCCATTTTCCACCGATGTTCGGTCGCGTATGCAATCGCTTGGCGGTACCGGTGTTCTGCGCGTCATCCAAGCACGGAAGAATCATTTTCGCGCGGGGAACCAGTCCGACTTCGTTGATGTGACTGGCACTCCATATTCCGGTGACGTTGGATGATCTTCGGGGCGGACAGGCAGTTTTTGCGCCTGCTCGGGCTTCGCAATTCGTCCACGCCTGCAAGCGTATCATACAGCATTTTACCGGCTTCACAACCATCAGTGGAGTGCCCGTGGGGATTCCATCCTTGTCTGGAATAGCCCCTTGCGCAAAACCGAAGTGGTTGCGGATTTTCGATCCTGCAACATATCGGGGCACATGAGGTTATGAGATGATTGGCGTAGGATCGCCATCCTCGGCACACCGTTCCCTCGGATGGGGCTGGAGATTCCGCACCGAATTCGCGTGAACCGCCGGGCCACTGGAATTTCTCGATAACCAACTTGACTAAGATGTTTTGTGTTATATGCTTGTTATGTGGTTATTGTAGAGACAGCAAATAACATGAATAAAACGTTGAGTGCTTATTGACGGGTATGAAAAATGATGCTTGCGGATCAGGTTGAAGAGGCTCTGAAGGAGGAACTTTCCCGGCTTAGGGAAAAGCCCGGTGAGGTCATGCTGCCTCAGCAGCCGGAGCTGGCCAAGCGTTATGGCGTTTCGCTGCGCACCATCCGTACGGTCTTTGAGCGCCTCAAGAACGCCGGGCTGATCCGGACGGTTAAGGGGCAGGGGACGTTTGCTGCTGACCCCGAAAGCGGGCCGGGGCGAATGCTGCTGATTGCCGACAATCCCTCGCACGCCTACACCGCGATCGCGCTGGGAACCACCAGTGAGCTCTTGATGCAACGGGGAATCACCCCGGTACTGGCGCGGCCGGACCAACTGTACACGCTCACCGAGCACACGCGGGGCTCGCTGATCTTCAGCGGCGGGCTGGATGTCGAGGTCTATCTCAAGCGCCGCAAGCTGCCCTGCTGCGCGATTAACGATATTTTCGACCTTGACCAGCCGCAAACCTCACGCTTTCAGACCGTGCGCTGCAACTCCTACCTCTGGATCTACACCGCCACGGAGATTCTGCTCAAGCGCGGCAAGCGGCGCATCCTTCTCTTTACCTCCGGCGAGGAGTTTAACTGGGGCCGGGCGAAGGTGCAGGGATATTGCGATGCGTTGCGCAAATACGGCATCGTCCCCGATGAATCACTGATCCATTATGTCGCGCACCGGGCCGATCTGGACCCCGTATTCTGTGCGGAGCTGCGCACGGCTCTGGAGCGGGAAACAGCGCGCACGCCCTGCGATGTATTGGGCTGCGTGGATGCCTCCCCTTTCGTCTTTGCCCCGGATTCGCCATTGTACCGACTCATCGCCTGTCAGTTTCTGTCCGCGGAGGAAGCGGTGGCGACGGAGTTCTCTGAGAGTACGGTCACTTCGGTCGCGGGCACGTTGGTGGTGCCGGGCCTGCGTTATCTGATTGACCGGGCGATCGGAATCGTTACCGGAGAGGTCAAGCCGTTTGCGCTCTGCGAGACACACGATTGCCTGACCATCCGGATCAACGACGGCCAGGGTCGCTGGCGGAATTATGCCAGTGTCGCTGAGGCCGGGAGTCATATTTTCGCCGGACTCACCGGCATTTAGCGATCCCCGAAGCACTGCCTCCCCTCGAACAGACCGCCGCACTTCGGCGGGTGGTTGCGCATTGCGCGGCGGGACGTGAGAGGTGCTGTGCGGATTGATTTTTTTCATTCTTAAACCTATCGTCGGAGAACCCAATGCGATTATGCCTGCTGGCCGCGCTGTTGTTTTGCGTTACGCTCCTGCCGCCACGCGCGGTTGCACAGGAGGATATTCTGAACTGTGTCGCCGCCGAACAGACGACCGCCAGTAAAGTGGACGGCAAGGGGCATTGGGACGGCGTGCTGCCTGCGGGTTGGATCGAAAACTTTGCCGGCTGGTCAGGGGCGACCCTCACCTCTGCGGCACTGGAGCTTGACGGCGTCCGGTTCCTGCGTTTCGTATCGAAAAGCAACCAGCCCGCGCAGTTCTATTGCTCAATGCAGGGCCGGCAGTTGAAGAAGGGCGGCAATTACCGGGTTGTCCTGAGGTACCGCCTCCAGCCGGGGCAGGATGTTTCGGTCGGCTACCGACAGGGCGGCGCGCCTTATAAGAGCTACTGGAGCGCGCCTCTCAAGGGCGGGAGCGGCTGGGTCACCCAGTCGCTGATCTTCAGCCTTAAGGAAGATCCCGCCGCCGATTCCGCATTCTTTCTGTATATCAACACGGAAGGGACCTTCGATTTATCGTTGCTGCAACTGACCGGGCTTACCGATGCGGAGATGGCGGCCCTCGTCCGCCGACCGGCGAAGGACACCGCAAATTTCTTTCGCAACTCCCGCTTCCCCCTCGGGCTGCAGAGCGGCTGGAATATCAGCCGGGATTTTCAGACGGGCTCCTGCGGACGCGACGACGCGCACCGTTCCGCCGACGGACTGCCGACACTGAAGATGGAATCGGCCGACAAGACCAGCCTCTTCAGCGAGCCGTTCCAGACTGCCGATCCCGCCGGCGAGAATCAGGTCAGCTTCGTCTGCTGCGGAACCGGGGAATGGGAGGTCCTGCTGCACGGCGAGGGGCGCGATGTCCTCGCCCGCAAGAAGTTCACTCCCGGCGAAAACTGGAGCGAGGTCCGTCTCGGCTATCAGGCCAACGCTACCGCGCCGGGAATGTGTCTGGAATGGGTCGGCAAGGGGCGGCTCAACCTCGACCGGCTGCAGGCGTGGACGGGTGCGGCTGAGCGGGCGTATCAATCGGCCGGGACATGCGAGATCGCGCTTGCGCCGGTGAAGTCGGAGATCGATTTTACCCGCATTCAGTTTGTGGACGAACCGGCCCGGCTGCAATACCGCGCTACGGGCGAATTCAACGGAGCGACACTCAAGACGAAGATCTACAACCTCTATGGCGAGGAGAAGGAGCTGCCCGCGCGGATGCTTTCCGCAGAAACGGCGGCAGGGACTCTGGACTTTGCAGTATTTCCCGGCCATGAACTGGGGCAGTACCGCATCGAGGTCTGGGCAGAGAAGGGCGGGAAGCGCGCCTCGCCCTTCAACGAGATGGTGATAACGCGGATCAGGCGGCCGGTCGCCGCCGGGCGGGATGCGCCGGAGTCGCCCTTCGGGGCGCACTTCAACGCTTCGCCCCAAACCATTCCCGCCATCAAGGCCGCCGGGGTCAATTGGGCGCGCCTGCACGACGCGGGGCTGGACCACATCGGCTGGGCCTGGCTCGAAGCGGAGAAGGGGAAGTGGAGCTTCCACGATGCGGCGATCAAGCGTTACCGCGATGCGGGCATCAGCCTCTATGCGGAGTTAGGAACCGCCCCGGCCTGGGCCACCAACCGAAGCAAGATCGATATGGGCTACGGTTCTTACATGTCCTATCACGATAACTTCATGCTGCCGCTTGATCTGCCGGATTACGCCAACTACGTCAGCAGACTTGCCCAACACTATAAAGGCGTAATCAACGAATACTTCGTCTGGAATGAGCCGTGGATCGGTTGGATCAAGACCTACGACAAGACAAAGAAGGAGTATGTAAACGATCTGGAGCACTCTCCGGAGGAGTTCACGGCGATGATGAAGGTTGCCTATGCCGCCGCGCACGCCGCCGCGCCGGAGGTGAAGGTCGCGGGTTTCAACACAGCCGGAGTTAGCGGACTGGGCGACAATTTCACCCGGCGTGTCCTGCAGGCCGGGGGACTTGCCGACTGCGATACCGTGGAGTTTCATTACTACGCCAGCCGCTTGCTGGGCTGGCCCGGCGATGATGTGTCGCGCGCGGTCAATGCCGCCGTTGGGGAGTTGCGCAAGCAGCCGGGCTTCAACAAGCCCATCTATATGAGCGAGGGGCAGAGCCTCGCGGCCGGCAGCAGCAATACGGCCGTCGGCGATTTCGGCGGGCTGTACAAGCATACGCTGCCCTGGTCCGCGACCGATGATTATAGCATGGAGGCCAGTCAGACTTGCCGCTTTGTGATCCGCCTCCTCGCCGAAGGGGTGAGCCGGGTATTCCTCTACTCCACCCACTGCTACGAACATCTCGGGGCGGCCACATGGCAGGTGCTGCTCTGCACCGATGGCTATCCGCATCCGATGCTGGCGGCGCACTCGGCGATGACGGGGTTGCTGGAGGGCAAGAAGTTCGTGCGGACGGTCGAGTTGGCGCCGGGGGTGTATGCCGCGCTTTTCAGCGGCGAGGCCGGAAGCGTGGCGGCGGTGATGGGCAAGGCGCAGGCGACCGCGACGCTGCCGCAGATTCCGGGGGCGAGCGCTTATGACCTTTACGGCAACCCGCTGCAATTGCCGTTTGTATATAATGCAAACATCGTTTATATTGCGCGCAAGGGTTCGGCGCAGGAACTGGCGACGGGGCTGGGGGCGAAGTAATGCGCGCCTGCCGGGCTGTGGTGCCGGAAAAGTTTGCAAAGGGAATGCAGCATGTTCAGCAAACGCAAAAAACCGGGCCGTCCGTGCGGCTTCACGTTGGTGGAGATGCTGGTGGTGATCGCTATCATTGGCATCCTCGCGGCGCTGTTTATGCCGGGTTTACGCAGCGCATTGGAGTCCTCGCGGGGCTTGAGCTGTCTGAATAACCTCAAGCAGATCGCGCAGACAGGACAGATGTATGCTGACGACCATAACAGTTGTTACCCCTACTGCAGTACTTATGGCAGCACAGCGCCCTTCGCCCAGCAGACGCTTTGTCTGTATCTCAACTCCCCCGCCCGGGGAATCTTCGGCTCCTGCGGCGCCATTGGCAACGGCGCCGGCGCTGCCAGCAGCAAGACCCTGCCGGGCTGCATCTACTATATCGATTATGGTTTTGTGCGCGCCCTTCTACGCGAAAACAATGTTCCTTCCCGGCGGGTATCCCAAATCCGGTCCCCCTCCGGCACGCTCTTCTTCGTCGATTCCGTCTGGGCCTCCGGCAGTCTGCCATATACGGCGGACTGGACCGTCAGGGAGATCAGCAACCCCGCCATCAACCCGAATCCACGTGCCGACACGCGACATCTGGGCAAGGCCAATCTCTGTTTCTTCGACGGGCACGCCGAGTCGCGGGAATATGATTTCTTCCTCCTCAACCTCAACGATGTCTGGGGTCTGAAATCCGGCAATTAAGCGCGAGCCATGCGCAGCATGAGGGATCAACCAACCACATTCGCGAGGAGAACTTATGTCGTGCCGATTTTGTGTGGGCTGCTTACTGGCAATCCTGCCGCTCTTCCGCATCTACTGCCTCGGGGGCGAGGGGTTGATCGATTCCTCCGCAAGCGGCGAAATCTCCGCTCCGATCAACAAACCAACCTTCTCCGGTGTCCTCCCCAAGGGGCTGGTTGACAACTTCGGCGCGCCCGGCGAAGTGACCGGTTCAGTGCAGGATGAAGGGGGGGCGAAGTTTTTCCGGCTTGAGGTGAAGAAGGGGAACGGGGCGCAGTTCTATTACACCGCCGCCGCCTTCGCCCTGCAAAGCGGTGACCGGTTGCGCCTGAGCGTCAGGTATCGCGCCGCCGATAAAGCGAAAATCGGTTTCGGCCTGCGTCAGGGCACCGCGCCCTACACCATGTACTGGAGCCACGATTACGCCGGCGGCGGCTGGCAGACGCAGACCACCGTCTTCGTACTCGATCAGAATCCGGCCGCAGATTCCGGTTTTTTCCTATACCTGAAGAGCGCTGACGTGTTCGATATTGCGTTCCTCCGATTAGAGCGCCTGCCTCGTGACATTGCAGCCGGGGTTCAGGAAAGCGCCCCGACCTTTCAGGATGGGGATACGGTTTGCCTGATCGGCGACTCCATCACCCATCTGGGTTATTATCAGTTGTATCTGCAGGAGCTGCTGACGCTGCGCCAGCCGGACATCAAGGTTACTCTCGTCAACTGTGGTGTCAGCGGGCAGGTGGTCCCCAGCATTCTTGGCCTCTTTGACAAAGATGTTGCCCCGCACAAACCCAATTATGCGTTCGTCATGCTTGGCATGAACGATGTGGGACGCGGAGATTTCAAACCGGGAAACACCCCAGAGCAGACCGCGCAACTGGCCCAGAAGAAGGCGGCGGTGTTCCAGAACAATCTTCAACTCCTCTGCGGACGGATCAAGGCGCTCAACGTCCGCAACACCGTGCTGCTCAGTCCTACGCCCTACGACGAATGGCAGCAGAGCAAGGAGCCGGTGCTGACCGGTTGCGATCAGGGGCTGCTGGCATTGGGCAGAGCCGGAGCGCAGGTCGCGGCGGACAACGGCTGCGGATTCATCGACGTGCATGAGCCGCTGCTGGCCGCAATCCGTGCAGCGCTCAAGGTCAACCCGGCCAAGAGCCTGATCTGGGCCGACCGGGTGCATCCGGGCAACGCCGGCGGTCTGGTCATCGCGCTTGCCATTTATCAACGCATGTACGGCCCGTCGTTGCTGAGCGCCGAGGTGGATGCGGCGTCGCTCCTGACAAAGGCGGTGGGGTGTCGTGTTGAGGCCGCACAGAAAACGGCGGACGGAATGACCTTCGAGCTGGCCTCTGCGGTCTATCCCTTCGCGCCCGGCGACCGGGTGCTTGATGCCGTACCGTTGAAGGCGCTCTGCGCGGCGGCTGCGGCGTTCACCCTGCGGGTGACCGGCTTGCCGGCGGGAAATTACGCGCTGCATTCCGGCGGCAAAGCGTTAGGTACGTTCACCGCTGCGCAGTTGGCTGCGGGGCTGGAGCTGGGCAATCTGTCGGAGTTGCCTTGCACCGCGACCGCCATCCGGGTGGATGAACTGCTGCGGAAACGGCAGTTGATCGAGCAGCAGAAAATCCGCAATGTGGTCGCCGCCATGTGCTTCTATCCCGGCGATGCCGCGAATCTCCGGGCGAAGGGCGTGCAACTGCCGGAGAACCCGCCGGAGGCGATGAAGATTCTGATCGAGAAGAACGGCCCCGGCTATCTCACCGGGCTGTACAAGGACTACCTGAATTACCACTCTCCGGCCGAACAGGAGAAAGCCCGGGCGGAACTGGCGGACTGCGACCGGCAGATTCAGTCCCTTCGCCAGCCGTGGCAGGCAACCGTCCGTATCCAGAAGACGCCCTGAGCGAGGGACTGCGGTACCGGCTACGAAGGCGGTCGCTTGATTTCCTGAACACGCTACTCGACAATTCACGCATAAGGGATCACGATGTTTCAATATTCAATGATGAGCTACACCGTTGCCAGACAGTTGCCGGGCGGGAAGGCCGACGTGACCGGGCTATGCAAGCTGACCCGCGAGCTCGGGCTTGACGCCATCGATTTTGTCGGCCTCTATGATACAGAACCCAAGGAGGTCCGACGCATCGCCGACAGCTTCGGGCTGAAGATCATTTGCTACACTTTTGGCGCGGATTTGCACGGCTGCGACGCCGGGGCGCGGGCGGCGGGACTGGAAACAGTACGTCGGGAATTAGAAGTTGCGCAGATTCTTGGCACGTCCCTCGTCATGCTGCCGTACCCGGCGAAGACCGGCATGGACCGGGATACTCTGCGCCGTCAGGTGATTGAAGGGTTGAAGGACGCGGTGAAACTGGGGACGGCGGCGGGGATTACGCTGAGCATCGAACATTTTCCGCAGGCGGACAGTCCGTTTGTTACGGCGAAGGACATCAATGAAGCGTTGGAGCAAGTCCCCGAATTGCGTGTGACCTTTGACAACGGTAATTGTCTGACCGGTGGCGACGATCCTGCGGCGGCATTTTTAAGCAGCCGGGATAAAATTGTGTTTGCTCACTTTAAGGACTGGAGGCTGTTGCCTGCCGGGGCGGGCAGGGGTGCGCTTAATGGCAAGTTTTATGCGCCCGAATTGATCGGACGGGGCATTATCAACTATCCCTCGCTCCTGAAGACCATGCGCGATGCGGACTACCGGGGGTATATCAACATTGAATATGAAGGGGACGATATCCCGGCTCCGCAGGCAATTCGCGAAGCATTGGACTACTTGCGAAGGATCGAACCATGCTTGCTCTGACCCCGAAAAGTACCGAAACCCAAGGATACGTATGGTGATAATGCGAAACTTGCGTGTTGGCGAGGGATTTCCGTCGGCACGTTTTTGAAATTGGGTGCAGAACCTCCCGATGGTCCTTGAATTCCCCAGAACGCTATCGTCCGCTTCGCGCGCGGAAGCGCATTTGAGATAGATAAGTTGCATCCTGTGGCAGGCGATAAAAAGAATAGCGGAAAATTTTAGTCTGGTTATACTCGATCCCAGTCGATCCCTTTGAATTTGCCATCAGCGCAAGAATGCGTGGCGGCCAACAAGGAGAGGTTGTGAATGGGATGGTGTTTCAGCGAATGAGGGCGATTGCGCTCTGGATCGGGTTGTTTGGGCTGCTGGCTCAGGCAGGGGTGCCTGCAATGGAGCCGCCAGCCACCAACCTGTCCGCCAACGAAGCGAAGGCCAGCCTCGCCGTGCTTGACTTTCAGGCTCCCCCCGATGCGCCGTTTCTGGGGCCGGCAATCGCGCAGGCTCTGGTGAGCAAGCTGACGGGGGTGGAAGGGCTGAACCTGCTGGAGCGCAGCGAGATTCAATGCGTACTGGCGGCCGCGAACGGAACGCAAGATCCCTCCCCGCAGCTACTGCGTGCTCGTTTTCTGCTTGTGGGGCAGGTGATGCTCTCCGGCCGCTGGCCGGAACCGGAATGCAAGGTCCGCATCGTGGGCCGGATGCTGCAGGCAGGTTCCGGAGCGGTCGCGGGGGAAACCTCTTTTGTCCGGGATGGAACGGTAGCCGATTGGTTTGCACTGGAGGATGAGCTGGCGCTCTGGACGGCGACGGCGACCGGCCGGCAGATCGGGCGATTGCAGGCGTCGCTGAGCGACAGCCGCACGCTGGACGCGGAGCGGTTTTACGGGCTTGCGCTGATCAGCCTCAGCCGCGCCGAGCAGGAGGCGCGGGCGGGACGCTATGCCGAGGCATTGTCGTACTATCAGAGCGCGATCGACTCCGCAAGAAACGCCTTGAACAACAACGCCGAATCGTTCTTCGCCGGGGCGCACTCCCTGGAGCAGCGCGCCCGGGAAGGACTGGCGCTGATGCAGGAGAAAATGGGAGGGCCTGCGCAACAGACCAGACAGCAGACCGTCCGGCAATTCACGCAGGATGCTGCCACGGCGGCGGTAGCTTTCTTTGATCTGGCGCGTGCGCGGCAGGCATCTGGCGACTACCCCGGCGCTTTGGCCGGCTATCAGGATTATCTCGATTGGTCCGCCAGAACCGCCCGCAGCTTTATGGGCCGGCAACCGGCGCTGGGCGGGCTGTACGGTGAAGATGCGCCGGGCTGGTATGACAACGGAGTCGCTGCGCAGTCGAATGCGCTGACCCCGTTTGTGCTGGAGGGGGGGCAGATTTTTTATCTGGCCGGGGCGGATGAACTGGTCTGCGCGTCATCCGATTTTACCCGGGAATTCTGGCGCATTCCCTGTCCGGGCAAGCACTGGCGGTGTCTGATAGCGCGGCCCGGCACGTTGTACATGGCTACCGATGACAAGCAGGTGCTTTCTCTCGACCGCGCCAGCGGAGAAATTTTGCGGCGCCTGCGCATTCCCCATCAGGGCGACGACAACAGCTTCTGGCGGCTCTATGTCTTTCCTGAAAGCAATCGGCTGATCGCAATCGGCAGCGGCATTTACGGTTTCCCCCTGACCACGCCGACGGCCGGGGAGGATGCGGCGTATGCCATCCGCTCTCTGGCGCAAACGGGGACGGGGGATTTTGCCGTGCCCCCAACCGCCTTTGTTCAGACGGGCGGCCGGCTCTTTTTTTTACAGGAACGAAAAAAGCGCATTGTCCTTTTCGAGGTGAATCCGGTCAACGGCGAGCAGAGTATCCGCGCGGAAATCCCCAATTCCGTTACGTATTACAGCACCGGGACATTGCGCTTGTGGCCGGGCGACGACCATTTGCTGCTTTGGTGGAAGTTCGATACGCGCGATTTCAAGGAGGAGAAGGCTTACCGGTATTTTCTGCGGGATGGGCGACGGGAAGAGGTCACGCAACCCCTGTTGGGCGAGTACGTCTTGCGCAACCGTCCGGGCGATTCGGCGCAAGTCCCGCTAATCGACCGGCGCACCGGACGATACCGCCTGCTGCCCGCAAAGCTGCTTCTGCCCTTTACCAGTGGCAGCGATCTGGTCGGCAGTACGGGTGAGCCGGTGGTGGAACGGTTGCCTGGCGTGCGGCTGGCCGGCGATCAGCTCTGGATCACTTCGCGCTCGGTAGCCTGTTTGTTCCACTCCGGCACGGAACAGTTGCTCTGGAAGAAGCGCATCGCCGGGCTGCAGAACGGGTTGGAGCCCGACGGAATGAACGCTTTTCTGCAGACCGCCCAGGGGATGGAGCGGCATCAGGCGATCTTTACCTTAAGCGACCGGATGGTGGAGAAGGCCACGGTGCAGATGGCGGAATGTCATCAGGCATTGGGGCAGACGGCGCAGGCGCAGGCTTGCGTGGAAAAAGCGCTGCAGGAGAACGGCAGCAATCCCGATGCCCTGTCGTTGCGCGGCGATCTGGCGGCGGGAGTGGGAGATCTGGCGCAAGCACTCGCCGCTTACGAGCAGACCCTCTGGTACGCCAGCCGGGGGAGCGCGCCATACACACGGGCCGTTGCCTGGTTGCGCAAGCACGCCGGGCTGCTGGGATGTGAGTATGCCGGAAATATCACCCGTTTTGAAGGGACAGAAAACGGCGTCTGGGTAGCGTCTTCCCACGAAGGCAACGAGACGTTGCGCTACTATGACGTGCAGGCAGGCGCATGGGGGTCGAACACCGTTGATGCGCCCGGGGTCTGGAGTGCTGGCGGGGATCGGCTTCTGGGAATTGCCGACAGCAAGCGCGTTGCAGAACTGACCGGGCAGCCGGCATCGCAAGCACCGGCAGGGCTGTATGAAGTGCAACTGCCGCCTCCTGGTCAGACCGGGCCGAAGCCGAGGTTGATTGCCGGACTTGACAAGCTTCCCGACAGTGCGGCGCGGAGCGCCCTGCTCACCACGCAAGATCAGCGGCAAATACTGGTAATATACGACAAAACGCAGGTGCAGGGTTACGATCCGGCGACCGGAAAACAACAATGGACCCTTCCGGTGCGGGAATTGCTGGGGGCGACATATTACAATAACGCGCTGTTTCTGGTTAGCCGTGATCCGCGGAGCATTGGATTGGTGCTTACCGCGTTCAAGCCGTCAGGGGAGGGCGGGGTCCTTTGGAGCGCCAAACTTCCGCGCAGGCAATTTTCTTCCTCGGAAAAGATGCTGGTGAATCTGGGCGCCGATTCCGCCGGCGTCACGGTGGTTATGACCGATCAGGCCAATCCCGACAACAACGTGGGCTGGCAGATGGACACCGCGGGGCGGGTGCTTGGGAATGGCCCGATCCTTTCCGGCATCGGCGTTCCGGAGCGGACGGAGGGGCTGTTGACGGCGGATGTCGCCATCCTGAAGGATTTTTTGCGTCCCCAAACGGTGACCGTGTCGTCTACGGCTACCATGACCGGCAACGGGGCGTGGGGGGCGCATCTGGTTTTGGAGTCTGGACTTCTTTCGCCATCGGCGGTTGATCGTAGAGCGCGAGTGACGGCGGCGGACCTGAGGGAAGACGATCCGCGACGGCTGGCGCGTCTGCAGTATTTTGATTTTTTGCGTGGTTGCTGGTCACGCGAGGAACAAGCGCGCCGAATCAACCAGAGATTGGAGAATCCCGGCCCGGCGGAGATTGCCTTCTTCAATCAGATGCGCTGGCGAATCATGGATCTGCCGGCACGAAACGACCGAACGCTCGATACGCTTCAGGCGGAAGTGATGACGCAGGCTCCGCAGTGTACCGATGCCCGTTTGCGACTGCTGCTGAGTTATGCCGGAGGCCGGCCGGGAGAGGATTCGCTGCTCTATCCCCCGGAGAAACAGCCGGTTTGCCGGCAGGATTTCTCCATTCCCCTGCCGCCGGAGCAGAAGCAGCGCTGGCGCTTGGGGGCCTCGGCGCACGGGGATTATCCGGGGCTCTCCCTGCTGGACTCGGAGCAGGGAAATATGAGTTTTCTGCCGCCGCGGCTGGCGCTGCCGCTGGGCGGTTGCATTGTCCGTATGCAGCTTTGCGGGAGCCGGCTGTACCTGACCAACAGCGCTGGTTTTTTGTATGCCTTTGACTGGCCCGTGTTGTGCCGTCTGCTGGTCGGGCAGGTCGTGCATCAGGGAGCATGTTTTGCCTCGGCTCCGGTGGCCGTCAATGGCGACTTGCCCGCGATTCTGCGAGACTGTCTGTCGCCGGGGGACGTTCCGGACAAGGCTCCTGCCCTGTCTGCGACACTGCACCGATCTTTCGACAGGGGGCAGGAAGAAAAAGCCGGCGGCGAGCTGCCGCTGAAGCAAGGGGATTTTGTCGGGATGGATTACGCGTTCGGGCAATGGATGGCCGGCGTGCGTATCCGAATTCCGCGCGCCGTGGCGGACGGAACTCTGCTGGCGGAGGTCTCCGACCGCAGCGAAAACGGCTGGCAAACCGTAGCGCTGGAGATGAAGGAACTGCAGGAAGGGTGGAACACCCTGACCTTTCCCAAGCCGTTTTACGGCCGATTCTGGCGGATTTATTGCGCCGGCGCGTCAGCGCCGCCCATCGAAGCGCTGGCCTTTACGCCATACGTATTCCAGCCGCCGCAAGCCTCCTCCGGTACCGACGCCCCCGCGCCGTGGACGCATCGCTGCCGCTATACCGCCGGCAAGAGCAAGGTCATTGTCAGCGCTGGATGCTCGTTGCCTTTGCTGAAGACAGAGGATCGTTGCCGTGTGGATTCCAGCGGCTTTCATGACGTAGCGCAAGCCGGGGAGTATGAGCTTACGCTCTGGCTGGCTGGCGAGGCGAGGCTGACCGTAGATGGCAACGAGGTTCTGCCTTTGACCGGCTCCCCTGGTTGGCATGTCATGCGGCAGAGAGTCCGGCTGGCGGCCGGCCGGCATACGTTGACACTGCAATATACCCAGACCGGCCGTTATCGGGGCTTCGCCTTGACCTGCACCGAGCCGGCCGGACTGATCGAGGATTACTATCGGAGCGATCCGTGAAGATTGATACACGCGGGAAAACACAGCGGTCAATCCGTGCGACAACAGGAGCGCAGGGGATGAATCAACAATGCCAACGATGCGGAAGACGGTGGCGCTATGCCTTCTTCCGGCGGAAATACGCGGGAGCGGTCCTGCTGTCGGTGCTTCTTGGCGCGGTGTCATGGGCTGGCTCCGTAGCGCGGTGTTGCGGCGCCGAAGCAGCCGATGCGGCCTTCTTGTGGAGCAACCCCCGTGACGGGACATATATTCGCGCCTTGCTGGAAGATGGGCACGACAAGGTCTGGGTCGCTACCGAAGACCGCGGCCTGACGGTGCTGGACCGGACGACGGGAGAGAAAACGCCCTTTGTGCCCGCCAGCGGTCTGCCGGAGGATGCGGTGCTGGCGTTAGCGACGGATGCGCTTGGGCGCGTCTGGGCCGGTCACGGGCACAGCGGAGTGTCGGTTTATAATGGGCAGCGGTGGAAAAATTATAACTGGGAAACCGGTCCGCTGGGCATGCGCGTCTGGGATATCGCCTGTACGCCGGAGGATGTCTGGCTGGCTACCAGCCGGGGACTGGCGCGCTACCATCTGGCGACCGACCGCTGGCAGTATTATACCCGCGCCAATGGGCTGCCCTTTACCGGCGTCATTTCCGTGACCGTTGATCTGCAGGGACAACTCTATGCCGGCAGTCCCTACGAGGGGGTGGCTTACGGCAACCCGCCATTCGATCCGGAACGGCAACTTCCCGATTTTCACTGGCAGACGGTGCCCGCGCCGGATGAGCCGGACTATCGGGCAACCGGCCCCGGTCTGCCGAGCAAGCTTGTCAATGCGCTGGCGACCGGCCCCGACGGAACGATTTATATCGGCACGTTCAACGGTCTGGCCTACGGCAAGGGCGGCGATTTCCATTATGTCCGCGGCAAAGATTTAGCCAGGGTCATCGCGGGCCTCGCCAAGTATCAGGCGGCGAAAAAGGAAGCAGGGTCCAAGGCGGCAACCCAGCAGAAGGCCTCCGGTCCGGCTTGCAACTTCGAGCAGAAGGGCAATCCGGGAGTGCAAAATCCGCCAGCCGCAGTGAGTGCCGAAGAGCTGCCGCTGACGGAGGACTACGTGAATACCGTGTGTGTGGACGCGGCCGGTTTGCTTTATCTCGGGCATCGCAATACGGGCTATGAGGTTATCCGCCCGGCTCCGTCTTGGCAGAAGCTTGCGGGGACGGCGGTATTGGCGGAGGTGAGTAACGGCCAAGTCCGGCAGGCGCGCGCCTTCCTGCCCCAGGCTGACCGCAAGCTGCTGCTGGGAATGTATGGCTGGGGTCTGCAAACTGCCGATGTGGTGCCGGGTGGCAACGGCCGGTATCTGCCGTTTGCTTATCCGGTCGCGCAGGAAGAGAAAACATTTCCCTCCTTCTGTCCGCCACCGACGGAGGAAGAACTGCTGCGCCTGACGCAGAGGTTTGAAAAACAACCGGCGTTGGCCGAGGGGGACGGAATTGCGGTTGATGAAGACTGGCAGACGCAGGGCAATTGGATTGGCCGTTACGGGAAAGACGCCTCCTGTCTGTTTCATTACGGCCGGTACGGTCTGACGGGTCCGGACAGCGAGAGCTTTTTCGCCCAGTTCGGCACTGGTCGCGGATTTGGCGAGTTTGATAAGGATCGCTTCAATACTTGGGGCGCCTTCCGTTCCACCGATGATCGGCAATTTTTATACAATCCATACACGCTCACCCGGGAGGACGGGGACATCAATGGTTGGGCGACAACCGGAATTCGTTACTTCGATCAGGGCGATTATCTGCACATCCAGTTCCGCGTACCGGCCGGACTGGTCCGCGCAAGTTTCTTTTTCACCGATGTGGACTCCAAAGGTTCACGGGACTTTCCGGTCTGGCTGTACGACGAAAGCGGCAAGCTGCTGGCCCGTGAGCGGGTTTACAATTTCCGGGAAAGCGTATACAAGAATTTCCTGCTGCGCGGGCCGGGGAATTATGTGCTGATTCTCGGCCGGTTGGGTTGTTTTAACGCCATGCTCAATGGGCTTTTCTTTGATCGGGTTCAGCGGCCGGACGATCCGGCTCCGCGAACGCGCTGGAATGGCCGGCTGCCCTGGATGTCGACCTTACATTGTTTTCCTGCCGCGTTGTCCGTCTCCGGGGAACCACGGCCTGCCGGCTGGGCGCTCTGGCAGCGGTATCTGGACGCTTCGGGCCGGTCTGGGGCCGGGACGGCTGCGGGGATTGCCGATCTTTTCTTCCTGCGCCGGGCGGTCGCGGACCATGCGCCGGAAAACTGGCAGCACTGGCTGCGTTGGCAGGCGGGGGTATGGGACGCGGCGGACCACGCCCGGTTTTCCGCGTTGCAGACAGAGCTCTTCCGCCGTCGGGCCGATTACGCTCCGGAGTTGACCCGTTGATGCAGGAGATGTAGCCGATGAATGTCGGCGGGATATCCACGGACCAGACGCGCTATCCCGGCGTCGTCCGACGGCATGCCATCAGGGGCGCGCGTCTTCCGGGAAGACGTTCCGGACGGCATCCAGATAAGCCATCCCGTGACGGGTATCCGGCTCAAGATAACTCCCCTCGGTCCACTCATTCCAGGCATTGATCGTTAAAAGTCGGTCCGCCGCCGGACGTGTCAGCAGAAAGGCCTTCGCCAATTCCAGCGCTCTGCGGAAATTCGCGGGCGTGCTGTTCTGCCATACGGACATGAAAGGATAGCCGGATGGTTCGAAGCGGTCCGCCGGATGCGTGCGCGGCGAGGGGTCCCAGCCCGTGGTGACATTGGGATAATATGGCAGCGAATAGCGCTCCGCCAGTTGATGCCACTTCTGCGGAATCTGCGCAAGCGCGCTGGCATAGTTGCTGGCCGGGAAGTCCGGCAGTGTCAGATCGTGCACCCAGACGTAGGAGCCGACGCTGTCAAACCCCAGTTCCGCTACCAGGTCCTCCGGCTGCTGCAGGGTGCTCTCGCAGGGCAGCAGGTTCATGCCC
Source organism: uncultured Planctomycetaceae bacterium (assembly GCA_964460225.1). Taxonomy (GTDB): domain Bacteria; phylum Planctomycetota; class SZUA-567; order SZUA-567; family SZUA-567; genus CAYWTJ01. Next base: position 35,978 of record CAYWTJ010000008.1, on the reverse strand, counting down.
CAGACAATTGCGTTCAAGTGGATCTCCGGCAAACCCGCCCGCGCCGTCCGATCGCGAAACTCCTGCAGCGCCGCTTTCGCGCGTTTCACACCGCCCATTCCGCGCAGAAACGAGTGCAGTTCATAAATCGAAAAATACAACTTGCCCTGCCGCCGAAAATACGCCGGATGCGGGAAGTAATGCCGGATCACATAATCGGTGAAAGCGCAGAACGCCTGCGGGTTAATCGCCCCCTGCCGCAACGTCTGCGCCGGGGCAGACGCCCGCGCCGGGTGGATGTCAACCCAGTCGTGGTTGGCCCACATCAGCGCAAATTTCAAGCCGTGCGCGGTGTCCAGCGGCAAGAAGCCTTCCTCCAGCGCCCGTTGCAGGAACGGGCCTTCGGCGTGCCAGTAATAATCGAAGAGAAACGCGTCTATTCCATGCGCGCGCGCGGCGACAACCTTACGCTGCATCACCTCCGGCCGGCTCTCGTCCTCAAATCCCCATGCCGGGCAGCGGGGCTGTTCATGGCCGACGAACCGCGGTTGCGCCTGCCGGACCAGATTCCACTCGGTCCATCCGGCCCCGTGCCGCTGCTCGTTGGCAGGGTCGGCATGATAATTCGGAAAGTAGTAGGCGGCGACATCGGTCTTCATCGTTGCTTATTCCTCCAGCTTCAGGACGCAATACTCGGCCGGCGACTTTGCGGCTGCGATGCCGTCACCCAGATGAAAATATCCCGCGCGGGAAAGCCCGTCGTTATAGTTCACCAGCAGCGAAAACCGTAACTGCGCGCCCTTCTGCAGTTCCGGGTATCCCAGCGCCTGCATCGGCAGGCGCAAGGAATACAACACACGGTCGCTTTCCCGGGTGATGCGGCAGGGCAGGTCGGTCGCCAGTCCCGGCTTTTGCCCCGGTTGGGCGGAACGGTGCCGGTAGACCTGCGGGCCCTGTGCGGTGAGCGCTGCGGCAAACTCGTAAAAGTCCATGCCTTCCTTTTGGTTTGGCAGGCCTGGATACTGCAACGCGAATTGAATCGAATCCCCCAGCCAGGTATTCTCGCCGGACCAACTCTGGTGAAAACCGGGCTTCTCTACAAGAACATCCAATTGCAACTGTTGGGCGCTCCAACTACAGCGCGCCCGGACCTTCGTCTTGCGGTCGTAGATCACAAACCCCAACGGCACGTAGGCGTCCTCCCCCAGCAGCGTCCAGTTTTGCTCGCTCAATGCCGTCTCCGGAGCGGGCCACGCATCAGGAGCGATAACTCGATGAGCAGATAGAATTTCGGTGCGCAGAAAGCGCATCCCCCAGAAACAGTTCTCATCGCGCCGGTTTATGATCTTTACATCCAGATCCCCTTTCGGCGCGCGCATTGCCGCCTCCAGATTCAGGCGCCAGAGGAGCGGCTTGGCGCTGCGGGGGGCAATGGTTCCGCTTTGCTTCGCACTTCCGTCGATCGCCGTCACCCCCGGCGGGGCCTGCAACACCAGTTCGTAAGGTTGTTCCTGATCCGAGAGGTTGCAAAGCCGGGCGGTCATCGTCACATCAGCGGGATTGCGCGGCGAGTAGCCTTTGGGCGAAGATCCGGCGGCATCGGGGTTCAGCACCGGCTGCAGAACCAGCGGAGAGGACGGCGCCCGCTGGAATGCTCCGGCGGCCTGCCGGGTCAGCTTCATCGCCTCGGTGTCGGGATTCAGCCACGGTTTGACGGCCGAAAGCGGCAGATAGGCATAACCCACGCCGTCTGGTAACGGTACTTCGCCGTTTTGGCCCGGCGCAAGCGCCCGGCCGTCTGCTCCTTCCACCCGCGTTGCCGGAGCCGGCAGCCGGATGGTGGCTCCCGGGGCGACCTTGCCGGAAGAGAGCACAACCACCGCTTCCGGGTCGTTGTCGGCCGCGAATACGCGGGCGCGGAAAACCGGCGCGTCTTTCCAGTCGCCCAGATAGCGTTTGTTCGACAACGCGCGCACGCAGGCGGCATAGGCGGCGATGCTGCGCAGGGGCGTTTCATCTTTGGCGTGCATCCCCCAGTTGACCTTTCCTTCGTCATAATACCCCAACAGAAAGGGGAAATGCCTGCGGTTGCCGCAGGCGCGGCATTCGACCGCCTTGAAGGCAATGTCAAGCGCGCTCTTGGCCGACTCGTTCAGCGGCGGCCGGGTTGGTCCGCGCGTCCACCCGCTTCCGGCTTCCGTCATCCAGAAGGGAATGGCCGGTGCATCGCCGGCGGCGGCCCAGGCACGGTATTGCCCGATCAGCCACTCGCACTTTTCCGGCTCCAGATAATAATCGTGATACGCAAAGACGTCGGCATTGGCAAAAAAACCATTGAGCGCATAGGTGTCGAAGACCGGTTTTTTCACATGGTTGAAGACGCCGCCGCAGATTGCCGCCCTTGGCGTCAACCGGTCATTGGCATAGGCAATCGCCCGTTGCAGCGCCGTGTACAAATCCCCCGGCACCATTCCGCTGGCGAAAATATCCGGCTCGTTCCAGATTTCAATGCCCACGGCCGCGCCGCCTGTTCCTCCCACAAAGTCCGGCCAGACTCCGGCGACCTTGAGCAAATCGAGCGGGTACGGATTGGGCTTCTTCTGCTCGGCTACCGTGAAATTCTCCAGCGTCTGCAGCCCGTGCGCACGCACCTCGCCGCGCAGAGCGGTCTGTTCCGGCTTCCATGTAATGTGGCCGGTGTCCTCCACGCCCTTCAGGCTCCAACCGAAAAATCGTTCGCGCAGGACGCCGATTCCGCAACGCGCCATCACGGCATAATAACGGTTGCGCAGTTCCTTGTTGCTTCCTTGCGGAAAACAACCGAACGCCGCGTCCATGCAGAAAAACGGATCCCGCCCGCCTGTGTGCGCCGGCAGACAGACCACCCCGAAACTCTGTCCGCCAGCTTTGGGAAAGACAAGTTCGAAGTAGCCCGCCGGCAAGGTCAACGTGGTTGTTGCCATCTGCCCGGCACCTTCTCCCGGGGCTTCGCCTGTGTCTGCGGCGGCCTGTCCTTCCTGCACCCGTCCCCCTTGATAATCAAGCACCTCATAGTGTAAGGCTGCGGCGGGACAACTCCGCGCGGGGAGGTCGCTTTTCCATGTGAGCGTTGCCGGCTGTCCCGGCGTCAGATAGCACGCCAGCGGCGCATTCTGGAGCAAGAGCTGCGGGGATTGCCCCTCAACGAGAGCGGCCAGTTCACGGAAAAGCATCGTATTGACCGGCTGCTCCTTGCGCACCTCCAGCAGGATCATGATGCTCTTGGCGGGACCGCGCCAGACGCCGTCCTTCGCGCCGCCCCAATAGAAGATGTCCTTGCGGGCGGGATTACCAAACTCGCGGATGCGGATCTCGCGCCAGCCGCTCTGCCCACGTTCCAGCTTGATGTATTGCTGAAAGGTCTGCCCCTGATTGTCGGTAAGGCGAATGGCGAAGTTGGTACCGCCGGTCTGCAGGGTGAAGCGCAATTCGCGGATATCGAGAGGGGCGGCAAACTGCCGACCGATGCCCACATAACGCCCGCCGCCGGTGAAGTCGGCGGTCAGCCGGAGGTTCTTCTTCTGCGCGTCCTCCGGGTCGGCCTCCAGTTCGAGTGTCCCCTGTGCGCCGGGAAACTCCGCCCCGAGTGAGAGTTGCCATTTTTTCGTGTCCTGCGAAAAGTCTCCCAGCGCAATAACGGCTCCGTCCTCCGGCAGCGCCGTTCCGGCCATCGAGAAAAGGCATAAACAGATCATGCGCCACCCGCCCTGCAACCTTCCGTGCATGGCATATCCTTTCTGTAAAAACGAGGTTTGATTTCCATTCGGTTGCGGCGCAGGAGCATCCCGCTTTCGTCGCCGCGCCAAGACAGAATATGTCGTCAGAAGAGAGGGCCGAGCAAAACGTCATAGCGGGTATATGCATACTTCATGCCGCAGCGGATCAGCCTGTCGGTGCCCGCGGCTTCCGCATGGCCGTCGATAAAGGAAAGGTTCACCCGGTCGTTGTGCCGCAGATGCAGGGCGTTGCTCTCCCACGGCGCGCCGGTGGTGAAGTAATACCATTGCTGGCTGACCCCCGTCTTGACCTGCCAGGTGTCGGCCACCAGAATGTGATTATTCGTGAGGCTGCCGACCCGGCAGAACAGACGCTTGTAACTGCAAGGCGCAAGGCCGGGCAGAGCCCCGTTGAGACTCCCGCTAACGCCGGCGGCGACATTTCCGCCATAATGCGCAAAACTGCTGTCGATGGTCGCGTCATGCCGGCTTTTCTGGAATGGGCAGTAGTTTATCGCCTTGTCGTCCAGATAGCGCCCGCCGCCGGGCATGTCCCCGAATAGCGGATAATCCCAGCCCGCCCAGTAAGTCCCGCTTGGCGGCAACGGCGTCGCCATGGCAATGATGCCGTTACTGTTGCCGGCATAGCTGTTCATTGCGATCATAAATTGGCGGAGTCGATTCCGGCAGTCGCTGGCTCGGGCGGAATCAAGCGCCCCCTGCAACGCCGGCATCAGCAGCGCCGCCAGAATGCCGATGAGGGCAATCACCACCAGCATCTCCACCAGCGTAAAGGTCCGCCGGCGGCGAAAAATACCCTTGCCGGGCTTTATCAACGGTTGGATCGGGTGTCTTGGCATGATGAATCCGTCCCGCAAGAGCGACACGAGGGAAGATCGCATAGAAACCCGCCGCGTGGGGGGGGGCTGGCGCGACAAAGGGATCAGGAATCGGCAGATGCCTGCCGCAGGCCGGATTCTCCGTTATCCCGGTGTTTGACCGCCGTTTTCCGGAGCAACGCGCCGCGGCCAGTTTCCGTCGGTTTTCGCCGGCCAGTCCGAGAGCACCCGCAGGATTTCCGTGAGCAATTGCCGCAGGTCAAAGCAGATATAACGCACCGCCGCATCGGGCCGGTCACCGTTGCTATGGCTGACCACCCGCACCTCGCGCTGCAGTTTCAATTCACTCAACGCGCTCATGACGTGCGGCGTGAAATTCTCGTTGAGGACCACCAACGCCTGCGGGCGCTCCTGCTGGTTCGGACTGAACAGAAGGCGCACGATCCGTCGGATCCAGCCTACTCCTTCGGTTGAGAGCGCAACCCCCTGAATCCACTCCGGCCGGGTCTGCACGCCATTCTCACCCGCTTCGCGCGAAAACTCCTGGAGGTATTCCGGTGGAACCTCGATATTTGCCAGCAGGGCCGCACTTTGCGCACCCGCAGCCCGCACCGCCCCAACCGCGCGCCGGATTAAGGCCGAATAGTCCGGCCACACCGAACGCAGCCAGTCGTCTTCATATTCCACATGCGACACGATCGCCACCCGCGTCGCCGCCAACCGCCGCAGCCGGATCTCCGGCATCTGTTTGTGCTCCAGCAGCAAGACCCCCGCCAGACGGCGTTCGGCAATATCCAGATCGATCTGTTCCCAGACTCCCGTTGCCTCTTCCTGTTGCGCCTGATAGACCCGAAAGCGGACTCCCGCCGGCAGGCAGGCCGCATTTTCCGTCAGCCCGATCAGCTTCTGCCAGAAGGAATCCTGAATCACTCCCTTACGTCGGGGGGGGAGAATCAATCCGAACTGCTTCAGGTGCGGCGGATAGTCCGCCACGAACATCCCCTTTGACCCGCGCGCGACAAGGAATCCCTCATCGGTGAGCTGGTTGATTACCCGCTGCATGCTGCCGCGGCTGATTCCGAAACGCGTTTCCAGTTCCTCCCGCACCGGCAGGCGGTTCCCGGGAGCATACTCTCCCGAGGTCAGGCGAAAACGAAAATCGGCTAAGGTACGATCGGTTCTCTTCATACCCCTACTATACCTCACAATTCTGAATATTGCAAATATTATATATAACAATTATAATATTGTTGCTTCTGGCGCTATGGCGGCCGGATAGCGAAGACAGGCGTTGCCTTTGTTTGGTGCGGGCAGGAATGGCAGTATTTGCATGAAGAAGGCGGGGTGGCAACGGAAATTTCTGCCGAACCGGAAGAAGAGGACAATCTCCACCGGACGGAGAACCACTGAATATGCCGTAAGTTAGGGGGATTTATGCAATTTCAAACTTCTTTCAAAACTGGAACATGGGTTGCTATGAGCCGAGTGTTGACCGGCGTGGGGCCGGTGTGCGGGGGTGCTTTTCATGGCATGGATAGACAGCCTTTTTCAGCGTGAATCGGCGCCGGTGCTGGAAGCCGGCATGGGTTTTGCCTATCAGCGCGAGTTGGTGATCGGCAACAACATCGCCAACGTGGACACCCCTTACTACAAACGTCAGACCCTGCCGGAGGATGAGTTCCGCGAAGCGCTGGTCGGGGCGATCAACGAGCGCGGGCAGTACCATCCCACCCAGATGCGGATGGAGGAGAAACTGGATCTCACCTGGAACGGCAGTTATCCGAAGATGCGGATGTTCGACGGCATCGAGAACGGCCTCGAACGCCACGATGAAAACAGTGTTTCGTTGGAACAGGAGCTGGCGAATCAGGCGAAGAACGAATTGAAGATGACCGCCATGCAGCAACTCTTCAAGAAAACCATGACCATGATGAAGGATGCGACGCAGGCGAAGTAAGCCTAAGGGATGAAAACCGGCAAAGGGGGCTGCGCCGGTACGCGGGAAGTGGATCAGGAGAGCGGAACCATGCCGGAAATCGGAGGAGTCTTTACCAGCTTCGACATCGCTGCCAGCGCTCTGCGGGCCGAGCGCTCCCGCATGACCGTACATGCCAACAACCTCGCCAACGTCCACACCATCCGCGACATGTACGGCAACCATAATCCTTACCGGCGGCAGGAGATTTACTTCCGCGCCGGCGCTCCGACCATCACCGGCAGCGAGACCCTTGGTGTTTCGGTGGATGACATTCAGCCCGACTATAGCTCCGAACTGGTGAAGAAATATCTGCCCAACCACCCCGACGCCGATCAAGACGGATATGTAACCTTTCCCAACGTCGATCAGGCGCAGGAAATGGTGGATATGATGGTCGCGCAACGGGCATTTGAAGCAAATCTGGCTTCCTTCGAGTCGGCAAAGACCGTTTTTAAGGGCGCGTTGCAGATCATTGCCTGAATGCCGGAATTCCGGGCGGGATTGCCGGGCGCGGGAAATTCGGGATTGTATTCGCGCCGGCAAGGGGTTATACTACGGGTGGAGATTCAAGTTTGGTCGGCAACCTGCCGATAAGAAAGAGGATGCTCCGCAGTCCCGGCTCAGTCGGGCACTGACAGCGAGGATACGATCATGAGCGCAAGCAACATCAACGCCGATCTGGGCGTGCTCAGTAAGGTCGCCGGGGAGTCCCGGCAGGCACAGGGAGATGCCGTCGATGGCGGCGGCTTCCGCGATTTCCTGCTGGATAATCTCGAAAAGGTCAATCAGATGCAGAGTGAGGCGCACAGCGCCGTCGAAGGCTTGGTTACTGGCACGGAGACCGATATTACCAAGGTCGTGGGAGCGGTCGAGAAGGCCGACGTCGCCTTCCAGACCCTGATGTCGGTGCGCAACAAACTTGTGGAGAGTTACAAGGAAGTCATGCAGATGCGCCTGTAACCTTTTTTATTTCAGTTAGTTAAAAAAATAACGCGGGCCGGATCTCTTCTGATCCGGCCCGTTTTTTTGTCTGTCGTGCGGGAGGGGATGGAGCACCCCGACTGGTCTGGGAACGACGGCAACCCGGTTCCCGCGCCCAGCGATCCGTCCCTCAGTTGCTGATGCTGGAGATGTTGTTGTGTTCGTCGACAAGCACCTTGATCGGAATGTGCTTGCGGGCGGCGGCGTCATCAAGCCGGCAGTAACTCATGATAATGACCTTGTCGCCGACATGTCCGAGGCGGGCGGCGGCGCCGTTGAGGCAGACCTGTCCCTTCTTGCCTTCGATGATGTAGGTCTCAAACCGCTGGCCGTTGTTGATGTTGACGACGGCGATTTTTTCGTAAACGAGCATATCCGCAGCCTTGCGCAGCTCCGGACAGAGGGAGAGCGACCCCTCGTAGTTGAGGTCGGCCTCGGTGATGGTGGCGCGATGAATCTTGCTTCTGAGCATTTCGCGAAACATGTCTGACATTTCCCGTTGTATTCACACCTCACATCTGTAGTTTACCGCTCACGGGCGGCTTCTGCCAACCCTCGCAGAGTGATTTTCCTCAGACCGACCGGGATTTCAAGGACCCGGCGGTGTTTTTCTGCGTCCGTCTGGCAGAACGGAAGGGGCGACGGAGCGGCGGCGCGAGAATTTCTTGCCGGCCGCCCCCTTTTTCTCCGAGGTTGCCTGTATTCCTGCGGGGGCGTTTGTCGATAATAGGAGGAACCGTACCTGTGACCGGAGAAAATAAATGATGTGGTACCGCCCGCTGCTGCCTGTGTCGCTCTTCCTGCTGGCCGGATTGCTTGCCGGCTGCGAGGACGCCACCAAGAAAGATGACGCGCAAGATACCGAAAAGGAAGACGCCGGTAAAAAATCCGATCAATCGGATAGTTCCAAGCTGAAGGACAAGCTGCTGGGCAAGGAAAAGGACAACAAGACCCTGGCGAAGGTTCACAACGCCAACGGGCTGGCCGCCACGACCCGGGGAGACTTTGCCACCGCCGCCCGCGAGTTCAGCAAGGCCATCGAACTCGACGACCAGCCGGATTATTACAACAACCTCGGCCGCTGCTATTACTGGCTCGCCCGCTATAAGGACGCGCTCATCGCCTTCGCCAAAGCCGAAGAGCTGGGCATGAAAGAGCCGGAAATCGTCGACCTGTACTCCAACATCGCCGATACCTATCGTATGCAGAACAACACGCAGAAAGCGGTTCTGTATTACCAGAAATCGATTTCGCTGAACACCAAGTACCTGCGCGCGCACTACGAATTGGGGCATATGTACCTGAAACTCGGCGACTACAAGAACGCGGAAGAGCGGCTGAATCTGGTTCTCAAGCTGGATCCTGGCAACAACAAGGCTATTCTTGACCGGCTGATCCTGTACCGGATGACCAACCGTTTTGAGCTGGCGTACAACGATATGCTCACCCTCGACAAGCGCGGTTACGACATCCGTGATGACCTGCGCGACCAGATCCTTGACGGCGTAAAGAAACAGAAGGAGCGGGAAGCGGCCGGCCGCTAAGCCCCAACCAGCCGGATTTGTCCTCGATTCACTTACTCTTTAGACTCGGAAACATCATGCTACGGCACCTCAAGCACATTTTTTTCGCGCTGCTGCCGCTGCTGCTGCTCAGCGGCTGCGGAGACGAAACAAAGAAACCGGACATCGCTTCCGTCAGCGCCAACGACTTCGCTGCCCGCTTCAAGCTCCGTGAGCTGGCTCCTGACTCGCGCGGGGGATACGGCTTTGAGTCCGGCGGCAAGATCCTCTTCCTGTATCCGGGCCTCTCGGTTGCGACGTATGAGGGGCGGGTCTTTTCGCTGCTGCATGCGCCGTTTCTGGCGGAGGACGGACTGCGGATTCCCCTCGGCATCGTCGGACAGCTTCCGAGCGAGATCGTACAGGGGACCGCTTCCCCGACGCCCCCGTCCGGAGGCCGCATGGCGGTCATCATCGACGCCGGCCACGGCGGCAAGGACGACGGTTGCAACGGCGGCGGCCTGAAGGAAAAGGACATTACTCTCGATATCGCGCGCCGCATCCGGGCGGACATGGAAAAGAAAAACGTTCCGGCCAAGCTGACCCGCGACAGCGACGTCTATCTGACGCTGGATCAGCGCAGCCAGATCGCCAACGCCAGCCCCGGCGCGGTGTTCCTCTCGGTCCACGTCAACGCCAACGCCAACTCGCAGGCGCAGGGCGTGGAGTCTTACTTCATCGCCGACCGCATCAGCGACTCCGCCCGCGGCAAGAAGGCGGCCGCGCAGTACGAAATCGCCGGGCTCTCCGGCAGCCGCGAGGTTCAGACCGCCGCCAACATCAGCAGCAAGTACCGGCGGGAAAGCGAAGCCCTCGCCAACTGCATTCAGCAGGAACTGGTCGCGGCCTCAGGGCAGACCAGCCGGGGCGTGAAGCAGGAAAACTTCGCCGTGCTGCGTGAAACCTTCTTCGGCCCGGCGGTGCTGATCGAGGTCGGATTCGTCTCCAATCCCCGCACCCGCCAGTTGCTGGCGTCGCCGGCCTACCGCCAGACGCTGGCCGAGGCCATCGCTCAGGGCGTGCGCCGCTACATGAACGGAAAGTAACCGGTCTTCCTTCCGGAAGAAAAAACCAGCGCGGCGGAGAGGACTCTCCGCCGCGCTGAATCGTTTCATCTTTCCGAACCCAACACAAACCGCCGGCCGAAAAAAACGGCGGCGCGCTTACTGGCTGTCGGTGAGGCCGATGACCTGCGCCATGTTCACCATCTGCAACAGGCGGCGGATCTTGTCGCAGGAGTTTACGACGGTCACCTTGCGCCCTTCTTCGAGCATATTTTGGTAGGTTGCAAAAAGGCTGCCCATTGCAATCGAGCTGATGGCGGTCACGCCGGCAAAATCCAGCACGATGTCGCCGGTGGTGCTCTTCTCAAAGTCGCGCAGGTCGCGGTTGAAGAGGTCCGCATTCTCGCCGGTGATTTCTCTGTATTTTTTTCCCACTTCAAACACGCTGCTCATGGCTCGCCTCTCCGTTTAGATAATTCCGCCGAATGCCTTACCACAGGGTAACAGGATAGCGCATGTTTTGAAAAATGTCAATTGCTTATCGCGTGAGCAGCGCGGTTTTTCCGGAGGAACCGTCCATCCGTCCGACTACTTCTTTTTGTGGGTCAGCAGCTTCGCCCGGATCTTCGCCAGATTTTCCTGACTGATTTCGAAGGTATCGGCCACCTCGCCCACCACGGGCATAAATTTCTCCGACTGCTCCTTCGTCGCCAGCGCCGTGATCGCAAAGCCGTATCCTTCGCTGACCATGCAGTAGACGCCGCCGATGAATTCCACATCATTCAGCGTGATGCTGTAGATCACCAGGTAGGCATCGCGGCCGCCAAGCTTGCATTTCTCCTCGCTGATGACCTTGCCGTCCTTGCCGGCCTCGAACATCCCGGTCACAATCAGCTTGGCATATTCCAGCGAGTTCGGCACCCCCGGCTCCGGGTCCGGCGCCAGCACCATCAGCCGCGTCGGGGACTCTTCGGTCGGAGCGATGGTCAGCATCAGATCCTTGTCCATCTCCGCCCACCAGTCGCCCGGAGCGACCAGCGAATACGAACCCTCCAGAAATTCATGCCGCTCGGCTTTCTCCGCCGCTCCGGCCAACATCATCGTAGCCAGAACCGTCATCGCCATTCCCACGCAAACGCGGGCAAGCCGCCGAAAAATCATCATTGCTCCATCTCCCTGTCATTCCGCTCCAAAGGTACACCGCCGCAGCGCAATGCCGCCGGTCACGGGTGCGGCCACAGTTTAGGGAATTCCTTACGAAAAAGAAATAAAAAAATTCATGATTGAACTTTTTTCGGAGCAATCGCATGAAATCAGGCGATCAGCAGGCAGAGCCACCGCATTCAAATTCAACCGCACGAAACGGCGGAAACAGCATGATTTTAAGGATTTAAGTGCTATTCACGCAGGAAGCTACGCGCCTCCAACCAGCGCCAACGTAGCACGTGGATCGCATTGCCGCAAGCGCGAGACGAACGCCGTTATGAATTCGCAATAAAACCTGCTTTTCAGCCTAATTTTAATGCGGTTGCCCTGATTTCAAATCCGCCCGGAAGCGGAAACCGGTGAAATTCCGGTTCTGGTTCGTCAGCGAATCCGACGAATCCCGAAGAGGATTTCCATTGCTGTCCATGCCGGTTCCGGCCGTGAGTGCTTGCGCTATCTGCGTTGCCGGGTGCAGAACTGTCGGAAGGCCGCCACGGCTTCGGGGCTGGCGGCGAAGTGAATGTGGAAATAGCTGGCAAATACCTTGCCGCGCAGGAACCCTTCCGTTTCAGCCGGCTCCTCCGGCGCGCGCGGCCGGCGTAGGCGATAGACCCGCCGCCAGTCGGCCGGAACCTCCCCCGCAATCTGCGAGTAGTGAAACTCATGTCCCCGGATCGCCCCGCCACTCTTGCCAAAAGGGCTGTCCTCGGGAAATTCTGTTTCCAGATACCCCAGCGCATGCAATCGCCCACGCATTCGGATGCGGACTGGAAACAGCCCGAGCATCGGGTGATAGGAGCCATCGGCAAGCTCAATCCCATCCGCCAGATACATCAATCCCCCGCACTCGCCATAAACCGCCCCGCCTCCGCGCACGAAGTCATGCATCGCCTCGCGTATGGCAGAGTTTTTCGCCAGTTGCGGGCCGTGACACTCGGGATATCCGCCCCCGAGATAGATCGCATCCAGCTCCGGCGGCAGCATCTGGTCATGCAGCGGAGAGAACTCCACAACCTCAAAGCCCGATCGCTCCAGAGCCTGAATGTTGTCGGGATAATAAAAATGCAGGGCGTCATCCATCGCCAACCCGAGGCGGATCTTCCGGCCGCAGTCACCGCCCGGCGCAGGGGGATACGCCAGAAGCCCCGCATCCGCCTCCTGAGCCGACGCAGCGTCAATCTCCCGCGCCTGGCGCAGCACGCGATCCAAGTCCAGACTCGCCTCTACCGCATCCGCCAGCGTGTTGAGCATCTGTGTCGGCAGATTGTTTTTGTCCGCCCGCACCAGCCCCAGATGACGGCTCTGAAAGCCCGCGAACGCGCCCTTCTCGATTCCGCCCAGAAAGGGCGGACAGGACGGAACGCTGGCGACCGCCCGGCCGAGCAGCTCCGCATGCCGGCGCGAGCCGCAAAAATTCGCCGCCACTCCGGCAAACGCCGGAGCGCCCGGGAAGGTTGCGAAGCCATTCACCAAAGCCGCGAAACTCCGCGACATCGCCGCCGCCGGGGCCACCAGAAGAACCGGCAGGTCCAGCGTCCGGGCGATTTCGGCTGTGGAGTTCTCCGCGCTCTCGGGGTGCATTCCGTCGTACAGTCCCATCACGCCCTCGACGATCGCCACATCCGCCGGCCCGTTGCCAAGCCCGCCGGCGGTGGCGGTGTAGAACAGCTTCCGGACGTACTCCTGACCGCACATCCATAGATCGAGATTGTAGCACGGGCGCTGTACGGCCAGCAGCAGATAGGTCGGGTCCAGATAGTCCGGACCGCATTTGAAGGGTTGAACCTTAAGGCCCCGCCGCACCAGCGCCAGACACAGCCCCAACGCCAGCGCCGTTTTGCCGCTGCCGCTGTGCGCCCCCGCAATCATCAACGCCTTCATGGAGCCGCTCCTCGATCTGTCTTGCAGATGCCGCCGTCAAGCGGCCCTCGCCCATTCCCGGCCGCCCGCAAACCGATTGTACGCCATCCCCGCCGAAAAGAAAGGAACCCCCGGCAGAATCCGGCCGTCTCGAAGGCTCCACATCAGCAGGCGGACACACAGGACCCGGCCGATCACGCGGCCCGGTTTTTCAAGAGGAATACGCTGGATATGGCAGCTTCGTCCAACGTTCAATGCTACCGGCCGTGACGGTGCGCGTTGCCTATCCGGGGGTTCGTTCGCCCGCAGAACTCGCCTGCGCTTTCATCAACCGGCCGGGCGACATCCCGTTGTAGTTTTTGAAGGCTTTGGTAAAGGCGTAACGTTCGCTGTACCCCAGACGCTCCGCCATTTCTTCGATACGAACCCTGCCGTGCCGGAGAATGTCCGCCGCCAGTTGCATCTGCCGCCGCCGGATATAATGCCAAGGGCTTTCCTGATGTTCTTCGCGAAACAGCCTGCTCAGGTGTTCTGCGCTGCAGGAGCAATGCCGTGCGACCTCTTCCAGAGTGCGGATGTTTTCAAAATTGCTGTCAATCCACCGCTTGGCCTCCCCCGCGATCGTACAGCCAGTCCCGTGCGCATGATGAACGCTGGCGATCCAGTCCAGCCAGACGCGCATCAAGGAGTTGGCGATCCTCTGTTTTCCGAACGCATCCCCGAGAGCGCACGCTAGGATCTGTTTTAAAAGACTCCAGCAGGGCGAGGCGGCCTTGCCAAGGTTTACCACGGTTCCCGGCAGCAGCCCATAGTCCTGCGCCGGGGTCGTGCCGCTGGCGTGCGTATAAATCAGGCGCAATTCCAACGCTTGCCGGATCAGGATGCGGCAGGGGACCTGCAAGCCATAGCAGAGGAGCTGCCCCCGGCGCAAGGCTCCTTTTTGCGTTCCGATCTCCCACGTTCCGCCGCCCGCGCCGACCTGCAGCCAGGTCACCCCTTCCTGCCGGCACACTTCATAGGTGCTGCCGGGAGCCCAGACCTCGTGCGCGATGCGGAACAAGGGGTTCGCGTTCAAGTCCAGTTCGTCCGTCGGAAAGTAGTGATCGCGTGCGGTACGGTATCGGATGTGATAGGATTCGCTCACGGTCGTCGCGCCTCTGTTTTTCGCCAATATCATAATATGACATAAATCTATCAATAACCGCTATTTTATGCGAGAATAATGTAGGGTAAAATCAACGAAAGCTACAGGCAATGAATTCCGTTGCTGGCCGGCACTTCGTCCGCCGGCAATCTGCTTCCGGAACGTTTTGGATTCTGCTATGGAAAGGAAAACCGTGAGTTCGCCCCTTTGCGATCAGTGGCTTGAAACGTTTTATGGCAAGGTTCCGTTTGAAGAGTATACCCTGCTCGACCGCGCCGCCCGCACGCTTCTGGGTAATGTGTTGAAAGGAACCGACCAGAAGCCGCTGCCCTGGCACCCCCGGCGCGGAATCTCGCCTTCGCATGTCGGTTTTCGCGGGATCTGGAATTGGGATTCCGCCTTCCATGCTATCGGGGTTTCGCATTGGGATGCGGAATTGGCGCGGGAACAGATTCTGTTGTTTCTGGAGTTGCAAAAGCCCTCCGGGCTTCTGCCGGATGTACTCTTTGAGAGTGGCGAACTGGTGGACACGTTCGGGAAGCCGCCGGTCATGCCGTGGGCGGCCATGCTGGTGAACCTGCGGCATCCGGATATCGACTTCGTGAAGAAAATCTACGGGCCTTTTGAGCGATACGAGGGGCACTGGTGCCGCAATCGCGGCGGTGACCGGGACGGGCTTTTCCACTACGACAGCGCCGATGCGGACCCCGAACTCCGGCTGCGCCACACCAAATATGAAACCGGCTGGGACAACGCCGTCCGGTGGGATCAGGGCCTTTACGAGCTTTGGCCCATCGATTTGAACTGCTTCATGGTTCAGCTCTATCAGGCCATGTCGTATTTCGCCGGGGAACTCGGGCTTCCGGATGACGTGAGGAAATGGGACGCCAAATGCGCGGCCCTGATGGAACGCATTGAACGGACGCTCTGGGATGAAAGCCGCGGGATCTATTCGGATTATGACTTCGGGCGCAAGGAGTTTGTCCGGGCGGACTCGCCGGCCAGCTTCATGCCGCTGTTTGTAAAAATCGCCCCGCCTGCGCGCGCCCAATCACTGGCGGCAATTGCCGGCGATCCCGCGAAGTTCACGCCCGGCTGGCCGACGGTCTCTTACGACCATCCGCAATTTGACCCCACCGGATATTGGCGTGGGCGCACTTGGCTGAACGTGGCGTACTTCGCCCTCAAGGGGCTCAAGAATTACGGTTACGATGCCATTGCGGAAACCGGCCGTCAGACCCTTCTGGAGTGGGTCCGTCAGGAGCCTTCCGCCATCCACGAGAATTACCACCCGCAGACGGGGGCGGCGCTCGGCGTTCCCCATTTCAGTTGGAGTTCCGTCTTTACCATTGAGTTCCTGCTCAACTGGTAAGACGCTGTCCGCGCCTCGCCGGCTCCGGAACGTTCCGTTCACGCAGAGCCGGTGAGGTCCGGGCGGAAATCCCCGGTTACCGACCGCCGCCGGGCGCTACTCCGCAAGCTCGTACGCCATCACCGGCTCGGCGTCCCGGCTCGATATTTCGGCCATGAAGCGGTATGCGCCGTCGCGGTACTCGGCCGCTACCGGCCGCAGACGTTTGCCCGTACAGCTCACCGCATAGACCCGCAAGTCTGCGTTACCGTTCTTCAAACTCACTTCCGCCGAACCCGCCCGTACCAGATGCGGCAACTTGCCGGTGCTTTCGATGCGCCGCAGTTCGGCACTGCTGAAGAGCATATCCGAATTCAACACATTGGTCAGATGAAAGAGCAGGATGCGGCGGCTGGCGGTCAGCGGCTGTCCGTCCATTGCCGACGCCGACAGCGACGTGAAGCTGCTGACATTGCCTGCGCTCAGGCAGTTGCCCGCGAAGGCCGCGCAGGGGGGCGTCACCAGCGCCTCGGTTCGGGCGGTAAGGATGCGAATGGAACCGGCCGCCGGATTCAGCCGCACTTCTCCGGTATCCGACACGATCTCGCCCTGCGCATCCGGCGCGGTCAGCGGCGTCAGTGCCGTCGGAGCCAGATACGGGTTGCCGGCCAGAAAGCGTTCCTCGGGGGCGGCTTCCGCCGACACGCCGGAAAATTTCCCCGTCAGCGCTTTGTCTGGCAGCACGGGCGCGGAGCCGACCTGCGAGACTGCGGCAAGAGCGGAGAACGGTTTCGGAAACAGCCCGCCCGTCCACATGCCGCCGAACCCTTCCTTGATCGCCTCGGGCATGGAGACGGCATAAACATACCGGCCCTTCGCCGGAGCGACGTCGCCGCGCGCGAAGAGGAGCGCGATCTGCCGTTCGGTGCAGAGCGAGATTGGATCGGAGGCGATGTCGAAATGGCTGATGGGATGAACCGCCAGATTTTTGATGCGCTCATGCGACCAGGCAAAACGATAAATGCCGTCCCAGTCCTGCAGCGCGCTGTAAGCGCCGAAGAGCGCCCCGCCCTCGGCGCGGTAGATGTTCGGAAAACAGAAGTTGAACTCCGTGACGGTAAACGGTTTGCCGAAGACGCGCGTCGGAGCCATGAATAGCGGCAGCGTGCGTGCGAAATCGCCCTTGAGCGCGGAACTCTGGTTATAGCCCCCGTTGGAGGGATGGTCGGCGTATTGGTGATTGTCGACCAGATCAAATTCGGCGCGCGTGAAGGTCTGCGCCATGGTGTTCCACCAGTTGCTGCCGGTCAGCGGCAACTGGATGCCGTTCTGCCGCAGGAATTCCGCAATCTTGCGGTTGGAGGCGCGTTTGGTCTCGACAACGTATTGCGTGAACCGGGGATCTTTTTTCAGCGGGGCGATATCGTCGCCGGCCACGTTGTTCTTTGCCTTCCAGACCTTGTACCCCTCCACATAGAGCTGCATCGCGAGGGTGTTATCGTTGAGGACGGAGAAGGCGGCGTCTTCGTTGAGCGGGCAGGCGAAGACCAGCGCCGGATCATCCTTCCACGCGAGTCCGGTATACGGGTTGACGTGTTTCATCCACGCCAGCACCAGCTTCGACCAGGCATGGAACGCACTGTCGCTCACCGGCAGCAGGGCCTTGATGTCGCCGGAGATGCGCCCCTTGACGCCCTCGATCTCGCCGGGCCCGAAGTAGCGCATCGTATAAAAGTCGATGGCTACATAGATGCCGGCTTTTTTCATTGCCGCGAAAAGATAGTCGAGTTTGTCCAGCATTTCCGGGGCAATTTCGTAGGAGGTCTGCGCGTTCCAGACGCCCCGGATCATGTGAATGTCCGTGTGATGAAAACGGACGGCGTTGTACCCCTGTTTGCGGAACACCTCCGCCAGCGCCTCGCATTCCTCTTTGGGGAGGTAGTTGGCCTCAAAACAGAGATTCGCGCCATTCAGGCGCACCTGCTTGCCGCTGGCTTCATAGGAAAAATGTCCCGCGGCATCCGCGACAATGCGGCCAAACTTCCCCGCCGGCGCCTGCCCCTCAGTCAGGAAGGAGAAGTCCAGAATGCTCCCCTTCTCCACCTCCCGCGCAAACGGCAGCGGCACCCAGTCCGCGCCGGCGGTGATTTTATAAGGCGGCAGGCCGGGAATGATCTGGAAGGAGACCGACGCCGATTGCTGGCCGGCGATTCCCGGGAACTCCGCCGCGATCTCGCAGGAGCCGTCCGCCGCGCTACGCACGGCAAACAGCGGCGCGGCCGAGAGGAAGCCCAGTTTGTGCCGGTCAGTTACCAAGGAGAGATTGAGCAGCGTCTTCAGATCGGCGGGCAGGGCGGAGCAGGCGATCTCCCCCGCCGGACAGAAGACGCTGCCGCTACGGGCAGCCGTCGCGGGAATCCGGAAGACGACGCTGGCGGCCTTCAGTGGCAGCGCCTGCGCGCTTTTAAGCGTGTAATTCAGGTCGATCGCATAATCGCCCTTCGCGGTCTGCGTTTCCTTCGCCTGCATTACGAACTTCACGCCGCCCGCAAAATCGCCCGTCAGGGTAAAATTTTTTCCCTTGCCCTCGAACACGGCATTTTGCAGCCCCTGCGACTGCGAGAGGGTGCGACCGTCGGCGTACTGCAGCACGCAATCGCTGGCGGCCAGCTCTGCTTCGCGTAAAACTCCGTTCGCCTGCGTGAGAAAGGGCACCGGCCCATATGCGAACTTCCAGCCGTTGGAACCGCGCAATACGGTGGCGACGACAAGGTTGCGCCCCTTCTTCACCGGCAGATACAGGACATGGTTCAGGCTCGAAATCGGATTCTTGCCGTTGCCCCGCGTGGTGAGATCGAGGACGGTCTGCCCGTTGATCTGCACGCTCCAGAACCAGTCGCCGCCGGCGCCGGCCTGCATCAATCCCCCCTCCGCGGCGTCAAACTCGTACATCAACACCGCCGGCCCTTCCTTGGTCAGCGCCCGGTCCAGAACGCAGGTGTCGCCGGTAAACGCGACCTTGCGCCCCGGCGCGCCGCCGAGGACAGCGGGAATCTCCGTGACGGCCTGCACCGCTGCCTGATCCAACGACTCCGGAAAGAACGCCGTCCACTCCGCCGGAACCGTGAGCGGCAGCAGCGGCGAAGCAGCGTCCGACGCAAATGCGCCAGTCCAGAGAGCAACCAAAAGACCAGCCAGAGCAAGAATTCCTCTCATTGTGTCCTCATCTTCTGTCTGTGTAGCAACGCCACCGCCACGGACTTCCGCCCTCCTCCGCCCACCGGAGGATCGGCGTTTATTGTCTCGCGCCAACTAACGAAGCAGGAGCATTTTACCTCATAAAAAGATTTACGCAACTGCGCATTTGAAAAGGGCATCCGATATTTTTTGCGAAAAACCGACAATTTTACTATGATCCGCCCCTTGCCGTGCGTTCTATAGGCGGGGAAGGTTGTTGCGAAAAACCGAATGCCGGGCCGGAAAACGGGACGGGAGCCTGCCGACGGGCGGGGGATGGGCGCATGCGGATCGCAAGCGCCGGCGGATGGGATCACGAACGCGATGAAGACACCGATGGAGGATGCGCTGCGAATGCCGGAGTATGCGGAATTCGGAGCGCAGATTGAGGGCTACAGCGCGAGGCTGCTGGGCGATCCCGACCGCGCGCGGGATGTCACGCAGGAGGCTTTCGTGCGGTTGTGGCAGGGGAAGAGGCAGGACGAGCAGAATACCCGCGCCTGGCTGTACCGGGTGGCGCGCAATCTCTGTATCGACTGTCTGCGCCGGGAGGCCCGCTACACCCGCATGGAGGACTCGGCTCTGCTGTATGCCCGCGAGGAAGAGGACCCCGCGCGTCAAGCCGGGGACAGGGAGGAGAGGCAGATCATGCTGCAACAACTGGAGCAGTTACCGCCGAAACAGCAGGAGGCGCTGCGTTTGAAATTTCAGGAAAACCTGACCTACGCGCAGATCGCGGAGGTGACCGGCGACACGGTGGCCACCGTCGGCTGGCACCTGCACGAAGCGCTGAAGTCCCTGCGCGGACAACTGGCGCGGTAGCGCGCCGCCCGCAGTTCCCACACACCACAGACAACAGGAAATCATCATGGATACAATAAGCAGAGACGATCCCCGGCTGACGGCGTATGCGCTGGGCGAACTTTCGCCGGAGGAGATTCCGGCCATCGAGGAAGCGGTACGTCGCGACCCGCAATTGCAGCAGGAGGTGGAGGACATCCGCGCCACGGCTGACGCGCTGCGCGACGCACTCAAGTCCGAACCGCTGCCGCAAACGGCGAAACCGGCGCAATCATCCGTCAAGGCCAAAAGCCGTCGTCCGGTTGACTTCCACAAGGTCATGCTCTATGGCCTTTCCGGGTGCGCGGCGGTCTGCCTGGCGGCGGTCAGCCTTATCACCCTGTTCGGCGGAACGACAGAGGATACGCTCAAAACAATCGGGGAAGAAATCACCTGCGCATCCGCTACGCAGCTTGAGACTGATGGCGGTGCGCAGCAGGCCCATGACAAAGACAACTTCAAGGTTTCGCAGGAAAAGCGCCATCTCGTTGAGGGGCGTTACTTTTCCGAAAAAGAGGAGGAGAAATTCGGCGTTGGTGTGAGTACGCAAACACCGGTTCCCGGCAACGTTACCTTGAGTCAGCGCAATTTTGATTACTCAGAGTCAAAGGAACAAGCCGCGATGAATTCCATGAAACAGGAAATGGAGTCCATGCGGGGGCCCATGGCGGAAGAGCGTGCGAAAATGGCAGCCAACGCCGGAGGCGCGCCGGAAGCGCTCAAGAGCGCCAACGGCAAAGCAACCGTCAAAATCAGTGGTGGCGCTAATGTGGAATACAACACAAATAACTTCTCCTCAAAACCGCAAGCTTCCGTATTGTCGTCGCCATCGGTCCTGGTCGCTAATGGCCGAAATTCTTCGGTCAGCGCTCCGACGAAGAACAAGATGGAGGTCTATGACTTCCGGGACATCGCTGCGGCGGCACCAGACGCAAAAATAATGCCAGAGGATGGTGAGAGTGCCGTGCCGGATGTCCGGCAGCAGAGTGCGGCATCCAACACCGAGGCCTACGATAAGATCGTCGAGAATGAATTTCTGCGTTCGGCCGAGCAGCCGCTCTCAACCTTCTCCATCGATGTCGATACCGCCAGTTACAGCAATCTCCGCCGCATGCTGACCGGCGGACAGCTCCCCCCCGCCGGGGCGGTGCGCATCGAAGAGCTGGTCAACTACTTTGACTACGACTATCAGCCTCCGCAGGACGGCAAGCCGTTCGCCACCCGCATGGCGCTGGCGACCTGCCCGTGGAATCCGCAGCATCAACTTCTGCGCGTCGGCCTCAAGGGGAAGATTCTCGCGGCTGCCGAGCGCCCCGACTGCAATCTCGTCTTCCTGCTTGATGTCTCGGGTTCCATGAATGCGCCCAACAAACTGCCGCTGGTGCGGGAGGGGATGAAGCTGCTGGTTCATCAGCTCAAGGACAACGACCGCGTGGCGATTGCGGTATATGCCGGAGCTTCGGGGCTGGTTTTGCCCGCGACGCCCTGCTCCGACCGGCAGAAGATTCTTGCCGCGATCGATAGCCTGACCCCCGGCGGCTCCACCAACGGCGCGGCCGGAATCCAACTCGCCTACGCCACCGCCGCCAGCGGATTTTTGAAGAACGGCGTCAACCGGGTGATCCTCTGCACCGATGGCGACTTCAACGTCGGCGTCACCAATCAGTCGGAGCTGACCGATCTGATCGAGAAGAAGGCGAAGGAAGGGGTGTTCCTGACGGTGCTGGGGTTCGGGATGGGCAACTACAAGGATTCGACGCTGCAAAAGCTCGCCGACAAGGGCAACGGCAATTACGGTTACATCGACACGCTTGCCGAGGCCAAGAAGCTGCTGGTCGAGCAGATGACCGGCACGCTGATGACCATCGCCAAGGATGTCAAAATCCAGATCGAGTTCAACCCGCAGCTTGTGCAGGCGTACCGGTTGATCGGTTACGAAAAGCGCAAGCTCAACAAAGAGGACTTCAACGACGACCAAAAGGATGCCGGAGAGATTGGCGCGGGTCACACCGTTACGGCATTGTACGAGCTGATCCCGGCGGGCGTTGAAATGAAGTCTGCGACGCCAAAGGTCGATCCGCTGAAGTATCAGGCGGCTGCTCCGGCGGATGCGTCCGCAGCGGCCGCGAAGGAAGTCGTGACGAAACCGGAGTCCGCGCAGGAGTTGCTGACCCTCAAACTGCGCTACAAGGAACCCGACGGCGAGGTGTCGAAGCTGTTGGAATTTCCGCTAAAAAATGCGACTGCGGAATGGGACTCGGCCGATGGCGATCTGCGCTTTGCGGCGTCGGTGGCGGCGTGGGGAATGCTGCTGCGCGGCTCGCAATTTGCCGGTGACGCGACGTATGCGAAGGTCATCGCGTGGGCGGAAGCCGCCAAGGGCAGCGACCCGACCGGTTACCGCGCGGAGTTCCTGAAACTCGTCCGCGCCACGGCCAGCCTCAGCAACCGCTGACGCCATGCGCTTGATTGTCCCTGTTATGCCAGAACATCGAACCCGACGGGCTTTCCGCCGGGTTCGATGCCTTTTCATTGTCTGCTGCTTTTCTGACCGGACCGGACGCGCCTCCCCAGTATCCGGCGGCGGGCGAAACGTCCGGCGCTAATTCTGCGCCGCAGTGCCGCCGGAGGACTTCGGCGCGTTCTGGGCGGCCAGCTCCCGGATTTTCTGCTGCATCTGGGTCAGCGCCTGCGCCAGCCCCTGCTGCAGCCGCATCGCGTTGGTGGGCGAGAGGACGATCCGGTCGTGCAGGACGGCCTGCCCCGGCTGCGAGCGGTGGAGATTGCCGAACTCCAGAATCACCTCCTCCGTTCCGACATGAATGTTAAACAGATCGCGGAATTTGTACTCCAGATCAACGGCCGCGTGAACCTGCAATTCGGGCTTGCTGCTGGACGGGGTGGCGCTCATAAATTCTCCTTCTCTGCCAAAGCGCGGATGCCGCCGGGAATCCCGTTCGTTTCCGCGCGCTTCTTCAAGATCATCCCTAGAAAGAACGCCTTGATTATAAGTCCCTCCGGTTTCGGCGCACAGTAGAATCTTCGCTCCGGGCGAAAAAAACCGGCCGCGCTCTCGCACAGCCGGTTCGACCTTGACGGGATCGTAGGGTCCTTGACGCGGTGAAAACCGCTGGCGGCGCCTTAGCGCATAACGGGATTCGGCATCAGCGCCCGGGTGCCGTTGGCCGACACAACCGGGCGGAAGGTCGCCAGCTTCGGGTCGGTCATCTTGCTGAAGTCCAGCATGTACGGCGCGCCGGATTCGGTGACGACGCCCTGCACCTCGACCTTGGTCCCGAAGAGGCACTCGACGGGGTTGATCGCAAAGGACATGCCGGCAAAGACATCGGCGCGGTTCGCGGGCGAGAGGCAGTAGTCGCGGTTGCCGAGCGGGCTGGTGGGGCCGCCAAGGTGGTGTAGATACGCGCTCTTGGCAAAGCCCTTCAGACCGTGCTTCTTCTCGATCAGCGCGAACGCTTCGCCGCAGCCTTCGTAAATCGCGCGCTCGTTCATGCCGTTGCGGTAGAGGTCGGCATACTCCAGCGCCGCTTCCTGCAGGGCGCTGTGCGCGGCCTGTTCCTTGGCCGTGATTTTGCCGAACTTCACCATCAGCGTCTCGGAGACGATCACGTCCGCCAGCCGGCCGGCGGTCACGAGCTTGACCCAGCCCTTGGCCGGCACCTTGTAGCGCGCGTCATAGAGCGGATGCAGGTGCGACTCCTGCCCCTTGAGGGCGACGAGGAACATGTTGCTTTCGACGCCGAAGTCGGCAAAGTTGCGCCGCAGCAGATCGTGGACCTGTTCGCCGTTCTGGCCGGGGATCAGTTCATAAGCGGTCTTCACCGCCAGTGCGCTCATCATGTTGGCGACCCAGTCGTATTTCTTGAACTGGTTGCCCTTGAGTCCGCCGATCAGGGGCCGGACGATGCGGCCGACCAGAGCCGCGTGCTGCGCCGTGCCGGAGAGGACGACGGACTTCTCGCTCTTGGGCAGGGCGGTGGCGAAGTCGATCGATACGCCCTTGACACCCTTGAAGACCGGCGGGAGCTGATCCTTGATGCGCGGCATCTCGATGGAGGTCGTGATAAAGGTAATCTTCGCGGAGCGGGCGCTCAGCTCCACCAGCGCGCTGACAGGGCTGGGGCTGTTGGGAGACTGATCGCAGATCTGGTGCCGCACGCCGGCCAGCCAGCGCAGGGAGCCTTCCTCAATGAGATGAATGCCGGTCTTCTTCTCCGTCCCCAGAACCTGCCGCAGGTGGGCGAGTTTGTCGGTGATCTCCTGCGCGGTGATCGGGGCGGGGCGTTTGCACTTCTGATAGTCCATCATGATACGTCCTTTTCTGTATGTTCCGTTCGCAAAAAATAAATGCCTTTGTTTTCCTCGCGCGCGGCGGATGGCGGCGCCCGCGCCCTGCATTATACGCGGAGCTCGGACGAATGCAGCTATTTCTCTTGGGAATTATCCGCTGTTTGCATGGACTTTTTGCTGCCTCTAATCAGGCCGCGCACCGCAAGCGTCGCTTCGGGATCGGTCTGCAGGATTGTTCGCGCGGCGGGGGCGAACCCCGAACCGTTTGCGCCGGGCCGGAAGCGCAGCACCTCGGCGTTCAGATACGTAAAGAGATTCCGCGCCGGCTCCGGCCAGGCGTTGCTGAAATACGTCCGCCGGGTCTGGCCGGCGGCGACCAGCGTAATGCCGCCCTGCGTCCCCTGCTCGGCCTTGAGATCGGCGTAGCTCTCGGCCAGCGCGCCGATGTTGTTTTCTCGTAGGCAACGGTTGAGCTGCTCCATCTGCGCGGGCGTCAGGCGGAACGATTTCTGGAAATACTGACGGCTGGTGTAATCCTGATAGGCCGCGACCGCCGCGCCGGTGCTGTCCACGCGCAGAACAGAATAGATGCTGTCCCAGTTCGAGCCAAGCGCGCAGTAGAGCGCATAGTCGCGGACCTGCTCCAGCTTGACCGGCCGTTCTTCGGACTCCTTGGTGTGATAGCTGCGCAGTGCATCAAAGCCGCCGCCGTCCTGCCAGGGCAGATACAAGGCCATCCAGCCGAACTTCCCATCGTGCAGTTTTTTCTCGACGGTTTTTCCCGCGCCTGAAGAAACCGCGCCCGCGCCGCTGTTGTCGGAGAGCGCAGCGGAACATCCCAGCAGCGTAGCGGAAAGGGCACTGGCGCAAAGGAGGTGTTTAAGTCCGGCGTGGAGAAGGTTCATGTCCGTGCCCCTTTTGTGTTCCCATCCGGTGCGGTCGCCGCTCGTAAAATTCAGCAAGAAAACGTCCTCAAGGGTATGTGATTTTGAAAAAAGTCAAGTTTATTCAGACATGCCTTTTTGCAACTGTTTGAAAAAGCGCAGGTTGCGAAACTGGATTTTTTGAAAACGGTGTCGCAAAAAACCTGCGGATTTTTACCCGGAACGCCGGTTTTCCCTGCAATGAACGTCTCGCAAACGCTCCCAGTTGTTTATGAATTCGACAAGCAAAGCTCTCGAATTTTATAATCTATTGAGAACCGCTCATTTCTGTGATTATAATAAGTGCTTGAAGCGCATGGGGCTACGCGCCCACACCCGCGCCAACCCCAAAGGGGCAAGCTAAGCACGTTGGATCGCATTGCCGCAGGCGCAGACGGAAGCTATCACAATTTGTTATTACGCGCGTTTTTCGTCGGATTTCAATGCAATTGCCCTGCTAACTTAATCAGCTTCAATGCAAAAATTAGTATCAGGCCGCTTGCGCAAAAAACGACCGACAGCTCCATCCGTGGACTCACACAACAGCCAACACCCAAAAGCCCTACAGCAGCTAATAAATACCGCGCAATTTCTTCCCCGATTTTCATGATTACTTCCCATCGATAAATGCATTCGCTACATGATGACGCCGGCCTTGAGCATCGCTTCGGCGATGACGAGATCTTCTTGCGTAGTGATCTTGAGATTCGCGGAGGAGCCGAGCACCACATGGACCTCTTCGCCATAAGCCTCGACCAGTGATGCGTCGTCGGTAACGTTCTCCAGAATTCCCCCGGTGCGGCGGGCGTGCTCGTAGGCTTCGATCAGCAGCTCGCGCCGGAAGCATTGCGGCGTCTGCACCGCCATCAGCCCCAGCCGCCGGATGGTCTCGGTCACCTTGTCGCCCTCGATCCGCTTGACCGTATCCTGCATCGGCACCACCGGCACGCAGGCGCCCCGGTCGCGCGCCGTGCGCATGATCGCCTGACAGGAGTCCAGCGAGATGAACGGCCGCACCGCATCGTGGATCGCCACCACCTCGCAGGACGGGTCGCTGACCTGCAAGCCGTTCCAGACGCTCTCGGCGCGGTTGGCTCCGCCGGTGACGACCATGCTCACCCCGCGCGCGGACAACGACTCCCAGAGCGGGCCGTTGGCCTCTTCCTCGTCGGCTTCGTTGACCACGAGCACGATCTCTTCCACCCAAGGCAGGGCGTGGAACAATTCCAGAGTTCGCAGGATGATCGGTTTCCCCCCCAAGGGCAGCCAGGGCTTGCGCTTGCTGGCGCGCATGCGGGTGGAATCGCCGGCGGCAGGGATAATCAGACTGACAGTAGGCGCATCGGCATCGTTGTTCGGATCGTACATGAGGACTCCCTCTGCGGCGGATCGGTGCTTGACAGCACGGTCGCCATTCTCTATTGTATGAATGCACACGCTATATATGCGGCTGTCGCCTGTGCCGCCTGACCGCCCGGAGCCGGGCGCTTGCCGCGCACAGGCGATTATGGCACGCGCTATTCTATCGATTATCCAGGGCGATTTCCAACCGTTTGCGCTGAAAGGTTGATTTCGCATCCCATTTGGCATTGGCGAGAACCCTTTGCTTGCGCTGGTTGCGGGTTCGCCTCTGCGGGCGCTCTCATCTTGGCAGGAATCCTTGCTTGCAGGCCTCCGGTTGGCTGCAGGAAAATACGAAGGATCGTTCTGGCATAGCAAATTTCCCCCTTTTTCTTGGAGTAAAAATGGCAAAGCAGACGCAGGTGGCGTTGGTGACGGGCGGAGCGCGCGGGATCGGGTTCGGCGTGGCGAAGGAACTGGCAAAGGCCGGGTTTGCCCTCGCCCTCTGCGGCCGCAAGGGCGGCGACGAAGTGATGGACGCGGTACGGGAGCTGGAGGAATTGGGCGCAGAGGTGCTATATGTGCGCGGCGACATCGCCTGCTCCGCCGACCGCAAGAATGTTATCGCGGAGGTGAAGGAGCACTACGGCCGGCTCGATGTCCTCGTGAACAACGCTGGGGTCGCGCCCTCGGTACGCGCGGACATGCTGGAGGCGACCGAAGAATCCTTCGACAGCCTCATCAACATCAACCTCAAGGGCGCGTACTTTCTGACGCAGGAGGCGGCGCGCTTCATGGCGGAGCAGTTCCGGGCCGACCACGCCTATCGCGGCACCATCATCTTCGTGACCTCCTGCTCGGCGGAGGTCGTCTCGACCAATCGCGGCGACTACTGCCTGAGCAAGGCCGCGCTTTCGATGGCGGCGCAACTTTACGCCGCGCGCATGGCGGAATATGGCGTAAGCGTCTACGAAATCCGCCCCGGCGTCATCAAGACCGACATGACCAGCGGGGTCACCGGGAAGTACGACCAACTGATCGCGGGCGGGCTGACGCTGGAGAAACGGTGGGGGCTGCCGGAGGACATCGGCCGCGCCGCCGCCGCGCTGGCGACCGGAATGATTCCCTACGCGACCGGACAGGTGCTCAAAATCGACGGCGGCATGACCATCCAAACACTGTAAACTGGCGAACCTCGATGAATACGGGGGTGGGTGGGGGGGGGCGTCCGCTCCCCCACACGGCGAAGAGAGGCGGTCGCAGGGCGCTAATCTGTAACGTTTTGGCGTTGTTCATACAAAAATGTATGGTGAATCCGTCAACCAAGACCGAAAAATCGCAAAAATATTCCTACTGTTTGGTATCAACGTCGTTGTTGTTTTGGGAATATGTCTACTCTGGCGGACTGTCTGCGCCAGTTTTTCACGCGGAACTGGCCGGAATTCCGCCGGATTTGATTTTTCTTATAAGTGACCCTTCAAGCGTCCGTAAAAAGACACCAAAATGAAATAAAACGGTCAATCCTTTGGTACTGCGGGAATTAGGCAAACTCCTCTTGCTCTCCTCCCAGTTCATTATATACTGATGATTGCTTTGCCAGAAACTGGGCGAGCGTCCCGGCGGTCGTGTGCTTTCAGCGCACGGCCGTTCGCGTCTGCCGGCGTTGGAGCGGGCGGGAAGCGCGGCAGAGGCGGGACTGGTCAGGCGACCAATGATTTCTGTAATTGGGTGGCTATCGTCAAATGGCTCTCCGGCCGGGTGTGCCGGGGAGGAGTGGACGCAAGGAGAGCAACAAGTGAGTTACGGATTGCCGGAAGCAGATGGGTTGTATGATCCGCAAAATGAGCACGACGCCTGCGGCGTGGGGTTCTGCGCCAACATCAAGGGCGAGAAAACCCACGACATCGTACAGAAAGGCATCGAGATCCTCATCAACCTCACCCATCGCGGCGCGGTTGGTTCCGATCCCGATACCGGCGACGGCGCGGGGCTGCTCTTTCAGATGCCGGATGAGTTTTTTCGAGGCGTGACGGCGAGCCTGAACTTCAAGCTCCCCGCCGAGGGCAAGTACGGCGTGGGCTTCCTCTTTCTGCCCACCGACAAGCTCGCTCGCGAGGAGTGCATGGCCAAGATCTCGGCGGCTGCCGCCGAGAGCGATTGCCTCATCCTCGGCTGGCGCGAGGTGCCGGTGGTCAAGACCGCCGTCGGCAAGACCGCGCAGGCGGTCTGCCCGGACTTTTATCAGGTCTTCATCGGCGCGCCGGCGGGGATGGAGAACTGGGACTTCGAGCAGAAGCTGTATCTGCTGCGACGCCGCGCCGAGAACGCCATCAAGGCCGCCGGCGGTCAGGGCGCGCAGATGTTCCACGCCGCGAGCTTCTCCTCGCGCACGGTCTGCTACAAGGGCATGTTCCTCGCCGCGCAGGTCCCGGCGTTCTACCCCGACCTCGGCGACCCGCGGATGAAGTCGGCGCTCGTGGTCGTGCACCAGCGTTACAGCACCAACACCTTCCCGACCTGGGACCTCGCGCAGCCGTTCCGCATGATGTGCCACAACGGCGAGATCAACACCCTGCGCGGCAACGTCAACCACATGCGCGCGCGTTATTCCTCGCTCAAGAGCCCGGTGTACGGCGAGTCGATGACGGACTTGCTGCCGGTGATTCACAACGAGGGCGGTTCGGACTCGGCCTGCTTCGACAACATGCTGGAATTTCTGTACATGAACGGCCGTTCGCTGCCGCATTCCTTGATGATGATGGCGCCGGAGGCATGGGGCAAGAAGTGCCACATGGGCCACGACCGCCGCGCATTCTACGAGTATCACTCGATGCTGATGGAGCCCTGGGACGGCCCGGCCGCGCTGGTCGGCACCGACGGCAGCCGCATCTGCGTGACCCTCGACCGCAACGGCCTGCGTCCGGTGCGTTATGAGATCACCGACGACGGGTTCATCGTGGGCGCGTCGGAGATCGGCGTGTTGGAGCTGCCGGAGAACAAGGTCGTTGAGAAGGGCCGTCTGGCCCCGGGCATGGTGTTGCTGATTGACACCGCCCGCCAGCGCGTGCTGCATGATGAAGAGGTGAAAGCGGAGATCTGCCGCCTCAAGCCCTATCGCCGCTGGGTCGAGGCCAACCGCATCGAACTGCGCGGCCTCTTCGACGGCAACGGCATCGTGCATCCCGACCGTGAGACGATCTTCGAGCGGCAGAAGGCTTTCGGCTACACCCGCGAAGACATCGACATGATTCTCACCCCGATGTTCCTCGGCGGCGAGGAGCCGATCGGCTCGATGGGCGACGACACCCCGCTGGCGGTCCTCTCCGACCAGCCGCAGCTTCTGTTCAACTACTTCAAGCAGCTCTTCGCGCAGGTGACCAACCCCGCCATTGACCCCATCCGCGAAAAGCTGGTGATGTCGCTGACGACCTACCTCGGCGCGAACCGCAACCTGCTGGAAGAGACGCCCGAGCATGCCCGCATGCTCAAGCTCAGCAGCCCGATCCTGACCAATGACGACCTTGCCCGCATCCGCACCCTCGGCGCCGGCGAGTTCCCGAGTCTCACCCTCGAAATCGTCTTCCCGGTCGCAACCGGGGCGGCAGGGATGGAAGCGGCGGTGGACACGCTCTGTCAGGCGGCGGAGGCGGCGGTGCTGGCGGGCAAGACGGTGCTGGTCCTGAGCGACCGCAAGGCCGACCGCGAGCAGGCGGCGATTCCGTCTTTGCTGGCGGTGGCGGCGATCAACCACCACCTCGTGCGCAAGGGCCTGCGCATGAGCGCGAACATTGTTCTGGAATCCGGGGAGCCGCGGGAGGTGGAGCATTTCGCGCTTCTCTTCGGCTACGGCGCGAGCGCGGTCAATCCGTATCTGGCGCTGGAATCGGTGGCGCAGCGGCTGGAAGAGGGCTACCTGCCGAAGAAGTTGAGCATTCAGGATGCGGTCGAGAACTACATCCACGCGATCGAGAAGGGGCTCTTGAAGATCTTCTCGAAGATGGGCATCTCGACCCTGCGCAGCTACCGCGATTCGCAGATCTTCGAGATCCTCGGCCTCAGCAGCTCGCTGGTGGACAAGTACTTCACCAACACCCCCAGCCGCATCGGCGGACTCGGCGCGAAGGAAATCGCGGAGGAGACCCTCCGCCGCCACGCGCACGCCTATCCCAACCGGCCGGGTTATCTGACCGTGCTTGACAGCGGCGGTCGCTACATGCTGCGCCGCGACGGCGAACGCCACCTCTGGACGCCGGATTCCATCCGCTTCCTGCAGGAGGCCACCCGCGAGAACAACGCGGAGAAGTACAAGCGCTTCGCCGACATCATCAACAATCAGGAGCGCCGCCACTGCACCCTGCGCAGCCTCTTTGATTTCGACCTCTCCGCGCGCAAGGCGGTGGAGCTCTCCGAGGTCGAACCGGCGGAGAAGATCATGCGCCGCTTCATCACCGGCGCGATGAGCTTCGGCTCCCTTAGCCGCGAGGCGCACGAGGCGATGGCGATTGCGCTCAACCGTCTCGGCAGCCGCTCCAACTGCGGCGAGGGCGGCGAGGATCGCGCGCGCTACAAGCCCGACGCCAACGGCGACAACCGCTGCTCGATGACCAAACAGGTCGCGTCGGGGCGCTTCGGCGTGACAGCGGAGTACCTCAACAACTGCTCGGAAATTCAGATCAAGATCGCGCAGGGCGCCAAGCCCGGCGAGGGCGGACACCTGCCGGGACACAAGGTCAACGTCGAGATCGCGGCGGTGCGCAACTCCACGCCGGGCATCTCGCTCATCAGCCCGCCCCCGCACCACGACATCTACTCGATTGAAGACCTCGCGCAGTTGATCTTCGACCTCAAGAACGCCAACCCCCGCGCCGACATCAACGTCAAGCTTGTGGCCGAGGTGGGTGTGGGCACGATTGCGGCCGGCGTCAGCAAGGGCCACGCCGACGCGGTGCTCATCTCCGGCGGCGACGGCGGTTCGGGCGCGACGCCGCTCAGTTCCATCAAGTACGCCGGCATTCCGTGGGAACTGGGCTTGTCCGAGACGCAGCAGGTGCTGGTCAAGAACGACCTGCGCGGGCGGATTCGCGTGCAGACCGACGGCCAGATGCGCACCGGCCGCGATATCACCATCGCCGCGCTCTTGGGCGCGGAGGAGTTCGGCTTCGGCACCGCCGCGCTGATCGTGCTGGGTTGCGTGATGATGCGCAAGTGCCACAAGAACACCTGCCCGGTGGGCGTGGCGACGCAGGATCCGCGTCTGCGCAAGCGCTTCTGCGGCAGCCCCGACTTCCTGATTAATTTCTTCCGCTTCATCGCCGAAGAGGTGCGCGGCTACATGGCGCAACTGGGCTACAAGACGATGGACGAGATGATCGGACAGGCCAGCCGCCTCAAGAAGCGCGACGGCGTGGACCACTGGAAGGCCCGCACCCTCGACTTCAGCAAGATCTTCCACGTCCCGGCCGAGGCCAAGACCAACGCCGTGCGCAAGATCCAGCAGCAGGAGCACGGTCTGGAGAACGCACTTGACCACAAGCTGATCGACCTCTGCAAGGACGCCATCGAAAGCGGCAAGAAGGTTGTTGCGGATGTGGAGATCAAGAACATCAACCGCACCGCCTGCACGATGCTCGCCAGCGCGATTGCACGCAAGTACGGCGCGGAAGGATTGCCGGAGGACACAATCACCCTCAAGTTCAAGGGTTCCGCCGGCCAGAGCTTCGGCGCGTTTGCGACCAGGGGCATGTCGCTGGAGCTGACCGGCGACATCAACGACTACCTCGGCAAGGGCCTCTCCGGCGGCAAGATCATCATCAAGACGCCGAAGGAATGCTCCTTCAAGGCCGAAGAGAATACCATCGTCGGCAATGTCTGCCTGTATGGCGCGACTGCCGGCAAGCTCTTCATCAACGGTCTGGCGGGCGAGCGCTTCTGCATCCGCAACTCCGGGGCGGAGGCGCTGGTCGAGGGGCTGGGCAACCACGGCTGCGAATACATGACCGGCGGCCGGGTGGTTTGTCTGGGTGCGACGGGCATCAACTTCGCGGCCGGCATGTCCGGCGGCATTGCCTACGTCTTCGACCCGCATCAGGACTTCGACCTCAAGTGCAACCTTGAAATGGTCGACCTCGATCCGCTGATCGACTGCTCCGACGATGACATCAGTTACGTCAAGGGCATGATTGAGGAACACGTGAAGCTGACCGGCAGCGAGCGCGGCAAATGGATGCTCGCCAACTGGGAGCGGGTGCTGCAACTGTTTGTCCGGGTGATGCCGATGGAGTACCGCCGGCTGATGGGGCAGATGGCGAAGGAAGAGAAGAAGGACACCCGCCGCACCAAGGACGAGGTGGTCAAGCTGGCGTAACCGGCGCGGGTACAGGACAACCGATCAACCAAACACGTTCAAATAAGGATGGGATAAAATGGCACGCGATACCGCCTTTATCGAGGTTCCGCGCTCGAAGCAGCCGAAGAAGCCGGTCGAGGAGCGGGTGAAGAACTACAACGAGATCTACGCCGAAATGTCCGAGGACCAGATGCGCGAGCAGGCCAGCCGCTGCATGAGTTGCGGCACCCCGTTCTGCCACAGCTTCGGCTGCCCGCTGGGCAATCTGGTGCCTGAGTGGAACGAACTGGTCTATCAGGGCCGCTGGAAGGACGCGGTGGAGCTGCTACACGCCACCAACAACTTCCCCGAACTGACCGGCCGGCTCTGCCCGGCGCTCTGCGAGGCGGCTTGCACCCTCAACCTCGACAGCGATGCGGTAAACATCCGGCTCAATGAGCTGACGATGGTGGAGAAAGCGTGGGCGGAAGGGTGGATCGTCCCGCAGGCTCCGTCGCAAGAGACGGGGAAAAGCGTGGCGGTGATCGGCTCGGGGCCGGCGGGTCTGGCGTGCGCGCAGCAGCTTCGGCGCGCGGGCCACGACGTGACCGTGTTCGAGAAGGGCAACCATCCCGGCGGCATTCTGCGCTACGGGATTCCGGACTTCAAGCTGGAAAAGAAGTTCATCGACCGCCGGCTCCAGCAGATGGAGATGGAAGGGGTGAAGTTCGAGTGCGGGCTGGAGGTGGGCAAGGACATCTCCGCCGAGTATCTCAGCCGCTCGTTTGACGCGATCTGCCTCTGCGTGGGCGCGGGCGAGGCGCGCGATCTGCCGGTGCCGGGGCGCGAACTCAAGGGCGTGCATCAGGCGATGGAGTACCTCACCCAGAGCAACCGTAAAATCGCCGGCGAGCTGGCCTCGGGCGAGGAGTTGATCGATGCGGCAGGCAAGAAGGTGCTGGTAATCGGCGGCGGCGACACCGGCGCCGACTGCCTCGGCACCGCGTTGCGGCAGAACGCCAAAAGCGTGCTGCAGGTCGAAATCATGCCGATGCCGCCACTCGACAAGGACCCGATCCGTCCGTGGCCGCAGTACCCGATGATCAAGCGCGACAACGCCAGCCACGATGAAGGCGGTGAACGGCGCTGGAATGTCTTGACCAAGCAGTTCGAAGGCAAGGACGGGGTGGTGAGCAAGGTCAACTGCGTCGAGGTCGAGTGGCAGGGGCCGAAGTTCACCGAGAAGGCTGGCAGCGAGTTCGTCATTGAGGCGGATCTGGTGTTGCTGGCGATGGGCTTTGTCAAGCCGGTGCATCATGGTCTGCTCGACGAACTGGGCGTGGCGTATGACCAGCGCGGCAACGTGATCGCGGACGCGCAGCAACGCACCAACGTCAAGGGCGTGTACGTCGGCGGCGACACCAATACCGGTGCGTGGCTGGTCGTGCATTCGATCGCGGCGGGACGCCGGATGGCCTGCACGGTCGATCTCGATCTGATGGGCAGCAGCGCGCTGCCGGTGCCGCCGGAACGCGCCTCCCGCTGACCTGCGGTACACGATGAGGGTAAAGCGCAGCGGCCCGTACGGCAGATGGTACGGGCCGCTGATTTTTCAGACGCGGGCCGGTTTCGGTTGCATTTGCCGGCACTTGCCGGATAATAGCCGCTTCGGCCTGAATCAGAAAACCAGCGGACCGCGGTCCGGCGCATATGGGAGGGGAAGATGCAACACAGGGATATCCGGGCGTTCAGCGAGGGGGACTTGATCGAGGGGTATTATGCCGTGCGGGAGGCCGCGTTGCATATGACCACCTCCGGCAAGCCCTATATCCGTCTGACCCTCTCCGACGCAACCGGGCAGATCAGCGGCAATATGTGGGATGGCACCAGAGAGCTGTTCCAAACCATCCGCGGGGGCGATATCGTCAAAATTCAAGCGCTGGTGGAGACATACAAAGGCGCGGCCCAGCTCAAGGTCGCGAAGTTGCGCTATGCAACGCCCGACGAAGCCGACCCCGAGGTCTTCCTGCCGGTGACGCCGATGGACCGGGACGGATTGCGGCAGGAGCTGGCGGACATACTGGCTTCCTTTGCCGACCCCGATTATGCGGCGATTGCGCGGCTCTTTTTTGATGATCCGGCGATGCTGGAGAAGTTCTGTCGCGCCCCGGCGGCGAAGGAGAACCATCACGCCTACATCGGCGGATTGCTGGAGCACACCGTCAGTCTCGCGCGTTATTGCAACCTCTTTGCGCAAGGCAGCGGTGACCGGCTCAATCGGGATCTGCTGCTCTGCGGCGCGCTGCTGCACGACATTGGCAAGACCGAGGAGCTGTCGCTGGGCGCGGTGATCGAATACACCGACAAGGGCAAGCTGCTGGGGCATCTGATTATCGGCACGATGATGCTCGAGGAGCGGGCCAAAACGCTGCCGGAGCTGCCGGAAATCAAAAAGACGCTTGTGCAGCACCTGATCCTGAGCCATCATGGTAAATTTGAATACGGCTCGCCCGTTCTGCCCGCAACGCCCGAGGCATTGGCGCTGCACCACATCGACAACCTTGACGCAAAAACCATCGCCGCCCGGCGGATCATCGACAACGACGAAAGCCCCGAGGGCTGGACACAGCGTTCGTGGATGCTCGAAACCCGCCTCTACAAGGGCGGAAATGCGGCAGGCGACGCCAGCCGGACCGGAGCGGCTCCCTCTCCGGCATCCGCCACGCCGCTCACCCCGGCCGCAATGGGAACGGCAGGGGCAACCCGAGTCAAAAAGGGGACGGAGAAGGATGTGAGCGCGGCAGATACGCTTGCGGAGAAATGGGGAGGCAAGAGCGCAGGCCGGCCGGCGGAAAAACCCGTCGTAAAACCGGTGGCCGCTGATCAATCCGAAGGGCTTGGCAGCCTTTTTTAACGAAAAAAACGAGGCGCGCGGCGAAAAACAGTCCGGGCAGTGACGCAAAAATCGTAACCGGTTCTGGAGCGAGGTTCAGCATAGAAAAACGAACCGAAAACCAGTTCTGCTACAACGAAGCCAGAATTCATTGCAAAACCGACAAACCGCGCGGGGTTACGCACCCCGAAACCGCGGCCAGTCTGCACCGCACCCACGCAGCACATCGGATCGTATTGCCGCACGCTCAGGACGAAAATCAACTGGATTTCGCCCTGAGGACCTGCTTATCCAGGGCAATCGCATTATAAATAGTCGTCCCTGAAAAAGCGATTCCCTGTGAGATTTTAAGGGCGAAATGAACTTTATTAGCGAATTGCGGCGGTGTAAAATTGCAGGGTAGCAGTACTTTCAACCGCAAAACCTTGCAAATCCGGAGCGCTCTTATG
>CAYWTJ010000007.1:0-3979 GCA_964460225.1 uncultured Planctomycetaceae bacterium | reverse complement strand
GTATTCGATTGCGATAAACGGGATTGATGCGGAGGTGGTCGAGGTCGAACTCGACCTGACTGGCGGGCTGGTTGGCATGCGGATTGTCGGCATGCCGGACAACGCCGTCAAGGAAGCCGCCGACCGGGTCAAGTCCGCGCTCAAAAATTCTGGTTTTGAGTATCCGCAGCGCAAGATGGTCATCAACCTTGCTCCCGCTGAGTTGAAAAAAGAAGGAGCGGTCTACGACTTGCCGATTGCGTTGTCGATCCTCTTTGCCTCGGAGCAGGTGACTTGCAGCCGTCCGCCGAATTATCTCGCGCTGGGCGAACTCGCCCTCGACGGCACGGTGCGGCCGGTGCGGGGCGTGCTGGCGGCGGCGATCACGGCGAAGCAGAAGGGGTTCGGCGCGGTTCTGGTCCCGGCGGCGAACGCGGCTGAGGCCGGAGTGCTGGCGGATCAGATCCGGGTGGTGCCGATTGCGGACCTCAAGCAGGCGGCGGCGTATCTGGCGGGCGAGCGGCAGGCGGGGGCGATTCCGCCGGCCTCGGACGAGGGCGAGTATGAATTGCCGCTGTGCTTTTCCGATGTGCGCGGGCAGGAGCATGTCAAGCGTGCCCTGGAGATCGCCGCCGCGGGCGGCCACAATGCGCTTGTCATGGGGCCGCCGGGGTCTGGGAAAACCATGCGTGCGCAACGGTTGCCGACGATTCTGCCGGAGTTGACGTTTGCGGAATCGCTGGACGTGACGAAGATTTATTCGGTCGCGGGAGAGTTGCAGCCGGGGCAGGGGTTGATTACGCGCCGGCCATTTCGCTCGCCGCATCACAGCGCCAGCGCGGCTGGCCTGATCGGCGGCGGGGCGAATCCGCGTCCGGGCGAGTTGTCTCTCGCGCACAATGGCGTATTGTTTCTGGATGAAGCGCCGGAATTTCCGCGCAATATTCTGGAGACGTTGCGCCAGCCGCTGGAGGACGGAGTCATCACCATCAGCCGCGCCGCGCAGTCGGTGAAGTATCCGGCCAACATCATGCTGATTCTCTCAACCAATATGTGCCCCTGCGGCAAGCGCGGCGACGTCCGCAAAACCTGCCGCTGCACGCCGCAGATGGTCGAACGCTATATGAGCCGTCTGTCGGGGCCGCTGCTGGACCGGATTGATCTGCACGTCGAAGCGCCGACGGTGAAGTATCAGGAGCTGCGTGGGCCGCGTACCGGCGAGACATCGACGGTGATCCGGGCGCGGGTCGAGGCGGCGCGCGCCCGGCAGCGCGAACGGTTTTCCGGCAGCGCCACCCCGATCAACGCCCGGATGTCAACGGCCGATCTGGACGAGCATTGCCGGCTTGCTCAGGATTGCGAGATGCTGCTGAAGGCGGCGGTGGATGAGTTCGGCCTTTCCGCCCGCGCCTGCACACGTGTGCTGAAGGTTGCGCGAACGATTGCCGATCTCGCCGCCGCGCCGGAGATTGGCATAGAGCACCTTTCCGAGGCGATCCAGTACCGCGTTCTCGACCGCAAACATGCCTACTAAGCGTTTGGAGTGCGGACGGTGTTTGAAATGTTTGTCCCTCGGATTTCCCGCATATTCTTTGGCAATTGTTTTCCAGGATCACGATGCACTCGTTCTATCTGAAGACCTTTGGCTGCAAGACCAACCAGTATGAGGAGCAGGGCATCCGCGAGGCACTGCTGGCGGCTGGCTGGAGTGAAGCCGCCCGGTTGATTCACGCGCAGGTGCTGATTTTGAATACCTGTACCGTCACCGGGCAGGCCAGCGGGCATTGCCGTCGTTTCGCCGGGCAGGCTCTGCGGGAGAATCCGCAGTTGCGGCTGATTCTGACGGGCTGTGCCGCGGATGCCGCGGACGACTGGTTGAAGGAGTATCCCTTTGAGGCGATCTTTCCGAATACGCGCAAGCCGGAACTGGTTGCGTACCTGATCGGTTCGTGCCGGAATACCGGTTCGGAGGTTTCTCAAACAGCCGGCGAAACGAAACGGTGCGCCGCCGGCGACGGCTTCGGTTTTTCGTTGCAGGGGTTTACCGGTCATACGCGTGCATTTCTGAAGATCCAAGATGGTTGCGCGAATTGCTGCTCGTATTGCATCATTCCGTCCGTTCGCGGCGCCCCGCGCAGCCGCCCGGCGGATGCCGTGCTGCAGGAGGCGCGGCAACTGATCGCGCGCGGCTATCGTGAGCTGGTTCTGACGGGCATAAACATCGGGCAGTACGCCGATGACGCGGCGGGGCTGGCGGGGTTGGTGCGGCAGTTGGCGGCGCTGGAGGGCCTGCAGCGGCTGCGGCTCGGGTCGGTGGAGCCGCAAACGGTCACGCCAGCATTGTTGGATGCTTTGCGCGAGAGTGACCGCATCTGTCCGCATCTGCATTTGCCCTTGCAGGCCGGCGATGACGGTGTCTTGCGTGCCATGAACCGGCGCTATACGACCGCCGAGTTTCTGCGCACCCTTGATGCCGTCCGCGCGGCGTTGCCCCGGCCTGCCATCACGACCGATCTGATCACCGGCTTCCCCGGTGAAACCGGGGAGCAGTTTGCGGCTACCTGCTCCTTTGTGAAGCAGGCAGCGTTTGCACGCGCGCACATCTTTATTTTTTCACCCCGACAAAATACGCCGGCGGCGATACTCCATGCGCGGCAACCCTGCCCGCGCAGCATGGCCGAGGAACGCCATCGCATTCTCACCGAGATATGTGCGGAATCGGCGATGATTTATGCCGCTGGCTTGAGCGGGATCGCTGAGCGTGTGATGCTGGAGCGCAAAACCCCGGAAGGGTGGACCGGCTATTGCGGCCGTTATCTGCGCACCGTAGTCGTCGGGGGGGAGGAACTTCGGCGGGTGGATTGCCCCGTTGTTCGCATCGACCGGGCCGAGGGAACACAGCTCTTTGCCCGGATATGAGCCGGAGCAATTCAGCTCGAAAAATGTCTCTCGCATTCCGTTGTCGCCCGTTCATGGAATTTCTGTACAGGTCAGATGACATCGAATTTATGATGGCTGGAACCTTACTCCAGCTGAAAGCGCGTGGTTGCAGCTACGTGGAACCAGCACCATAGGGATATGCAAGAATTAAAAAAGAAAACCCCCGGCGTGAACCGGGGGCATACTTTCAAGCGGGGAAGGTTTTCCGCTTAATTTTTGGTGGTGCAAACAGGTTCTGTCAGCGGAAATTCGGAGAGCGTGGTCGACCAAAACGCGAAACCTCGTTCATTATTACCTGTTTATTCACAGCACCTTACAAGCTCAATTTTCTTTGCGTTCGCCTTGCTGTCAAAAGATACTTCCAGCGAACTTTTCTCTATTTTCGCTTCAAACCGAATTTCTCCCAAAGCGGCGCTCTACCTCGACCACAGGTCGCTTTATTCGGCCCCACAACACGTCATATTCGCTCAATAACACACAATCGTATCAGAGCGATTTCCCATCGAATTACTCGACCCTCTCCGGGCAAATCCTCATCTCAACTCCTGCTGTTTTGCCCTTCCTTGTGGAAAGCCGGGCACGCTCTTTCCCAACATTCGGATTTCGCTATCATTTCCATAGTTCCACGAGGGGTACGGAAATTCTGCGCAGGTTGTAACCCTCGGTAAATCAACATGTTTTCAAAGACGGACAAAAACAGGAATCCTTCAATGGCCTTACCATCCTTTGTCGCCGGATTGCTGCTGGCGAGCATCGTTCCGGCATTCCGAGATGCCACGATCCGGTTCCTTGTCAAGCAGATTGAAATCCTGCTGCGCGTCCTTGCTGACCACGGTATTCATACCATCGTCTGCAAGCCGGAAGAACGCCTTGCCCTGCTGGCTATCGGCAAGGAGCTGGACCACCATGTCAAAGCCATCTTCAAGATCAACAGCTGGTCAACCTACTGCCGCTGGGTCAAGGAAGACAAAGAGGGCAAGCAACCCAAACGCGCCGGTCGGCCTCCCAAGTTCACCTTGGAGCAAATCGCTCTCGTTGTCCGACTGGCCAAAGAAAACTT
>CAYWTJ010000006.1:0-56206 GCA_964460225.1 uncultured Planctomycetaceae bacterium | reverse complement strand
CTGGAGGAAAAGGCGGTGGCGCGGCGCATCATCCATGCGACGGCGGATTTTTCGTTCGCGGAAACCTTGCGATTTCATCCGGAGGCCACGGCGCGAGCCATTCTGGCGTTGCGGTCGGGGCGGCCGGTGATCTGCGATGTGAATATGCTCAAATCCGGCATTACGCGAACGGCGGGCATTGAGGTGATCTGCGCGGTGGGGGAGCCGGAGGTCGCGGCGGCGGCGCAGGAGAAGGGATGTACCCGCGCGGCGGCGGCGATGGACCATCTGTTGCCGCTGCTGGATGGCGCGATCATCGCGGTCGGAAATGCCCCGACCGCGATCTGGCGGCTGTTGGAGTTGCCGGTGCACCCGGCGGTGGTGATTGGCCTGCCGGTGGGACTGGTTGGCGCGCGCGAGGCAAAGCAGGCGTTGATCGCCTCCGAACGGGTTTACATTGCGAATACCTCTCCGCGCGGCGGATCTCCGGCCGCCGCCGCAGCCGTCAACGCGCTGGCTCTTTTGGCTCGTATGGACGACGGCGAGTAATTAGTGTTGAATCCGGCCGGCAAACGGCTAAAATTGATTTTTTGCGTCGGCACCGTCGAACGCGGGACATGAATCGGGAACGGGAATGGAATTTTTCGACAGTCATTGTCATTTGCAGGCAGCGCAATTCGACCCGGACCGCGAGGCGGTTATCGCGCGGGCGCTGGCGCAACAGGTTCGGATGCTCACCATCGGGACCGATGCCGCCAGTTCCCGCAGCGGCGTGCAGTTGGCGCGGAAGCACAGCGGCGTTTATGCCTGCGTCGGGATTCATCCCACCGAAACCAGCCGGGCGACGGAGGACGACTATCGTGTCTTGCGCGAGCTGATTGCGGGCGATAATGTGCTGGCGATCGGCGAAACGGGCCTCGATTTTTATCATCATTCCTCCCCGCGCGCGGTGCAGGAGGAGCATTTTCGGCGGCACATCGCGCTGGCGCAGGAAACGGGCCTGCCGCTGGTTCTGCATGCACGCGATAGCGTGTGCGAGACGCTGGAGATCGTCGAGCCGTTTTTGCGGGCGGGCGGCAAAGCAGTCTGGCATTGTTTCAGCGCATCGAAGAAGCTGCTGCCGCAGATGGTGGAGCGCGTGAAGGACTTGAACCTTTACGTCGGCATCAGCGGCATGATTACCTTTGAGGATCAGAAATCCCTGCAGGAAGCGGTGACGCGGATTCCGGACAAGCATCTGTTGCTGGATTCGGATTCGCCGTATCTGATTCCCCGCCCGCGTGAGTTGGACCGTAACGAGCCGGCGCAGGCGGTGCGCATTGCGCGCAAGCTTGCGGAGCTGCGCGGGGTGCGTTTGGAGGATATCGCCCGCATCACCACCCGCAATGCTTGCGACTTTCTGGGGCTGCCGGCTCCGGAGGAAATGCGCGAGTCGAAACTGGCTTACCCGATTCGCAACAGCCTGTATCTGAATTTGACCGCGCAATGCAACAACAATTGCGTTTTTTGTGGCCGTAACCGGGGGTATGTTGTAAAGGGGCACGACCTCGCGCTCGATCATGACCCGGACGCGGCGGAGATGATTGCGGCGATGGGGGATGTCAGCGCCTATGACGAGGTGGTGTTTTGCGGCTACGGCGAACCGACCATGCGGCTGGAGGTACTCAAGGAGGTCGCGCGCTACCTCAAGGGCAGGGGGCAGAAGGTCCGGTTGAATACCAACGGGCTTGCGGACTTGCAATATGGCCGGGAGGTTGCGCCGGAGCTGGTCGGGTTGATCGACGCGGTGAGCATTTCGTTGAACACCGCCGATCCGGCGCAATACGATGCGCTCTGTCGCAGCCGGTACGGGGCGCGGGCGTATCCGGCGATGCTGGCGTTTGCGCGGTCATGTCTGAAGGCGGGTTTGCGGACGGTTTTGACGGTGGTGGCGATGCCGGACATTGATGTTGAAGCGGCCCGGAAGGTGGCGCTGGAGGTGGGAGCGGAATTCCGGGTGCGTTCGTTTGTGGATGCGGGCTGATTCGGCGGCGGCGGTATGCCTTTTCATCCGGGCGGGGCGCATGCGCTTTTTTCAGGAGAGACATTGTAATGGGCGAATTGTTTGCGTCGTTTTGCACTTGGCTGGTGAATACCATCGAGGCGTGGGGGTATCCGGGCATCATGCTGCTGATGGCGATTGAGAGTTCGGTGATTCCGCTGCCAAGCGAGGGGATTATTCCGCCGGCGGGGTATCTGATTTCGGCTGGCAAGATGTCCTGGACCTTCGTAATTCTGGCGGGCGCGTTCGGCAGCCTTCTGGGGGCGTATGCCAATTATTTCGCCTCCCAATACCTCGGACGACCGATTCTGCTGCGCTATGGCAAGTATTTTTTCCTCTCGGAGTCGAAGCTGGTGTGGATCGAAAAGTTCTTTGCGCAGCACGGCGAGATCGCGACGTTCATCGGGCGACTGATCCCGGGCGCGCGGCATGTCATCAGCATTCCGGCGGGGCTGGCGCGGATGAATCTCTGGCGATTTACCGCCTATACGCTGTTGGGGGCGGGGATCTGGTCGGCGGTGCTGGCGTACATTGGCTATCTTGTCGGCAGCGATCTGGATAAGGTCCGGCAGTATATGCATACCACCGCCGGCTGGCTGGCGGTAATCCTGCTGGTGATGGTGGCGGGGTACGTCAAGCTCCATCAGTACCGCAAGCGCAAGTCTGCCTTGCGCGACGATGCGGACGAAAAAAAAACGCAGGATGACTCTCTGCCGTGCGCCGTGCCGGTCCGGGTGGAGGAACGCGCTTCGGAGTAGCAAGCAAATGGTTGCGGCGGAAGGTGCATATTCGTACAATGCGTCGGTATCCGGATAATGTTGACGCCGGCTGCGGCGTGGAAGAACGGGAAAGGCGATTATGAAAACGGCAGTGATTACGGGGGGAGCGGGATTTCTGGGGAGCCACCTTTGCGACCGGTTTCTGGCGGAAGGCTGCGAGGTGCATTGCCTTGACAACCTTTCGACCGGACGTCTGGAGAATATTGAACATCTCGGGGATCATCCGCATTTTCACTTCCGCAAGACCAATGTCTATGAGCACATTCTGGTTGCGGGGCCGGTGGACTACGTGCTTCATTTCGCCAGTCCTGCCAGTCCGCCGGCGTATTATGCGCAGCCGATTCAGACCCTCAAGGTCGGGGCGATCGGCACGATGAACGCCTTGGGGCTGGCGAAGGCCAAGGGCGCGCGCTTCCTGATGGCCTCCACCAGCGAATGCTACGGTGATCCGCTGGTGCATCCGCAGACCGAGGACTACTGGGGCAACGTCAATCCGGTTGGTCCGCGCAGCGTGTATGACGAAGCAAAGCGATTTGCGGAAGCGATCACGATGGCATATCACCGGGAACACGGCGTGAAGACGCATATCGTCCGCATTTTCAACACCTATGGTCCGCGGATGCGCCTTGATGACGGGCGGGCGCTGCCGAACTTTATCCGGCAGGCCGTGGAGGGTGAGAATGTTACTGTCTATGGGGACGGTTCGCAGACGCGCAGTTTCCAGTTTGTCTCGGATCTGGTTGAGGGGCTGTGGCGGCTGATCAATTCCGAGGAAGCGCTGCCGGTGAATCTCGGCAACCCCGAGGAGGTTTCTCTGCTGGACTTCGCCAAGGAAGTGGTGGCGCTTACCGGCTCCAAGAGCAAGTTGGTTTTCGAGCCGCTGCCGAAGGATGACCCCAAGATCCGCAAGCCTGACATCAGCAAGGCCAAGCGCCTGTTGGGGTGGGAGCCGAAGGTGAAGCGTGCCGAGGGGCTGAAAATTACGCTGGAATATTTTATGAAGCAGATGGGCCGCTAAGGGCTTCCGGAACGGAGAATAGATAATGGGCATCGACCGCGATCGCATTCTGCAGACCTTTCTGGATCTGGTGCGCATTCCCTCCCCGTCGCGTCAGGAACGCGGAGTGGCGGATCATTTGAAGAAGACCATTACCGCGCTGGGTTATGCCTGTGAAGAGGACGGCGTGGGCGCGAAGATCGGCGGGAACTGCGGCAATATCATCGTCCGGGTGCCGGCGACGCGGCAGGGGCTGCCGTCGCTGCTCTTATGCGCGCACATGGATACGGTGGAAACCGGGGAGAAGGTGATCGCGCCCCAAGTGGACGAAAAGGGCGACATCCGTTCGGGCGGCGATACGATT
Source organism: uncultured Planctomycetaceae bacterium (assembly GCA_964460225.1). Lineage (GTDB taxonomy): Bacteria > Planctomycetota > SZUA-567 > SZUA-567 > SZUA-567 > CAYWTJ01. The sequence goes on along the minus strand of CAYWTJ010000006.1, from coordinate 52,046 downwards.
GTCGGCGCGGACGATAAAACCGGCGTTGCAGCCCTGCTGGAGCTGCTGCGGGTACTGAAGGAAGAGAAGCTGCAACACGGGGCGTTGGTGGTTGCGTTCACGGTCGCCGAAGAGAAAGAGGCGCTCGGGGCTTATGAGATGGACCCGGCGGTCTACAGGAATTGCGCGGCTGGTATTGCCTTGGATCATTCGCTGCCGTCGGAGGTGATCGTCGGCGCTCCGGCGAAACTTGCGATTCACATCACGGTGCACGGCATCGGAGGGCATGCGGCTTTTCCGGAGCAACGCATCAACGCCGCGCATGTGCTGGCGAAAACCGTCTCTCGCCTGCCCAGCAAGCGCCTTGATGAATTTTCCACCGCCAATCTTGGAATTATCCGTTCCGGGACGGCCGTCAATGTGATTCCGGGGGAGGCATACGCAGAATACGAATTGCGCAGCCATAAAGATGATCTGCTCGATTTCCACCTCTCGCGGGCGCTGACGATCATCGAGTCGTCGGTGCGTGAGGCGCGGCTGTTTGTCAGCGCCAGCGGCGGCGGGATTGGCGACGACGGCATGGACGAACCGCTACGCAAGGCCACGGTCGAGGTGGATGTCATCAGCAGCTATGACTCTTACCGGCTGGAGCCGGAGAGCCTGCCGTATCGCTTGCTGGCGCAGGCGGTGCGGGCGACGGGGCAGAGCTTTTCGCCGATTGTCGCGCAGGGAGGATCGGACGCCAATATTTTCAATGCCCGCGGGTTGCCGTCCGCAGTACTCGGGTGCGGAATGCACGGGGTGCATGGCGTGCATGAACGGGCGAATCTGAATGAGATCTGCCGGTGCGTGGAGGTCCTGCAGGAGGTGGTAACGCTGGCGGTGAAGTAACTGCCGCGCGGGGGGGGAGCGCAGGAGGAGTTTCGTGAGACAATGTCTGAGCTTGCTTTTGGGGTTTGCCCCTTGGATCGTGTTTCTGATCGTGGCGGGACATTCGTTGCTACGGCTGGAGGTTGCTGTCGGTTTGTCGGCAGTTCTGGTTCTGGTGATGGCGTTATTGAAGTTGCATCGCGGTGCGGTCCTGTATGCGGGGTATCTATTTTTCGGGGCGGCTCTGGTGTTTGTGATTGTTCTGAAGAATCTGTGGTTTATCCGCCATTTGGAGGTCTTCGCCAACTGTACCTTGCTTGGGACTTCTCTGGTGAGCATGATTGGCGGAAAGCCATTTACCGGTGACTACGCGCGCAGCGAGGTACCGTCTGAATATTGGGATACGGCCGCCTTTGTGCGCTCGTGTTATATCACTACCAGTCTTTGGACTGCGATCTTCCTGTTGAATGCAGCCGTGAGCTTCATCCGCCAGTACAATGAAACTATTCCCGGGATGTATCTGACCCTGTTCTCGTATTCGCTGCTGTTGTCCGGAGTGATCGCAACGAGTATCTATACCAGCGTCTTGCGACGGCGACGGGCAGCGAGAAGCTCTCCTCCGCAGGTGTGACAGACGATCGAATTCATAAGACATCATGTGGGTTATTTCTGCGGCATTTTCCCGGGGGAAAGCCGCAGTATTTTTTAAATGCCTTGGCGAAGGCGTAACGATCGTTATATCCAAACCGGAATGCGACCTCCTCCATGCTTTCGCGACTATCGCGCAGAATCTCGCCGGCGAGCTGCATCTGGCGGCGGCGAATGTAGTGCCACGGGGGGATTTCGCATGCGGCGGCAAACTCCCGGCAAAGGTGTTCTTCGCTGCAGGCGCACAACGTTGCCAGATCGGCAAGGCAGCGCAACCGGTCCAGACGGGATTCCACCAGTGCTTTGGCCCGCACCACCAGCGCATTTCCTTCTTTTCTTGAATCGCTCCGCTCTTCGGAACGGGCGATCAGGCACCAATCCAGCCAGACGCGGACAAGGGAGTTGCAGAGTCGCTGCTTGTGCAGACGGTCACTCTGAGAGTGTGCCAAAATCTGCCGTAAAATATCCCAGCAGGGTTTGTGGGAACGACCGAGATTCACGGCCTGTCCTGGCGCCGAGAGGCAATCTTCCACAATCGGCAACGCCTCGCGGGTGAGGCATAGCAACCGTAACTCCAGCGGCCGCTCCACGTACAAAGCGGCAAAAGAGTCCAGCCCGTACACCAGCACTTGTCCGCTCTTCATCCGCCCGCGCTGATGATTGATCTGCCATGTTCCGCTCCCCCTCCCGATCTGCAATAACGTGATGATCGATTGAGAATCCACCTCATACCCCGAGCCGGCGTCCCACACTTCGTGGGCGACGCGAAACAGGGGGGAACCGCCTGACGATTCGGCCATGACGGGAAAGTAATGATCCTGCCGGAGCAGGTAGCGGATCGTCGAACCGTTCAGCATAGGCCCCCTTATCAATAATGGACATGATAAGGTCAATTTATACCATATCTATGACGGCCCGCAAGGTGTATAGTGCATTTCAGGAATCGGAGGATTAAAAATGAAAGCATTAGACCCGCACGTGCGGGAAGAGATTGTCCAGCGGAATCTGTACCTGACCGATACGCAGAAGCGAATTTCGTTACCGACCTTGGAGTCAATTCAGGACATGCTGCCGCAGCCGTTCTGGGATGGGCACGAAAGCGCGCTTCGGTGCTGGAACAAGGTTTGGGCGCTTGCCATTAAAAATGTGATGAATCCGGCTGAAGGCACCCGTTTTGTTTCGCCCTTTATCGACACGGCATTCAACGGTTGTCTGTTTCTCTGGGACAGTTCGTTCATTCTGATGTTTGCCCGATATGGGGCGCGGGCGCATGACTTCCAGCAGACGCTGAACAACTTCTATGCCCATCAGCATGAAGACGGCTTTATCAGTCGTGAAATTCAGGAATCCGACAGCCTTGAGCGGTTTGCGCGGATGGATTACTCCAGCACTGGCCCGAATATTCTGGCGTGGTGTGAGTGGGAATACTATCAGAATTTTGGAGATCTCGCTCGGCTGGAACGGGTATTTCCCGCCTTGCTGGGATACCACAATTGGATGCGCAATTATCGTAGTTGGCCGGATGGGGCTTATTGGACTACCGGATGGGGATGCGGCATGGACAATTGCCCGCGTTGTCCGGAGGGCTTTGATCATGTCCTCCACCACGGATTCATGGGGTGGATTGACGCAACCGCGCAAGCTTTGCTTTCGGCGCGCTGCCTGATACGTATCGCCGAAAAAATCGGCTGGGAGGCTGAGGTCAATGTCTTGCGCACCGAAGCGGACTCGTTGGAACGTTATATTAACGAGAATATGTGGAATGAGAAAACGGGATGTTATTCCGACCGGCTACGGGACGGACGCATTAGCGACGTAATCCACATCGGCGCATTTTGGGCGATTCTTGCGGGAGCGGCAACCGCTGAACGGGCCGAGAAGATGCTGGATTTACTGGAAGACCCGAAGCATTTCAACCGCCCACACCGCGTTCCGTCGTTATCCGCTTCCGATCGGGGATATGACAACGCCTCTGGGGATTATTGGCGGGGGGCCGTCTGGGCTCCGACGAACTATATGGTTTTGCGAGGTTTGCGTCGGCTGGGAACTGACCGGGCGCGCCGTCTGGCACGTCAGATCGGCCGGAATCATCACGACAATGTGATGAAGGTGTTTGAGGATACCGGGACAGTATGGGAGAATTATGCTCCGGAAACTGCTGCTCCGGGAAAGCCCGCGAAACCGGATTTCGTTGGCTGGAGCGGGCTGGGGCCGGTGGCGGTATTTCTGGAGGAGGTCTTCGGGCTGCAGCCTGATGTGGCAAACAACCGTCTTGTGTGGGAGATATCGCTTACGGAGGCGTTCGGTGTGCATAAGTATCCGTTCGGAAGCGAGGGCCTGTTTTCCCTTTCAGCGCAGGCGCGATGTTCCCCGGCGGATGAGCCGGTTATCCGGGTTGAAGGAAATGTTCCTCTCCATCTGCATGTGAAATGGGACGGCGGAAGCCGCGATTACGACTTTCAGGTTTAAGCGCGGTCGGAAACCACGAACTTTGCATTGACTGCTGGAAGAATGTTGTCCGGCCGACCGCTTTCCGGTAGAATGCGGTCGGTTTTTCTTTGAACGTTGAATGGTAGATATTTGCCCCGTCAACGGTTGCCTTGTGTCCGTCGTGGGCGGACGTATTTGTCGATATGAAATGGTATGACATGGAGCCGTATAAGACATTTTACAAAGCGGTCGGGATGCCGGAATGGCGGCTGATCCGGGCGGATGGCGCATGCGGTTTTCCGGAGTGCATGCTTCGGCACCGCCTGTACTTTCCTGCGCTGTTCTTTGAGCGAGCCTGCTGTTTTGCTCGTGATTGGCACACAAAAGACCGTTTTAGTGAGTTCGCGGGATTGGTGTTGGCGTATCCGGTGCGGCGGGATTTCCTGTCGGAATATGAGGTGCGCGAGGCTGCCGGAGAAGATGACCTGTGGTTGGCTCTGGAGCAAAACCGCCAGCTCAATAAAAATTTGTTAGGAAAAATCCGGGTCTGCGAGGTTTTTTATGGTGCGGGGTTTGACGGCCCCCGTTATACACCGCTGGAGCTAAGTGATGAGGCGATGCTGCTGTAGCAGGAGCGCCTCATCACTTAGCGGTGAAATGCGGCTCAGGGGGCCGTATGATCCGCAACGACCCGCGCCTGTTGTATCCCATCCGGTACGCCGGAGGCGTTCAAAATGATTGCTCCGCAGGCATCACACTGTCCGGTAGAAAGCAGATGTTGGGGCGGGATGTTCATGATCGGCTGACGGCAGCCGGGGCAGAGCAGATCCAGCTTCTTCGGAAGGCTCATCCAGATGGTGTACAAGAAGGCGGCGAAGTTTAAAAGGATGAAAAGGAACAGTGCGCAAACAAAGGTTATCGGCCCCCATGTGCCGCGTTCAGATAATCCGAGTGCGATGCCGGTGCCGGTGATGACCGCGCATCCCGGAAGAAACGAGAGCAGCAGGATAAAAAGACCGCGCCGGTATATTTCTTTTTTGTAGGTGGTCATGCGGACGATTAATTGTTCCGTGGTCATGCGCGTCTTTCGTTCCTATTGGTGGTTGGCGGATTCCCCTCATGAGACTATATCGGTAGCGCCGCGAGGTGTAAACAGAAAAATTAACGATCTTCGATCAGGCCCGCGCAGGAGGACGGCAACCAGCACCGCCGGCCATCCTGCAGCCGAACCTCCAGCCAGCCGGGCCGTGCTTCGCAGACGACGAACTCCGTCCCTTCATGCAGCGGCTGAAGAAATGCCGGCTGGTAGGTATCCGCGTTCCCCTTTCGCGCAATCACTTCCTTCTGAAGAATGACGCCCTCGCGGCGATGCGATTGTTCGTAGGGCTGGATGTACAGGGAAAGAAACAGTAATAGGGCTACCCCCGCGCAGATCGAGAGCTGCCAGATTGCCGGAATTTTTTTTGAGCGCCACAGCCGGCGCACAATCATGCCCGTCCAGAAAAGAAAGAACGCGATTGCGAAAAGGGCAGACCGGCATTGGAAGGAAAGGTCATAATGCCAGAACAGGAGAATCCGCAAGGGGCTTGTATCCTCGGATTGCGAAATTTTATCCGCGCGCATTGCGCGGACGCGTTCTAAATTCCCCAGTAGATTCTCGTCGGTTGGCGAAAACCGCCCTGCGTATTTATAGCATAAAATGGCTTTTCCGATTTGCCCGACTTTGTAATATGTGTTGCCAAGATTGTAGTATAGCTTGCCATTCATATACCCTGCATGAATGAGTTGTTCATAGCGGAGAATTGCGCTCTGATACAACTGATGTGCCTGCTTGCGATCCGTTCCTTCGATGGAAACTGCTTTAGCGAAGGCATCCGAGGCCGTCCGGAGAATGGCTGCAGGATCGTGTGACGCTCCTGCCTGTCCGTTTTCCTCAAGTGCGGTCGTTTGAGGGACGGTGCCATTGGGAGACGGCGGCGGGTCGGTGGCAACGGACGTTGCCTTGCCTGGAATGAATGGCGACTCCTCTGCCGGCGCTACCGTGAGGAGCAACAGGCAAAGCGAAGAAAGAAGTGTGCAATACCGATAAACGGTCATGATGGGAGACTCCCGTTCGTACAGGTTTTATATGCAATGGTGAATGGATTTTATCAGCGTTCTTACGGCCTCGGCAAATTTTGGTGAAATCGTCCCTGTCGGGCCGGCCCCGGCATAGGCGGCGGCCTCACAAAAGGACATCACTTTTTGCAGGTCCTCCAAGCACATCGGGGTTACCCCGGCCGTTTTCAGATGTGGCGCAATCTCCGGAAATGTCGGGCTTTGCGATGCGAGGCCCAGACGTTGGGCAAAAAAAGTTCTCAGGGCCTGCAATAGCTTTTGAGCACCATCCGGGGCGGTTTCGATTCCGTCCATGTCAGTTAAAAAAACTTTAAGCGCCGTCTGGGCAATGCGATTGCCGGGATGATCGGCCCGGTACTGCACCAGCACCTGTCCCGACACAATCAGAAGCCAGAGCAGGGGGGGGAAGAGCAGAAGCGCCCACCCAGACCCCGGGATGCCCAAATCCCGGAGATCGCCCGGATTCCGCTCCAGACATCCCTCGTCGATATAATTATGATGGATTCCTCCTTGAGCGGACTCCACGGCTACGCCGGTGGACTCGACCGGTTTGGCCCCTTCAATATCCTGTGCGGTGACAATTTTGGCTTCGTGGATCGTAAGCGGAAGCGGCCGCGTCTCGGCCGTCTCATATTGGTTCGTCTCCGGATTAAAAAAGTTCAACTGGATCGCCGGCAATTCTTTGACCGCCGAAGAACGGGCGCGAATTGTTTGGGTGAATACCTTCACGCGCCCGATCATCTTGCTCTCCGGACGTTCCGCCGGAAGGCGAAAGGATGCCGCCAGCGCCGGCTGCCGGCTGAAATCCGGGAGTTCAACGGCATTCATATAATCACCGCCTGTGAGCATAACCGTAAGGGTCAGGGGTTCTCCGACTGACGCTTCAGCCGGCTCAATTTTTGCGGCAATTGAGTATTTCCCTATCAGGCTGCTGAAGTCCCCCGGGCGTCCGGCGGCGGGCAATTCCAGAACAGTCAATCGTGTCGGGAGAGACGTCGAGAAAAATCGTTGGGAAGCTGCCGGTCTGCCGGTGAAAAATGGATCGTCGGAAAAGGGATCGTCGCTGCTCAGGTAGCCGCTGACGCTGGCCGGCGGCAGTTCAAGAACGCCGCTTTTCTGTGGCGTGAGAAACCGTGTCAGCGTAAGCGTCTGCCACGTTCTGCCATCAAGCGTATCTTGCCCGAGTTTTCCCCAGGTCTGTTCGTCATTCAACGAGATCCCGGCGTAAGCGCGGCTGTTGCCGGTTTGCGGGGCGTCAGGCTGATGGACGCGGAATTCCGGCATACTTAGTATCGGAGCGCTTATCATGGGCTGGCTGGGCTGCTTTCCGATGTACCAGACGAACTCGACCGGAATCGTCTCTCCTAAATAGACCGTCGTGCGAGGCAGACGCATTAGCATCCGGAAATCCGGGTTCTCTTCGGGAGAACCGACGCGCAGGCGGATCGGTTGTGTCTGATACGATTTTCCGCCCACCAGAACTGTCAATGCCGGAATGGTCAGTATTCCCGGTTTGGCCGGGGTCAGGCGGATGTTGAGAAGGTACCCGCGAAATACATTCTGTGTGACACGGCCGTTGATGCTGCTGACATAGCTGCGGTTGCTTGCGCCGCCCCCCTCCGATACCGCCGAGGCCCCCTTGATTGCGGTAAGGTCAGGGGCGGCGACCTGATCGCTGCCCTGTACCTGAATCTGCAAACGTATGGGTTCGCCAGCGACCGGATCGGTCTTTTCCACCACGGCACGTACCGCGATCTCTTCGCCCGCGTGAATGGGGGCGATGGAAGCCGCGAGTGTGGCAACCATACATAGTAGTCTCATCAAGATCGAGGGATGCAATCTGTTCATGTCTCTGACTCCTGTTGCGCAGTACTCGTTTACCAGTCACGCTCAACGGGCGACTGGCCATTAGACCGGGTCCGGCGGCGTTCTTCCTTCTCCTGCTGTTCGCGGCGAAGAATATTCACGGCATCCGGGTCCATCTGCTCTTGGCCCTGTCCCTCTGGTTGTCTTGCCTCCGAAGGCTTTTCGGAACCTTCTTGCTGCTTTGAAGGATTTTGTGATCCCATATTTTGCCGCTCGGAACGGTTCGCTGCCGAGTCCTGCGGTTGCGCGCCGTCCTGCGTTTCGGGCTGCGCGTCTGAAGCATCTGTCGGGGCTTTCTGGGATTCGCGGTTATCCTTCCGGTCTTGTGAGTCCAGCGCTTGTGATGCTTTTTGCAAGGCATCGGCGGCTTTGGCCTGTTCCTCTGCCGCCTGCGCAGAACGGTGATTTTTCAACTGCTCTTCCGCATTCTTTTGAAACTTTTCGGCCTCTTGTAAATGCTCTGCCGCTTGCTCGGATGCGCCCTGCGATCTGTTCTGTGCATCCGGCTTGTTCTGTGCGTCCGGCTTGTTCTGTGCGTCCGACTTGTTCTGTGCGTCCGACTTGTTCTGTCGCTCCAATTCACGTCTGGTTTGTTCGGTTTGGTTACGCAGGTTTTTTTGTTGCTCTTGCAACTTTGCAGTTTGGTCCGGCTTCTGATTCGCCTGCGCGGCCTGTTCCTGGGAGCGTTTTTGCTGCTCACGCTGTTGCTTCTGGAGATCTTCGATGGTCTTCTTCCACTCTTCTTGCTTGCTCGATTGGTTCTTGGGTGCGTTCTCCTTGTCTGACTGCTTGTTCTGCTTCGGATCGGCAGCCGTTGACTGCTGGCGGGACGCCTCCTGTTCCTTCTGAATACGGTCAGCCTGCCTGCGCGCAAGCTCCAGATTGTATGCAACGTCCTCTGCATAGTCAAAGCGCTGCGCCCTTGGTTCGTTTGTGTCGGAGCGGGAGGTTGGCTGAGGAGACCCGGCGGATTGCGTGAGCGCTGGCTGATGCGCCGGGGAGGAGTGGAATTCCTCCAGCGATTTGCGATACAAGCGATCCGCTTCCTGCAGCAACTCCACCGCGCGTTTGGGGTTGGTTTTCTCAGTCTCACGGGCTTGTTCCACCGCGCAATTAGCCTGATTGTAAAGCGCTTGCGCGCGGACGGCGGCGTCTTGCGCCAGTAGCGCTGCGGATTCATAGGCGACGCGGGCCTGCGTCATCTGCTTGAGACGGTACAGCGCGTTGCCACGGTTCAGTTCGATCAGCGTGTTCTCTGGAGCGAGTTTCTTCGCTTCATCGTAAAGCTTTAGCGCTTCTTCGAACCGGCCTTGTTGATAGGCGGTGTTTCCCAGACTAGTCAACTCTTCCGGCGAATCCGCCAGCCCATAAAAAGCGAAAAGAAGGCCGATAGAAATTGAAACAACGGCGTATTTTAACGGTTGATGAAATACATAAGAAAACATTTCAGATCCTCTGCCTTGAGACAATCGGTTATGGACCCTATATCCTTGATGGGCTTGCGGTCCGTTCCCGGATCAACAAATCAAATGCGAGCAGGATGAGCGCAGCCCCTAAAAATAGTTGAAATTTTTCCGGATAACGGACGGCTTTCTGTTCTTGCAAGGTCCCTTTTTCGGCACTGCCGACCACTGCGGCGTAAAGGGTGCCGAGGTCAAAGTCCCCCGTGCCCACATTAATATACTTTCCGTCCTTCGAGGCCGTAGCGACCTGCCGCAACAACGGTGCGTTTAGTACCGTGCGGACGGCCTTTCCCTGATGCTGCAGATAGGTCCGTTGCCCGTTGGCGTCCTCCAGCGGAATGCGCTGCCCGTTCTTCTCATCGCCAATGCCGATGGCAATAATGCGAATATCCGCCGTGCCGGCCTCGCTTGCGGCTTGCCGGGCGAAGGTGGTGCTGCTGGTATCGCCGGTTTCGTCATCGCCTCCGTCTGTAATCAGGATGATGTCCCGGTGCCGGTTACCCGCGTTCTTCAGGAGGCTTGCCGCCTTGCGCAGTGCATCGCATAAAACCGTTCCGCCCCGGTCGACGCTACGCGGGCCCGCATCCTCAAGCGACAGCCGCAAGAAGCTATAATCCGTTGTCAGCGGGCAGAGCATCTGCGCACTGCCCGCGAAGACCACCAGTCCTGCGCGGTCGCCCTCCAGTTTGCCGATGCAGTCATTGATTGCCAGTTTGGCGCGTTCCAGACGGCTCGGGCGCATGTCCTGTGCCAGCATGCTGCGTGAGACATCCAGTAGGAAAATCACATCGCGGCCTTTCTGCGTCTGCACCTGCGGTTGCGGATTCCAGCCGGGGCGGGCGAGGGCAAACAGAATCAGGGATACGGAAATCAGAAACAGCAGCAACCGCCAGCCGCTGCGCCCCGGAATGCGGTCTTCGCGAAACAGCGCCGCCGGATTGGCACCGGCAAAAGCGGCAAGACTTTGCATCCTGCGTGCGCGGGCGTAGAAGTAAAGCACAATCAACAGCGGCAGCAGCCAGAACAGGTGCTGCAGGAGCTGGGGATTTTGAAGATGAAAGAATGACTGGCTCATGATTTTATTCCTGCTCTTCTGCGCCTTTGAATGCGGTTTGTGAATGATCGCCCGGTTGTGGAGCCTGGCTGTTATTGCGGCCGCATCAGGGCGTTGTCCGGAATACGGTGGCGCACAACAGGGCTTCAATCAGCAATAATCCAAGCGCGGTCAGGGCCAGCGGCATGAATTGCTCCGCATAGTCATAGTAGCGTCTGGATTCGATTTCGGATTTTTCCAGCCGGTCAATCGTGGCGTAAATCTCCTTGAGGCTTTCGCCGTCTTTGGCCAGATAAAAAGTCCCTCCCGTCTGCTTCGCCAGATATTCCAGCAGATTGCTGTCGATCTGCGGGCCGGTCGGCATGGCGATGCGGCCCATTGGCGTGGTAATATAGCGTTGGCCGCCTTCCGGGTCTCCGATCCCGATGGTATAAATGCGGACGCCCCATTTTTTGCAGAGGTCAACAACCTGAGCCGGCGGCGTGCGGCTGCGGTTATCGAGTCCGTCGGTGAGCAGGATGATTATTTTGCTTTTGATGCGGTTGTCCGGCGATTTACCAAGCAGTTCGCGTTTTTTTAATTCTTCATCAGCCGCATGAAGGCGCGCCGCTGCCAGAGAGAGCGCGTCCATAATGGCGGTTCCATCTTCGGATTCGTTCTCGGCCAGAGTGATCTGCCGCAGGAATTCCGGCATGGTCTGGTGGTCAAGGGTAAGCGGGGAGATGGTGTCGGCATACCGGGCAAAGGAGATTACGCCGACCAAGTCGCTCGGACGGCCCGGCAGGTCCCGGCCGCCGAGGACGAAATCACGGAATACGCTCTTGGCCGCATCCAGCCTGTTTCCGGTGGGGGTGAACTCCTCCGACATGCTTCCGGACCGATCAAGGACCATTTCAATCGCTACGCCGTTGCTGTTGTCTTCCATCCTCTCGGTGCCTTCCCGGGGGCGGGCGAGCGCGAGTAGTAGCAAGGCGAGCGCTGCAAAACGCAGAATGGAGGGGATGGCGCGGAAACGGGTGCGCCAACTTGAGCCGGCGGCAGCGTAGAGCGCAACGCTGCTGACACGCAATGTCGGCGTGGCGCGCCGGCGGCGCATGAGCAGCCAAAGTGCCGGCAGCAGCAGCAGGAAAAGCAGGACAAATGGGGATTCAAGTTGCATAATCCGCTCCGTGACATCAGGCCTTGGGGGAGGGGCTCTCTGGTTCCTGCGGCATGGGCGTCTCGACTACAAACCGCCGGCAGCATGCCGCAGACGCTTCAATCTCGGTCCGAACCGGCTGGTAGCGAGCAAACTTTACCAGATCGCAATGACGTAAAAAATCCTTCAGCAGCAGCGTGTGCGGTTCACTCAGGACCGGCTGGGTGCGTAGTTCCTCCAGAAATTCCTCGGTGGTGCGTTCGGGGGCCGCAAGGAGAAAACGCCGCTCAATATATTGCCGGAGGATATCCGACAGGCCAAGATAAAATTCTTTGTACCGTCCGGTTGCCGGTAAATCCCTGTTCAGCAGCCGTTGCAATTCCTCCAGCGCCAGTTCCTGTGCGCTCAATTCCACCACGGTGGCCGCATGCCGGCGCAGACGCCGCATCAGGAGCCAGCCCAGCGCGGATAGGAGCACGAATGCCCCGATCAACAGTGCGAGCCACGGAAATGATCCGGTCGCAAGCCAGTGCGGGCCGGTAATATCCCGCAGGGCAGGGGCATGCTCGGTTGGCGGAATCACCGGCAGCACTGGAAAGCGCAGTTCTTCCGTTTGAATGGATTCCCCGACGGGGCTTTGTCCGGACAGCGCCGCTCCCTCTGCCGTCGAGCCGCCTGCGGCGTTGGTACCCGAGAACTGGATCATCAGCGCCGGGAGTTTGTATTCGCCCGCCAGATATGGCAACAGGCTTACGGTTTGTACTCTGCGCACGGTTTTACCGTCCGGCAGTAACTGCGGATCGCCGCTAATGGACTGGTCAAGGTTGAAGTCGCCCCACTTGTCCTTGAACTCTGGAAAGCGTACCGTCCACCCTTCGGGATAGTCCGCAGTCAATTGCACGCGCAACGTCTGCGCAACGTTGAGACTTGCTGCCGTGGCGCTCAATGTAACCCGGCAGGCGCCAGCGGAATAGGTCTTGAGCGGGCCAGCCGGCGCAGCGTGCTTCGCTTCGTCCTCTCCACATCCGGCGAGTAAAAGCATAAGGCAGGCCGCCGGCAGCAGGGCGATTGATCGAAACGCAGCTATGATATTGCCAGACATTTTTTTTGTCCTCAAATCAGATCCGATCTTATCCGGCGACCTTTCTGCGTTCCCGCATCCGGAAGAAGCGAACCAATTGCCTGAGATAATCCTCTCCGGCCGTCAGCGGAACATGGTCGACCTGCATCTTGCGGAAATTGTCGCGAAGTGTAAGGAAACGCGCCTGCGCCGCCTTTGCGGCGGCATCGCGAATGCGTCTGCTGCCGCTGTCGATCCAGACCTCTTCGCCGGATTCGGCATCCCGCGCCAGAATCATGCCCGCATTAGGAAGCATCCTTTCGCGCGGATCGGTAAGCGAAATAGCGACCACATCGTGCCGGCGGGCGGCGATTCTCAGCGCGCGTTCGTAACCTCCGGTCAGAAAGTCCGAAATTAGAAATACCACGCAACGTTTGCTGGTCATGCGCGCGAGATAATCCAGTGCGCCGCCGATATTGGTGCCGATGCCCTCGGGGTGCAGGCCGAGAATATCCCGCACCAGCCGCAGTACATGGCCGGTTCCCTTGCGCGGCGGAATATAGCGCTCGATCCGGTCGGTGAAAGCAAGCAGGCCCACCCGGTCATTGTTTTTGATTGCGCTGAAGGCAAGCAGCGCCGAAAGTTCCGCTGCCAGCTCGTTCTTCGTGCGCCCGCAGGTTCCGAAGTGACCGGAGGCGGAAAGGTCGACCAGAAACATCACGCACATATCACGTTCTTCGATGTAGCATTTGATGAACGGTTCTCCTGCGCGCGCGGTGACATTCCAGTCGATGGAACGGATTTCATCGCCGGGGGCATAGGGGCGGACGGATTCAAATTCCATGCCCGCGCCCTTGAACACCGAGTGATATTCCCCTGCCAGCACGTCATTGACTGCCTTGCTGGTGTAGATTTGAATGTAGCGAATTTTTTTCGCCAGTTCCTTGTCTAACATTTGGTCACCCTGTCTTCGGCATGGCAACAAATCTGGGCATACGGTCTGCCATTTTGCGCTGGAAGTTCTTTGCGCACACGGTCCGATGCGATTTACGGTACATCAACATGGTCGAGGATGGTACGAATGATATCCTCCGGCGTTTTTTCCTCGGCTTCGGCTTCATATGTCAGGGCGACGCGGTGGCGGAGCACATCCATCGCGACAGACTTTACATCCTGCGGTGTCACGTAGCCCCGTCCCTGCAACAGCGCATTCGCCCGCGATGCCATCGCCAGAAAGATGGTCGCCCGCGGTGACGCGCCATATCGGAGCAGGCTGCGGATATCCAGTTTGTGCTTCTCCGGCTCCCGGGTAGCCTCCACCAGATTCAGGATATATTCCTCGATCTTCTCATCCATATATATGGAGTCCGAAAGTTCCCGCAAACGAATGATGTCGGAGGGTTCCAGCACTGGCCGGATTTCGACCTCCTTCTTCGTGCGCGCCATTTTCCGCAGCACCTGCTGTTCCTCGGCTTTGGTCGGATAGGTGATGATGACCTTGAACATAAAACGGTCGACCTGCGCCTCGGGAAGCGGATAAGTTCCTTCCTGCTCAATCGGGTTCTGGGTTGCCAGCACAAGGAACGGATCGTCAAGCCGATAGGTTGCATCCCCGATGGTGACCTGCCGCTCCTGCATTGCCTCTAAAAGCGCGCTCTGTACCTTGGCCGGCGCCCGGTTGATTTCGTCGGCGAGGACAATATTGGCGAACACCGGGCCTTTTCTCGTAGTGAATTCCCCCGACTTGGGGTTGTAGATCAGCGTGCCAATCACGTCCGCCGGAAGGAGGTCGGGGGTAAACTGAATGCGGCTGAAACTGGCCGCCAACGTCCGGGCAAGGGTATTGACCGCCAACGTCTTCGCTAAGCCCGGAACCCCCTCAATGAGCACATGATGGTTGCAGAGCAGCGCCAGCAGCAGCCGGTCTACGAGGTGCTGCTGGCCGATCAGCACTTTTCCGATCTCTGCGCGAATCTGATGCAGCAGACCGCTCTCCCGTTCCACTTGCTCCCCGATTTGTTTCACGTCGATCACCATTTGAGCCTCCTCTTTGACGCAAAAAAGCGTATTGCCAGCATACCGCGTGCCATTATGCTGATCTCTCTGCCCACTCTCAACCGCTAATTACACGGTTTACTACCCATAACGTAGATGTCATAGTCAGTGATAGTTCCTGCGAGTCAATAATAACAAAAAAACAGAAACTTTCTAAGTGTCTGCTGCAAAGCAGGTTCAATGGACTCGGGAGGCCAACGGGAGATGGATTGGCCTGCTGTATGGACGCCGTGGGAATGTCCGGAGATTGTTTCGCCGTTTTGTTTGTCCAGAAATCAGGGTACAACGAAAGGCTGGGAGTGACGGCGTTGTTTGCTTGCAAAAGCAGGAACAACCTGATAGCATAGACGCGAGTCGGGGATAAAGACGGTCAATGAGTCGGGCGTCGTTGGGAACTTTTTTGTCTTCAACATGGAGATAGACTATGTCTGGTCTGGCTTATGAGTTCACCATTGACGGGATGGCCCCGGATACCTTTGCTGTCTTGGAGTTCACCGGCAAAGAGCGGCTCAGCGAGCCATATCAATTTGTCTTTCAACTTGTCAGCGAGAAAAAAAGCATTGATTTTGAAGCGGCAATTAGTGCAACCTGTAAATTCAAAATCAATCAAAACAACCTGTTTACGGCGCGGGCAGCTTCCGTTGCTTCGCAACGAGATGCAGTATACCTTCACGGCATCGTGATTTCCCTGGATGTGGTGCGGAGGATCAAGCGCAAAAACGCTCCTGCACTTTCCTTCTACCGGGTGGTCATGTCCAATGCGATGTACTGGATGGGACTCGACAACTGCAATCAGGTTTACTGCGGAAAGTCGATCCCGGAAATCGTGGAGGCGGAGTTCAAGTCTGCCGGACTCAAACCGGGTGACGATTTCAAGCTCGAAGTCGGAAACTATCGCGGCAACAAAGCCGACGACCGGGATGCAAAAGACTTTCCTCGAGCCAGTTATATCACTCAATACCGCGAGTCAAGCCTGAATTTTATTGACCGCCTGTTGCAGCGCGAGGGGATTTACTACTTCTATACCCATAGCGAGAGCGCCAACACCGTCCATCTGGTCGACAGCAAGGACACTCATCCGAACGCGGATCCGCAGCAACTGAAGTTCGACCCGGAAGCACCGTTTGATCGTGGCGCCTGTGTTCAGGAATTTCATCTTGAGTTCAGCCGGGTGGTCAAAAAAATCCGCCTGCGCGATTATAATCCCAAACGTCCGGACAGCTTTGTCGATGCCGAGCACTCCGTCCACGACAAGGGGGTTGGACAGACGTATTTGTATGGAGAAAACTTCAGCAACGAAAACGACGCCAACAATATGGCCCGGCTGCGGGCTGAGCTGTTTTTATGCCGCCGCAAAACCGTCAGCGGAACCAGCACCGCGTCCTTCCTCCGCCCCGGCCACAAATTTGACCTTTCTGGACATTTTATTGATGCGGCCAACGCCAGCTATCTTCTGACCAGCATTTCGCACCACGGGTCACAGGCGCAACTCATCGACAACCTCTTCGGCTACCGGCCGGAAAATATGGTCGATCTGGATTATTCCAACACCTTTTCTGCGCTCCCGGCCGACGTGCAGTTCCGGCCGGAGCTTACGGCGCAAAAGCCCCGCATTTACAGCACCGTCCCGGCCCACATCGATCACGATGAGATCAATGACATCGGGGCATACAAGGTCAAGATGCCCTTCGATCTCTCGAATAAAGATGAGGGAAAAGCCTCCTGCTGGTGCCGGTTCATGAAGCAGTATGTCGGTACGAATTTCGGCCAGCACTATCCGCTGCGCAAGGGGACGGAGGTGATGATGGCCTTCTGTGAAGGAGACCCGGATCAGCCATACATCATCGGGGCGATGGAGAACGCGACGCATAGCAGCGTGACCAACAGCAAGGACGTCGGCAAGGAGCGCCTTGCCAACGGCAACTTCCATATGTTCTCCACAAAAGGCGTGGGCAACCTGATCGGCTCGATTCCCGAAGGCACGCTGGCGGGGTACGCAACCGCGCAAGCGCAACCGGTGAGCGTCAGCGGCAACAGCGTCACCATCAGCCCGTTGCCGTCGGCCTCGTTCGCGGGAATGGCGGGGCAGGGCTCTTCCGGAAATTCCCAGCACGGCGCGACGGTGACGCTCGGTCAACAAAATCCGACCAAGGGACTGATGCCGGGTTCGATCACGCCGACGGTCATTACCGGCCAGACGCAGCCGCAGACCAATGTGATCAGTGCTGACGAGCAAACCATGCGCACAGGCGCCCGGCATGACGAGCATAGTGGGACTCATCACGAAGCTCAGGTCGGGGACCGGTATGTCAGCCACAGCGGCAGTACGCACATGGAGCAGGCGGTTCATAATACGCGTATCGTCAAACACGACGCCGAAACAACGATCCAGTCTACCAGCGGCGTCCACACGCGGGTCGTCTCGGCGGCGGGATCGGTGAAACCGGGATCGAGCAGCGGCGGCGGAAGCGCGACCTCCGCTGGGTTTGCGGCACCTTCGATTACTGAAGTTAAAAAAGAATATCTCTGGCGGCTTAGCAATGCCCCGGAGCAGATACGGCAGCGCCACCGCCTGATGCAGCCGCTTTTCGCCAACCTTTCGAAAGAGCAGATGCAGACGCTGACCCAAGAGCTGCATGCGTTGCACGATCAGGCCGGAGCGCTCGGGCTTGAGCAGCAGCGGCAGGGCCTGTCGGACATCATCGGCAGATACTTCGCCCCGGACGACGCAAAGCGGGTGTTGGCGTTTTTCTCGCTGGAGGCGCAGACCTTGCAGGCGGGTTCGACCGCGCCGCTTGCGGGTTTTGCCAATGAGTCGCTCATCGATTCGCATGCGTCGGAGATGACACCGCTCGATCTATGTCCTGCGGAGTTTACGCCGGTAGTGAATGCCGCGTCCTGCGACCTCACGGTAGCCGCTGTATACGTCGATCTGTTCATCGGGGAATTTTACGGATACTTTATCCTCTGCCCGGTGGGCGTGATTTGGGATATCAACACCGCCCTCGCGTACCTCAACACCGACGTCGGCGCAACCAAAGTCGAGGGCAAGTTTCTGGGGATCAGTACTCAGGCGAAAACCGAGGCGGCCAAGACCAAGATGGAAACCGTCGCCGCTGCAATCGAAGTCCTTGCCGGCGGCGGAAGCGCCCGGCTCAGCGGCGCTCCGGAGGTGGCGGTGGCGCTTGAGGAATTCAATACGAAGCTGAGCGAAACCTACGTTGCTGCCAACAGCGATAAAATGATGGCACTCCACAACACACTTGAAGCGACGAGTTCCTCGATCCGGGCACTGAATAACTCTGTGGAAGCCACACAGTCCGCAGTGACGGCGATCAAAAACGATGTCAATGTGACGATGTCTCACACGACGGCGGCGAAAATCGATACCGCCGCGAGCAAGGTCAGCACCAACGCCTCCGAGGTGGTCAGCGGAGCGGCGCAGATCAGCGCGATGGCGACGGTGATTGTCACCTGAGCGCGGACGCGCGGCGGCGGGCGTACAGCTTTTTAAGGCAGCAACCAGACGCGGGGACTAACGATGGATATGGATCAGGTGGAGAAGCAGTTCAAACTTCTGGACCAGATGAAAAAAGCGCAGGAGAAGCTGAAGGAGCCGAAATTCTCGGGCCTTTCGCAGAATGGCTTCGTTACGGCGTGGGCCAACGGCATGATGCAGATCTGCAAGTTCGACTTCCGGCCGGAGGTTTTGCAGTACACCGATCCCGCGTTAGCGGCCGAAGACACGCGGCAGGCGGTGGAGCAGTTGATGAAAAACATCCAGACGGAAAACATCCGCAAAAGCATGCAGATGGCGGGCATGGAGGGCATCGACCCGGAGCTGCTCTTGTCGATGCAGAAGAAATAGGGCGTTTACGGCCTTGAGGGGATGCGTCTGCCATGCAATTGATCAAGCCGATGAAGCAGAGCGTGCTTTATAAAACATATGAGTTCATGCGCCGCTATTACCTCAGCGTCGGCGTGCTCAGCGCCTTCTATTTCGACGAAGGGGGCGAACTCTGCACCGAGCAACACCTCTGGGAGCGCATCGGAAAAGAATACGGCAATTTGCCGCTGGACTACTCCATGCCCAAGCCCGTCGGCGAGATGCTCGTGCGCGGCTACGCGTACGCACCGCCAGGCACAACCGTTACCGGCCGCGAGGTTTGGGTCACCGTCGGCGGCTTGTCGCGCAAGCTCTACGCGCTGGGAGAGCGCTACTGGCGCGACGTGGGATTGCTGGGGCGCAAGCCGTCCGAGCCGCAGCCGTTTTCCCGGCTGGCGCTGAACTGGCAGAACGCCTACGGCGGCGCGGGATTCGCACAGAACCCGCTGGGCAAAGGCCATGCGCCGATCGAGACGGCCGATGGGCAGAGGGTGCATTTGCTCCCGAACTTGCTTGATCCGCAAAATCCGCAGCAAGAGTCGGGCGGCGACATTCGTCCGGTGTGTTTCGATACGATTCCGTACGAATGGCCGCAACGCATGTCGCTGGCGGGAAATTACGGCGGTGACTGGAAGGAAAAACATTTCCCCGGATTCCCGCCGGATATCGAGTGGCGCGTTTTTAATTGCGCGCAGCCGGAGCAACGCCTGCCGGAGGGGTTTTTTCGCGGCGACGAAGCGTTCGAGCTTGGCGGAATGCACCCGGAGCAGGAGGTGCTTCGGGGGACGTTGCCGGACATTCGTTCGCGGGTGTTTTTGAATTTCACGGGAGCGCCGGTCGTGAAAAACGGCGAGGCGCTATTTACGGAACTCCCGACCCGGCTTGATACCGTGACGTTTTTCCCGGATCTGAAATTGGGCGTGCTCTGCTGGCGCGGCGTCAGCGAGGTCTTCTCGGAAGACACCATTGAGCTTGGGCAAATGCTGGTGGCGTACGAGAAGATAGCCGATCCGCAACGCCCCATCGAGCACTACCGAGGCGAGCTGGAAAGCCGGCGCTTCCAGCCGGGCCGCGTTCCGGTGGCGCTCATGAACGAGACGCCGCTCATCCCGATGGGCGCGCGCTCGGGATTTGCCGACATGCTTGCCGAGTGCCAAAAGCTGACGAACGCCCCGGTCTTTGAAAACGCCAAGCGCCGGGTCGACAAGGCGATGGAGGACGTCGGACGGCTGGCGCAAATCACGAACACCCAGCCTCAGATCCTGCAGGCGGCGCAAGACCTCCCGGCGATGCCGGACATGTCGCCGGATAAGATTCACGACGCGGATTTTGAGGGGTACTTCAAAAAACTGGGTGACTATGCGCAGAAGAAAAGTGCCGAGCGCGACGCGGCCCTGACCGCGATGACCAAGACCTTGGGCGATGAGCTGCTGACCACGCCGATGCCGCTTTTTAGCGCGGAGAAAACGGTGCAGGCACTGAGTGCGTTTGAAGATCTCCGCTCCATGCCGGAGATGGTGGCGTATAACCGGGTTCCGCCGCCGCAACAACTGGCGCAGCGATTCGGCGAACTGCAGGAACTCGCGCGCGTAGACGAACGGCGGAACGGGCACTGCAAGCCGAAGTTCCGCCTGCGCAGCGATCAGGAGCAGGCGTATCTGCGCGCGCGCTTGCAAGACGATCTGCGACGCGGAAACCCGCTGCGCGACCGGGAATTTTCCGCGTGCGATTTTTCGGGCATGGATTTTTCCGGCCGCGATCTGCGGGGGATCGATCTACGCAGTTGCATCTTGCGCGGCTGCAACTTCTCCGGAGCCGATTTGCGCGATGCGATCCTTTCGCACGCCGACCTGCGCGACGCTACCTGCGACCGGGCGAATGCCGCAGGCTGCGGGCTTGCGGGTGCGGATCTACGCAAGGCGAATTTTACGGATGCCGATCTCTCCGGCGCGGGGCTTGGCGGCGCGGTTCTGTGCGGCGGCACGTTTTGCGGCGCGCGTTTTGACAAGGCCCAACTGATCGATGGAGACTGGTCGGGCGCCGATTTCTCCAGAGCATCGCTGCAGGAACTTCAGGCGATCAAAACAAACTTCCGCGGAGCCGTATTCTCCGGGGCGGCGATCAAACGGTGCGGGTTCATCGAGTGCCCGTTTGACGGTTGCGATTTACGGGGGGCGGAGTTGTTCCGGGTCGCGTTTGTCAACCTCGGGGTAAGCGGGACGAGCTTCCGCGAGGCCCGGCTCAAGCGCGTAATTTTTTCCAATCAACCGGCCGGCGACATGCGCGGCTGCGATTTTGCCGGTTCCCGGATGGAAACGGTGAACTTCCAGAACAACGATCTGCGCGGCGCAAATTTTAAACTGGCAAGGCTATACCGTTGCTGCTTCCTGGGTGCGGATATGCGCGAATGCTGCCTGCGCGGCTGCGATGCGCGCGAGAGCATTTTTCGCCGCTGCAATCTGGAGGGCGCGAATGTTTCGGCGGCCAATCTCGCCGGCGCAAGCCTGCGTCTGGCGCGGCTGGTGCGCACCGACTTCACCGACTCGAACCTGATCCAGAGCGATCTGCTCAAGTCGCAACTTGGGCAAACCGTATTCCGGGGCGCGAAATTACAGCGCACGATCATGCAGGACTGGCGTCCGGAAGATGACTACGGGCGCAACGGGGAGCGGACATGATCGCCTACACGCCTCAAGAACTGGTTCGGCAGATTTACGAGGGCCGGGAGATCATCGAAGCGGATCTGCGCGGCGCGCAACTCGGCGGGCAGATCCTCGCGGGTGGCCGGTTCATTTACTGCGACCTTTCCGGAGCCGATCTCCGCGGGACGGATCTGCGCACGACGCAGTTTACCCGCTGCAACCTCGCCGGTGCGAGTCTTAACGGCGCAACCTTCGAGCACACGGCATTTATCGATTGCTCCCTGTCCGGCGCTCATCTGACTCACAGTAAGATGCAGAATGCCAACTTCATAAAGTGCGACCTGACCGGCAGTGATTTCCAGCACGCGGCGTTCTCCTCCTGCGCGTTTGTCGAGTGCGTCTGCGAGAATATGAACCTGTCGCAGGCGCAGCTCTTTCGAACCTCGTTTATGGCGGGAAAAATATCGGCCATCGACATGACCGGCCTGACGATGCAGCGGTCGGTGATGATGGATGCGGATTTTACCACCTGCCGGATCGGGGGCGTCCGCTTTGAACAGTCCGTGCTCAAAGGCGCGCGCTTCGAGGCGATGGACTTACGCGGCGGGCGGTTTGAAAAATGCATGCTCAACGAATGCAACCTGCGTGGTGCGGTGCTGGCGAATGCGCAGTTGGCGCAGGCGAACTTTATGGGCAGCGACCTCTCCGGCGCAATGCTGGACGGCGCGCGCGCTCCAATGGCCCTCTTTATCAAGGCAAATTTAACGGGCGCTTCGCTTCGCGACTGCGAGCTGGCGTCAGCGAATTTTGACGAAGCGTCCTGCGAGAAAGCCGATTTTTCAAAGGCTCGCCTGTGGCAGGCGCGCTTCACGAAAGCCAAGGCCGCCGGCGCGCGCTTTGCTCATTGTGAGCTGGCGTTTGCGGATTTTTCATACGCCTGCCTTGCCGGCGCGGACTTTTCCGGGAGCAATCTGGCGCGGGCAACGATGCACCGCGCCGATGAATCCGGAGCGGCATTCGACGGCTCCACGCGGGCGCTGGCGAAGGAGAATGATCCGGTGCGGCAAGAGATCGACGACTGGGTGAGCCCCGCCGCCGCAGAGGATTACTCCCCTGTGCGCAACTGGGATGAACTGTAAACGCGGCATGAAACGTATGCGAGGGAGAAGAGCATGATTTGCGAGGAGATCGCCGTCGGCATGGTGGAGGGGCGCGTATTGGCGCGCAACGCAGCGGAGTTTTCGGTCGCACTGACGGACGGAGTTGTCAGTGCGCGATGCGCGGCAAGCTGCTTGTTGATGCCGCAGGAGGGCGATCAGGCGCTGTTGTACCGGCGCGCGGACGGGACACATCTGCTGCTGCACGTTCTGGAACGGCAACCGGGCGCTCCGGCGACGATCCATGCCGAGGGCGATTTGCAGGTCTCGTGCGATGGAAGCCTTCAGCTTCACGGAAAAAAAATGGTCGAGACTACCGCCGCGCAGGTCAAAACCTTAGCGACGGAGTGCGAGGTTAACGCCGAAAGCGTGAAAATCACCGCGCGGCACACGGAGGTCGCGGTCGGCTCGCTGCGCGTCTGGGCGCAAAAGGCGGAAGCCGTGGTGCAATTTCTCCTGCAGAAACTGGGGCGCTCGGTGCGGTCGGTCGAAACCACCGACCAGAACGAAGCAGCCCGGATCTGCCACAAGGCGAGCGAGCTGTTCCAAGTTGAGAGCAACTATACCGTGTTGCTTAGCGACAAGACGACCCGGATCGACGGCGAACAAATTCATATGGGGTAACAACATGTGCTTCAACAACGCGCAACTGATGGGCATGGATTTTGCGATGCCGGATGTCTGCCTCACCCCCGTCGCGGGAGTGCCGGTGCCGGTGCCGTACCCGAACATCGGAATGAAGGCGACCGCGATTCCGACCGCGCCGGAAATCCTGAACATGTGCGCCCCGGTACACAATATGCTGACCATCACTCCGCTGACCAATGGCGACGAAGCAGGGGTGATGCTCGGCGTTGCTTCGGGGCTGATTATGGGACCGTCGCATAACGTCATCGGCAGCACCTGCGTGATGAGCGAGTGCATGCCGCAGACCCGCGCTTTTTTAGACATGACCATCCAGAACAACACCAACTGCCCCGGCACGAATCTGATGCCGTCGCAGGTTGTCTGCATGACCCTGCGCTGATCCGCCATGACAACCGCAGCCAACGACACTCCGCCGCCAGACCTGTTTTCGCCCTACCGTCAGGATTGGCGGCAGGCACGGGTTCCTACGCTCGGGAAAAAGAAGCGCTATCCGTTCCTGATCTCGGCGGTCGACCGGCAGCCGAGGCCGTTTGTCTTCCTGAAGATTGTCTCGGATGCCGCCCCCACGCGCTTTACGGTCATGCCGGGGCTGATCGACAGCGGTGCGCACACCAGCCTCGCCCCGCGCGGGTTGTGCGCGCGCCTCGGACTTGATCTCTGCGCCGCCCCCCGCTGCGCCCCATCCGCGGGAATCGGAGGACTGGAGGTACCTGCCTACGCCCACTCCTTTGTTCTCGGAATCTACGACACCCCACAAATTGACGCCCGCAGTATCGCGGATTTCGGCCCGTTTCCTGCTGGGTTACAGATTCTTAACTCCGATTTTCCTTACGTTCTTTTAGGGCAAAACGATTTTCTTTCCCGTTTTCACTATAGCCAATCAACGACGCAAGGCTGGTTTGAATTGCAATGGCATATTTGATCCCTATGCCCGCCTTGGGGAAAGTTATCCGCACAATACGCACCAAATGTCGCAAAACTGCAATATTAATGTTGAAAAGGCATACCTAAATCCTATAATCCGGTAGAAGTTGTCAACATCCTTCGGATAAGTCGGGATATTCCTATGCCTAAATATGTCTATGCGTTATGCGCGTTTATGACGGTTGTCACGTTGGCGCTGGGCGGGCTGATCTGGGGCGAAATTGCCGCCTTTTGCCAAGCTTCGTCTCCTTCGGAGTCGGAGGTGGCTGGGTGGGGGGAGGGGAGCGGTTTGGCCGCCCGGTCTCGGACAACCGCACCGCAGGATCCGCAGCAAAGTTTATCACGCTTGTTCGTGCAAGCGCAGCCAGATTATCCCAAACCGCAACGCACGATATCGGCTACGGCACTTCCCCAGTCTTCCGAAGTGAACATGAATTCAAGCCGTGCGAGCTTCGGAACAGCAAGGGATCGGCCCGTATCGTCGGTTACGAATCGCAGCCGCCCCAGCATCGAAAGCGGTTTTATCGGACCGAAACCGATGGCCGGCAACAGTTTTGCCGGCGCCATTCCGGCCAACGGAAATGAAGCGGAATGCTGCTCGTCTCAGTCACTGGTAGCCAATACGACCACACAAACGGTCATACGAAAAAGAGGCACGGCCTCCGATGCCGCGGAGTTGCCGAGTGCTTCGGATGATCCGTATGTGGATTGCAATGGGGGGCGTGCGCGAACGTTTTCCAGCTATGGCGTTCAGCCGGCAACCAGCAAGAAGAGTCCTCTGGACCGGGCCGAGAAGGCGCCGGATGACTCAAAGGTTGCTGCCCTGTCTCGGATGCAGCCGACCATCGACAAAAAGAAGACGCAAATTGAGATCAGTCCTGAGTTTGAATATGGCAACTCAACAGAATTGCCGGTGCTTGGCAGTTACATGCCTGCCAGTTTTTCAACGGAAAAGGTTGCGGCGGATATTCTCTCGGAGGAGGTCCGAGCGCCTGTTTTGCCTAAAATTGCCATGCCTGCCCTCGCTGAGGGAGATGCGGCCATGCGCAAAGACACACGGCAGTGGAAGATATCGCTGACCCCGCGTTGGCGTCGGACGGAGTTTTCCTGTGCGGAAAATAAGCCAAGCAGCCAGGTAAATGTGTTTTCGCTGCAGCCGCAGGTTACTTATGTCCATAGCGATCTCGAGCTTTCGGCAACCCCTTGGCTTGAACACGACGACATCTCCGGTGCAATTGATCACGACTCCTTTTCCCGGATGGGAGTCGCTTTCAGCCCGGTCTATCGCGTATTCAAGCAAGAGAATGGGCGGCCGCTTGATTTCAGCGTCGGGGCCGATGTATTCTGTAACTATAATATCCCTGATTACTCCTACGTTGCTGAGCAGATGCAGTACGGTGGAGGACTGGCTGCGGATCTGAACCGGAAGTTTTTCAACTTTGCGATTCTGGGGGCTGGCGCAGGCATGCAGCGCAGCGACCGCGACAGCGGCGATCTGCCAGGCAACTTCAACCTCTACCATTTTGACACGTATCTTGGTTTGCAACTCGGACAGAAGTTTGTGTTGACCCCCAGTTTTACCTATTACGATGCCCAAAAGGAGAATATTCCGCTCTCCTCATGGACCGATACGCAGGTTGCGATCGCGTATGCCCTCAGCAAGTCCATGGTAATCAGTGGCACGGTTGGTTTTCATACAGACCCGCTGGATTCTTATTACGTAAAAACTGGTGTTGACCTGAAGTTTTAGGGGAAGGGGCGGCAGTGGCGGGCGGGTACGTGGTGCCGGCCCCTTTCTGCTGCGTTCCCGGATATGATAAGGAAAATATCATTGCTGCGAATCGCCTTGGCTGCGACGGATGTGCTGGTCACAAAAGCCGGTTATGCATATCGTCTGGTTAGCGGATGTGTGGCGCTCTTTCTGGAGAGTGAGGGCGGGGCGCTTCGCATAAGCGGTTCTTGGGGATGCCTTTACTGGCATGATGCCGCCATGCAGGGGCCGGCAACCATTCAGGCGGTAGAAGATGCCGATGTTGAGTGCCATCCAATAGCGGATGTTTTGCAAACCCCGGCAACATTCTGCAGCTTGATGGCGGAGGGGTATGAGCGTTATCTGCTACTACGCTTGAATTTATTCGGCTACGAGGCACATGTTCAGCAGGTTTTAAGTCATTATCAGAATCAGTATTTGCTGATGTTTGATGATATAGCCCGCGATCTGCAGCAACGGGGGCTGCAAACCTTGCCGCAAACCATAGCCTGCCAACAAGAGCTTCAGGCAGATCAAGAGGCGGTTGCGGCTCTTGTGGGAAAGAATTGCAACGCGGGCAAAATTACCCTGTATAATCAGGAACCGCGCGCAGCAGCAGGTCTCTATTTGGTTACCGAAGGGCCGTTTTCAGTGCAACTCGGTCATCATGAGGTGCTGAACTTCCAAAGCGATCAGCTCGTGTACCTGCCGGCCCACGTTTTTGCGCTGCCCGGGTATAAAACGCAACACGGGGAGCATCTGCTACGGGTGGGCAATGACCGCGAGGCGTTGCTGGAGCTTATGACCCGTTGCCCCAAAGTATCCGTAAGATTTCTGAAACTATACGGATTGCTGGCGGCATCGCTCCTGATGCAGTGCCTCATTTCTTGTCGAACCGGGCGCGAACTGCGTGCTTATTTGTCTGGAGGAGAAGGTACGCTTCATTCGTATTTCCTCAATATCTCCCGGCATGCCGCGAGTGAGTCTGTACTGGCCAGCTATGAAAAACAAGCGGCCGCGCTGGGAGAAAGTTGTCGCGTTGCGCAGGAACAGCTATGCGCAGAAGAAGCGCGATTATTCCAGACCTGAATGTCGATGCAGCGCCTAATCATATTTCGTTGAAGAAGCGAGTTCCTTTACGAATCCTCCATGCGCCGCGTGGAGGATTCGTCTATTGGTCGTCGGCATTGGCCGGGGCAAGAAAATCCTGAAGCGGAATGGTGATTTTGGCTGGCGCCTTCAGGTTGAGAAGTTTGGCCATGCGCAGAATGGGGTCGGTTTGTGACGGATCAAAGGTGTAGTTCACTTTGACCCAGCAGACATTGATATCTTGCAAGGTCTGGGCGCTTTGGGGGAATTCCTTGTCGAGTAACGTCTTTGAGCCTTCCCGGAAATCTTCAATAAATCCGGCAAAGCCGTAATCTCCCGTATACCGTTTGATCAGCGAGAAGGATGAGAAATTGACCTGCAGTTCCACTGTCCCTCCGTCCGTAGGACGCCACTTAAACGTCTTACTGGCCGGAAGATTGACATTTTTTAGAATCAGGGGGCCATCCGACGCATACATCGTCAGGGTCACCGAGGCGGGCATTTCATATCCGCGCGGGTTGACATCGGTCGGACGGCAGGTGATGTTTATGGTATATTCATCCTGAATCCCCCAAGCGCCCTTGGTCGCGTTGTTGAGAAGGTCCAACAGCTCCTGCCGAAGCGGCAACTGATGACCATACAGAATGTTATTTACATAATCCCCTTGAGCGTTCAGAGAGACAAACGGGGCTGCATTGCTCTTTTGCCACTGCCAGAGGAGTCCGTCTTTCAGGTTAAACATCGTCAAAGGCTTCTTGGAGTTGATGACCGATGCCGAAGGCGCAAGCACGCCATTATTCCAAGCGGTTTGCAGGTACTCCGCCGACTCGTAGCAGTACCAGTCGAAGAGGGTGTCCATGCTGCCCTGGAGCAAATTCCAGACCGATTCGCGTGCCGGATCGGTTCCGTCGATCCCGACAATGGCGGATTTGAGATTGGAAAAACTCTGCCAGGCCCCCTCCAGAGGAGGCGTCTTTGGCTGCGCCGGTTGCGCACCGGCTGCCGCCGGAACTTCAGGGGCCGGCTGGGACTGTGAGGGATTGCTGGTATCGGGGAACTTCAGGGCGTACACCGTCTTGAGGCTGTTGTAGGCTTCCTTACGGCGCAACGGCCCGTCAACAGGGGTTGCCTGAGACAGGTATTGCTGGTAAAGCGCGAAGAGCGTTGCCGGTTGCATATTCTTCTGCGGCGCTTTGGCTGCATTGAGGCTTTGCGGACTCTTGGCGGCGTCCCAGATCTCCGTCATGAAGGATTTGCTTTGCTGGAGCAACCCCGAATTCTGCATCAGGTTGTTTAGCGGCGCTTGCAGCTTCCATTCACGGACCCGGATCAGCAATTGCAGCCACGGGGGCATTTTCGCATAGTCATTTCCGCAGAATTGCGGCAGCTCATGGATGCAGCGCTCAATAAATAACATATATGGCCCTTGCAACGAAGACGCCTGCGTTGCAAGGGAACTTAATTGCTCCGGAGTGTTGATGCTGAGACGACCGGCGGAGAAGTTGTTCATGAATGCCAACCAGTTGGCGTAAACCTGCTGGTTGTACCAGACCGCCATCTCGGATTCCTGCTTTTCCAGAATTGCAAGAACCCGCTGACGACGTGGCGCGTTCATGGCGGTTTCGTCAATGGTTTTGTGCAACAGCGACAAAATGCTGAGTAACCGCTGCTTGCCGGGGGCTGTGTAAGCCCGGCCGATGAAGATCTTATTATCGGCAGATTTGAGCGGATCTCCCCCCCAGAAATCGGCAAGCGTGATGTCCGTCAACCCCTCCTCGGTGTTTACCCATTCGACAATCTGACGCAGCAGGGACGGATCTTGCTCAAGCAGGCCGATTAAGATATCAGAATACTTTTCGGCATCCCGCGCAAGATAGTTCTTGTCATCGCCCCAGAGGTAGTATTCCTGATAGAGCTTGTCAAAAATCTGACCGCTGTCGGCGGGAAAGTTGCGATCGGTCATCATCAATGCCGCATAGGCCGGGGTACGGATGCTGTTAAATGTACCTTCACGGACGGCGTTTGCAGAGGCGAGGCGGTCGAGGTGGATGCGGGTTGTCAGAAAGTCCAGATAGGCGCCAACCAGCGCCTGATCCGCACTGCTGTTGTTCTGGACAAGTGGCGCGTTGTTCAGACGCTGATCGATCCCGTTTACGATAATGGTGTCGCGGAACGCTTTGACGAAAGCGGAATTCATCTTCTCTTGCAAGGTGAACGACTGCCGGAGCATGGACCACCACAAAGAGGCGTTGAGCTGTTGCAATTGTCTAACGTTATCGGAAAAGGCGTTGAGTTCATTCAATCGGTGCGCAAGCCAGTCCTGGTTCTGCGGATCATCCAGCGACGGGTTAATCAAAAATTTATGCTTGAAGCTTTGCAGGGAATTGGATTCCCGCAGAAAACTGAAGGTGAGCAGCAGGCAGGCGGTGAAGCTGAGGCACATAAAAGTCATCAGGGGGATGCTGCGGCGGAGCATTTGCAGCCGGGCAAAGTTCGGAAGCGGCTGATAAAGCCAGCGATTGGCGCTCAGGACGTTGGAGAAAAAGTCGTGAAGAAACAGCGGCTCAGACGATGTGCGCCGCTCAGCGGCTTTCGGGGCGGCAGATGCAGGCAGTGGCAAGTTCATCTCACGCAAAAACAGGGTTCCCGGTGCGTCCGCCCCAGTCTGTGACTGGCAGGCGCTTGTCAGAAAAACGCCGCGCAATGGCGGGGTTTCGTCGTTGCGGACAAAATCGAACAGCTCGCACGCGAAGGTCTTCAGACCGTCGTCAAGGGAAGATATAGCGGCGGGAAGCTGGACCAATTCGCAGTCGTCGCCGACGTTGTAAAGCAGCTCCACACGCAGATCGCTCATGACACTTGTCAGCTTGGCGATGGCCCGGCTGACAAATTCCCGCGCCGGCGTATCGTAGGGCGTGTCGTTGATCATCCCCATCGCCTGCCGGCGGCGCTGTTCGGGCAGAACCTGTGCCAGCCGCGAAAATCCCGGGAGACTGTCGGTTTGCGTAATCATAATGTATACCGGCAAACGGTGCTGCGCGCCCTTTTGCATGATCTCGATTGCGTTGCGCAAACGCTGGGCGTTTTGGACGATCTCACTGGTTGAACCATGCGACAGCGTTCCGGCCTTGACCGCGACGATGATGCCATTTACCGGCTCTTTTTGCCGGCGCTGGCAGATCTGCCCAGCCAACTTCTGCCAAAGCCCCGCTTCATCGTTTCCGTCCAGCAGATGCCCATTGATGTCAAGAAATACGGAGTTTTTGAGCACCAGCAGGCCGAATGGCGCCCAGGCACCGGCATTGTTCTCTTCCAGATTCAGACGCAAGCGGGAGTACTGAAGCGCAGCGGTTTTTCCGCAGCCGCTTTCGCCTAACAGAACAAACCAGGGGAATTGGTAAATCGCGGCTTTGCCGCTCGCGTGGCGCAGCAGCTCATCCATCGCCTTCTGCCAGCATTTGCGCAGTGACGAAGTCTGTTGCTGCGAAGCCGCCAGCAGCGGGGAAGAAATTTCCGTCACGCCTTCAACAAACGCCCGTGCCTTTCCGCGCCGGTGGCTGAGTGCAATCCAGCGAAGCAGGCAGCCGGCGCCGATAAGGCCGGCCAGAAGCAGGAAACAGCTCGACCAGTCCCAGTTATAAATAATGCGGGGGCAAAGCACCACAACCCCGGCCGCTGTGAGCAGCAGCAGCAGCAGGAGCAAATAGAGGAAGATCGTCAGTATGGTCTTCAATCCGCTCATTGAAAAAAGCTTTGCATAAAATTGTTGAGAAAGCTGTTGTAGAGTAGAAACATCACGATAAAGATGACCACCGGAACGGAGGCGACAGCCAATTTCGCCGTGATTTCGCCAGAGCGCGTTCCGTTTGGCCCGTCTTGCCCCGGATAGGCCTGAACCAGCATGGTTGCACTTTGCGTGTCCGAGAGCTCCGGGCTTCTACCAAGAACGCCCCGCGCAACGACGCGTTTGAGCGCGGTAAGTTCCTCATTCTGAAAACTGCCGTAGTACTTGCCCTGGAATCCCAGCGAGAGGCAGAGCGAAAAGACCTCAAGTACTGCGGACTGGTTGGGCTTCAGCGAAACCAGACAGGTGAAGAATTCCTCGCCTGCATTCGTCGTTTGAAAATAAACCCGTTGGAGTTCCATCGTATGCCACTGCAGGCATTGGGGGAGATTGGAAGAAACAATACGCTCGTCTACCCAGGCGCACACAGCAAACTTGGCCAGACGGTAGTCGTTTTCGGAAAAATTATGACGGTTCGCCAGATCGCTGCTGGAGGCAAATAACCGGCAATAGGTGTCTCGAACCCGTTCGAGAGGAATCGCTTCCAGCGCCGGAGCCGCAGGGACTTCTTGCCGCACGCCCAAATTTTTCGGTGCCAGTATGCTGGCGATACCGGGGGAAATGCCGGAGGGCGCTCCGGGCGCATCTGGTCTTTCGTCAGGCCGAAGCAACGACGGAACATCTTCCTTATCACAGAGTTCAAGAAGAGAGGTTGTGAACGCGAAGATGTCGTTGAAGCAGTC
This sequence comes from uncultured Planctomycetaceae bacterium, assembly GCA_964460225.1. GTDB lineage: Bacteria > Planctomycetota > SZUA-567 > SZUA-567 > SZUA-567 > CAYWTJ01. The sequence goes on along the minus strand of CAYWTJ010000006.1, from coordinate 20,742 downwards.
AGCCAAGCGCATTACGTGCTCCTCTGCATCACAACTTCAAGGTTGATATCCGCCGGCGCGCCCTCCCAGTACAAAGCGATCTCTCCCGTGGCAAGAAGATCCCGCCACTGCGGGGAGGCGACATTGATGGCGAAATAGATCGCGCCGGAGAGATTGGGAACACCGGATGGCGGAAAGGCGATATGCTGGAGGGAGATTCCGCCGACAAACCGCGAAGCGATGGCTTGAATGTTGGCCGCGGAACTCAGTTTGGCGATGGTAAGCAATTCGTTGCGAAGCTTCTGCGGATCGCTCTGACTGCGCACCACAAGAAAAAACTGGCTGGTAGGAAGCCGCATGCTCTCGCGGAGCGTTCCGCTGTAGATGCTCGGGGAGGTGCAGGTCAGTGATATGGAGTTCTCAACCCCCAGCGACAATTGATTGAGCAATCCCGAGAGGAGACTCCGAATTTGCGAGAAGCAGCCGTAGAGGTCAAGGTGGTCATATGCCGGAATGCGGCGCTGCCCGTTGTAATCGTTGCCGTCTGCGCTGAGTTCCGGAGAAAAAACGCTCAGTCTGCCCGCGGCGCAATAAAGCGCACCGTAAAACTCCCACGGATGGGCACCCGGAGACTCAAAAAGATAGCGTAATGAAGGCAACACTTCAGAGAGTACCTTCAGTCCGGTAAACTCCATGAAATCTTCGTTTCCGAGTTTGGCATTCTGATAGGCGGGGCGACGCTTGATCTCCTCCAACTGACGGCAGCGGCTGGCGATCATGGAAATGATCTCCTCCAGCATGACGCTGAGGCTGTTGGACGCCCGATGGCTGTAGCAGGGGGGAATAAAACTACGCGCCAACTCAAAGCTGTCGGCTCGCCGGGAAATAACCGCTACCGGCAAAAGTTCATACTCCCCGGCCTTGTCCTTTTCCTGCTCCCAGAAGACACGGAACACGGCGGTAAGTCGTTTCACGTTTGCGGACGGGCCATTGCTGTGTAAATCGGGAATCTCGCCGGGAGTCTGGGAACAGGCATAACGCGTGGATATTCTGGCGGGCTCAATGACATCCGCCACTTCGCTCACATTAGCGCCGCCAGCATCCCAGCGCCGGATGCCCAGGTAGACCTTCATGTTATCCGCAGATTCGGGCCATTGACCGTCGAAAGAGCGTTTTTCAATCACAACATTGCCGGGCATGGTTGCGCAGCAGCCGTCGCGAAAAACGAAAACCCCTCCGTTGACCGCGAACACGCGTCCGGGAATGGCCCCTGCGTCGATTTCCAGTTTGCCAATTCCCCAAGGATACGGGCCATGAAACGCCCGGGCGGAATCGGCCATGTATTGGTTGTGAAGCTGGGTCAACTGGAAATGTTGCGGCTGCAAAAACAGCCCCTGTTCCCAGTACACAGGCGTGCTGATATCCATCGTTGAAATGTTCTCCGCCCATATCGGCTGCCTCGGGTTCCCCCGCAGCAATATACACATGCGGCGTCTGAACCCTGACGGCCGCATGGTCATTCGTTCCGCGGTCGGGAGTCCCCGCCCGTACTTACTGCATCTTTAGTATCGAGTCAGGCCCAAGGGTAAACGATAACACCAGCTTCTTGGCTGGGTCCGCCGGGAGTTGGAACACGCGAACGCACTTTTCCGGATTCATATAATAAAACCCTGCAACCACAGCGACCCAAGTGGAGCCATCAATCCGATTAATCACGTTGGTGTCAAGTTGTCCCGGTTGAACGACGAACTGCTGAAAACGCGTGACCCCGGTGTTTTGACTCCCTTTTTCGATATACGGCAGCAGCGTAGCAACGCTGGCGCTGGCTTTGTTAAAGTCCTTAATGTCGCTTAGCTGAATGACATAGAGATTAAGCGCATGCGCACAATCTTGAAACTCATTGAGATCCGTTGTCGCCTGGACCGAAACACTGATTGCCCGCCAGGCGCCGGGAATCGGTTTGTCGTCGGGAGCACCGCCGCAACTGGGGCATAGCAGGCAGAGCAGGATCAGTGCTGTCAGCTTATAAACCGAAGGAATAGGCATAATAGTCCATATCTCTGAAGAGTGATAGATCTTTCGTACCGCAACAGTTGTCCCAGACGAGCCCATTGCGAAGAAGCGTCAGATCAAACCGCTTATCAATTTCTTTCGTATGTAGATATAGTCGCTCGCCCTGTAATTATCAACACAAAACAATCAACTTTAACCGAAAATGGGTTTCGGGCAGCTTTCTTTTCCTTCTTCCTCTGCGGGGCAGCCCGAAATTGGAATTCGGGCGTGAAGCAGGTCCTTTCGCCATGATACACTGACCCAGATCGTGACCCGTTTTTGGGGGGTGAGCAGGACAGGCATAGATTGTGATTGAATTCTTGGGGGCAGCCACGATATAATGAGACGCGGTGATTCTATGTGGAAATATAGCGTCATTACGGATTTTCACTGTATTTAGCTTTAAAAAAACCGAAAATGTTTTTATAATATACGTGGCTGTATGTATGCCCTCCATTTGACCGATAGGGTCTTCGGGGGCTTGGTTTGAGTGTGCGATGCTCACGCATCTGTGCCCGCGGTAGGTCTGTGGCAGGGGATCGGTTCATGCTTTCAGCGGAGTTATATCTTCTTCCCATCAGCGAAGCCTCTCCTGCAGGTGAGAATTGCAATTACGATGATGCCTTCACGGCGCTTTCGACGCTGATTGAGAACGCGCCGGGGGGCGAGATTATCCCGGAAGAGAAGCGTTGGGCCCTCATTGGCGAAAAAAGTCAGGAGCTCCTGCGGAATACAAGTAAGCATCTTACGGTTGCATCTTACTGTGCGGCTTCGTGGTTGCATTCGGAATTGTTGAATGGCCTGACGCAAGGCATGCAACTGCTGAATGGATTTTGCACCCAGTACTGGCAGACGTTGTATCCTGAGCGTCCGTTGGCCCGTTTGAACTCGCTGAACTGGTATTTTAATCATGCATCAAAATTCTTGCAAGTCATTGATTTGCCAGCGCTTAAAGCGTCTGAAAAAGATTTGCTGCAGGAGTGCTACACAAACCTGAAAGCGACGGTTCACGAGCGGTTTCCGGACGAGTCCCCTGTTTTTTTTGAACTGGACCGCATTTTGACCAACTGGCCGGCCGAAAGTATCTTGAACGACGAAGGCAGCGCGGTTGAGGGGGGCGCAGTTGAGGGCGCGAACGTACCGCAATCTTTGGCGACCGCTGACGCGGGAGCTGCGGCGCCCGCAAATATCGTGCCGCCGCAGGTTGAAATGCTGCAGGACCCGATTGAAAGTGCATTTCAACGCGCGATGTCTCTCCAGTCCGCAGGAAAAGCCCAAGTTGCGTTACAGGAACTGGTGCGGGGGTTGCAAACCGCGTGCGGTGGGCGTGAGCGTTTACGCTGGCGCATTAATCTGTGCCGCCTGATGCTGGGGGGGACGATTCCAGAGGCGATCCTGCAGATCCACGTGGATGAAATCAGTAAGGCTGTGGCAGACTACAAGCTTGCCGACTGGGAGCCGGAACTGGCTACTTTGGCTACCGAAACGGTCTGTGCCTTCTGGAAGAAAGCCGGTAAGAGCGACCGGGTTGAGGAATGCGTGAAGTTGTTGGCGTCCTTGAATCCCGCCAGTGCGCTTGCTGCCTCGCTCTGATGCGGTTCGCTCTTCCGGGCGGGGAGGCTTAACGTCAATAATGTGATTGTTCCGATTTTACAATAGCGGTACGGCAGGTTGTCCGTTAAAACATCAAATCAGACGGCAGACACAGAGGAGAGCATAATGGCTAAGGAAATGTCCGAAGCGCCCAAGGAGCGTGTGAACATTGTTTACCGTCCGGCTACCGGCGACCAGAAGGAAGAGAAGGAACTCCCGTTCAAGACGCTGGTTCTGGGGGACTTCACCTTGCGCGCGGATTCGACCCGAATTGAGAACCGCAAGGTCATTGACGTCAACAAGAACAACTTCAACGACGTATTGAAGGAGCAGGGGATCAAGCTTGACATGACCGTGCCCAACCGACTTTCCGGCGATCAGGAGGACAAGGATAACCTGATGGCGGCTTCCCTGAATATTGAAAGCATCAAGGATTTCGATCCCGATGCCGTCGCCCAGAAGATCCCGGAAGTGAAGAAGATGCTGGAACTGCGCGAGAGCCTCAAGGCGCTGAAGGGGCCGTTGGGCAACGTTCCGGCCTTTCGCAAGAAGCTGGATGAACTGGTTTCTGACGAAGGTGCGCGCGAGCGCTTAATCAATGAGCTGAAGCTGGAAGAAGGCGCGGACCAGGACGCTCCGGAGACTCCGGCGAAACCGGCTGAGTAGCGCAGGCCGCTGTCACAGCGAAAAGATAATTTTCCGGATCGTTTTTCAGGGATAGGATGAACCATGCCAGAGAATGAAAAACAGACGCAGAATCAAGCTGCGTCGGACGCGCAGGGCGGGATGAGCCTGCTGGATCAGATTGTTCAGGAAACCAAGGTCAAGCCCAGCGACGACGAGTACGGAGTCACCCGCCGGGGCCTGACGGTGTTTGTCGATGAGATGCTCAAATCCGGTAAGGTGGGGCAGAAGGTCTCTTCGGCGCTGGTGGACGAGATGATCGCCAACATCGACAGGAAGATCTCCGCGCAGGTGGATGAGGTCTTGCACAATGCCGATTTTCAGAAGCTGGAATCGGCCTGGCGCGGACTGAAGTATCTGGTCGACCACACCAACTTTCGTGAGAACTGTTACATCAAGATTCTCGACGTCAACAAACAGCAGCTTCTGGACGATTTCGAGGACGCACCGGAACTGGTGCAGTCGGGGCTGTACAAACACATCTATACCGAAGAATACGGCCAGTTCGGCGGAGAGCCGTTCGGGATGATCGTCGGCAACTATGAGTTTGGCCCCGGCCCGCAGGATATTACCCTGCTGCAGAAGATGGCGAGTGTCGGCACGATGAGCCATGCGCCCTTCATTTCGGCGGCAAGCTCGAAGTTCTTCGGCATCGACGACTACACGCAGCTTCCGAACCTTAAGGACCTCAAGGCGATCTTCGAGGGGCCGCGCTACGCCAAGTGGCGCTCCTTCCGCGAGAGCGAGGACGCCCGTCAGGTCGCGCTGACCGCGCCGCGCTTTTTGCTGCGGCTGCCGTTCGGCCCGGAAACCGTTCCCGCGAAGACTTTCAACTACACCGAGAACGTGGCTGGCAGTCATGAGTCGTTCTGCTGGGGTAACACCGCGTTTGCCTTCGCGGCCAATCTGGCTTCCAGCTTCGCGAAATACCGCTGGTGCGCCAACATCATCGGCCCGATGGGCGGCGGAGCGGTCGAAGACCTGCCGGTTTACAACTTCGAGTCGATGGGACAGATCGAGACCAAGATCCCGACGGAATGCAATGTCTCCGACCGCAAGGAATTTGAAATGGCGGAGGAGGGCTTTATCGCCCTGACCATGCGTAAGGGCAGCGACAACGCGGCCTTCTTTTCGGCGAACTCCTGCCAGAAGCCCAAGGCCTTCGCCAACACCCCCGAAGGGCTGGAGGCGCAGACGAATTACAAGCTCGGCACCATGTTGCCTTATACGCTGATTGTGAACCGTCTGGCGCATTACATCAAGGTGATTCAGCGCGAGAACATCGGCACGTGGAAGGAGCGCGAGGATCTGGAGCGGGAGCTGAACGTCTGGATCAGCCAGTATGTGGCAGATCAGGAGAACCCGAGTTCCGAGACCCGCAGCCGCCGTCCTTTACGCAAGGCGCAAATCGCGGTGTCCGACGTCGAGGGGGATCCCGGATGGTATCGCGTCAGCATGCTGGTGCGGCCGCACTTTAAATACATGGGGTCGTACTTCACGCTGTCGCTGGTCGGAAAGCTGGATAAAGAGTAAACGATTGCGCGTGTCGGGAAGCCGTAGTCGAAGCGGGATGTTCTTTGAAGTTCGTCGATCCTATCAAACTCGGTTCTATCAAACAAGGAGAAGGAAATGGCCGCAAAGCCGGAAGTGACAAACATCAAGGGGTTCCTGAAGGTCAAGGATCACAGCGACGGCTGTGGTGTCGTCAAGGATCACGGCGATGAGTTCAAAGTGCTCAACTTTGTAAACGAGGTAATCGTTCCGGTCAACGCGGCTTCGGGGAAGACCACCGGGCAGGCCAGCTTCACCGGCTTCAAGGTCGTGATTCCCTTCTCCAAGGGCGTGGCGATTTTCCTGACCACCCTCGGTACCAACAAGGAAATCCCCGAGATGGTGTTGACCACGCTCGACGTCAACAATCAGGACGAAGCCGCTCTGAAGGCCACCTTCAAGCACTGCCAGATCATCGGCCATAAAATCAGCATGGGGGCCGGCGAAGCTCTCAGCAGCAGCCAGGGGCTGGAGAGTCTGGCTGAGTTGACCTTTACGTACACGGATTTGAAGTACGAGCTCAACAGCGCCGAAGGCACCGCAAAGTCCACCTACTCCGCCGACTGATCCCGCGGAGCGAAGCACCCGGAAATTATAGCACGGCTGGGGCCGCCGACGGCGCCCCATCCGTGTTCTTTCAAAAAGGCACGCTGGCGGCTTGCTGCGGGCGCGGAGGGGAGAGACAAACGATGTTCGCCACTCTGCTGAACCGAATCCGGATTCTTGAAGAGCACCCGGAGGCCCGGCTGGATAAAGTGGACCGGACAGAGATCATACAATCCGTGATCGGTTATCTAAACCAACTGCTGAACATCCGGCAGGGCAGTGCGCCGGCGGCGCAGGGTTTTGGTCTTCCGGACCTGACGGACATTCCGACCGAACTTGGCGATGGGCGGATTGAGGCTTTGCAGCGCGAAATTCAAGAGGTCATTTCCCGCTATGAACCAAGATTACGCAACGTTGAAATCAAAATGCTGAGTGAAGAGGATGCCCGGCGCGGTGAGTTCCAATTCAAGCTATACGCCGACATCAGCGACGGCACCCAAACTAAGATGAACCTGACCATCGATTCTCTGGGGCAGGTCAACATCACATCCTAACGGTTCCGGCTGGAAGAAGAATGTTAGACTACTTTAATATCGAAAAAAATCTCCTCAGCACGTTGGGGAAAGAGTTTGCGGAACGTCACCCGGGAGTGGCGCCTTTGCTGGGCAGTGGCAGCATTGACCCGGACGTGGAACGTTTGCTTGAGGGGCTCGCGTTTCTTAGCGCCAACCTGCGGCACAAGATCGACGATGAGTTTCCGGAACTTGCCACTGGTCTGCTTCGTCTGGTCGCGCCGTATTTTCTGCGGCCGGTTCCGGCTGCGACCATTATGCAGTTTTCACCGACCATCGGTAGCGTTGCGCGCGTGGTCGTGCCGGCAGGCAGCGAGATTTCCAGTGTGCCGGTCGAGGGGGTGCGCTGCATTTTTCGCACCTGCTGCGAGCTGACGATGCAGCCGCTCAGCATCACCGACGTTGCGTTCCAGCGTCCCGATTTGGGCGATCCCGAACTGGCGCTCACCTTCCGTTATGCCGGAGGAAACCTCGGCGGTTGGGAGGGAGGCCCGCTGCGGATTTTTGTGAACGGAATGCCAGGGCAAGCGGAAAACCTCTTTTATTATTTGAGTAAAAAGGCTACCTCTATCGCTGTCCGCAACGACGAGGGCCGGGACTTTCTTTTACCAGCGACAGCTCTGCGGCTGCCCGGGTTTGACGACGCCAACGCGCTGTATCCCTACCCGCCGCAAGCATTGCGCTCCCATCGCATTCTTCAGGAGTATCTTTCCTTCCCGGCGAAATTCCGCATCCTTGAGGTTGCGGGGTTGGAGCGCTGGCGTGAACGCGGACGGACGGATACCTTTCAGTTGGTGTTTAAGTTTCCCCCAGACAGCAGCCTTGAGGATGTGCGCAAAGCGCGGGCGGAGAACTTTATCCTCAACGCCGTGGAGGCTGTAAATCTCCATACCGGCTGGGCATGTCCGGTTACACTTGACCACCGGAAGCATGAATACCGAATCATCGCCGATTTCAGTTCGGCTGGGGCATTCCAGTTGTTTTCCATCGATGCCGTTACTGGCGTATCCGCCGTCGGCGGGCAACAACATGTTTATCAATGCGCAGAGAGCTTCGGCAAGGACACCGGCGATCCGCTCTATACGTTGTCGCAGCGAACGAACCCCGTCAGCCAGCGGGCGGAAACGTTTCTGTCCGTCCTCTATCCCCCCGATCATGCTCCACAACCGGAGACGCTCTCCATCGCGGCCACTTTTACGGTGCCCGATCTGCCCGCGCGCCTGAATGTTGGCGACATCCGGCTTTCCACAGGCACTTCGCCGGTCGCGGCCCGGGCTCGCAATGTGATCCCAACGACGCGCGGCGCGATGCCGCCGCAGGACAAGGGAATGCTCTGGACGTTGATCTCGTTTCTTTCCGCCAACTCCTTGTCACTGGCAAACGAACAATGCCTTCAGAAATTATTGGAGACCTTCAGTTATGTCTGTGGAAAGGACGAAGGAAAGCGGCAGGAACTTCTGATGCAGGTCAAGTCGCTTGGTAGCGTGACATGCACGCCTGGCGATATGTTGCGGCGCGGCCAGATTTTGCGGGGGTGCGATGTGGTGGCTGAAACCACCGGCAACGGATTTGAAAGCGAAGGGACGCTCCATATCTTTGCGATGGTGCTGGATATCTTTTTTGGATCGACCATGCGGCTGAATCACTTTTGTCGTTTCGTCCTCAAGAACAAGAGTACCGGAACGCAGACGGTATTTCCGCCACGTCTCGGCCAGACGCTCGATTTCTGACCGGATGGGAACGCAACGGGCTGAACGGATGCGCAATATCATACAGGAACTGCTCGGTAATGCGGCGCAATTCACTTTTACACAGGTGATGCGTCTATTACGCCGTCAAACAAAATTTTCCGCGGATGATGACGGACAGCGGCAGAATCTGCTGGTGCGGCCGCACCTCGGAATGGGGCATCCCGCGAGTGACGTTCGGTCGGTAGAACTGATACCCGGCGCGGAGGGGGCGGATGAGCAGTACTTGGTGACGGCGAACTTTCAAGGGCTGTATGGTAGCGGAACACCCCTGCCGAGTTTTTATACCGAGGATCTTTTTGAAGACGAAAAAGTGGGGCGAGCCGCACCGCGCGCTTTTTTTGATTTGCTCAATAACCGGCTGTACCACCTTCTTTTTCGCGTGCAGTGCAAGTATCGCATATACTGGCGCATTTTCGAGCAGAGCGATCCGGTGGCGCGGGAAATGTTGTTTTCCCTGATTGGATTGTCTCCGCGTGAAATTCGCGGCAAGCATGACAATAACCACTTTTTGCGTTACGCCAGCGTTTTTCTGCACCGTCCACGCTGCAGCGCGGGGCTGAAAAGTCTCGCTTGCGACGTGCTGCAGAGTCAGGATGTGATGATTGAGCAATGCTGTCAGCGGCAGGTGACGATTCCGCCCCGGCAGCGTATCCGGCTTGGACAGAGCAATTGTGTTCTGGGCGAGGATGCGCATGTGGGCATGTTCGTGAAGGACCGCATGGGACGAGTGCGCATCTGGTCGCACCCCTTGCCGCGTATGTCGGTGCAGGAATTGATGCCGCAAAGTCCTCGCTTTGAGCGTTTGCGCATGCTGGTGCAAACATACATCGATACGCCATTGGAATGCGAAATGGCGCTGCGGGTGCTGCCGGAGGACGTACCGGCGGCAACGCTGGGAGGCGGTTGGTCGCGCCTCGGTTATGAAACGTGGAGCTATTCCGGCCCGCGGATGAAGGATGAAAAACGGGTCTATTTCAGGTTGTCCTGAGAGACGCAGAGGAGAGGATGAAATGCTCAATGTCGATATAAAATCTCTGGTAGGTTATCTCAATCTCTCCTGCCGCACGGCACTGGAGGCGGCGGCTGGTCTCTGCGTAAATCGCAACCATTATGAGATTGCACCCGAACATCTGGTCGCCAAATTTCTTGAGCAGCCGTTAAGTGATTTCTATCTGACGATGCAGGCATTGGATATTCCGGTCGGCCGGTTGCAGAAGGTGCTGGACAAGGATTTCGAGGCGGCCCCCAGCGGCCATCAGGGAAAACCCGTGTTTTCGCAGCAGTTGATTGAATTGCTGCAGGACGCGTGGCTGATCAGTTCGGTAGACCTGCAGGAAAGCAAGGTGCGCTCCGGCGCGGTTCTGCTCGCGTTTCTCTCGCGGCCAAACCTCTACGGAACGGGAAATTACGTCGAGCTGCTAACCCCCATCAGCCGTGACAAACTCAAGGCCGACTTCTGGAAAATCACCAAATCCTCCTCTGAGAACAACGCACCTAAAGACGGCAGCAGCAAAGCCGCCGGCGCGGGGGAAGCTGCCGGACAAGCAACGACAGCGCTGGCAAAATATTGCAATGACCTGACCGCACAAGCGCGCGCCGGGAAGATCGACCCCGTGTTCGGGCGCGACGTTGAAATCCGGCAGATTATCGATGTGTTGGCGCGCCGCCGAAAAAACAACCCCATTGCAGTCGGCGAGCCTGGCGTGGGAAAGACCGCCGTCGTCGAGGGACTGGCGTTGCGCATCGCGCAGGGCGACGTTCCCGATGTGCTGGCGGACGTCCGTCTGCTTTCGCTGGACATGGGGCTTCTGCAAGCCGGCGCGGGCATGAAGGGAGAATTTGAAAACCGGCTCAAGGAAGTGATTAATGAAGTGAAGGCCAGCGCGAAGCCGATCGTGCTTTTCATCGATGAAGCGCATACCCTGATCGGGGCGGGCAATCAGGCCGGAGGAGGCGATGCCGCCAATCTTCTGAAGCCTGCGTTGGCGCGCGGAGAGTTGCGGACAATTGCGGCGACCACATGGTCGGAGTACAAAAAATACTTTGAAAAAGACGCGGCGCTGGCGCGGCGCTTTCAGCCGGTCAAACTCGATGAGCCGAATGTGGAGACGGCCACCCTGATTCTGCGCGGCTTGAAGGAGAAATATGAGGATTCCCACGGCGTAACGATTAAGGATGACGCCGTAACGGCGGCGGCGGAACTCTCGGCGCGCTTCATCACCGGGCGCTATCTGCCGGATAAGGCGGTGGACCTGCTCGACACGAGCGCTGCGCGCGTCAAGGTTCGGCTGCGGTGCAAGCCGGCGGTTCTGGAGGATCTGGAGCGTACCGCGCAGGCGATCACCCGGCGTCTGGAGGCGTTGCGCCGCGATCAGGCGGACGGTGCGGCGATCGACGAGAACGCGTTGCAGGAACAGGAACAAACACTGGCGCAAACGCAAGAAAAGGCGGCGGCGCTGCTTGTCCGCTGGCAGGCGGAAAAAGAGGCGGCTAGTGCGGTGCTTGATCTGCGTAAGAAATTGCGGGATTTCAATCGCGCGCAAAGATCGCCCCAACAGGCTCCGGCGCAGCAGGCGCAAAGCGCGCAGAATGCGCCATCCGCGCAAGAGCAACCGCTTGCGGACGGCTCCGGGGCTACGGCGCCAACAGAAGTTACGGCGCAATCCGATCCGGAAGCGATGAAACAACAGCTTTCCGATGCGCTTGCGAAGCTTGATGAAACGCGCAAGGGAGAGATATTCGTACCGCTGGAGGTAACGCCCGAGGTCGTGGCCGCAGTTATTTCCGACTGGACCGGAATCCCGGCGGGGAAGATTTGCCGGGATCAGGCCCGTGCGGTTCTCAATCTCGCCGACGACCTCAAGAAACGGGTGCGCGGTCAGGATGCCGCAATCGACGCAATCGCGGAGGGGCTCAAGGCCGCGCGCGCGGGGCTAAAGTCTCCGCAACAGCCGATGGGGGTATTCCTGCTGGTCGGCCCGAGCGGCGTCGGAAAAACGGAGACGGCCCTCTCCGTCGCCGAGCAGCTTTTCGGCGGCGAAAAAAACACCGTCACCATCAATATGAGCGAGTTCATGGAAAAGCATACCGTCAGCCGGCTCATCGGTTCGCCGCCCGGATATGTCGGGTACGGCGAGGGCGGCATGCTGACCGAAGCAGTCCGCCAAAAACCGTACTCCGCCGTTTTGCTGGATGAAACGGAAAAAGCGCACCCGGAGGTGCTGAACCTCTTTTATCAGGTCTTCGATAAAGGTATTCTCAACGACGGCGAGGGCCGCGAGGTTTCGTTTGCCAACACGGTGATTTTCCTTACCAGTAACCTTGGTCTGGAGACGATTACCCGACTAACTGCCGAAGGCAAGCGTCCGCCGGTCAGTGAGGTCATCGACGCAATCCACCCGGAACTGAGCAAATGGTTCAAGCCGGCACTGCTGGCGCGCATGGTGATCCTCCCGTACTACTCGCTCTCTACCGATGCGCTGAAGGACATCGTGCTGCTCAAACTCGACAAGCTCGCCACCCGTCTGCGCCAGAATCAGGGGCTGCAACTGGTCGTATCGGGCAAGGCGGTGGAAACAATCTGCGCCCGCTGCACCGAGGTTGACACCGGCGCGCGCAACATCGACCATATTCTCAATGGCACGGTTCTGCCAGTCATGTCGCAAGAAATTTTGAGCCGCATGAACGAGGGCGATTTGCCCGGAAAAATCCTGCTCGACTTCTCCGAAGAAGGCGAACCGCTGGTCGGTTTCGCCGATGCCGCCGATGATGCGGAGCAAACCCCGCAAGTCAACGCGTCAGACGCGCAGACCGTAGCGGACAGCACAAGCGGGGAGAGCGGCGATTGAAAGCCCGTGACGGCAAGAATCCGACTTCTCGCCTGTTTATTTGCATGGCGACTCTGGTCATCGCCGTGTGCGGGGCGTTTTTCGTCTGCTTGCATTTTCACCGGCTGAGTCTGCTGCGCGTCGAGCGTACAACCTCCTTTCATGAGCAGGCCGCGCTGATCACGCGACTGGTGCGGGAGTTTTTTTACTCGCCCTTGAACAGCACCGATCTGGCGGAAATCATCTTCCCCCTCGCGGCGCAGGACAAACCGCTCGATGGGGGAAATCTGGCGTTGTTGTCCAGCGACCTGATGCGAACCTCCGAGCGTTCCGTTGGTATTCTGACGCGGAACAATGGCTGGCGGTTGGATCTGCTAGCGCCCAATGACAACGGCTCGTTCACCGCCTCGCAGCTTTCGGCGGACGCAAGCGGGCGCATCGGCCCAGCCACCCAATACGCCATAACGCCCGGCGTTGCGGGCAACGCAGAGGTTGAATCCGGGGTGGATCCGTCACTGATCCTGCAAATCGCACAGGGACTTCAAAACCTCCACAGCGGCGGTTCCTCCGATCTGATTCTCAATACCTCAGATAACCACGAGCTTCTCGTCATTCCGGGCGAACCGGTCAGCCTGCCAGCCGCACAGGATGGAACCGTCGTCCGGCGCACTCCGTTTGTCACGGTGGATAAGGACCGGCTCGGCAAACTTGGTCCGCAATTAAGCGTGGCTGGAACGCTGCCTGTCATTCTCTGCATATCGCGATCGGATTTGAATCCGATCGTCTTATACCGCCGTTCGGATATTTCCGATTCCGCCGTGCTGCAACTGTGCGCCAGCATGGATCTGAATCTGCTTGCTCCGGATCAAACCGATTTTACCCGCGACATCACGTTCCGCGATGATGCGCAAACTGATCGATCCATCAAGCTTCTCTGCATTGACGTGCCGGAAAATGAGTGGAAGGTCTGGGCCGGTTATGACTGGAATGCCATCCTGCAGAGGCCCGTCGCTGCAGGCGAGAGGGTGCCTGAGAGCGTGGTCTGGATCAGCTTCCTTGCGATATGTCTGGGGGGGGCGTTTCTCATAAAACGGTTTATGATAAACCCTCTGCGCGGCATTCAAAAACGCATGCACGCGCTGAGAAACCTCAATCCTGTCGTTTCTTCCGCCGTTACAACAGACTACATGTTCCGTGAATTACAGGGGATGAATCTCGATTTGCTTGATATTGAACGGACGATGCGGGCGCTTGCCACCTATGTCCCGGAAACCGTGACGGAAACGCTGCTGGGAGATTCACGTGCCGAGCAATTGCGCCCAACCAGAGTGGATATGACCGTCCTTTTTGTGCCGCTCCCCGTGCATACCGATTGGTTGAATGCTCCGGATGCTTTTGCCGTTTTCGAGCGTTTTCTCTCTGAATTGAAGGACGTTTTTCGGCCGTGGCCGTCAGCGCTGTGCCTGTTTCAACATGACGGCATTTGCTTATGCTGGAGGAATGAAATAGACGGCGCTCATTTTCCGGACAATATAGCAAATTCGGTTGCCGCTGCTCGAGCTGTGATACAGCTCATGGAGCAGGTGAATCGGGGCTTGACGGCAACGAATACGGGCACGTTCCCCTCTGTGGTCGGGATTTACAGTGGGGCCGATCTTTTTTGCGGAAGCTTTGGCGAGACCGGCCGCCGGATGTACACCGTCATCGGTGAGGGAATGCGCGTCCTGCGGGTGTGCTGCGAATTGGCGAATGTCCACGGGATGCAGATCGTTTGCAATGAGCCGGTGGCGAAAGGGCTGAATCAGACGTCTCCTGTCCGGCCGGTCATTTTAACGCAGGCGGACCTCGCCATGGCGCCGTACTGGGAAATCGCCCCGGTTTGTGCCGGGACGGAGCTGATCGATCATCGTTATGTCCTCTTCAGTGACTATTTCAGCGCCCTCGACAAACTGCGGACCGGCGATTGCGATGAGGCGCAACGGATTCTCCAAAAAATGCTGGATGACAATCCCGCAGACCGCTTGACTCGAATACTTCTGGACCTGTGTCAGCAGCGCCTGAACGACAATTCGACCTATTCTGAAGTTGCCAGAGTACTTGCTAAAGAGCAATGAACTCCGAAATGTAACACCATAACCGACGTAAGCAGCATTTTCGTCGGGATACGCTGTACTCAATGGAGCAGAGAACCGCCCGCTGCGAGCTTGGTGCGCAACTCCGGAATGGAGATTTCGGATACGCCGAGACGGTCTCTGACTGCCAGTACCGCTGCTACCCCGGCCGCTTCCCCCGTCTGATTTAAATTTACCATTACTCGTATGCCGCCAAAGGCTCCTTTGTCGGTGCCGATCATGCGCCCCGCCAACAGAAGGTTTTGTACCCGGTTGGTGTAGAGGCAACGGTAAGGAATCTGATAAAACGTCGGATTGGTCGGGGTTTGTGGGCGCCAGCGTCCTTGTACTGAGCCATTTGGGCCGATGCTTTCCGTCGTGCCGTCCAGATATTTGAATACAAAGCCGCCACCGCTGGGGTTGTGAACATCCACGCGATAACTGCCGTATGCGATGGCGTCCGGAAATGCGGTTCCGGACAAAACCTCATCTTCGGATAGAATGTGCTCGGTGTGAAACCGCCGGGTCTCGCGGATGCCGATATACGAGGGCAGCGCGTAGAGTGTGGGCGTTTTCCCCTTGTATTTGCGCGCCATATCCATCAGGGCGCGAATCCCCCGTCGTCCCTCCAGTTCCGCTCTTGTCAGTTGGCCGGCGTCGGAGGCATCGGTGTTGAATACGTGTGTGATTGCGTACATCTTCACATCCGTGGAGCCCGGGAGGCGGCAAGCCCACCCGGAGTCCTCTGGAAGTCGAAACTCCTCCCGGTGTTCGCGTAGCAGGTCATTGAGGTCCAGATCGTCGAGTCCGCCGATTTTAGCGCAGGTTGTGGGCGGTTGCAGGTGTGCGTCAATGGTGCAAGGCAGGCCGAGGGCGGCTGCAAGGTCGCCGTCGCCGGTGGCATCAATGAACACCTCAGCCGCGATCGCGGAGCGTCCGTTCTTGTTTTCCACGAGAATGGCCCGAATTTTATTGTTTTCGACCACGGGTGCGCAGAACCGGGTATGCAAAAAGGGGGTAATCCCGTGTTCGAGTACCAATTCGTCCAGTTCCAGCTTGAGCTCCTCACTGTTGAAGGTGCAGCCGATGGAGGGATTGTTGGGCTGACAGGTTGCGGCGGAGCGCGTGAGCAGTCGAGTGATGACCTCTTCGGTCAGTCCGCCGATGATTTTCTTTTTGAACTCAGTGTCGAAGAGGGTGTGCCAGACACAGACCATTCCTGCCGTCGCCACCCCACCAAAACAGTTCTGAACTTCAACCAGCGCAACTTTCGCTCCCAGTCTCGCCGCACGCACGGCCGCGAAAACGCCCGTGCAGCTTCCGCCAATGACGCAAATATCGAACGTTCCGGCAACCGGCGTTTTCCGGGGCGCTTCCTCAATCACTTCCATCGCTCTTCCTTTGTGTTGGGCGAACGTTCATTCGCGGGAGTTATGCTGCCTGGATTATACCGGATGCAATGCGATGTTTTTCGGATGCACGGGCTATTTATCTGGATATTTACGCCAACAAACAAGATAAATATCCTTGTTTGCTTCCGAGGAAGAGGGGCAAGAAGGGGATCAGTTCTGGCGGAAGCCATATGGCATGGCGCTTTTACGGTACTCGTGCGGGGAAATGGCGACCGTCTTCCGGAATTGACGGTAAAAGACCTCCAGTGAGCCGAAGCCGCATGATTGGGCGATTTCCTTGATCGAGGTTTCCCCATTAGCCAGCATCAGCTTTGCCCGGTTGATGCGGTGCTTCAGGATATATTGATGGGGGCTGGTGTTTAAATGCTCACGAAACAAGGCGAACAAATAGGGCTTACTGACATGGCAGAGTTCCGCAAGGTCTGCCACGTCCAGCGGTTCCTGCCAGTGTTCGCGGATCAGATCAATCGCGGTTTGCAGCGCGTTCGGCCATGGGGTGCGCCGTCCCTGACGGGCTGCATTCCACCACAAGGTGGAATATGCGTAAGCTGTATAGGCTGGTAAATTTTCGATCCCGGCGTGGAAGAGCTTGAGTCCCATTTCCGCAAAGACAGCCGCTTCCTCGGGATGATGCCAGTAAGTGACACGCGGGACATTGCGGATTCGTTTGTTTACAGTAAAAGTAAACACAACACAGCAATATGGCGCCTCCGGCACCGTTTTCCAGATGGTATGCTCCTCGGAAATGTGCCAGAATACCGCTCCGCGGGTGAATTCGCGTTCAATGCCGTCGATCTCGAAAAAAATCTTGCCGGCGGTCAGTATTTCAACACACTCTACCTGCTCCGGGATTCGGGCGGGCGTGACGCATGCTGACGCGGGAGCCGCATAATAGCCGATTCGACGTAGATCAATCAGGTGTTCGAGCATAATGAATTTCAATACTTTCGGTCAATAAATACTACCATTCGTCAATTGTAATAACGGGGAATTGGGTGTATAGGTAATAGAGAATACTATTTTCAGTCAATTCGCGCCATCTTTTTTTTGAAAGGAATGTTGTTATGCTTCCCATTGGTGTTCAGCTTTATTCGCTCCGCGACGATGCTTCCAAGGATTTTCTGGGTGTTCTGAAGTTTGTTGCCGATTGCGGCTACAAACTCGTTGAGCCGGCCGGCTTCTGGAATATTCGGCCAACGGAGTTCAAGAAGATCATCGCGGACCTCGGCATGGGGATGGTTTCTTCGCACTCGCCCTGGTGCCGTCGCGGCAGCATCGGCGAAGCGATGGATATCGCAAGCCTTCTCGGCCTTGACAAGGTGGTCTGCGGTTATGGCCCCAATGACTTCGCTGACCTCGAAGCCATGAAGCGCACTGCCGATGAGGTGAACTACATGGGCGAGATTCTGAAGAAGAACGGTTTCACGCTCTTCCAGCACAACCATGACTTCGAGTTCCAGCGCCTCGACGGCAAGCTCAAGTATGATATCTTCCGCAGCCTGTTGTCGGTGGACGTCAAGATCCAGATGGACTGCTTCTGGTCGACCAACCTCGGCAAGGAAGATCCGGTGGCGATGCTCAAGCACTTCGCCAAGGACACGATCCTGCTGCACATGAAGGACGGCGTCTCCGAGCAGCGCGTGGCCGGCAACGACATGGTCAACGGAATTCTGGAGCGTCACGTCGAGCTGATGCCTCTGGGGACCGGGACGCTCCCGATCGCCGACCTCATCAAGGCGGCTCCCGCCCAGACACAGGCCGTGATTGTCGAACTGGACTCCTGCAACATCGACATGAAGACCGCGATCCGCCAGAGCTATGAGTTCATGACCAAGAACGGTTTGGCGAAGGGGAACAAATAAGATGGCTACCGCGAAGAAGGGCGGATCGTCCGCCAAGAAGAAGGTCAAGGTCGGCATTATCGGCTGCGGCATGATCTCCGACATCTATTTTCAGGCATCCAAGAAGTTCCCGATCCTCGAATTTGTCGCCTGCTCCGACCTTTTGCCCGAGCGCGCCAAGGCCAAGCAGGAGAAGTACGGCGTGCCGGTGGCAAGCAACGAGGAAATCTTCAAGAACCCCGAGATCGAAGTGGTGCTCAATCTGACACCGCCGCTGGTGCATTCCAAGATCGAAATGGAAGCTCTGCAGGCTGGCAAGCACGTCTATACCGAGAAGCCTTTTGGCGTAGATGCCGAAGATGCGGCCAAGGTAATGGCTCTGGCGAAGAAGAAGGGCCTGCGCGTCGGTAGCGCCCCCGACACCTTCCTTGGCGGTGGTCTGCAGACCTGCCGCAAGCTTCTTGATGACGGCTGGGTGGGCAAGCCCATCAGTGCTACGGCCATCGTGATGGGGCGTGGACCGGAGAAGTGGGGACAGGCTCCGTTCTTTTATGATTACGGCGCCGGCCCGATGCTCGATCTGGGACCTTACTACATTACCGCGCTGGTAAACTTCTTCGGCCCCGCCAAGAGCGTGGTCGCGATGACCAAGAAGGGTTCGGAGTTCCGGACGCTTGCTGGCGAGGTTGCCGAGCAGTATCAGGACAAGTACAAGCCCTACGACAAGTACCCGGTCAATGTCACGACCCACCTGACGGGCGTCATTGAGTTCAAGAACGGGGTATTCGCCACCGTCATCAGCAGCTTCGAGGCGTATGCGCACACCCACGCGCCGATCGAAATCTACGGCGATCAAGGAACGCTCTGCTGTCCCGATCCCAACACCTTCGGCGGGCCGGTGAAGGTCTTCCGCAACGTGGACAAGCGGGAATGGGCGGATGTGCCGTTGACGCATATCTACTCCGAGAACAGCCGCAGCCTCGGTATCGCCGACATGGCGACTGCGATGCGCAACAACCGCAAGCACCGTTGCAACGGCGATCTGGCGAACCACGTTCTGGAGATCATGCTGGCGTTCGATAAGGCCAGCAAGCTCGGCAAAAAGCTCGATTTGGTCACCACCTGCGAGCGTCCGGAAGCGATGCCACTCGGCCTTGAGAACGGTCAGATTCCGGAGTAATAACCGGCGTCGATTCCTTCTGACGCAATGTACTGGAATGCCTAAGATAAACGTCCGGCGGGATTTTTCCTGCCGGACGTTTTTATATGGTTTGGCTTGTTGACCAGTTACTTGGTCGCGGGGAATTGCTCGCCGTAGCGCTGTTGCAGAATTAGCCGCGCCAGCCGTGCTTCGATGTAGCTGATCGTCCCGTTGCTCGCTTCTACTACCGGCGTAAGCAGCCAGCTCTGGTCGGCGCGGAAAAGCCTGCCGATCTCATCCAGCCGCTCCAGCGAAAGAGTGTTTTCAATCGGCAGCATTTCGCCTGCCGTGAATAGTCGCTCCAGATGGCTGAGAACGGTTTCCATCTTCACGCCACGCTGACCGGCGATCTCCTCCAGCGTTTTTCCCTCACTCAGTTGCGCCAGAATCTGCAGTCCGACGGCGGATTTGGCCGGTGGAGGCTGGTCGGATTTCGATGCCGCAACAGACGCATCTGCCGATGTGCCGGGGACGGCTTGGGGTGGGGCAGAGTGCGGGGTGAACTGTTGAGCCTCCTGCGGGTGTTCGCTTTTGTAGGCTTGAATTGCGCGCAGAAAGTCGCCGCCATAGGCTTCAAGCTTGCGCCGCCCGACGCCGTTGATTTCCAGCAGTTTGTCCGGGGTGGTGGGGAAGTTGGCAGCCATTTCCCGCAGCGTCCGGTCGGAAAAGACGACATACGGCGGCACGCCGTCGGCTTTGGCGCGGCGCGTCCGTTCCTCGCGCAAGCGGGCGAAGAGTCCGGCGGAGCAGGGCAGCTCCTCGCGGGCGCCGCGCTTGGACTTGCCGCCGGTCTTTCCCGCGCTCTGCGCCTGTTTGAGCATGGAGAAGCTCTGTCGTCCGCCCAAGACTTCGCGCCCGGCGACGGTCAGAGCGGGGACTGGATACTGCGGGTCCTCCACGCTGGTCAAGCCTTGCGCGAGCAGGGCATTGAGAACGGTGCGCCAGTAGGATTTATCGCAGTCCTTGCCGACGCCCCAGGTCGGAAGCTGGTCGTGCCCGAGTTGGCGGATGCGCTCGGTGTTGGCCCCGGTCAGGATGTCGATGAGGTGCCCCGCGCCGAAGCGGCCGCCGGTGCGGGCGATGGCCGACAACGCTTTTTGCGCCGGAACGGTCGCATCCTCGCGTTCGACCTCGCCGGTGCAAACATCGCAGCCCCCGCAGTTGGCTTGGGGGTAGACTTCATCAAAATAGCATAGAAGCGCGGCGCGGCGGCAGCCGTCCTGCTCGGCGAACTGGATCATCTGCCGCAGTTGCGTCTGCGCGATTTCGCGGGCGTGTTCGTCTTCGGCGGACGCGGCAAAACGCGAGAGCTGCACGATATCCTGCCGTCCGAAAAATAGCACGCAGCGGGCCGGTTCGCCGTCACGCCCGGCGCGGCCGGTCTCCTGATAATACCCCTCCAGATTCTTCGGCAGATCCGCATGGATCACGAAGCGGACGTTTGATTTGTCGATGCCCATACCGAAGGCGATGGTGGCGACGATGACCGGGCAGTCGTCACGGCGGAAGGCGTCCTGCACCGAGGCACGCTCGTCGTCGGGCAGACCCGCGTGATAGGCGCGGGCGGCGATTCCACGCGCTTGCAGCATGGATGCGGTGGCCTCGACGTTCTTGCGGGTGGT
>CAYWTJ010000005.1:0-22551 GCA_964460225.1 uncultured Planctomycetaceae bacterium | reverse complement strand
AGTTCTCCTGCGGCAGTAAGAGATATGGCAGCCAAACGCGCAGAACTATGGAACGCGCTGCGGGCTGCCTGCGCAAAGCGCTTCGGCGAAATGCCTGCAATCAGGGTCTATGGTGAAAACGAATCCCTGACGGCGATTTGTTTTACAACCGTCGATAATAAGCTATATATTTACTTCTCACCCGCTGTTGGCGATGGCTTCCTTGATGTTCAGTCCGCGCCGGAAGCCTGTTCCGCCATCAACCGGATTACAAATATCATTGATGAAGCAGGTCAAAAACTTTTTTTGCCTTTGGACCGACGAGCAAGGCAAACTCTTCTTACGAGCGACTCGCGACTGATCCGTCAGCCGACCGCATACGAGCCGATTTCAACGTTACGGCAACCTGAAAGGAAATAGCATGAAGATTCAGCAGATTTCGGTGTTTTTGGAGAATAAGCCGGGGCATCTTTCGCAGGCGTGCAAGGTGCTGGCGGATGCCAAGATCAACCTCGTCACCCTCTCACTGGCGGACACGGAGCAGTTCGGCATCCTCCGCCTCATCGTCAAAGAGTGGCAGAAAGCCCTCGAACTGCTCAAAGCCGCCGGCTTCGTCGTGAAGACCACCGAGGTCATCGCCACCGCCGTCGAGGACCGGCCCGGAGGTTTGCAACGGATTCTCGACATCATCGGCGACTCCGGCCTCAACATCGAGTATATGTACGCCTTCACCTTCCGGCACGACGGACAGGCGGTGCTCATGTTCCGCTTCAACGATGCCGATGCGGCCATTGAGGTATTGAAAGCAAAGGGCATCAGCGTGATCGGCAACGTCGATCTCTTCGCGCCGCACCAGTAGTCCGCCGGATTATTTTTAAAACGAATCCGCTGATTGCCGTAATTTACCGGTAGTTGGCTTACCCTTATTGAACCGAAGATTTCCTATGACTGTGTTGAAAGTGGAAGTAAAAAACATGATTTGGGACCCGGCAGAAACCCTGCCGCGCGAGGAGCTGCGCACCTTGCAGTTGTCGCGCCTGCGGGAGTCCCTGACCCGCGCCCAGAACGTTCCGTTCTATAAAAAGCACCTCGCGGGCCTCAATCCGCAGGACATCAAGAGCATCGAAGATCTGCGCAAACTGCCCTTCACGACCAAGGCGGATCTGCGCGGGAATTATCCGCTGGGAATGCTGGCCGTGCCGCGCGGGGAGTTGTCGCGCATTCACGGCTCCTCCGGCACAACCGGCAAGCCGACCTTTGTCGGTTATACCGAAAACGACATCAAAATGTGGGCGAACCTCTGCGCCCGGTTCCTCACCGCCGGCGGTCTGCGCCGCCATCATATGGCGCACATCGCCTTCGGCCTCGGCCTGTTCACCGGCGGCTTCGGGCTGCACTTCGGAATCAGCGCCGTCGGCGCGTGCATCGTCCCGGCCTCGGCGGGAAACACCCGCCGTCAGGTGATGCTGATTCAGGACCTTGCGGCTGATGCGCTGATCTGTACGCCAAGCTATGCGCTGAACATCGCGGAGGTGGCGCGGGAAGAAGGGCTGGACCCGCGCAGTCTGCCGCTGCAGTTCGGTTTTTTCGGCGGCGAGATGTGGACCGAGGATATGCGCGCGCGCATCGAATCGGAACTGGGCATTCTGGCGACCAACAACTATGGCCTGTCGGAGGTGATCGGCCCCGGCGTGAGCGGCGAATGCCAGTTCAAGACCGGAATGCACATTCAGGAAGACCACTTTATCGTGGAGTGCATCGATCCGGAAACCTTGCAGCCGGTCGCGCCCGGCGAACAGGGCGAGCTGGTCTTTACTTCGCTGACGAAAGAGGCGATGCCGATCATCCGCTACCGCACGCGCGACATCGCGCGGCTTGACGCCTCCCCCTGCCCATGCGGCCGCACGAGCGTGCGGATGGGGCGCGTTCTGGGGCGCAGCGATGATATGCTGATTATCCGCGGGGTGAATGTCTTCCCGTCGCAAATCGAGGAAGCGCTTTTCCGCGTCGAAGGAACCGCGCCGCATTACCAGATCATCGTGGACCGGCCGCACAACCTCGACGAGGTGACGGTGAAGGTGGAACTGAGGCCGGAGGCGTTCTCGGACAAGATGACCGAGATGCAGAATCTGCGCGACCGGATCAATCATGAAATTCACACCATTGCCCAGATCGGGGTGAAGGTGGAACTGGTGCCGCCGCAGACGCTGGATCGTTTTGACGGCAAAGCCGTGCGGGTTGTGGATCACCGGAAACCCATTGTCGGCTGAGGGCGGAGGCGCGACGCCTCCTTGCACGAAGCTATTTTTGCAACACCATCGTCAGGAAAGGGAAACACTCATGAAGATCAAGGCCATTCTGTCCTGCGCCGCCGTTCTGATTCTCGCCGGCTGCTCCGGCAGCGAGGGCGACAAGCCCGCCGCCAAGCTTACTCCGCAGACCATGAGCGAGAAGGACTTCGCGAAGATCGACCTCAACAAGGACGGGACGATCACCTACGACGAATTCGATGTCGCGACCGACAACAAAGGCGACCTCGCGGGAAACGCGGTGTACATCCAGATTGACAAAAACGGCAACGGCGTGATTACCAAGGAGGAATTCGTCGCCCCCGCCCAGCCCGCCGCTGCAACCGTTACCGCGCCTGCCGCCAAGGACACAAAGGCAGAACCGGCCAAGGCCGAAAAAAAGGACGAACCGGCAAAGAAATAACCCGGTTGAATCCGCAACGACAAACGGTATAATTCTCTCGATGTGCGCCGGATGATTTCCGGCGCACATTTATTCTTTCTCCGCCGATTTTTCTCAAAGGAGGCAGGTATGCCGTTCCTGATTCTTGGCTTGACTGACCCGTGGGTCGCGACGGCAATCCTGCTGTCCATCCTGGTTACCCTTGTTTGCGGCGTCTACGGCTATCTTGGCTGGAACCGCGACGACAACGCGGCTCCGGACGACGAGACCGTGACCTGGGCGCGCGAAGAGCGCGAAATTGACGAAGAGCTGTAAAGCCCCCGCCCTTCTTGCGGCCAATGGAAGAGGAGAAGCTGTGACGCTGCTGATTGTTTTGGTTACTGTCTATTTATTTCTCACCGGCTACCTCGGCTACCGGGGCTGGAAGGACACGAAAACCGCGGCCGACTACATGATCGCCGGCGGCGATACGCATCCGGTGGTAATGGCCCTCAGCTACGGCGCGACGTTTATCTCCACCTCCGCCATTATCGGCTTCGGCGGCGCGGCGGCGGTCTTCGGGATGAGCCTGCATTGGCTGACCTTCCTGAATATTTTCGTCGGCATCTTCATTGCGTTTGTCTTCTTCGGGGCACGGACGCGAGCGATGGGACACCACCTCAAGGCGCATACCTTCCCGGAGCTGCTGGGGCGGCGCTACAACTCGCGCGGCCTGCAGGCGTTTGCCGGCGCGGTCATTCTGTTTTTCATGCCGATCTATACCGCCGCCGTCCTGATGGGCGGGACGTATATCGTCGCGTCGCGGTTGGACATCAACTACGAAACGGCCTTGTTCGGCTTGTCGATGATCGTCGCGGTGTATGTCATCATGGGCGGCATGAAGGGCGTGATGTACTCCGACGCCATGCAGGGGGCGCTGATGTTTTTCGGCCTGCTGACGCTGCTGTTTCTGACCTATTACAAACTGGGCGGAATCACCGAAGCACATGAAAAGCTCACGGCGCTGGCGCCGCTGGCAATCGAGAAGTTCGGCCCCAACGGTCACCAGGGCTGGACCGCGATGCCAACCTTCGGCTCAAAGTACTGGTGGATTGTGATGTCGCAAATCACCTTCGGCGTCGGCATCGGCGTACTGGCGCAGCCGCAACTGGCGGTGCGCTTCATGACCGTCAAAAGCTCGCGGGAGCTGAATCGCGCGGTGCTGGTGGGCGCGCTCTTCATTCTCGTCACCGTGGGCGTCTCGTACTTTGTCGGTCCGCTCTCGAATGTATTCTTCATGTCCATCGCCCCCAACGGGGCCGAAGCGCCGATCGGAAAAATCGCCCTGATGGCCGTCGGCGGCAAGACCGACGAGGTTATCCCACAGTTTATGAAGCTCTTCATGCCCGGCTGGCTGGGCGACCTCTTTTTCGTCACACTGCTGGCGGCCGCGATGAGCACGCTCAGCAGCCAGTTCCACGCAATGGGAACCGCCGCCAGCCGCGACCTCTGGCAAAATCTGACCGGACGGTCCAGCGAGAAGCAAGCAATCATCGCGACGCGCATCGGCATCTTTGCGACCTTCCTCCTAAGTGTGGCACTGGCACTGGCGCTGCCAAAGATGTTTGCCAACAATGCCGGAGAAGCGATCATCGCGCGCGGGACGGCGATCTTCTTCGGTATCTGCGCGGCCTCGTTCCTCCCCCTGCTGATTGGCGGGTTGTACACCCGTTTCATCACCAAGTCCGGCGCAATCTGGGGCTGCATAACCGGATTCGCGGTCTCGACGATCTGGCTCTTCTTCGTAAAAGAGTCGGAGACCAAGGCACTCAAGCCGCTGACGGGCATTGACTCCTTCGCCCCGCAGATCAAGTCCTTCCTCGGAGATCTGCTGCCGAAATGGGTCCTGCTGCCGGAGGTGGACCCGACGGTAATCGCCCTGCCGCTCTCCATTCTGGTGACGGTTCTGGTCAGCCTCATCACACGCAAATACACCCCCGCGCACCTCGATAACTGTTTCAGCCGAATTCACAACGCGCGCTAAGCGTTCAGATGAATATCCCCGGAGTTCCGACCTGCACCAACCGGGGGAGCAAGAAAGGCCATCGGGATTGCAAGCGCGCCGTAGCGTCGGGCAAGTGTCGGGCAAGTGTCGGGCAAGCGTCGGCAAGCGCCGGAGGGAGCATGGAGGAGGCGGCAATGGTCGCAAAACGCAGCCGCCTTTTCCGGAATGCCGTCCGGGCGGTTGTCTATCCCGCGCTGGCGGTGCTGCTGTATGCGACGCTCATAGAACCGAACTGGCTGAAAATCACCGAGTACGACCTCACCAGCCTTCCGGGCCGCACCCCTTCCATTGCGGAAGAGGTCGCGCACCGGGCGTCGCTGCGCGCCGCAACGTCACCGCCGGCAGCCCGACCGCCGGTACGCATTCTGCAACTGACCGATCTCCATGTCGATAACAGCCGGGGACTCTGGCGTTTAAATGCCGCTGCGGATTATTTGGAGGAACTGAGGCCGGATTTGATCGTCTTTACCGGGGATTTTTTCAGTACCCGGATCGTCGACCGGCCGGCTTTCCTGACAGCCCTCAAACGCTTTCCGGCTGTCGCGCCTTGTTATGCGGTGGCCGGCAACCATGACGGGGGCGCTTGGGCGGCGGCAACCGAAGGATATCCGACCACCGGCGAATTGCGGGCGCTACTAACGGAAGCCGGCATCCGCCTGCTTGAGAATGAAGCCGTACGTTTCCCCCTGAAGGGACGGCAACTGGAGCTTTACGGCTCCGGCGACCCGTGGGCTGGCAACTGCTCCGCGCCCGTCGTCGCCGGGCAGGAGAGCGGCGAAATCGAGCGCATTGTCCTGACGCACAATCCCGACGCCCGCGCAACGTTCAATCTATATCCGTGGCGTTTAATGCTCTGCGGACACACGCATGGCGGACAAGTTGCGCTGCCGGGATACGGCCCGCTCATCCTGCCGGTTCATCACCGGAACTATGCCGCCGGCCTCTTCCCCGACGCCTGGCGCGCGATGGTCGTCTCCACCGGAATCGGCAATATTAAGGAAATCCGCCTAAACTGCCGCCCGGAAATGACACTCATCCGATTTTAGCGCCCGCGCACCGGAACAAAGCAAACAAGAAGCGGGAGCTTGCCGCTCCCGCTTCTTGTTTGACCGCCAATTTCAACGCGCTTATTTTGCATACACCTCGAATTCGAAGATGGAATAGCCGAATTCGGTGTTGCGTGCGGTTCCGGCCAAACGGAGGAACTGCGCCCGGGTCGGATTGAAGGTGATTTCCTGCGTCCCCCCCTCGCCGCCGGTGACCTCCTTGGAGTCCGTCCAGTTCTTGCCGTCAAGCGAGGTCTGGATTTTGAAGTCTTTGCCGGAAGCATTCTCCCACTTGATAACGACCTTTCCCACCGCCTGCACAGCGCCGAGATCCACCTGAAACCACTGCGGATCTTCGAACGCCGAGCTCCAGCGGGTCTCGGCATTGCCGTCGACCGCCTGCCCCGCAGCGTAACCGTCTCCTTCGGTGCTGCTGGCCGTCGCGGTTTTATTGAGGGCGAGATTCGCGCTGTCCTCTGCCTGCACGGCGCACATGGTACCCGCGCCCAGAAGTACCGTCAACGCCAAAGTTTGCAGCCTGCTTTTCATGCGGAGTTCCTCCTAAAAGAATGGAAAAAGATACCTGATAGTTTCCCTGCGCTACAAGCTATCAGAAAACAGCAACGGCGGCAAGTATATTCCACTCCACGGACGGGACGGATTCGAGCAATCGCAAAAAAAACCGGTAGCACAAATTCGCGCAACCGACCGGTATTTCTGTTGGTTACCGCCATAGGCGGCAGGCAACGGAGCGGGCCAACGTGCAAAAGCGTAGACATCTGACCATGCTGACGCGACATCCGCGGCCACGGAATGCATGCCCTTCGTCTGCGCCGTTTGCGAGAAATCAGAAGGAGTACTTGCTGATCTCGGTATGCTTCGCCACGGCGGCCTCATGCGGGAAGTCCTCGCGTTGATGCGCGCCGCGACTCTCTTCGCGCAGCAGCGCCGACCGCAGGGCAACCCGCGCGAAGGTTAGCATGTTCTGCAATTCAAAGCCGCCGCGCGCCCGGAATTGTTCGACCAAAACATACCGGGACCAGAAGGCGATGGTCTTCTCCGCCTCCAGAAGACGGGCGCGGTTGCGGAAAATCCCCAAATCGCGCCAGCAAAGCGCCTTCAGAGACTGGAGCATATCTCCCAGATCGAGGGGCGCTACCGCCGACCCGACCTGCCGGTTCATGTGCAGACGCACGCCGTCCGCATCGCCCCATTCCGCCGCCGTCAGCCCGGCGCGATGCCCGAAAACCAGCCCCTCGAGCAGGGAATTGGAGGCGAGACGATTGGCACCATGCACACCGGTCGAAGCGCATTCCCCGGCCGCATACAACCGGCGGATATTGGTCGCGCCGTCGAGATCGGTCTTGATGCCGCCCATGAAATAATGCGCCGCCGGCCGCACCGGGACAAGGTCCGAGGTCAAATCGATGCCATACAGCGAACAGATGCGGGCAATGTTGGGAAAACGCGAAAGGACCTTATCGCGGGGCAGATGACGCAGATCGAGATAGACGCAAGTAGCACCGCTCTGGAACAGTTCACGCATAATCGACTGGCTGACCACGTCGCGCGGAGCGAGACAACCGCGCGGATCATAGCGTTCCATAAAATTTTCGCCGGCCTGATTGACCAGCCGCGCCCCCTCGCCCCGCACGGATTCGCTGATGAGAAAACGCGGCGCGCCGGCGAGGTACAACGTGGTCGGATGGAACTGGATGAACTCCATGTCACGCAGAATTGCCCCGGCGCGAAATGCCAGGGAATAACCGTCGCCGGTGGCGCAGGCGGGATTGGTCGTCTCCCGGAAGGCCTGCCCGGCTCCACCGGAAGCAAGAATGGTCGCCCCCGCCCGCACACAGAGCAATCGGCCATAGCTGGTATCCATCAGCAACGCGCCGTGACATTCGCCGTCCTGCCGGAGCAGATCAACCACGAAGTGATTCTCATAGACGGTGATGTTCGGGTCCTTCAGCACTTTTTCCTGAAGGAACTGCTGCAGGACGCGCCCCGTGGCATCCCCGTCGGCATGCAGAATCCGCCGCCGCCCGTGCGCCCCCTCCATCGTAAAATGCAGTTGACCGCCCGACCGGTCGAACGGCGCGCCCGCAACCACCAGTTCCCGGCAACGCTCCGCGCCCTCCGCCGCAAGTACCCGCACCGCATCTACCTCGCACAACCCCTGCCCGGCCACCAGTGTATCGGCAACGTGCTGCTCGGGGGTATCCCCGTCGTCGATAGCGGCGGCAATGCCGCCTTGGGCGTAATTGGTATTGGTCTCGCTGATTTTCTCCTTGTTGACCAGCAAAACACGCGCGGTCCGGGCCGCAGACAATGCGGCCGACAGCCCCGCGATGCCGCTGCCGATCACCAGCACCGGCGTCCGCAACTCCGGAACCGACCCCAAATCGACGGAAATCAGGTAATCTTCCTGCTCGTTGCTGCCCGTATATTCAGCCATTCTTTTTCCTCATAGCTCGAAGGCTCAGTTGAAATCCCCTTCCCCGGTGGAAACACGCATTGTAGCGATTCCCGCCTGAACGTCCCAGGCGTTACCGCCCCCCAAATACCGCACTACAATTCCGGCAGATTGTCCGCAGCCCCCGCCGGCAGCGGCGTGACGGCCGGCTTGGCTGCCGGCTTAGCTGGCGGCACGACCGGTGTTCCGGCTGGCGCAGGCGCATCCGTTCCCGACCTGGCCGCAGGCGCGGCACCGGGCGGAGTCCCGGCGGCTTTCTGTTCCAGAGCGGCAAGTCCATCATGCGCAACCGGGCTTTCCGGTTCAATCTCCAGAGACTTCTGGAAGGCGGCCCTCGCCTCATCGGTTTTACCCAGATGCGAAAGACTATAGCCCAGCCCCCGGAGCGCCACCGGCAGATTGTGTTTCTCGCTGGCATACTTGCCCGCCAGCGTCAACGCCTCCTGATAAGCCGTCAGGGCGGCCGAATAGTTGCCCAGCAGATTCTGCACGTATCCGCGCTCGCACCGCGCATCGCTGGAATAGGGCGCAAGTTTCTGCAGTTCCTCCAGAGACGGAAGCGCCTCCTGCGGCTTCTCCTCGGCCAGAATAAAAGCCTTGATGAAGAGCAGCTTCTGCAGCCCCCACGCCACGCGCAACACCTTGCGCCCGCGATTCTCGCTCACGAAGTCCGCAAACTGCTCATCGGAGGAAACGCTGACGTAAACCGTTCCGTCGACGGGCATCAGCTTCCGGAACTCCGCGATCAGGACCTCAACCTCCCGCATCGCCCGCGCGGTTTCGTTCTCGGCAACCATCTTGCCGACCGCCTCGATCCGGTCACGCAGATCCGACCCCACCCCGGCGCTCTCGACCAGCACCTGCCGCATCGTCCGCTCGGTAATTCCCGTCTCCGCCGCCCCCGCACCGCCCGCCGCCCCCAGCCCCAGAACAAGAGCCGCCAGCACGCCGGGAATTCCATTTTTCCACATCGTCAACCTTCCTCGACTGGTTGCTTGATAGCGGCAGACAGAGCCGCCGTCCCCTGCCGGCGCCGCAACCACGGCGCACGGTAAAGCCTCAGGCACTTACATCAGGAAATAAATCCAGACCGGAATCGTTACGGCCGCAAGAACCGTACTCAGGACCAGTTGCGCCGAAACAAATTTTTCATCCACCCCGATCTGACAGGCAATCACATAACTCACCACCGCGTTCGGCGTCGCCTGCAACAGAACCGATACCCCGACCAGCGTGCCGTCCGCCGCCGGGAACAGATAGCGAAAGGTCAGCAACGTCAGCAAAGGGCATAACACCAGCTTACCGGCGATGTCCAGACCAAGCGGACCGAAGTTGCGGGTGATCGCATTCAGATGAAGCACCCCGCCGATCGCCAGAAGCGAGAGCGGAAGCCCCATCTGCGCGACCATCGCCAGAAACGCCTGCACCACCCGCCCTGCCCCGACCACCCAATACGGCAATTGCAGCACACCGGCATCATTCTTCAGCGCAGCCAAGGCGACCGATACCCCTACCCCCGCAACGCAGGCAAGAATAAACGGATTGATGACCACCCGCTTCAGACGCGCGCCGAAGCTCTCCACGCGCGCGCCGGCCCCATACCACCCGATCACGGCAAAGGCAGCGATCATGTAGACCGGAATCGCGGCGGCATTGAAGAGCGCGGCCGAAGCCATTCCCGCCGGACCGAAGGTGTCCTCGGCAAGCGGAAACCCCATATACGCCGTGTTGGCATAAAACGCGCCGAAGACGAACGCCGCCGCCAGACTCCCCCGCAGCCCCCAGAGACGGGCCACCAGAATAAACAGCAGGGATATGCCCACCGTCGGCAGAGTAACACCGGCCAGCAGCGAAAAATTCAGAAAGGTGCGCGGGTCCTGCGCGGCAACCTTGATGAAGATCAGAAACGGCAGACAGAAATAATATACCAGCCGGTTAATAAACTCCCGGTGCCCGGCGTTCATGACCCCTTTGAGCTGAAAAATCTTTCCCAGCGCGATCAAGCCAAAGACCGGCAGGCAGATCTCCAGAACCCGAACTCCGCGCTCCCAGTCCATGAACGATCCCACACCATCCGCCGCCGGAATATGCGCCTCGCACACGCCAGGCCGCCACCATCCGCGCATTATCAACATTCTCCGGATGAATACAATACATACTTTTACGAACCCATAAATTTACCGGGAAACCTGTACTTTTTCTGGTGACGAAGCCTTTGCGAACGGGTAAAATGCTCAGAAAGTGCAAATACCTGCGCATACCGTCACATAGTATTCGTTGGAATATGTACGCAGGGTCCGGTACAATTCCGGTAGATTAGTATGGTATGGAACGGTTGCGGAGCGGACAGGCGGCGGTTCTCCGGGATTGGCGCGGTGATTGGCTCTGCAATCTGCTTGCGATATTTGATGTTACAGAATTTTCTTGGAATGGAAGCGCTTTTTATTCAGCCTGTTTATGAATGGAGATTTCACGATGAGCGCAAAACTGGCGGTACAGATGTACACAGTTCGGGACTTCACCAAAACCGAAAAAGAACTGGCGCAGACCTTGAAGAAGATTGCAAAGATTGGTTATACCGCCGTTCAGGTCTCTGCGGTCGGCTGCATCAACGACGGCAGCGTAACGCCGGAAAAAGCGAAGAAGATGCTTGATGACAACGGCCTCAAGTGCATCGCCACCCACCGCGGTCTCGATGGCTTCACCAAAAATGTCCAGAGCGAAATCGACTTTCATCACGCGCTTGCCTGCAACTACACCGCGATCGGAGGCATTTTCGGGGACAAGCCCTACCCCCAAACCCTCGCCGGCTTTCGCAAATTCATGTCGGATGCCCGGAAGTTCATCCCCAAGCTCAAGGCCGCCGGCATTCTCTTCGGCTACCACAATCACGCCCACGAATTCTTCCGGCCCAAACTCGGCCAGCCGCGCATTTATGACATTCTGATTGACGAGGGCGGCGACGATCTGCATCTGGAAATGGACCTTTTCTGGGTCTGGCACGGCGGCGAATCGCCGGTGAAGATGATCAAGCGCGGCAAGGGGCGCGTCAGCGTCATCCACCTCAAGGACAAGGCGTTCTACCGCGACGAGAAGAACGGCGCCGGCATCGCGCCCATCGGCGAAGGCAATATGCCGTGGGATGAGATTATCCCCGCCTGCAAGAAGAACGGCGTGAAGTGGTACTGCATCGAACACGATGTCTGCCCGCGCGATCCGTTCGACTGCCTTGCCTCCAGCTTCCGTTACCTCAGCAAATTCGGGCTGAAATAACGTATGCGGCGGCGGCATCCCGCCCGGGACGCACGCCAGGATGCAGACAGAAAGCCAATGGTACGTTCAAAAGTTATTTAGGGAAATCATACAAGGGAGAAATGATGAGTAAGGTTCGCTACGGCGTGGTGGGATACGGCAACATGGGGTCTTCCGACTCCAAGTTGGTGCGGGATGAGGTGAAAGACGCGGAGATCGTCGCGGTTTGCGATACGAATCCGGAACGGCTGGAAGCGGCGAAGAAAGACTTCGGCAACAGCCTGTTGACCTTCGCCAAGTACGAGGAGATGCTCAAGAGCGGCAAGATCGACGCCGCCTACATTGCGACGCCGCACTACTTCCACCCCGACATGGTGCAGAAAGCGCTGCTGTCGAACATCCACGCGCTCTGCGAAAAGCCTGCCGGCGTCTATACCCAGCAGGTGCAGGACATGTACGACGCGATCAAGGGCCGCAAGAACAAGACCGTATTCTCAATGATGTTCAACCAACGCGCCCACCCAGCGCACCAGAAGATCAAGGAGCTTCTGGACTCCGGCGAACTGGGTCAGGTGCTGCGCATCAACTGGATCATCACCAACTGGTTCCGCACCGAGAGCTACTACCGCTCCGGCGGCTGGCGCGCGACGTGGAAGGGGGAAGGCGGCGGCGTCCTGATCAATCAGTGCCCGCATCAACTGGACCTCTGGCAGTGGTTCTTCGGCCTGCCCCAGCGCGTGCGCGCCTTCTGCAACTTCGGCAAGTACCACGACATTGAGGTTGAGGATGACGTAACCGCGTACATGGAATACAAGAGCGGCGCCACCGGCGTCTTCATCACCACCACCGGCGAAGCGCCCGGCACCAACCGGCTGGAAATCACCACCACCCGCGGCAAGGCGGTCTTTGAGAACGATAAACTGACCTTCACCCGCACGCTCAGCGATATGCGTGAATTTTGCCGGACCGATCCGCGCGGCTTCGCGACCCCCGATACCTGGACCTGCGACATCCCGCTCAACAAGGGCGGCTTCGGACACAAGGAAATTCACGAAAACTTCGCGGCGGCGATTCTGCGCGGCGACAAGCTGCTCGCCAGAGGCGAAGAGGGCATCAACGGCCTGACGCTGGGCAACTCGATGCTTCTGTCGGCGTGGACCGACGACTGGGCGACGCTGCCGGTCGACGGCAAGAAGTTCCTGAGCATCCTGAAGAAAAAGATCGCCACCTCCAAGGTCAAGAAGGACCCCAAGGCCAAGGGCAAGGTTGCCGATCTCTCCGGCTCCAGCAAGCTCTAAAGACATCTCCCCGGCCGCCGGTTGGCTCCACAGGACCGGCGGCCATTTTCTTCATCGCTCATCGCAAGGAATGCTCCATGCAACTGCGCACCTTAGGCGTTCTGCTGTTCGCGGCGCTCGCGCTCTGCGGCCTGAGCCGCGCCGGCGAGGCGGCCGATCTCGACCTCTTCCTCTTTATCGGCCAGTCCAATATGGCCTCCCGCGCGCCCATCGGCAAGGACGACACCGGCAAACTCGACGGCGTCCTGCTACTCAACAAAGAAAACAAGTGGGAGCCGGCGGCGTTCGCCGTCCTGCCCGGCAACGAAAAGATGGGCGTACAGGGCTACAACCGCTATTCAGCCCTTGAGGTGCAGGGCAAGCAGAACGGCTTCAGCTCGGCGTACACCTTCACGCAGGCGCTGCTCAAGCAGAACCCGCAAGCCAAGCCCGGCCTGATTCTCAACGCCATCGGCGGCACCAGCATCGCCCAGTGGAAGAAGGGCGCGAAGGACGGCTTCTTCGACAGTACCGTTGCCCGCACCAAAATCGCCCAACAGAGCGGCAAGCTGCGCGCCATCCTCTGGCATCAGGGCGAAAGCGACGCCAACAGCAAAAGCTACCTGCAAGACCTCAAAGCCTTCGTCGCCGACCTGCGCACGGCGCTGGGCGTCAGCGAAAAAGAGGTTCCCTTTCTCGCCGGCCAGCTTCTGCCGTGCGAGAAGTTCGCCGCTTTCAACGCGAACATCCTCACGATTGCGGAGGTCGTCCCCAACGCCGGCTGCATTACCAGCGAAGGCGCGTCCGACAAGGGCGACAAGCTGCACTTCAACGCCGAGAGCCAGAAGCAACTCGGCGAGCGCTACGCGCAACTGTACCTGAAATTATCCGCCGGCGGCGCAAAATAGCGCGCATCGCCGCGCCATCATGACGACACGACTTTCAACAAGCCACAGGAGGAATGGAATGTACCTGACGGGTTTTGCCGATGAAGCGGGCGCTCCCATCGCGACGCAGATCAAAGCAACCAAGGAACTGGGCTGGAGCAACATCGAACTGCGCGGCACCGGCTTCTCGGGCGATCTCGCCAAGATGACCGATGCGGAGTTCGACCATCTCTGCGCCGCACTCGACAGCAGCGGCGTGAAGATCAACTGCTTCGGCTCGGGCATCAGCAACTGGGGCAAGGACATCACCGCTCCGGCCGAAGAGACCTACGCCGAGGTCAGGAGTTGCCTGCCGCGCCTGAAGAAGCTCAAGGTGCCGCTGGTGCGGATCATGAGCTATGCCGTCCGCAAAAATCCGCAGACCGGCATCGCGCTGCCGGACAACGAGCAGATGCTGGACGAGCGCGTTAAGAGGCTGAAGGTCGTTCTTCCCATGTTTCTGGACGCCGGCGTCCTGCCGGTTCATGAGAATTGCATGAACTATGGCGGAATGTGCTGGCAGAATACCCTGAAGCTGATCGAGAGGGTTCCGGGCCTGAAGCTGGTTTACGACACCGGCAACCCGCCGTTCACGCCGGATATGGGCAAAGGCATCTACACAGACCCCATCCCGCGCCAGAGCAGTTGGGAGTTTTACAGCCATGTGAAAGAGCACATTGCGTACATTCACATCAAAGACGCAAACTGGGATCCGGTCAAAACCGAACCGGGGCAGGTATTCCCCGGCGGGTCGAAGTTTACTTGGGCCGGCGAGGGAAGCGGGGATGTGAAGCGGATCGTCAAGGATCTGCTCGACGGCGGCTACGCAGGCGGCATCTCCATGGAGCCGCATATCGGCTCGGTCTTTCACGAAAAGGACAGCGGAAATACGGAAGAGGCGAAGTACAAGTCCTATGTGGAATACGGGCAGCGTTTCATGAAATTGCTGGCCGAAATCGGACATCCATACAAGGGATAAGCGGCTCTCACAAACCGGCTGCGTGAAAAGCCCGGGCTCCCGGCTCCATGGAGTGCCCGGTGCGCCGCAACGATCCGCTTGCGCCATCAGAATAGCCCCATGAGCATGACTCATGGGGCTTTTTCGTAAGCAAACGAGGCGACAATGGTTGCCGCCCGGTTGACCGGGAATACAAAACGGCCGCAGGGGATTCCTGCGGCCGCAAATTGAAGCATTCGTGCGTACACCGTTGCGGGACGCTATTGTTTCTTCAGAAGGTACGCCGGCTGATCGGTGCGGAACGGCGAAGCCGGGAAGCCTTCCTTGTTGTACAGGTTCGCATTGCCGGGGAACATCGACCAGGCATAACGGACCATCGTCGGCTCCTTGACCGCATCACTCCAGACCACCACGTTCTCGCCCTCAATCGCCGCCTTCGCCCAGACAAACTTCCCGTCCGCGCCGGCAATGGCGAACGCCTGCGGCTCGCCGTCCTTTGCAACCAGTCCGCCCCCGACATTCGCAAACGACAGGCGGATCTTGCCGCCCTCGACCGCCATCTTCTCATACAGCGGACCGGCGGTAATCTCCTTGCTGCCGTAGCAGATGCGCTCTGCCTCCTTCGCCAGCCGGTAGCCGACCTCAAACTTCTTGGTCGGGTGAATATCCGAGTGATCGCCGATATCAATCGCAACCGCCATTCCGGTGAACGGCACATTCAACGTCGCAGTCTGCACCTCGCGCAACTTCGACCACGCATTGTCCGACGGCTGTTCCGCCTTCCAGAAATCATCGGCCAGACGAGCCTTGGGCGAGTGCTTCTGGAACGCCGCCAGTTGCACAAACAGGAACGGAAACTCCGGATCGTTCCACACCCGCCGCCAATCGCGGATCAGCAACGGATGCAACGTCATATAATCCTCAAACGCCCCGGCGTTGGACTCCCCCTGATACCAGATAGCGCCCCGGATGGGGTAGACCGTCCACGGCGCAATCATGGAGTTGTACAGCGTGGCGGGAAAGTTCGCGGACGCCGGACCACTGGCCGAGGCCGGATTCGGACGCGCGCCGATCTTCGCCATGTCCACCGCCACCTCGAGCTTCCCCTTCCAGCCCCCGTCCAGCGCAAGCGCCGCCGCCTTGTCCGCCGTCGGATACAGCAGCATCTCGTTCTTCGGCCCGGTCAACCCGCCGCCGCCGTAATAGTCGCTGACGCGGACGGCAATCACCAACGCGCCCGCCTTGACCTTATCGGCCGGAATCTTATACACCCGTTTGAAAGACCAGTACTGGGGGGTATCCGTTCCGGTGGCTCCGATCTTCTCGCCATTTACGTAGGTGACGTCACAGTCGTCCACGGCCCCCAGCGCGAGCGTCAGCTCCTTGCCCGCCCAGCCTTCGGGAACCGTCAGCTTCTTGCGATACCAGACCACGCCGTCGATCTCAAACGGGAAAACCGTGCCGACCGCCAATTCCGACCACCCGCTGTCGTCAAAATCGGCGTTCTTCCAGTCCGCCGATTGCGCCGCACTCGCCGCGCAGAAATCGTCAAACCGTTTTTCCCATGCCTTGAAGCTCTTCTCCGCCTCGGCGTACTTCGCCTTCTGCTCCTCTTCAGAACAGCGCGCACCCGCTATCAGATCCAGTTCCTTCGCCCGCTTCGCTTCCTTGTATCCCTCTTCGCTGATCCAGCTCTCAATCGGCGTACCCCCCCAACTGCTGTTAATCAGCCCCACCGGAACCTTCAAATCCTGATTGAGCTGGCGACCGAAGAAATAACCGGCCGCGCTGAAACCCGCTACCGTCTCGGGCGAGCAAACCTGCCAGCCCGAACCGCCGATCTCCTTGACTGGTCCCTTGGGCGCGGTCACCTTCGGATGCGCCGCATCAAACAGGCGAATCTGGGGGTGCTTGGCGTTCTTTACCTCGTCCTGACCGTTCACCAACCGCCAGAACTGCCCGTCCGACCAGACCGGCATCTCCATATTCGACTGTCCGCTGCAGATCCAGACCTCGCCGACAAGCACATCCTGAAAGGTAATTTCCTTGCCATCAGGCCCGGCGACCTTGACCTCATACGGCCCGCCGGCCTCCAGCGCCGGAAGAACCGCCTGCCACTCGCCGGATTCCCCAGTCACCGCTGTCGCCGTATTGCCTGCCAGCGTCACCGTAACCGTCTTGCCGGCCTCTGCCCGCCCGCTGATCTTCACAGGCTTCCCGCGCTGCAAGACCATATGGTCGCCAAAAACCTTATGAACGGAAAAAGAACCTTCCTCGCCGCCGATCCCTGGCGCGCAACAAAACGCCGCCAGCACAAACAGAACCTGTAATAGTTTGCCCATTCCAGCCTCCTGCCCCAAAACAAACAAGCCGCAGTCGCCTGCGGCAGACAAAACATCCCTCAATTTACCCCACTTTCCCGACTGGTCAACCGTTGCACAGGAATCTTTCTGCGCATTTCTGCTCGCAAGTGAAAAAGCAGGGAGGCCGCGCTCCGCGACCTCCCCACATCATTCCATATCATGCCGAATCTGTTACACCACCATGCGCAGCGACAAATGCCGGCCGGCTCCCCTCACGGGGTCGTCGTGACGGGCGCGGGAGAAACTGGCGCCCCCTCTGCGGGCGCATCGTGCTTTCCGTGCCCTTTGCGGCCGGCAGGATCGCCCTTCTTCCGTGCGTCCGCCGGTTGCCCCTGCGGCGCGACCGGTTTTGCCGCCGGTGCCTGAGCGGGTGTCGGAGCTGCCGGTGCAGGCGCCGGAGCAGCCGGAGAGGGTGCTGGCGTTGCCGCTGGGACTGGCGCTGGCGTCAAGGTTGGCACGGGGGCAGAGGCGGGAGAAGACGCTCCAACCGCTGGAACAGTTCCTTGCGGGGACGTTTTCGGGGCCTCCGGGACGGGCTTGCGCGAGGGACGGGGCGTAATTGCAGGCGTCGGCGTGACCGACGGAACCGGAGCAGGGGCAACCACCTGTGGCGCGACGGACACCGGAGATGGGGCGGCCGGCCGGGGCGCGGGGGGCGCGACCGGTTTCGGCGCGGGAGCGACAGGCGCTACAGGCCTCGGTGCGGGAGCGGGGTAGCGCGGCCGGGGAGCGGGCGGTGGCGTAACCATGACCGGAGCAGGCCGCGGTGCAGGGTAAACAGGCGCAGGGCGGGGAGCAGGACGAGGTGCAGGATGCCGGTCGCGCGGCAGGATAATCACCGGCGGGGGCGTCTGGACGACCACGACATTCGCATACTCCTGCTTGAGGGAGAAGATCTGTTGGGCGGTGCCCGGCTGCTGCTGCTCAATCTGTTGCGAAAGCATCGGAGGCATGGAATTCCAGATGGACTGCGCCCGGTCAGCCGCCCGCATGGCGCTGAGGTAATCGCGGGCATCACGGGCGCGATAAAAATCCGCCATCGCCCGGTTCAAGGCATCCACCTGCCGATTCTGCTCATAGATGGCCATCGCGGCGGGGTCCGGCGGAGGCGTCTCGCACCCCCAGAACCCCAGGCAGCCCGCGCCGACAATTGACAGAAACGCAACTTTCCCATACATTCCGCGCACAATTTGCTCCCGTTTTCCTCGTCCGCGCCTGCAGGAACCAGACACGTTCCACAAGTACGCCGGTCTGCCGCCGTCCGAGGCATATGAACAGCCGCATCCCCCCGTCATGCGCAAAAGCGCACGGAACACCTCACGCGGAGCATGGCATGCCCCCGTTTTTCAGAACCCCGGTTGAATCGGTCGCCGGGATTATACGGTTATTGGATATGGATCAAAATGAATTGTCGCTTTTCCGGAAAATCCCTTCTCCCAGACGATTTACGACCGCATTTCCGTGCGGAACCGTGGACACTTCGCGTTATCGGCCCCACTCCCACCAGAAATGTGAAAGTTCCATCTTTTACGGCATTTTGGGATAAAGTCTCTGCCCGCCGCTTCCGATGATTACCATACGAACAATGAATGCCACACAGATCAAAGGGACATCATGAACGAGCGTGAGAAGAGGAAGGAAGAACTGCTGAAGGAACTTTCCCGGCGGTTCCGCGATTCCGCCAGCATTATGAAGAGCATCGCCGCCCGCGTTCAGGCCGCCGCCAACGAAAGCCGCGAACACAGCCGCATTCTCAACAAAAACGGCAGAGCGTTGCGTGAAAGCGTCGAGGGAAATAATGCCCCCCTGCCGTTCTCGTACCTTGAATTTCTTGAATTCGGCGGCACCGAAGAGTTCGAAAAGTACCGCCAGATGCCGGTTATCTCGGAAGCAGACATCGATGCCACCGACATCGACGATCTCTGCCGCAAACTTCTGGAAGAGAAATAGTCCCATCCTATTACGCCATCAACGGAGGCAGCCTTCAAAGCTGCCTCCTTTTTATTGTGCAATCTTTACGGTCAGCCGGATATTCGGGATCGTCCGGAACGCCCACCCCCTTTTTTCTCTTTCCCCGTCAGGCGAGGAACATTACAAGCCTGCATATCACTCCTCTCCGCAACCAAGACAACGACCTATCCTCCTGTTTGATAATGTGTTAGAACGCGAACAACAATATGAGCAAGATTCCGCAGCTTGATTCGCTTCCGATACCTGCCTATAATGTATCCCGGAAGTGCTAATTGGGTGCCTGCGCGAAGCGGTTCTGGAAAACAGCGGGATGGGGGCGAAAGCGCAGAGCGGCTGCCGGACAGCGCCGATACCAGAAGTTTTTCCGGTTCTGGCGTTCGCTAATGCTGGAATTCCGGCCTGCATCCTGTACAATGCGAAAGTAGGGAATCTATGGCAGGAGGCTTGGGACGGAACGCGGCCTCCTGATCGCGAAACTGCAGAAAAGGGAACGTGTTGGGGCTTTTACGGTTGTTGCGTTTTCCCGGCGTTTTTACGGCGATGGCCGATATCCTCGCCGGTTTTTTTATTGTCAAGCTGGCCGGTCTCGACTTTGATCCGCTGGGGACGCTGCCATACATGCTGGTCGTCAGTGCCTGCCTTTACCTCAGCGGCATGGCGTGGAATGACCTCTTTGACGCCGAGGAGGACGCACGCCTGCGCCCGAGCCGACCGATTCCGGCGGCCCAGATCACGATGACGGCGGCGCTGTACATCGCTGCCATATTGGCGATCTGCGGTCTCATGCTCGCAATGGTCGGGGGGCTCGCCCCGTTCCTGACCGCCTCGACGCTGCTGTTGATGATTTTTCTCTACAACGCCGTCTTCAAGCACAATTCCTTGCTGGGGCCGTTCTCGATGGGCGCGTGCCGGGGACTGAATCTATTTCTGGGAATGTGCGGGCATTCAAGCATTCTGCTCATGACCGATGATCCGCGGGTTTTTCTCCCACCGCTGTTTTTGACCGCATTTACCGCCGTCATCACGGTGATTTCGCGGCTGGAAAGCGACGGACCGGCGCACCCCCTGCCCGGAGTGACGGCCGGCCGCTCGCAGGCGCTGGCGACGGAACTCGAAGCTCTGCCGGAGGATACAACGCCTCCGGAGGACCCCGAAGAAGGAATGCGGCTGAGCGAATTGCGCCGCAAACGCGATCTGGAACTGCTGCTGCGCCAAAACCGGGTGGAGGTCCATCCCACTCCGGCTGACAACGCCAGCGCGGCAAGCGATCCTACAGAGTCCGACCCGCTATTACTGAGAATCGCCTGCATCACGCTGGTTCTGATCCCGGCGGCGGGGGCATATGTTATGGCCGGCCACTGGCTGGCGCTGGTCGGCTTTGGTGCGCTGTTGCTCTGGCTGGCGCTGCCGCTGAGTCAGGCCGTCAGGGATTGCAGCGGACCTTCCGCGAAAAAGCTGGTCGGTGCCGGCATCCTCGGCATCTGTCTGCTGGATGCCTCCTTCGTCGCCTGCGTGTCGCAAGCGCCGCTCGGCCACGAAACGCTGCTCGTCTGCGCTGCTGTTGCCGGAATGATCATTCCGGCGTCCGTCCTGCGCCGCTACATCAGCGTCACCTGACGCACGG
This sequence comes from uncultured Planctomycetaceae bacterium, assembly GCA_964460225.1. Taxonomy (GTDB): domain Bacteria; phylum Planctomycetota; class SZUA-567; order SZUA-567; family SZUA-567; genus CAYWTJ01. The sequence goes on along the minus strand of CAYWTJ010000005.1, from coordinate 1,944 downwards.
GAACGCCCCTTTTTCCCGTTGAGACCCCCCCCCCCCCCTCCGTCATCGACCGGCGGCACATTCGCGTCACGCGAAGAGTTGGGATTCCAGACGCGACAACCGCTCCGGATCGACGTTAGCAAAATGCCAGCCAGCGCCGTTGCCGTCGATTCCCCGCAAAAAACCGTAATAGATGCCGCCAAGGTCATGCGCCGGCTGAAACCCCGGCTGCCGCTGCGTCAAATAGCGGCGCAAAGCGACGGAATACAGCGTGTACTGCAAGAGATAATGATGTTGACGCATCGAACCCGCGAGACCTGCGGCACCGTAATCCTCCTGCCGCTCACCCAGATGATTGGATTTCCAGTCCAGAATAAACCACTTGCCGCCGCTCTGAAATACGAGGTCCATGATGCCGGTGAGAAATCCGCTGAGCGTGCGCGGCGACATCCCGGCAACCAGCGCGGCATAGGCCGGATCGGTGGAAAAATACTCCCCCAACGCTTGCGGAATGCGCGCCTGCAACAAAGGCAGGGTAAACGGCATCTCCGCCATGCAGGCACGGACATCGCCTAACCGGATGCCGCTGCCGGGCAGAGGCGATTCAAAAATCCGCTCCAGCAGAAGCAAGACCGCCTCGACCGGATCGGTCATCCGCAAATGAGCTTCGGGCGCAAGCAGGCCGTAGTCCGCCAAGGTCTGCGCGATTCGCTCCGGCTCCAACCGCCAGGACAGGCCGGCGGCATTGGCGCGGCAGCACTGCTCCAGAAGCGCATGCAGACAGTTGCCGGTTTCATTCGCTGGCGGTGCGGAGCGTCCACGGGCAAACCCGAAAAAATCTTCGCCTGCCAGTCGCCCCTCCCTGTCTCGCGCTCCCGCCGTAACCGCCAAGGATACGGCCGCTGCGCCGGCGGCGGCTTCCGGTACGGGAAGACTGGCGGCGGCCTCCGCAGGGACAGACGGGAAAACGGCGGCGTCCTGCCCTGTGCAATGAGCGGTCAAGGACGAGAAGCTGCAGGTATCCCACGAACGCAACCGGCGATCGGCAGGGAAGGTCCGCGCCAGACGGTCGGAAGCGGCCTGTCCCCCGTCCGGCACCACGTCAAGCGGCGCGGCGTATCGTCCGCCGGTTTCTTCCTGCAACGCAGCGGAAAAAAGCTCCGGATGCCGTTGGCATAACGTCTGCGGCGTATCGGCCCCCAGCAGCCAGCCGAGTCCGCCATCGGGGGCGGCGGCGACCTCGCCCCATGAGATATAGATGCGGTGGACCGCGCGGGTCAGCGCCACATACAGCAGCCGCAGGTCCTCGCTGAGCGACTCCTCGCGCGCCAACGCCAAATGCCGGTCAAATTCCTGCGATCCGCAATCATAGACGATTCGCGTTCCGTCGGCTCCGCGCAGATGGGCGATTACCGGGTTGCGCCCCGACGGAACCTTGCCGTCCCAGAGAAAAGGGCAGAAGACGACGGGATATTCCAGCCCTTTGCTCTTATGAATCGTGACAATCTGCGCGGCATCGGCGTCCGTTTCCAGCCGGAGTTCATCACGGTCGGAAAACGGTTCCTGCCGCCGCCGTTGCAGCCATTGCAGGAGCGATTCCGGCGCAAGCGGTCCCTCCTGCAGAATCTGCAAGACATGCCGCAGATTGGTCAGGCTCCGCTCGCCGCCACTCTGCGCCAGCAGGCGGGCAATCACCTGACGGTCCTCCAAAAAGCGCCGCAGCATCACCGCCGCTCCCTGCCGCTCCCAGAGCCGCCGGTACTCCCCGCACAGACGATAGACCTCGTTCTGCTTCCCTTCATCCCCGGCGAGCGCGCGCATCTGCCGCGCATTCAGCCCCCAAAGCATCCCCCCCAAGGCGGCGGTCCCCTCCTGCCGGGCAATGAAACCAAGCAGAAGCTCCACGGCAGAGAACTCCGGCGAATGCAGAATGCTGCCGCTGCCGCCGATCACGGCCGGCACCCC
>CAYWTJ010000004.1:0-30323 GCA_964460225.1 uncultured Planctomycetaceae bacterium | reverse complement strand
TCCAGTTTCAGCGGTTCATTGGCCGAGAAAAGCAGCGCCTCGATGATCTGCTCCAGAGGGAAGGCGAACGCTTCCTCCTGTTCCCCGGTGCCGGTGGCGGAAATTCTCGACAACGCCTCCGACCTGACGTCTTTAATTGCGGAGGCGTCCGCCGTTCCCGACGAGACACCAGCGGAGATGCCGGATACCCCCGATGATAGCGAGCCGGTTTCGTTCGCTGCGGAGGTACCCGCTCCCAGTGCCTCTTTGTCCACCCCCGCAAGCGAGGAAGCTGCGACCGGATCGCTGGAAACCGGTCAGACGGAAACTACGCCCGAGGAAGATGGCGCATCACAGGAAGGGGGTGCCGGGGAACAGGAGGAAGCGTTCGCCTTCCCTCTGGAGCAGATCATCGAGGCGCTGCTTTTCTCGGCCAATGAACCGCTGAAACTGGAAAAACTCGCCAAGGCGGCGGGACGCGGCGTACGCCGGGAAAAAGTGCGAGAGGCGGTCGACCTGCTGAACAGGCAGTATGTCGAAACCGGCCGCGCCTTCGAGATCGTCGAGGTTGCGGAGGCCTTCCAGATCATGAGCCGGGCGGAATTCGCGCCGCAGATCCAGAACCTCTACGGCAACAAGAAGCTGGTCAAGGATGACGACAAGAGCCGCAAGCTGACCGCGGCGGCACTGGACACGCTGGCGATCATCGCCTACAAACAGCCGGTAACGCGCGCAGAGGTGGAATCGGTGCGCGGCGTGGGTTGCGGACAACTGATGCGTCTGCTGCTGGAGCGCGGCAGCATCAAGCCGGTGGGCAAGAAGATGGATGTCATCGGCTACCCGCTTCTGTATGGCACGACGGAACTGTTTTTGAAGGAATTCGGCCTCGCCTCGCTCGACCAGTTGCCGATGCTCAACGAGATGCGCCGCCTGACGGCCTCCGCTCCGAAAGAAGAACAGGCGACTCTGATCGCCCCCGAGGAAGAAGCGGAAAAATCTGCGGAATTGGAGGATGCCGAGGCAGCGGCAAACCCCGTGCCCTCCGAAGATGAAGCAGACGAAGAACTCGAAAACGATGTCGTCACAGATGAGGCCGATGAGTCTGACGACGACGAAGATTCTGACGACGACGAAGATTCTGACGACGACGAAGATTCTGACGACGACGAGGATTCTGACGACGACGAGGATTCTGACGACGACGAGGATTCTGACGACGACGAGGATTCTGACGACGACGAGGATTCTGACGACGACGATGATTCTGACGACGACGATGATTCTGACGACGATGAGGATTCGGAGAAGTCTTCCGGGGGTGCGCACTAACGGAGGGACGGGCCGTGGAATTCGTTCGGAAGTTGTGCCGCTTGCTGGCCCGGATGGTCCTCGGCATCACCGCCCTGGCAATGATCGGCCTGATCCTCGGGTTCTGTCTGCTTCTTCTTAGCTGTTTTACCAACATTTCATTGTATATTGGCCATCTGGTTCGCTGCGCACCGATCGGGGCCATTACCGCCATCCTGTTTATGACCGGCTGCATCGCCGGTGGCGCGCTGCTAATCTACCACATCGTGAAACTTACCGTCATTCCGATCTGGCACTACGGCCCCGGCTCCATTCCACCCATTCAATATATCTGCACCTTCGCGTGGTTTTGTGGACCTGCAACCATTAGCAATCATTCTGGAAAACTGCTGGATGCGCAGGAGAATTTGGCTGGATTGGGATATATTCTGGTGCTGTGCTGCATCCCCCTGATTTTCCGCTGGAGCGGCTGGCTGCTGAAAAAGCTGACGCTCCCCCCTGCCCCGCCAAATCCCGAACAAGCATCGACACCGAGTGTGACCGCCACACAGGATGACCGGGGCGCGGTGCGGGCGGCGCGCCTGATGATCCGCATCGGACTGACCCTGCCTGCCATCCTCTGTTTCTTTGCCTGTCTGTCCTACGGTCGGGGGGTCTTTCCGGATTTCATGGACCATTTTTTTGCGTTCTACCTGCAGCACGGCGGGGATTTTGCGGCAGATGTGTTGGCGCAGAAGCTGCCAGCGGACGATCCGCAGACGTTGATCCTCGGCATCTTCTGGCCTGCGCTGGTGCTGGCGATTTTTTGCGCGGCGCTGGCAATCATGTCGTTGCGAACCTGGCAGCGCCTCACCAAGCTATCCCCGCATCTGTTCAGCCTCTTTTTGCTGGCGATCCCCGGCTGGTTCATCCTGCAACTCCCGATTCAATACGCAGACATACGCCTGTTGTACTGGCAAGTCATTGTCCTACTGATGGCGGGGGCGATCTTCGCGCTATTTATTCACCTCACGCTGGTCAAGCAACTCCTGTTCTGCGTTCCATCCCCACAAGGGCCAGCCGCGGGGAATTCGAATTTCGCACACCCAGCAGGTGAGGCAACGCCCGCATTCACGCATTCCCACGCCGCGCCTGCGGCGCCGGGGCGCTGGCTGCGCGGCTTGCTGCGGCTGATACTGGCGTGTGGGATCGTCTTCTCGCTGGGGGCCCTGCTGCTGTTCGTGCTGCGCTGGGAGGTGTATTACTGCGAACGCTATCAGCGACCGTGGCATTTCTTCTCCGACCCGGTCTGGCGGTTGCCGCTGCTGTTTCTGCTCTGCACGACCTGGTTCGCCTGCTGCGCGCGCGGCATCTGGTTTTCCCTGACCCGGCCGCTAACCCGGCGGGTACTGGCGCTGCCCGCCCTCGCTGCGGCCGCACTCTCCTTTCTGCCCGTTCTTTATCTGCTGGAGCGTCCGCTGGCGTTGCGCCTTCCGGCGGATCTACTGCCGCGCGGCTGGGTCTGGACGGAATTTCTGTGCATCGGGCTGGCGGTGCTGATCGCGGTCGCACTCTGGCATCTGCTGATTCCTTGCTTCTGCCGGCTGGCGGACTGGTGCGGCTTCGCGGACGACGGCACGGCGCGACTCTCCGTGGCCCTCCCCCTTGCCCGCCGATTGCGCGAGGGCCTGCCCCTGATTTTCTTGACCGCGCTGGCAATTCTGCTGGGGGGAGTCGCGATCCATTATCAGGAAACCATTCTCGAATTCATTCTGCGAGTGTACTTGCATCCCAAACGGTGACAATCGGTTAGAGCAAAACGTCTGCCCCGGCAGCAGGCGGTGATTCGGAACCGCAGCTCGATATTAGTTGATCGTTATTGATGTGCGGGGGACGTTTTCGCATAATACACTGCAAGCCGGGCGTTCCCGGAGGCTGCCGCCGGTGCTGGCAGCAATTATTCCGATGTTCCCGCGCCGGCGGCCGTGGTTAGCCGGACGCAATGGACGCACTCAGAAGAACCCGCGAATATGGATGCAAATGCGTTTGTCTTTAATCTTGATCCGGTCCTGGTCGATCTGTCGGTCGTACAGATCCGGTATTATGGCGCGGTGTTTGCCGCAACGCTCTTCGTGGCTTATCTGCTCTGGTGCTGGCAGATGAACCGTGCAGGCGCGCCCAAGCAGCAGACCGAGGCCATTCTGATCTACGGCACCCTCGGCACGCTGATCGGAGCGCGACTGGGACATTGCCTCTTTTACGAGTGGAACCTCTACGGCAAAGACCCGCTCACGATCCTGTACTTCTGGCAGGGCGGCCTTGCCAGCCACGGGGCGACCATCGGCATCCTGATCGCCCTGTTCCTCTTCGCGCGGCATTACAAACTGCCGTACCTCCTCACGACCGACCGCTTCACCTTCAGCGCGGCCATCGGTGCGGCCGGCATCCGGCTGGCAAATTTCCTGAACTCCGAAATCGTCGGCCGGGCGACCGACCTGCCTTGGGCGGTGCGGTTTATGCGTTATGAAGATCACGGCACCATTGCCCGCCATCCATCCCAACTGTATGAGTTCGCCATCGGCATCCTGATGCTGCTGCTTCTGTTGGCGGTTGACCGTCTGGCGGGGAGGGACCAGCGCCCGACGGGACTGCTGACGGGGGTATTTCTGACCCTCTATTTCACGATGCGCTTCTTCGTGGAGTTCGTGAAGGAATACCAGCCCCCGCAGGTGCCAAACGTTCCGGGACAGGGACTGACGCAAGGCCAGTGGCTCTCCATTCTGCCGGTCCTGATCGGAATCTCCCTGATCGCGTTTGCCTTGCGCCGGCGAAAAATGAGTACGCCGCCGACGGCCGGCACCGAGGCCTGAAGACGGAGCACGTCATGGCGCCACGACGCCGGGGAACGCCGGCAGGGACGAGCGGCTGCAATGGGAGGGGGCGGGTGCCCGCCGCAAATGATGGTTCGGATGTTTGATCCGCTGCCGGGAGCAAGATCGCTGCCGACACGCATATACGCTGACAAAAGGATATCGCACGCATGAAAATCACCGCTCTTTCCGCTCTGCTAACCGCCCTGCTCTGTCTGGGAATGCCGGTTCTGCGCGCCGCCGAGGAAACGGCAGCCGGAGCGCCGGTTTCGTCCCAGCCCCTCAACGACGAACAGATCGACCAGACCTTTGACCAGATCTTCGCGCAGCAGCAGAAGATCACCCGCATGCAGGCGAAGGTGGTCACCATCAAGAAGGGCGGCAGCGGCCCCTTCAAGCGCGACAGCTCGACCGTCGGTTACGCTTACGCCAAGATGCCGAACTGTCTGCTCTTCATCGACCGCGGCGAAGTAAGCGCCAACCTTCCGGAAAACCAATCCTCGATCATTCTGATTGACGGCACCTATCTCTGGGACCTCAAACCCGGCGACGATGAGGGGGCCATGGAGGCCGAACGGATGCTGATGAAGAACGCCGGGGATCGCGACATCAACATCGCGGCGCTGCTGATCGGCGCAGACGTGGCAACCGGCAAGCAATTGCGTGAATTTTATCTCCTGTCGGGAGAACTGGAGGATTACGGCGCAGAGGGCAAGAGCTACCACTTCGGCCTGAAGACCATTCCGGGCAAGGAGAAAAAGAACGTCACCGAGGATGTGGAGGTGTGGATCCGGGTGGGGGGAGTGATTCCGTGGAAGATCAAAACCATCCGGCTGACCAAGGTGATCGATGTGCTCGGCACCGGCGGCGCAACCACCAAGAGCTCGGAATCGACCAAGATCATTAGCGAACTGCAGACCAACCTCTCCAACCCGCCGCTGCAGGAATATCCGGCGGAACGGTTTTACTTCGGAGAGCTGATGAAAAAGTTCCCGAAGATCAAGGTCGTCGACGGCAAGGGCGTGGTGATCGACAATGCGCAATTGCAGCAGGATCTGCAAAATGTCTACTCGCGCCTCAAGCAGCCGGCGTCCGCAAAATAGCCGGAAGATGGCGGATCGAGAAATGACCAGTCTCCCGGCCGATGGCGGCGGGAGACTTTTTTTTCGCGTTACCCCTTAAAATCGGACCGCCGATTCCATATAATTTTTCGGGTTTGAGTTTTCTATGCGGGTCGGGTGGCAGCACGCCTTCGGTTTGCGTGCCTGCGCGACGGTTCCCGGGTTTTCAGCAACCGGCAAAAAAGCAATCCGCCGGATGGGGAGATGAGGAAGATGAGCGTCAGCGCCGTAATCGGAATGCAGTGGGGAGACGAGGGCAAGGGCAAAATCGTAGACGCGCTCGGAGAATCGGCCGACATCGTCGCCCGCTGCCAGGGAGGGGGCAACGCAGGACACACGGTTGTCATCGCTGGTGAACTGTTCAAACTGCACCTGATTCCCAGCGGAATCCTCCGGCCGCAAGCCAAGGCCGTCATCGGCAACGGTGTCGCGTTCGACCCCGTACGCGCCTGCAACGAGATCGACGGCATGGAAAAGCGCGGCATCGCCACCAAGGACCGCCTCTTCATCAGCGACCGCGCCCATATCGCCATGCCGTATCACAAGGTAATTGACGGCCTGCAAGAACAGGCGCGCGGCAAGTCCAGCCTCGGCACGACCAAGCAGGGCATCGGCCCGACCTATTGCGACAAAGCCGCCCGTACCGGGCTGCGCGGCCACCACCTCGCGGACCTGCCCAACCTGCCCGCGCTGGTGCGCGAACGGATGAAAATGGTCAATGACTACGTCCGTTTCCTGGGCGGCGAGGAGATCAAGCCCGAGGCGGTGCTGGAAGAGATCATGCCCAGAGCCGAACAGCTCAAGCCGTATATCATTGATACCGTAGAATACCTGCAGGACGCGCTTACCGAAGGTAAGAACATTCTGCTGGAGGGGGCGCAGGGCGCGCTGCTCGACATCGATTTCGGAACGTATCCGTACCTGACCAGCTCCAACACCACCACCGGCGGCTGCGCGACCGGCAGCGGTCTGGCGCCGTGGACGATCAAGACTGTGCATGGCGTGCTGAAGGCGTTCACGACCCGCGTGGGAGCGGGGCCGTTCCCGACCGAGCTGGAGGGCGACCTCGGCAACCGGCTGCGCGGCGACGGCAGCAAGCACTGGGACGAGTTCGGCACCACCACCGGCCGCCCGCGCCGCTGCGGCTGGCTGGATCTGGTGGTGGCGCGCTACTCCACGCGCATCAACGGGATCACGCACCTGCACATTACAAAGATGGACATCCTGTCGGAATTCGACGAGTTGAAGGTCTGCACGGGCTACACGGTGGACGGACGGGCGATCAAGGGCTATCCGGCATCGATCGAGCTGCTGGAGAAGTGCCGGCCGGTTTACGAGACCTTCCCCGGCTGGAAGAGCGACCTGTCGAAATGCAAGAAGATCGCGGATCTGCCGCAGAGCGCGCAGAACTATCTGAAATTGATTTCGGATTACTGCGGTGCGCCGATTGCGACCGCCAGCTTCGGACCCGGCCGCGAACAGTCGCTGTCTTAACGGCCGCCTGATTCGGATCTCTCGCACAACCAAACTATGCCCCAGAATCGAAGAGAAGGATCACAGGTTCCGATGGAAAACTTCAAATGCGAGCCGCTGGACTTTCTGAAGGAAAGCCATGTGGCGAAGAAAACCAAACAGAAAATCTTCTGCCTCGGCTGGGCGCTGATCCTCGCCATCGGCTTTCTGACCGCTGCCCGTCCCATCCACATCGCGGAAAAAATCGTCTGCTGGTCGGCGCTGGCGCTCTTCTTCCTCTTCTTCTTCGGCATCCTCGTTGAACTGGCGCTCTCGTTGGTTCTGCGCCGGATGCACTATCAGGTCGGGGCTGACAAGCGCAATCTTTCGGTGCTCTGGCGCGACGGCAAGGGCAATCTCGCCTTCCCGCGCAAAGCCCTCAAGCGCGTTGCCTACAAAACAGAACCCAAGTCCGGCGAGGGCTTTGTCGGCATCAGCCTCAAGACGGAACTCCTCGGGGAACTCAGCCCGGAAGCCGACAAGTTCTTTGACAAATTCCGCAAACGCTACAACTGCGAATATGCCCTGACCGCCCGGCAGATCGGAGGCAGCGTCCGAATCAGGCAACTGGTGGAATCTCTGCTGCGCAGCCCGGCCCGGATTCGGGTGGAGAACAGCGATAAGATCCTCCCCCCTGCCCCCAAAAAGCTGCCGCTGTGGGTTCTGGTAATCTGCGGCGTAATGTATCCGCTGGCCTTTTACATGCTCTGGTTCCTGAATCAGGTTCCGGCGGTAAAATAGGCCGGAGCCTCGGGGCGGACACGCTCCGGAGGGTGCGATGTCTGCCGTGACGCCAGTAGTTGCGACAAGGCAAGGTGGAAGTCCGACTTGTGACAGCGACAGACGAATGGTACGGGAGCACGTACTTTGCACCGTTTGCCACAAGTCTTTCCCACGATTGCTAAGGTTCTGCGATGCCAACAAAAATTTATGACCGGTATTGGGTGACAGGAACATTCGAGCGAATGGCCGGCGAAATTGCGGCCGACAAGCTGCGGGCGGGCGGACTGGCCCTTATCGGCATCCAGACCCGTGGCGCGGAGATGGCCGACCGGCTTGGGGAAATCCTGAGCGAGCGCGGCATAGCCAACGACGTCGGCTATCTCGACCCGACCCTCTTCCGCGACGATCTGCACACCGGCGCGGGATTGAAGATTCTCAAACCCACCGAGATCAATTTTGACATCACCGACCGGGCGGTAATTCTGGTCGACGATGTGTTGCTGACCGGCCGCAGCGTCCGGGCGGCGATCGACGGGCTGCTGCATTACGGCCGTCCGGCCTGCATCCGTCTCTGCGTGATGGTCGACCGCGGGGGGCGCGAACTCCCGATCCAACCGGACATCACCGGTGCCCGCATTGACGTCGCCAAAGGCGGCTGGGTGCGGGTCAAGCTGCAGAAGACGGACCAGCGCGAGGACGCGGTATTCATCGTCGGGGAAGGCGATCCGGAGCCGTGATTCCATCCACAAAAAAACGCCGTTTGCGGCGTTTTTTTGTCTATTGGCCGGTGGCTGGCGATTGCTCGGGGCCGGCGATATGCGTAGAATTCAACGAAAGGGCGGATTTTCATATCCCTTCAGGAGGCGACAGCGGTGAACTGGACGCGCAAGCATTTACTGGGACTGGAGGAGCTGACGGCCGACGAAATCCGGCATATTCTGGAGACCGCAGACCAGTTTAAGGACGTCTCGTCGCGGACGATCAAAAAACTCCCCGCGCTTCAGGGCCGGACGGTGGTGAACATGTTCTACGAACCATCGACCCGAACCAACCTATCCTTTACCGTTGCCGAGCGGAGACTCTCGGCGGATATTCTTTCCTTCAGCAAGAGCGGCTCTTCGGTGCAAAAGGGCGAGACCCTGATCGACACCGCGCGCAACATTGAGGCGATGGGGGTGGATGTCATGGTTCTGCGCCATCATGCCTCCGGCTCGGCGCGTCTGCTAAGCGAGAGCGTCGGCTGCAGCGTGGTCAACGCCGGGGACGGTCAGCACGAACACCCGACGCAGGCGCTGCTGGATCTGTACACCATCCGCGAGGTCATGCAAAAAAGCGGCCGCTGGCGCGACTTCAGCGATCTCAAGGTCGGCATCGTCGGCGACATCAGCCACAGTCGCGTGGCGCGCAGCAACATCTGGGGGCTGACCAAGCTGGGGGCGAAGGTCATGGTCGTCGGGCCGACCACGATGATCCCGCCGGAAATCGAGCGGATGGGCGTCGAGGTCAGCAACAACATGGACGAGGCGATCAAGTCCTGCGACTTTTTAAACATGCTGCGCATCCAGTTCGAGCGGCAAAGCGGCGTCAGTCCCTTCCCGAGCGTGCGCGAATACACCCGGCTCTTCGGACTTACCGCCGAACGCCTGCGCCGACTGGGTCGGGAAGATCTGGTGGTGATGCATCCGGGACCGGTCAACCGCGGCATCGAACTCTCGCCCGAAGTGGCCGACGGCCCGCAGAGCGTCATCCTGCGGCAGGTTGAAAACGGCGTCACCATCCGCATGGCGGTGCTCTACCTCGTCAGCGGCGCGGCGCAGGCGGGCGAGAACTGAGGACCGGCCGCAGAACGGCCGAGCAAGACTGTGAATACGGAGAGAAGATGAGCAAACTTTGCGGTCGTCTGGTCGTATTCTTCGCGGCAATCGTCTGCGGGACGCTGGCGCACGCCTTCGATGGCGATACGCCGTTGGACGACAAACGGCCGCCGGCACTCTTCAACCAGCCCGACGACAACCGGCTATCCACTCGCGCCGCAGAGGGCGGACAGCCCGATCCGGCCGTCAAGCCCGAACGTCCGGTCGATCCGCAGACGGTATTCCTGCGTCTGCCGTCCTACCCCCAGAATATTCGCCAACCGATGGGGGTGCATGTCTACTATGGCCCCGACAAGCAGCTTCTGCTGCGCCAACTGGCTTCGCTGGACGAGCCGCAGGCGCTGCCGCCGGTCCCCGGAGTCGCCAAGGTTTATCTCGCGCCGTGGGGCTCGATTGACAAGGCGCTACCGGTGGCGGCGAAGGTATACCGGCACATCCGCGACAACGGCGGGGCGCGAACGCTGATTCTCGTCTCGCGGGCGCACTGCGAGGATCTGCGCCTCGTTGCTTCTGTCTGGCCCAACGGCGCCTACGCCACGCCGGTCGCGCTGACCAACATCAACGCGATTGCAACGATGAAACTTTTGAAAAATCCGCTCTTCAAATTCGACGCCAACGCTCATGGCCGCGACGCATCGATCGAAACCAACGTACTGCTGATCCAGCACTTCCTCCCCGAGGCGACCATCGTGCCGGTGCTGATCGCGCCGCGCGACAAGGAGGAGGAGATCAAGGTCGCGCAGGCATTAGCGGAGGTCACGCGCCCCGAAGGCGCAGTGATGATTGTCATCAGCAACCTGGCCTACGGCCTCGCCAGTGAAAATGAAACCGGTGACCTCGACCTCAAGACCCTGACCGCGCTCTCGACGATGGACCTCAACATCATCAACAATACCTGCAAATTCCGCGATGCGAGGATGCTGCCGAACTCCGGCATCATGGATTCCCCGCGCGTGGTGATGGCGGGCGTGCTGGCGGCGCTGCAACTGGAGATGGACACCGCGACCTGGCTGGGGCATACCTCGGTTCGGCAGATTCCCTATGCGCCGCTCTTTACCGGTTGCGTGGCGGGGGCATTCTCCGAACGCTCAGCGGTACGACCGAGACCGGCGGAAGAACTCCTGCAAACCGTCTCCGGCCGGCTCTCGCCGGAAGCCGAAAACGAACTGATCCAGATCGTCCGGGACAGTCTGGAGTCCGCGGCGGCGCAAGCACGTTATGATACGCCCTACCCGAAGAGTCCGGAACTGCTCAAGAAGCGGGCGGTGTATGTGACCGTCTTTGATGAAAATGGCACACATCTGGCGAGCATGGGCTTTTTAGGCCCGCAGCAGCGGCTGCTGGTGGCGGCCTCGGAAGCGGCGCGGATGTGCGCGCTGGGCGAAGACCCGCAAATGCCGCAGCGGCTCAGCCCCGAGCAGGCGCAGCGCTGCAAGGTGATTGTCTCCATCCTGCGCGACTTCAAAACCGCGGACAACTGGACGCAGGTCAAAAACGGCGACGGCATTGTGATCGCCAAAAACGGCTCCCGCTGCACGGTGCTGCCCTGCACGGCGCGGGCGCACCGCTGGAACGAAGAGGATATGCTCTCCTTCGCCAGCAAGCGCGCGGGCATGCGTCCCGATGCCTACCGTCTGCCGACGGTAGATATTTTCACCTTCCAGACGGATGAATATCTGTCGCCTGCAAAGAAATAGGAACGCGCGCACCGTACTCCGCGGAACCATCCACACGGCACGCCTGATGTGCCTCCCCGGAGACGCGGAAATTCGCCGGCCCGCGCGGCAACGGATATGAACCTGTTCTGCTACTCCCTCGCCTTTGATCGCGCCGACCTGAATGTCCGGGAACATTTCGCCCTTGACGCGCATGAACGCGGACAATTGCGGCGAATGTTTATCGCTGCCGGGGCAAAGGAGGCGCTCACCCTCTGCACCTGCAACCGCACCGAAATCTATTACGTTTTGCCCACCGGCCAGACGCCGCCTCCGGCAGCCGAATTCGACCTGCCTGCCGCCGGAGTTCAGGCATCGAAGGGCGCCCCCGCGCCTTCGGCAGACGCATCCGGCAAGACCGTCCCGACCAGAAAAAACTCCGAACCGCGCCCCGTTGCAGACTTCGCAATCCTGCTGCTGGCCGAATTTAAAGAACGGCAAGCCGCTGAAATCCGCAACGCGGGGGTACTCTACCAAAAAGAAGAAGTGGCGGAACATCTGTTTGCGTTGGCGTGCGGCCTGCGCTCGCTCATCATCGGAGAAACCGAAATTCTCGGGCAGCTCAAGGCCGCATACGCCGATGCGGTTGCCGCCGACACCACGGGCAAACTGCTCAACCGCACCTTTCAGCGGGCGTTCTCCCTCGCCAAACAGATTCGCACCGGAACCGCACTTGGCCGCTTTCGCGTTTCCGTCGCCAGTGTCGCGGTTGACTACATCCGCCATCTGCAGGGAAATGCGGATTTTTCCCGGTCGGCTTATCTGGTTTGGGGAACCGGAACGGTAGGCGCGGCGCTTGTGCGGGCGCTGGAGGAAGCGGGAGCAACGCCGGGAACGATCATCAGCCGGCGACCGACCGAGACGGGAAAGCTCTTTCCCCGCTGGAGCATCCGCAACAGCGACGACCTTCCGGCGTTGATCGCCGGTTGCGACGTACTGATCTGCGCTACGGGCGCTCCGCACATCTTGATCCATCCGCAACACCTGCAACAACGCCGCCAACGCTTGGTGATGGCGGATCTGTCGGTGCCGCGCAACATCGCCGCAGCCTGCGGAGCGCTGCCTGGGACACGGCTGTTTACGGTGGATGATCTTGCCGGTGCGCAGGGAATTTCGGCAGCCGACGGAGAACAGGCCGCATTGTCCGATCGCCTGCACGAAGAATCGTTGCGCTTCTGGCGTTGCGCGCTGGCCGGAAATCAGGAGCGCTGCATCGCCCGCTGGCGGCAAGACGCCCATCACTGGCTGGATGAGGAATTCACCGCGCTCGATCGGGACTGGCCGGATCTCCCGCCGGGGCTGCGTGAGCGCTACCGCAAATTCGCCCGCAGCCTTATGCACCGGATGCTGCACCTGCCCAGCAACGCCCTCAAGCAGGCGATCCGGGACGACCTGCCCTGCGCGGACTATTTTACCGACGAGCCCCCCGCGCCGGAATAATCCCCCGCCTGCCTTACGGAATCACGCCGCATGTGCGCCTGCTCACAAGGCATACATCCCCGTTAGGCGCAAAACGGTATGTTTTGGCTGGTCATCAGGAACGCAAGCGGGGGTCCATCGCGTCGCGCAGCCCTTCACCAACAAGGTTGTAGGAGCTCATCGCAAAGAAAATCGCCGCGCCGGGGAAAACGCTCAGCCACCAGTTAATCATCGGGCTCTCCCACCCCTCATGCAGCAGCTCTCCCCAGGTCGCCGTCGGCGCACTCACCCCGAGGCCGAGGAAGGACAGGCCGCTCTCGGTCAGAATCGCCGAAGCAATGCCAAACGACACGCCCACCAGCACCGGATTGATGGCGTTGGGTAGAATGTGCCGGAAGATGATGCGGGCGTCACTGGCACCGGCAGCGCGCGCCCCCGCCACATAATCCAGTTTACGCTGCTTGAAGATCTCGCCGCGGATCACCTGCGCCGCCCCCGTCCAGCCGGTCAGACCGATCACGAGCATGATGTTGAGGATCGAACGCTGATCGAGGATGGCGATGATCGTCAGGATCAGGAAAAAGGTCGGAAAGCACATCATGATTTCCATCGCCCGGCAGATCAGGATGTCGATCCAGCCGCCGTAGTATCCCGCCAGCGCGCCGATCAGTAGCCCCAGCAGCGTCGCCAAGCCGACCGACACGAACCCCACCGCCAGCGAGACGCGCGCGCCATAAAGCAGACGCACCAGCACATCGCGGCCAACCTCATCCGATCCCAGCAGACTGTAGCCGAAGGCGCGCTCCAGCATCTGCGCGTGCAGCGCATAGGTCGCCTTCTCCTCCTCCGGCGCGTTGGCGGCGGGTTGACGGATCGTCCAGGTAGGGGGCATTTTGGGCGCGAAGAGGTTTTGCTGATAGGGGCCGTAAGGGATGAGCGGGAACGCGCCGTGCCCTTTGCCCTCCTGCTGCAACACCTGATAGTCCTGCGGCTGATTGCGCTGCTGCGTCAGGAAAAACGGAAGCAGAAGCGCCAGCGCCGCGCCCGCGATCAGCCACTTACAGAGTGCGGCGCGTTTGCGGAAGAAGGCGAGGAGCAGCCCCGAAGCAGGCAGCAGCAGACAAAAGTAATTGAAAAAACGCTCCAGCAGAAATTCGCGCGAATCGGCCGGGGCGAAGTATTCGCGGAAAAAGGGATAACTGGTGACACCCTGCGCATCGGTCCAGACAAACGGCAGACGCCCGGCCAGCAACGGCGCAAGAATAGCCAGCAGAAAAAATCCGCTTGCCAGAACGAGCCCCGCCATCGCGATGCGGTTGCGCTTGTATTGCCGCCAAACCAGCGGCCAATACCCGGCGCCGTCGGACCAGCGTTGGACTGGTTGCGGCGGGAGTGACGTTTGCACCTCGGCGGTCTGGCTGCTCATATCCGTCCTTCTGCGTGACTGATCCGGTTCCACTCCGCTCATCGCGGCCGCGCTGCGGGCTTCCTCCGCATCATTCAAGGCCACTCCTGCGGAGGTTCTCTTCATGCGTCGCTTTCAGCTCTTTGCGCGCTTCTTTCGCTTTCAGCTTGATGTCGTCGATTTCCTGCTTCTTGGCCGCAATCGCAGCGGCGCAAGCACGCATGATCTCTTTTTCCGCTGCGAGATATTCTTCATAAAGAATTCGTCGCCGGATTTCAGGATGGATTATCCCCATGTATTTCTCCTTAAAACCGCCCCCCCCGGCCGCGCTATGGAGCGAAAAACACGATCAGTCCTGCTGCTTGTCCAGCGAGATTCTGGGATCGACAAGGCAGTAGGTGAGGTCGCTGAGCAGGATGCCCACCAGCGTCAGCACCGCGCTCAGCCCGAAGATCGTCATCAGCAGCGGATAGTCGCGGCTGTTGATCGCCTCCAACCCCAGCATTCCCATCCCCGGAATCCGGAAGATAAATTCGGTGAACACGCTGCCCGCCACCAGCCCCGGCAACAGTCCGGAGAACATCGTAATCAGCGGGATCAACCCGTTGCGCAGCGCATGTTTGAAGACGACCACCGGCTCGGACAACCCCTTGGCGCGCGCAGTGCGGATGTAGTCCTGCCGGATGACGTCGAGCATCGCGGTGCGGGCGTAGCGGCTGAGGAACGCGAGCGAGCCGTAGGAGAGGCAGATCACCGGCAGCACGTAGCAGAGCGCAGTGCGCCCCAGTTCTTCCCAGTAGCTGGTCGTCAGCGGGACCGAGGCGGTCAGCCCTTGCGTCGGCCACCACGGGAGAAATTTTCCGGCGGCGATGATGAGCAGCAGGCCCACCCAGAAACTCGGCAGCGAGTAGAGCAACAGAAAGAAGAAGGAGCTGGCGCGGTCGAGCAGCGAGTTACGGCGGACGGCGGAATAGATGCCGCAGGGTATGGCGATGAGGTAGATCAGCCCCACCGACCAGAAGTTAAGCTTGAGGGTAGGCGGCAGGCGTTCCAGCAGGAGTTCCGATACCGGCTTGCCGAGACTGACGGTGAGGGAGATGCCGAAATCGCCGCGCAGAACGCCCTTGCTGCCGGAGATATTCGGATTGCCCGTCAGCCACTGCCAGTATCCGACCAGCCACGGCTTGTCGAGACCGTAGTATTGACGGTTTTTTTTCGCGGCCTCGGACTCGCCCTCTTTGCGTGCGCCGTCAGCGTTGGCTCCGGTGGTGGCAAGCATATTCGCTCTCACCGGATCGCCGGGCGCCAGTCTCATCATCATATAGGAAAGGATGGTGATGATGAAGAGCGTCGGCAGCATCAGAATAAGCCGCTTGAGAATATATCCGAGCATTATTCCCCCTGCAACCGCAGCGGCAGCCACTGGAGATGTTCCCCATCCATCCCCAACCCGTAAACGCGGGCATTCCGGAAGCGGGCGCTTTGTGTAAGCAATGCCGTCGGCGAGACGAGGAAGGTGTAAGGCTGATCTTCCTGAATGACGCGGAAAAATTCCCGGTAGATTACGGTGCGTTTGGCTTTGTCCACGGTGCGGCGGCCCTGGTCGATCAATTCATCGACGTGCTTGTTTTTGTAGCCGATGTGATTGCTCGTGTCGGTGATGTCCGCCTGCGAGCTGTGCCAGATTTGGAAGGGGTCCGGTTCCAGTGTTCCAGTCCAGCCCAGCAGGCAAGCATCGAATTCATGCTTGTTCAGGCGCTGTCCCATCACGGCCCATTCCAGCGGCTGCACCTGCAGCTTGATTCCGACCTTTGCCATGTCGGCCTGCAGAATGGTGGAAATTTTCCGACCGTTGACGCTGACCTGCGCGATCATCAGGTTGAACGTAAGGTCGGTCTTTTTGCCGTTGATCTGTTTGTCAAGTATCCCGTCGCCGTCGGTGTCCGCCCAACCCGCGCTCTTGAGCAACTCTTTTGCGCGTGCCGGGTTGAAGTCAAATGGCTTGATCGACGGGTCTGCATAGGGACAGTTCCAGGTGAAGGGGCCATCTACGGGTTTGGCGAGGTCGTAGAACACCTCCTTGATGATGCGCGGGCGATTCGTCATGCAGGCAAAAGCCTGTCGGGTGGCCTTGTCCTGAAAAAGGGGATTGCGCTGATTGTAGCCAATGTAATACCACGGAGCGGCGGACCGCTCGTATTGGTAATTTTCAAGCTTCGCATCCGAGGGGAGCTTGCCGGCCTGCTTGAGATCGTCCCACGCTGCGCTGTCTGCAATTGCTGTGCCGATGTTCGGGGTTACGGTGTGGAACAGCGGCGGCAGGGCTTCTTTCACCCACTGCTCCGGCTGGAGCTGCAAATCATCAATTCCGCCTTTTTTCAGTTCCAGAAAGGCGATGCTGGGTTCCGGAATGACCTTCATCACCAGCGACTTCAGGTATGGCTTCGGGCCGTAGTAGTCCTCGTATCGCTCAAGCCGGATGAATTCGTTGGTCTTGTATTCCGCGAAACGGAACGGGCCGCAGCCGACGATGAACTGGTTGCGCAGACCGGAGTTCATCTGCTGGGCAAACTCCTTGTCGGATGTCGCCGCATCGGGGCGGTAATAGTGCCGGGGCAGCGGCGACAGGCCGAGGGTCACCTCTTCGGATTTGCTGTATGGCTCTTTCCATGTTACGCGGATTGTATAACGGCCGGTTGCTTCGATCCCCTTCATCAGTTGCAAATAAACCCGCTGCGGCTCGCATTGCACATCCGGATTCCTCAACGTGTCCCAATAGAACACGAAGTCGTCGGAGGTGACCTCTTTTGCAGGAACATCCGCTTTCGTCACGGGGTCGGTAAAAGGATGCCACATCATGCCTTTGCGGAGCGTAATCTCATAAATCAGGCCATCGGGCGTAACCGACCAACGTTCGGCCATCAGCGGCTGAAATTTTTGCGGGTCCATAAAATTGCGTCGGGCCAAATCGTCGTTGCAGAGGGACCAGACCTCGCTCGTGACCGATTCGTTCTGAACAATCGAGTTGAAATTCCCAGAGAAGGTCGAGGTCGAAGTAACGCGTTTGCCGCCGTAGGCAGCTTGCACCTGACGGAATTCACTGTTGGCAAAGGCGGCTGGTTCACCAGTTGTTAGGGGTGCCTGCATGGCCGGGGTAGCTTGCACAGAGGAAGGTGATGGGACCGTGCTTGAAGGTGCTTGCGGCGAAACTGGCTGAACGTAAAGGCGCTCCAAAAGACTTTCGAAACGGTCAAGCTGTTCGGTGTTATGGGCGAGAGCTTGGGTGAAGCGGCTTTGGGCGTCGATGTAAAGATACAGGCCCGCTAAATTGGCAAGGGCAATAAACACAAGCAGCGCGATGAGGCAGCCGGAGCGGTTTGGCATGATCTTCCCTTTGTTTGCGTTGCGCAGCGGTCGCAGCCCTGCCGCGCGTTACTGCTGCAAAGGATAGGGGAAAACGGTAGAAATTGCAAGTCATTACAGCGATGCGCGTTCGATCAGCCGGGCGAATTCATCCGTCTGCACCGGCTGCTTGGTGAGGGCGAAGGTCGCGGCCTCGCGCCCCATCCGGGCGAAGTCCGCCGAAATCACCGTCAGCCCCCCGCAGACAAACTCCTTGAGCGGGGTGTCATTGTAGGAGATGATCCCGACCTGCTGCCCCGGCAGCCAGCCCTGCGACCGGCAGCCCGTCAACACCGACACCAGATCTTCATCGGTGATCGTCAGATACGCCGTCCCTTGCGCAACCTCGCCGGGGCGGATGCGTTCGACCACCTCGCCGGACAGGCCGCTGTCGTGCAGGAATTTGCGAAACGCTTCGACGCAGACCGCCGGATGAATCTGTTTGGGCGAATAGACGAGCACGATCTTCTGGTAGCGCGCCAGACGGGTGCGCCCTTGCTCAAGGCTGGCATAGAGATCGGCGCGGAAGTCCTGAGCAATGTGCGAGCGTCCGTCGCCGAGGCCCTCGCGCCGGTCCAGAATCAGCGTATCGGCCGGGGATAGCTCCCGCAGAGCATCGGGCACTTTTTTATGCGCGAAGGGCTTGACGATGTAGCTGAAATAGCGGCCCCGGTTGTCGCGCAGCAACTTCTCGAAGATTTCGATGCGGTTATGATGGAAGAATACGTCGACGATTGCACGGTCGGCGAGCGCGCCCATGAAGGCGTTGTACAACACCTCCATGTACGGAGTGAGGTTGTTCAGCAGCAGAAACACGCGCGGACAATTGGCGATCTTTTCGCTGGCGATGAAGAACCCCTTGCCGGGGCGGGAGTCGAGGACGCCCTCCTTTTTGAGGATGTCATACGCCTTGACGACGGTTTCGCGCGAGCAGCCGAGTTCGCGACTGACGGCAGTGATCGACGGCACGGCCTTGCCGAGGCGGAAATTCCCGACCCGGACCGCTTCCTTCAACTCTTCAATGATCCGCTCGTACTTGAGCAGGTTTTCTTTTGCCGGAACTCCGAACAAAGCGCATCTCCGCTGGAGGAAGGGGACTGGAATCCGTCGCCGCGTTACAACGCAATTCCCAGATAATTCTTCGCGTTATTATATGAAATGTCGGCCACGATGCCACCCAGAAGATCGAAGTCGCCGGGAAGCTCGCCGCGCTCCATCTCCGCGCCGATCAGGTTGCAGAGAATCCGGCGGAAGTACTCGTGCCGCGGGTACGACAGGAAACTACGCGAGTCGGTCAGCATCCCGATGAAGCGGCTGAGCAGTCCCAGCGCCGAGAGCGCGTTGAGCTGCTTCTCCATCCCGTCCTTCTGGTCGAGGAACCACCACGCCGCGCCAAACTGCATCTTGCCGGGGCACGAACCGTCCTGATAGTTGCCCATCATCGTCGCAAACAGCTCGTTGTCGACAGGGTTGATGTTGTACAGCACGGTCTTGGCGAGCTGGCTGGTGCTGTCGAGGCTGTCGAAGAGCTGGATCAGCCCCGGCCCCTGCCGATAGTCGGCGATCGAATCGCAGCCGATATCCGGTCCCAGCGTCTTGAAGAGCCGGGTATTGTTGTTGCGGAAGACGCCGACGTGGAACTGCTGCACCCAGCCGCGTGCGTGGTTCATCTTCGCGACCTCGTACAGGAAGACGGCCTTGAACGCCTCGGCCTCGGCAAGGGTCACCGGCTGTCCGGCGAGTCCTTTGGTCAGAATCGCGTCCAGTTCCGCCGGGGTCGCGGATGCGGCCGGGACGTACTCGATGCCGTGATCGGAGAGTCGGCAGCCGGCGGCATGGAAATACGCATGGCGCTTGTCGATCGCGTCCAGCAGATCGCCGAAGGTCTTGATGCAGACGCCGCTGGCGGCAGACAGTTGCGCGATATAACCGGGGAACATCGCCGGCTTGTCCACGGCCATCGCCTTGTCCGGGCGGAAGGTCGGCAGCATCTTGACGGCAAACCCTTCGGCCGCAACCTGCTTGTGATATTCGAGACTGTCGATGGGATCGTCGGTGGTGCAGACGAGCTTGACCTTCATGCGGGTCATCAGACTGCGGGCGGAGAACTCCGGCGTGCGCAGCTTGGCGGAGCATTCCTCATAAATTTTCTCGGCGGTCTGCGGACCAAGCACCTCTTTCACACCGAAGAAACGCTGCAATTCCAGATGCGCCCAATGATGCAGCGGGTTACGCACCGCGACTGAGATCGTCTCCGCCCATTTCAGAAACTTTTCCTTGAAGGGCCGGGTTCCGGTGCAGTACTCTTCTGCGACACCATTGGTGCGCATGGCACGCCACTTATAATGGTCGCCCCCCAGCCACGCCTCGCCAAGACAGGCAAAAGACTTGTTCTCCGCCACCTCGCGCGGGTTGAGGTGGCAGTGATAATCAATGATCGGCTGGGCTTTGGCATACTCGTGGTACAGGCGCTCGGCTGCCGGGGAATGCAAGAGGAAGTTCTCGTCCATAAAACGTTTCATGTGATCTATCCTTTTTTGACGGCTCGTAAGGGATCGTACGGAAACACTCAAACATATCCCGGACATTGGCAAACGCCAGCCGTACTATACCATACCATTCCTATATACGCAACCGATTTCTGGCGATTTTGGCTTTCTGGCGGTGCCGAATTTTCGCGCCCCGGCGACCGTGGAGCAGATGTTTGCACTTGTGGAAAAAAACGCATGCCGTTATAGTGAGGGCATCGGGTATGCAAAAGATGAAAGTTCGCGCAGGAGGAGAGAAAAATGTCGGATCGTCTGGATCTGGAGCTGCGGAAATTTGTCGCCCCGGAGCTGGTTTTCGGGCCGGGTGCGCGGATGCAGGCGGCGAAATACGCGGCTAATTTTGGCTGCCGCAAGATCCTGCTGGTCAGCGATCCGGGGGTGCTTGCGGCCGGCTGGACGCAGGAGATGATGCAACAACTGACGGAGGCGGGACTGGATTTCGTGCTGTTTTCCGAACTGACCCAAAATCCCAAGGACCATGAGGTGATGGCCGGTTGGGAGTTTTTTTCGGCCAATCGCTGCGATTCGATTCTCGCCATCGGCGGCGGCAGTGTGGTCGACTGCGCCAAGGGCATCGGCGTTGTTGCCGGCAATGGCGGAAACATTCTGGACTATATCGGCGTCGACACCATCGCCCAGCCCTGTCCACCGCTGATCTGCGTTCCCACCACCGCTGGCGCAGCGGCGGATGTCTCGCAATTTGCAATTATTACCGATACCCGGCAGCGCTGCAAGGTGGCGATCATCAGCAAGGCGATCGTACCGGATGTGTCGCTGATTGACCCGGACGTACTGCGGACACTGCCGCCCTTCCTGGTGGCCTGCACGGGTATGGATGCGCTGACGCATGCGGTCGAAGCGTATGTCTCAAACGCCGGAAGCGCCCTCACCGATCTGCATGCGCTCAAGGCCGTGGAGCTGGTGGGGCGCTATCTGTTGCCGGCGGTTGCGAACGCCGGAGCGGCGAGCGCACGCCAGCAAATGGCGCTGGCATGTCTGGAGGCGGGACTGGCGTTTTCCAACGCGAGCCTGGGGGCGGTGCATGCGATGGCGCACAGTCTGGGCGGCTATCTGGACCTGCCGCACGGGGAGTGCAACGCGCTGTTACTGGAGCATGTAATCAACTTTAACTTCCCGGCGGCAAAGCAGCGCTATGAGCAACTTGCGCTGACGCTGGATGTGCCCCAATCGCCCGGACATTCGCTGCAGGAGCGGCTGGTCGACCATGTGACGGAACTTCGTGAACGGGCGGGAATCGGCGGAACACTTTCGTCACGCGGAGTGGGGCACTCCGAGTTGAACGAGTTGGTCGCGCATGCCGTGGTGGACCCCTGTCTGGTGACCAATCCGCGTTCGGCAAAGTCGGAAGACATCAAGACCATTTATCAAGAGGCCCTGTAGCGGAAGAACCGTGATGGCGAACGAACCCGAAGCCCCCCAGCCGGACAAGCAAGAACTTCGCGCCCGGATCATGGGGATGGGCAATCAGTCGATGCGCAAGAGCTACTATCCGGTGCTGCAGCACCGGGTGGATGAGCTGGAGCGCTATAAAAAATTGCTCAACCGCGCCCATGAGGGAATTCTCCTGCTGGAACTGCCGGAACTGCGCGTGAGCGATGCCAACCTGACCGCGGGCGAGTTATTAGGCGTGGAGCCGGAAGCGCTGGCGGGCAGCATTCTGCCGGAGCTGCTGCCGGCGGCGACGGCGGAGGATTTGCGCCTGTGGCTGAGCAATCTGACGCCGGGCGGTGTTCTGAATTTGCAGATCGTCTTCCCCGTGGAACTGGCCGTAACGGAATGCGCTCCTGCGGAAACACCGGAAGGGGAACGGTGGCTGGAGTTGGGACTATCGCTGATCGACGCGGAGGACGGGCAAGGCGGCATCGTCGGCATCGTGCGCGACGTCACGCAGTTTTACCGGCAAAACGAAGCGTTGAAGAACAGTGAGCGCAAGCTGCATGCCATCTTTGACAACAGCTATCAATTTACCGGAATTCTGGATCGGCAAGGGCGGGTGCTGGCGGCCAATCAAACCTCGCTGCAGGCAATTGCGGCTACAGAGTCCGAGGTCTTGGGCAGACCCTTTTGGGACACACCCTGGTGGCAGGAAATGCCGGAGGAACAGCGGAGGTTGAAGGAGTCGTTCCGGCGCTGCATGAGCGGAGAAACGGTCCGCTATCACTGTCTGAACGCCTCACCAAACGGCAAACGCGTCTGGCTGGATTTTTCGCTCAAGCCCGTTTTTGACGACTCGCATGAGATCGTCATGGTCATCCCGGAGGGGCGGGACATCACCGAGACCCGCCTGCTGGAAGAACAACTCATGCAGAGCCAGAAGATGGACTCCATCGGCCAGCTCGCGGGCGGCGTCGCGCACGATTTCAACAACCTGTTGGGGGGGATCATCGGCTCGGCCGATCTGCTGACCTACCTTGGCACCCTTAATGACGAACAGACCAAGCTGGTGAAGGTCATTCTCTCGGCTGCCGGAAATGCAGCGGAACTGACCAACAAACTGCTGGCGTTTGCGCGTAAGGAAAAAGCGGTTTCCACTGCGGTCGATGTTCATGAAATTCTCGAGGAGGTCCGGCTGCTACTGGAGCGCAGCATCGACAAGCGCATCCAGATCCGCTTGCGGCTGGAGGCCGGACGCCGGCAGGTCGTAGGCGATCCGTCGCAACTCAAGAGCGGGTTCCTGAATCTCGGCATCAATGCCCGCGATGCCATGACGCACGGGGGGCGCCTGGAGATTTCGACCTCATGCGAGGATCTTGACACCAGCCGGTGCGCGGGGATCTCCGCAGATCTTTTGCCGGGAGCGTATATCGTCGTGCAATTCCGGGATACCGGTTGCGGAATCAGCCCGGAAAATCTGGGCAAAATTTTCGAACCATTCTTCACAACCAAAGAGGTCGGCAAGGGAACGGGGTTGGGGTTAGCGGCGGTGTATGGGATGGTGAAGTCCCATCACGGCGCGGTGACCGTCGAGTCGCAACTCGGCATCGGCACCAGCTTTACGCTATATTTACCGCTGGAAGCGGAATATACCGGCGTCATTGGCAACCAGCCGGAACCGCTCCGGACACTGCGGGGCGGCTGCGTGCTGGTCGCCGACGACGAACAGATCAACCGGACCACGATCACGCTGATGCTGGAAAAGCTGGGCTTCACCGTCCTGTTGGCAGAAAACGGCAAGGAGGCGGTGGCGCATTTCCGGGACAACCGGGAGAAGATCAGCGCCGTGCTGCTGGATCTGGTAATGCCGGAGATGAGCGGCGAGGATGCCTTTGTCGAAATCCGGCGGATCGATCCCGACGCAAAAATCCTGATCATGTCCGGTTTTACCGCTGACATGTCGGTGCGGAGACTGCAGGAGCTGGGTGCGCTGGGCTTTATTCATAAACCCTTCCGCTTTAGCGATCTGGCTGCGTCGCTTGCCAAAACGGAAGCCTAAGCCGTTGCTCACCGCGAAAGGTAAAAAACGTACCCTGCCATGACCGGCAGGGTACGCGTATTTTGCAGGTTCCGTGCCCGAAGGCGTTGTTTTTTAGTGCCCGCAGCAGGAACAACCACCAGCGCCGCAGCCGCCGGCAGCCTGGAAGATCTCTTCCGCGTGGCCGGAGGAACCGAGAACGGCGTTGTTCTTGTGAATGTAGAGCTGCTTGAGAGCCTCGCGCGCCGGAGTGAGGTACTGACGCGGATCAAAGTGATCGGGGTGCTCGTTAAAGTACTTGCGGATCGCCGCAGTCATCGCCAGACGGCCATCGGAGTCGATGTTGATCTTGCAGACCGCGCTCTTGGCGGCCAGACGGAGCTGGTCCTCGCCAATGCCAATCGCATCCTTGAGCTTGCCGCCGTTCTCGTTGATGATCTTGACCTGCTCCTGCGGAACCGAAGAGGAACCGTGCAGAACAATCGGGAAACCGGGAATACGCTTCTCAATCTCAGCGAGAATGTCGAGACGGATCTTCGGGTCCTGACCGGGCTTGAACTTGAAAGCGCCGTGGCTGGTGCCGATGGAGATGGCGAGGCTGTCTACGCCCGTTTTCTTCACAAAGTCTTCAACCTCAGCGGGTTGCGTATAGGTGTGGCTTTCGGCCTTGACGTCGTCCTCGACGCCGGCCAGAACGCCCAGTTCCCCCTCAACGGTCACGTCATACTTGTGGGCATACTCTACGACCTTCTTGGTCTCTTCGACGTTCTTATCGTAGGGGTGATGGGAGCCGTCAATCATGACCGACGAGAACCCCATGTCCACGCAGGACTTGCAGGTCTCGAAATCCGGTCCGTGGTCGAGGTGCAAACAAATGGGAATGCCCTTGCCGCCGCTGATTTCCTTGGAATACTCCACCGCACCCTGAGCCATATAGCGCAGAAGCGTCTGGTTGGCATATTTGCGGGCGCCGGCGGAGACCTGAAGGATCACCGGGCTCTGGGTCTCTACGCAAGCGCTGATGATAGCCTGCATCTGCTCCATGTTGTTGAAATTGTAAGCGGGGATGGCAAAACCGCCCTTGACGGCCTTGGCGAACATGGCGCGGGTGTTCATCAGACCCAGAGATTTGTAGCTGACTGACATGTGCAACTCCTTCTGAAGACCAAAGAAATGAAATTCCGTAAGGAACTTACCATACCCGGAGCAGACCGCACGGATAAACGCAGCCACCCGTCGCGGCGAAACACTTTGCATAGAATTCAAGCATAATTTCCTGATTTCACCGACAAAAGTTTAGCCGTAAGTCCGGTTGCGCACAACCATTTTTTTTACTTTTTCTTTCCCTTCACTCTTTTTTCCCCGCGAAGCCTTTTACAGATTGCATAAAACAATGAAAAAAACGATACTGTTACTGATTATCGGGTAACGGTTCTTCTACCGCACAGGGAGCCATCTGGACGCCATGCTGGAAAAAGACT
Source organism: uncultured Planctomycetaceae bacterium (assembly GCA_964460225.1). GTDB lineage: Bacteria > Planctomycetota > SZUA-567 > SZUA-567 > SZUA-567 > CAYWTJ01. Next base: position 5,553 of record CAYWTJ010000004.1, on the reverse strand, counting down.
CGCAAATCGAGATCCTTCTGGAATGCCTGCAGCAGGCGGAGGACACCGAAAAAATCGGTGTGGTTCTGCTGGACAAAGGAGCGGCGGCGTGTCCGGCGCAAATCCGCCTCCTCTCCGACAACTCCGGCCGGCGGGAATCAACCTTCCCCGCACAGGTCAGTTACATCGGCAAGCAGGAATTGCGCTTCACCTGCCCTGGCGATCAAGCGCGCAGCCAGCGCATAGAGGTAACGGTCACCATGACGCGCAGCGTGGATGGTGAGTCGCAGTATGTGCTGAGCGCCACCGTCGCCAAGACCTCGCGCATTCCCGGCGGCTACGAATTTTCGGCTACTATCCAGCGCATCCGCAAGCATTTCCACAATGCCCACCGTATTTTTGCCGAATGCGTCGCCCGCAACGACACCTCCGGCTGGAATCAATGGTATGCGCCCATGACCCAATCGGTCGACTTAAAACGCCTCAACCTCTCGGGATTGAACCTGTCGCAATTCGACCTCGGCTCGGCCAACCTTTCGGATTGCGACATGAGAAATGCCAATCTCTCGGGGGCGAATCTTTCGGGCGCAAACTTGGATGGCTGCATTCTGGATGGCGCGGTGGTGGACGGCGCGGATTTTTTTGGCGCGGCATTGCCGGCAAAATATGAGTCCCTCATCAAAGCCAGCGGATTACTGGAGCGGGAGAGCGTAATCCTCTTATTCTAACCTTGCCTCGGGCCGGAACCGACGAAACTATTTGCTGTACGCCTTTTCGGACAATCAAATGACGAAACGAACCATAAAAACGCAGATCCTGTTCCTTCTGGTCATGGTGTTGCTGGCCCAGATGCTGGTAACCCTGGTGCTGACCATCCTGCAAAAACGGGAAATGAAGCAGGATGTACTCAGCCGCACCAACGCCGCAGCGCTGGAACAGAGCGACCGCCTTGCCCGCAGCACCTGGCTGATGTGCCAACTGCTTTATCAGCGCACCGACGCACAGATGCACAGCCTTCGCGGAGGGGCGGAAGCCGACCTGCGTGCGGCCGGCGGCCTGCGTCTGGAGGGTGAGCATGAATATGAAATCACCTCTGCGCGCACGGGCGAAAAAAAGAGGGTCCGACTGCCGGGGATTTTTCTGGGATCAACCCGGATCGCCCTGAATCCCGACCCGGCCGTACCCAGCCCGCTCTGTGACGACCTTGCGCGCCATAGCGGCATGCAGGTCACCTTCTGGCAGCGCCTGAATCCCGCCGGCGATATGCTTCGCCTTACCGCCACCTGGCTTGATGACACGGGCCGGCGCCCTGCCGGGTTGTACCAGTCTGCGTCCGACCCCGCCTGGCAGCCGATTACGGCGGCGGTTCTATCCGGCCGGGAGTCCTTTTCGGTTGTGAACGCCGGCAACCGGAAATTTGCCGCCTTTTTCTTTCCGCTCTATGCGGCCGGCGACAGTAAGAACGTAATCGGCATGATCGGCCTCGGACTGGATATGCAGGATATCGTTGACGGCATTACGGCCTCGGTCGCCACGCTGGAAACCGGCAACAGCGGATATGTCGGCATACTGAACGCCGGCGGACAGGATGTCGCCGCGCAGCCCGGCGTCAACCGGGGCGTCGTCGTACTGGGACAGTCCAAACAGAATGTCTACAAGCAGGGCGACAATCTTTGGGATATTGCCATCGACGGCGATTTTCCGGTGCGGCAGATCATCAACACCGCACTGTCCGCAAAGAACAGCACGCCGGAGAGGGTCCGCTACAAATGGAAAAGCGCGCAGGGGGAGCCAGCGCATTGGAAAAACGCCGGCGCGCTCTATTTCGCGCCTTTCGACTGGTGCATTTTCGCCGGAGTCTACGATGATGCGTTTCAGGATATCGCCGACGAGATGGACGACAACCTCAATTATATGCTCCTGAGCAGCATTGCCGGCAGCCTGCTGGTGCTTCTGATCGCGGCGACCTGTGCGGGGCTGATTCTGCGGCGGATCATCCATCCGCTGAACCAGATCACCCGCACGCTCGGCGTGATCGCAACCGGCGACCTTGTGGCCGCGCGACAGAGCCTGAGCGCCGGCGACGGCAACCGGCCGGCCGATGCGGGAGGGACGCGAGAAGCGGCGGAATTGCGCGACTCGGCAGAACGGATGACCGGCAGCCTGCTGGCGCTGGTACAACAAGCACAACGCTCAAGTGTGCAACTGGTGTCATCGGCAAATCAGATCCGGGCGACTTCGCAGGCGCAAGAGGCGACCATGGACGATTTCGGCGGCCATGTCGCGCGCGTCGCGGCGGCGATTCAGGAGATCTCCGCCACATCGCAGGAACTGGCGCGTACCATGACCCACCTGAAGGACAACGCGGGAGCCGCGGCCGCTCTGGCGGCGGAAGGCAAAGACAGCATCGGCGGCATGGAAACGATGCTGCAACGCCTCTCGGACGAAACGCGTTCGATCGCCGGAAAGCTGGCGCTCATCAACGAAAAAACGGGCAATATCGGCGCGGTGGTGACAACGATCACCAAGGTCGCGGAGCAAACCAATCTGCTCTCGCTGAACGCGGCTATTGAAGCAGAAAAAGCCGGCGAAAGCGGACTGGGCTTTGCGGTGGTGGCGCGGGAAATCCGGCATCTGGCGGATCAGACCGCCGTGGCGACCCTCGACATCGGCCGGATCGTCAAGGAAATGCAAGCCTCGGTTGCGGCGGGGGTGATGGCGATGGACCGGTTTGCCGAGGATGTTCGCGCAAGCGTCCAGACCGGCGGCGCTGTAGGCGGACAGCTCACAGAGGTCATCGGCCGCGTTCAGGAGCTGACGCCGGAATTCCAGAAGGTTAGCGAAGGAATGGAGATGCAATCGCTGGGGGCGCGTCAGATCAGCGACTCCATGCTCCAACTAAAGGATTCGGCGGCGCATCTGGCGGCTTCGTTCCGTGAATTTAATGAGGCGGCAAGCGGACTGCGCACGGCGGCCGACGCCATGAAGGATGAGGTGGCCCGGTTTAAGGTGGTGTGAATTGTCCTGCTTGCCGTAGACGCCGATAACGGATTTGACGATGCTGCATTTACTGATGAACTGTCCGGAAACGGCAGCCGCCATTCCCGCCGCTGATGTGGCGGAGGTGGTCCCCTTGGTTGCCCTGCGTCCCGCTCCGGGGGCGGGTTCCTGCTTTGCCGGCATCATGGATTATCGCGGTTGCGCCCTGCCCGTCATCGACCTCGGCCTTCTGCTGGGCAAGGCTCCGTGTGCGCGTCTGTACTCTACGCGGATTCTGATCCTGCGCGGCGCGGGCCTCTCCCCGCAAGAACTACTGCCGCAGCCGCTTCCGGCCACCGGCAGCGAGGACAGCGCCCCACGCGGGCTTCCGTGGGCGGCCGGGGTGCTGGCGGAGGGGGTGAGCGATACCATCGACCTTAAGCAGGAGGATTTTTTGCCCGCTGCGGCACCGGCCGGCCCCCGCGCGGACGCTCGTTTGGCGCACACGCCGCACGGAACGCGCAGCGTATTCCGGGCGATCGAACTTCTCGCCCTCGCGCGGGAGGCCGCCGTACGATGACCGAACAGGGACGCTGGCTTTCGCAGCTACTGATCAGCGAGACCGGGATGGCTCCGGAGATTCTCGGGGAGGCGCATTTGCTCGCCGGTCTGCGCGCGCGCATGGCTGCCTGCGGCACGACAACCACGGAAGCGTATCAAAACCGGGTGCGGAACGCGCCGGACGAACTGGCGCGGCTACTGTCCGAGATGGCGGTCCCGGAGACCTGGTTCTTCCGCGAGCCGGCGGCATTTGATCTGCTCGCCCGCGAGGCAAAGGGTCTTCCCCACGCCCCGCGCATTCTCTGCGCCCCCTGCTCTACCGGCGAAGAGGCGTACTCGGCGGCAATCGCATTGCGTCGCGCTGGAATCCGCACGTATCACATCGACGGCGTGGATCTGAGTCAGGAGGCCATTGATCGGGCGGAACGGGGCGTATACGGGTCGCATGCCTTTCGCGGCACGCCCGCGCCCGCCCTCTGCGATTACATTCAGGCCGTTCCCGACCAGCCGGAAATGTATCGCATCCGGGAACAGGTGCGCCAAGGCGTTTTTTTTCGGGCGGCAAATCTGCATCAAGGCGGAACGTTCGCCTTTCTCGGGCAATACGACTTCATCTTTTGCCGCAACCTGCTGATTTATCTCCTTTCACAGGCGCGCATGACGCTTTTGCAGCGCCTGCGTGATCGCCTGCAACCGGGGGGACTGCTCTTCACCGGGCATGCCGAACTCTCCGGCGCTGCGGGGGGCGGTCTGGTTCCTCTTAGGGAGCAGGGCGTTTTCGCGCTTCGCAAAACCACTCGGGAGAATCCGCGATGAGCGCCCAGAATGCAGAGCGCCCAGAGCTCGCCCCGCTGCCCTGCTGGCAGACCGAAGGCGTGAGCGGAAGCCGGACCTGTCCGCGTCTTCCCGAGATGATTCATTGCCGCAACTGCCCGGTTTTCTGCGCGGCCGGGCGGGTTCTGCTCGACCAGCCTGTTCCGCCGGCACAGTTGTCGGAATGGACGCAGATGGTCGCCCAAACGCGGGAAGAAAACCAGCGCAGCCCGTATTCAGCGGTGGTATTCCGAATCGGCGGGGAATGGCTGGCGCTGCCGACGACGATATTTCATGAGATTGTCCCGGCCTCTCCGATTCGCTGCCTGCCCCATCTGCGCAACGGGGTACTATCGGGACTCTGCAGCATCCGGGGAGAGATCCGCCTCTGCGTCAGCCTCGAGGCGCTGCTCGGAATTCCCCGCGCCCCGGAGCAGGCTACGCTCTTTTGCGTCATCGGCGACGAAAATGGCGACTGGCTTTTTCCGGTACAGGAAGTGGCGGGTATTCACCGGTATGCGCAAACGCATGTGAAGCCGGTTCCTGCCGCAACGCAGGCAGAAATCAACCTATTTTCACGCGGAATACTCGATTGCGACGGCCGGCCTGCGGGACTGCTGGATGAGGGAATGCTTCTGCACGCGTTGAAAAGGAGCATCCGATGAATCCCTCCATGCTGGGACTGTTTTTGACAGAAGCCCAAAAACATCTGGCTACGCTACAGAACGTGCTGGCTACCGGTCAAGCGGAGCAGGCGATTCCCGCCCTCAACGGAATTCGCGCCAACGCCCGCCTTGCCGGGCCGGCGGAACTGGCCGGCCTGATTGCCTACCTCGATCAGACCCGCGATGCGTTTGCAACCGCCGGCAACGCGGTGAACGCTCTTTCACTCGTGCAGGAAGCAGCCCTTCGCCTGCAAACCGCCTGCGGGGAGCTGGCCTCCGGCGGCGTACTCCTGACCGCCTTCGATGCCCCGAGTCCTTCGATAGATGCAATCCCCCCCCTCGCGCAGCCTGTTCCCAAGCCCTCACCGGTCGCAGAAAAGACGCCCGACAACACTCCCGCGACAAGGAGTTCGCCGGAGAATTCCGCCCCCGGCAATTCTCCGCAACCGGCGGACGATGCCGGATGCTCCTTTTCAACGCGTGCAGAAGCATTCCCTCATCCAGCAGTCCCGCAGGCCGGCCGTCGCAATCGAGTATTCCGCGTGAAAATAGGTTG
>CAYWTJ010000003.1:0-16670 GCA_964460225.1 uncultured Planctomycetaceae bacterium | reverse complement strand
GAGCGGCAGCACAAATGCCGGGCAGGCCATATCGGCGCTGTCGCAGAGGGTGCAGGCGGGCCGCCGGCCGTAACCGTAGGCGATTTTATCGCCTTTGCGCGGCGCGATGTTGGTCCGCAGGCGCATCGCGGCCGGGTCTGTTGGATCGCGGTAGGCGTAGAATACCTGATTGTCGGGCGTCGGCCGCTCGTTGGGGCCGAGAACGAGAAAGCCGGTGATGTTGTCCGCCGCCTGCCAGCCGCCGGTGACGCCCTCAAAGGAAACCAGAATTTCGCCACAGCCGTCGGGGCGGTTGGGCAGCCGCCGCAGTTCTTTGACGCGCGGCCCCGTGCTCCAGCCTTTGTTGTGGGTCAGGGCGAGAAAGACCCGCGCCATCCTCCGGCCCAGACGCTCCAGCCCCGGAGTGGTCAGGTGTATAATGTCATTGAGCGGCAGATCTATCGTCGAGGTCAGACCCAGATGCGGGATTTTCGTCGGCAAGGCATACTGCTGCCAGCGGACTTCGTTCCAGTCAAAGGGCGAAATCTGGGGGAGCGTGGTATTGCCGATCTGCGCGACCACCACCGGCAGCTCGGGTTGCCCCAGGTCTTGTCGCGCACTGTTGACCCAGTCCGCAAAGCGTACCGCGTAGCTGGATGCGCTCTGGCAGATCGCATCTGCGCTGGCGGGGTAGTTCCAACTGTTCTCCGATTCGCCCTGATACCATAAAATGCCCTCGATGCTGACGCCGGCGCGTTTGACGCGCTCCAGCATCGCGCCGTACAGGCTGCGCGGTCCCAGATCCTTTTTCGCCGGGCTCCATTCGTCCAGACTGGTGCCGCCGTGAGCGGCGTTAATCAGGCCCACGGGGCAGCCGAGGGTGTCGCAGACGGACCGGGCGAAATGGACGCCGAGACCGGCGCCGGTGCTGCGCTGGGCGCGGTCGAGCTTGGCGAGTGATTCCGGGGTGAGTGCCGCTTTTTCGTCGGTCAGAAACCGGCGGGCGATCTCCTGATTGATCGGCGTAAAGCTCTCCCAGTGCCATTGCAGGGGTTCGCGGGCAACCTCCCATGCCCCGGCGCTGGTAAACGACCAGATGCGCGGGTCGGGGCGGGGGGATTGGGACAGGTCGCCGACGCCCTGCATGTTGGATTGTCCGGCTAACAGCCAGACGCGGGCGTCGCCCGGAAGGGCCGGATGGGTCTGCAAGGGGGGCATACCGATGTTCTCCGATGTCAGAGTGGAATGCGCGTGCCCTGGGCAGGGGGGCGGTAACGCGGCGCATTCTGCTGGTGTCATACCTGTTCAGCCGGGGGGCAGGGCGTACCATTTGGCGTCGCAGCCGGAACCGGGAGCGGCCTATAAAGCCTGAATCTGCCGCCAATCTGGAAAAAGCGCATCAAACGCGGCGCACATATCGTCGGGAACCGGCGCTTCGATCAGGAGCGGCATTTCGAGATCAGGCAGCGGCAGGGAAAGCCGCCACGCATGCAGCGCCTGCCGGGAAATTCCGCACAAAGCCTTGAAGCGGGCGTTGACCTCGCGGTCGCCGTACTGGTCGTCCCCGATAATTGGCCGGCCGAAGGCGGAGGCGTGAACGCGGATCTGGTGCGTGCGCCCCTGCAGGGGGTGGAAGAGAATCAGGCTGGCATTTTCGTCGGGGTTCCGCGCCAGCAACTGATAGTCGGTCTGCGCTTCCAGCCCTTCGTTTCCCTTCACGACCTGTACCGGTCGGTGTCCGCCGCCCCATTTGCTGAGGTTGCGTTTGATCGAACCTTCGGGGTTGAACGGTATGCCGTTGCAGAGCGCAAGGTAGTTCTTGGTGGTGCGCCGCTCGCGGAAGAGCCCTTCCAAAGTGGCGAGGGTCTGCCGGTTGCGGGCGAAGAGCTGCACGCCGGTGGTGTCGCGGTCAAGGCGGTGCGCCGGCTCCAACCCGGTCAGGCCAAGCTGCTTCTTCAGCGCCGTGGTCAGGCAGACTCCGCCGGTGGTGGAAATCGTCTCGCAGCCGGCGGGTTTGTTGACCGCCAGCAGGCCATGCTCATCGTAGAGAATCAGGCTGGCAGCATCCGTAACGCTCATCATTCACCCTTCAGCGGGATGCGCTGCATCGGCGTGTGGCGCGCACCCTGTTTTTTCAGTTCGCTCATGAAAACCACCAGTTCCTCGACCTCGATCATGCCAAAGTGCCGGGCGGCAAGCTCCGGAAGGAAGTCCCCGATGCCGAGGGCGTCTGCGGGCTGCTTGATGCGGCCGAGGGTGAAATGCGGGCGGTAGCGGCGTGCATCGGGCGGAAAGCCGATGGGAGCCAGAAATTCCGAAACGTGCCCCGCCAGCGTAACGGCCGCCTCTTCGCCTTCGGTGCAGCCGGCGTAAATGACGCGCGGGTGGTCGGCGTCCGGGAAGGCTCCGGCTCCGGCGACCGTCAACGAAAACGGTGCGCTGATGGCGGCGGCTTCCTGTGCGGCCTCGAAGATTCCGGGCAGGTCGTCCGGCTGCAGGTTGCCCAGAAATTGGATCGTCAGATGCAGATTGTCCGGCTTGACCCAGTTGATGCGTGGAAAGTGCGGCTTGAGGCGGGCAACCTCGTCCAGCAGGGCGGCGCGGACCTCTTCGCTGAGCTCAACGGCAATGAACGTGCGGATCATAATCAATTCCTGCATGGTCACGGCAAGAAAAACCCGCGCCGCGAAGGAAGTAACCTGTTGACCGGCGGGGCGGATTCGTATACCCTCTTTCTTTCCAGCGCTTTAGGGCGGACGCGCTGTCGCCGGAATTGCAAACCGGCAGGATCGCATGGGCTCATTATCGGGATAAAGACATGATACGCAAGGCAAAAGTCACGGATGTCGCGGCAATCCATGCGCTGGTTCGGGACTTCGCGCGCCAGAATCTGATGTTGGCGCTGTCGTTTGGCGATATCACCGAACGGCTGCGCGATTTTCAGCTCTACATTGATGATGCCACGGGGAAGGTCCTCGGGTGTGCGGCTTTGCATATTGTGTGGGAGGGGCTGGCGGAGGTGCGTTCGCTGGCGGTTTGCGCGGAAGCGCAGAAGCAGGGGCTGGGGCGGGTGCTGGTGAATGCTCTGCTGGATGACGCGCGAGCCTTGGAATGCAGCGAGGTATTTACGCTGACCTTCGTGCCGGGGTTCTTCTCGAAACTCGGGTTTGCGGAGGTCGATCGCTCCACCTTGCCGCACAAGGTTTGGCAGGACTGCACGAAATGTCCGCTCTTCCCCGACTGCGGCGAGACGGCGATGCTCCTGCCGCTCCATCGCTGAGTTTCTCGCGTGCGGACCGGAAGGCAGGTGCCGCTTTTTCAGGAATGATCGCAAGGGAACAACATGACCTATGAGATCAGCGAGGTGTGCATCGGGTGCGGCGCGTGCCGGGAGATCTGTCCGGTGGGGGCGATTGCGGCCATGGGGGCGCGCTCGGAAATCCGGAGCGAGGCTTGCGTGAGTTGCGGCGCTTGCGCCGGAGAATGCCCGGTTCTGGCGGTACGGGTAAAATAGACGCGGTGGATTTTTCCGCCGATTTGCCGTGACTGACCCGACGCGCCGGAGCGCGGAGGGCTTTTTTCTATCAGGATGACGCCGGAATTATGACGAGGTCCGGCAAGCCGCCCCCGTGCCGTTTCCCGGCCGGAGGCGGGGAAGGTGCAGACATGTACAACACGATTGTGGCGATTGATCTGGAAACCACCGGTCCCGATCCGTTTTCGGACCAGATCATCGAGATTGGCGCGGCGGTTTATCAGGGTGGAAAAATTACCGCCACCTTCAGCGAACTGGCCGCGACCACTGCCCCGATGACCTCCCAGATCATCAAGCTGACCGGCATCAATCCGGCCATGCTGGAGGGCAAGCCCCCGCTGAAAGAGGTTGTCAACCGCTTTCTTGCCTTTCTGCCCGAGAACGCGCTCTGCATCGCGCACAATGCCACCTTCGAGCGGACCTTTCTGCAGCGCGCCTCCAACAACCGCTTCACCGAAATGATCCTCGATACGGTCGGCCTCTCCCGCATCTGCTTTCCGGAGCTCGAAAGCCATAGCCTCGCGGTGTTGGCCGAGCACCTGAACATCGTGCCGGAAAACGTCCACCGGGCGTTGGCCGACTGCGAGACGCTGCTCAAGCTCTGGCAGGCGTTGCTGGACCAATCGCTTAAAATTCCGCTGCCGGTGGTGGGCGAGATCAACTATCTGCTGGCGGCGCAGGAGAAACACCCGTTCCGGGAGTTCTTCCGGCGGCTGGAGGCGGAGATCGTCGCCAAGGACTTCGGCAAGCAGCATCCGGCGCGGATTGAGGATATCTTCATTGCCGACGATATCCGCATCCCGCCGCAGGAGGAGCTGTCGGACAAGGAAGACTGGATCAAACTCGACCGCTCGAAGGTGGAGTGGGTGTTTCAGGAAGGCGGTTTCCTTGAAAAGGGGTTTGACAATTTCGAGCCCCGGCCGGGGCAGGTGAAGATGGCCGGCGAGGTGGTGGAGGCGTTCAACACCGGCAACCATCTGATGGTCGAGGCGGGGACGGGAACCGGCAAGAGTTTGGCGTATCTGATCCCGGCCGTGATCTGGGCGCGCGAGAACCGCGTGCCGGTAGTCATCAGCACCAACACCAAAAATCTGCAGGCGCAGCTTTTTGACAAGGACATCCCTTTTGTGAAAAAGGCGCTGGGGATCGACTTCAACGCCGCGATCATCAAGGGGCGCAGCAATTACCTTTGCCTGCGCAAGCTCCTCTATCTTCTGCGGCAGGCCGAGACGGAGCTCGATCAGGAGGAGCGGATGCAGGTGGTGACGCTGCTGACCTGGGCGGCATTCACCGAGACCGGCGACATCTCCGAGAATATCGTCACCGGTCGTCCGGGGTTCTGGGCGCTCTGGGCGAAGCTCTCTACGACCGGCGACGACTGCCTCGGGCGCGGCTGCCGCAATTACAGCAAGTGCTTTCTGCGCAAGGCGCGGGCGAAGGCGATGGCGGCGCAGATCGTAGTCGCCAACCATTCGCTGGTTTTTGCCGAACTCAACACGAAAAGTCCGAACCTTCCGGCCTATGCGCAGATCGTCTTTGATGAAGCGCACAATCTCGAAGACGCCGCAACGCGACACCTCTCCATCGAGATCAATCCCGCCCGGCTCGACATCATCCTTGGCCGTTTTGTCCGTCAGGGGCGCAAAAAGGGGCAGACCGGGCTGGTGGCAAGCATCGTCGAAAAGGTGAATGCGGCGCGGACGCTGGATGCGGAATTAAACGCGCTGATTCTGCGGCATGCGCAGGCGTTGCCGGCCCTGGTGGCGGAGGTGAGCGTGCCGGCCGATGCGTTCTTTTCCGAGGTCGACGTCATCCGCAAGGCCGGCGGCGATGCGTCCACCTTGCGTTACTGCCCCGAGCGGCGGCGGGAGCAGATCTGGGAGCCGGCGGAAGAAGCGAAAAAGACGCTTTGTATCGCGCTGGCAGCGCTGATGCACGAAGCCGACCACCTGCTGGCGGCGCTCAAGGAGGTGCCGCCGGAGACGATGGATTACTGCCGCGAGTTCATCCGCGACCTCGATTCGGCGGTGAATTGGATCAAGGAGTTCACCGAGGAGCTGGAATTTGTAATGACGGCGGTGAACAATGACTATGTTTACTGGATGGAGCGCACTGGCGGTAAGCCCGGCAGCGTAGGGCTGGTCGCGGCTCCGGTGTCGGTCGGGGGGCTGCTGCACGACCAGTTGTACGCCAAAAAAAGATCGGTGATCTTCTGTTCCGCGACGCTGGCGGTGCGCGGATCTTTTGACTTTCTGAAAAAACGACTCGGCATTGACCGCATCGACAGCGCTCGCATCACGCAGTTCGACGCCGGCAGTCCGTTCGACTATCCCCGTCAGTGTCTGGTGCTGGTGCCGACCTTCCTGCCCGAACCCGGCGAGCGCGGCAAGGACTATACGACCGAGCTGGCAAATCTGATGGCGGAGGTTTTCCGCGTGACGCACGGCCGGGCGCTGGGGCTCTTCACCAGTTACGATATGCTGCGGCGGTCGTTTGAAATTCTCAGCGACGAACTCTTGGGCGATGGCATCGAAATTCTGGCACAGGGACACAGCGGGTCGCGCAAGAATATTACCGCCGTCTTCAAGCGGGATATCTCCTCGGTTTTGCTCGGGACGCATTCGTTCTGGGAGGGGGTGGATGTCGTCGGGGATGCGCTGTCGTGTCTGGTGATTGCGCGGTTGCCGTTTGCCGTCTTTACCGACCCCGTGGTCGAGGCGCGCTGTGAGAAGGTGGAGTCCGAGGGGGGGAATGCGTTCATGGGCTACTCCCTGCCGAGTGCGGTGATCCGATTCAAACAGGGGTTCGGGCGCCTGATCCGGCACAAGAGCGACCGGGGCGTGGTGATCGTCGCTGATCGGCGTATTGTCGCCAAGAAGTACGGGCGTTGGTTCGAGGATTCGCTGCCTTGCAAGACCCATGTCTGCAGCGACCGGCAGAAGTTCCTCGACGACATTGCCGGCTTCCTGAAGTAGCGGCTTCGCCGGCAACTGCGAGCGGTGCGTGCGGTCGTATCATCGGGCCGGTATCCGTCCGCAAGCAGATCTTGTGAGCAACAGGAATCCGGGCGGCATGCGGTCTCGCATGTCGCCCGGATTCGTTTCCTATCCTGCGGCCGCAGAGTAACCGATCTGCGGGCCATATCGCATGGCGTACTGGGGTGTTGTTACATCGCCTTCAGAAAGGCGCTAATCCGGCCGACGGCCTCCGCCAGCATCTGGCGCATGTCCCCGACCGGCGCCGGGCGGGTCGGGTGGTAGACGGCCAGAGCGGCGCGTTCGTGGTTGAGCGAAAAGGCTTGCGCGCCGTTGACGGCGTTTTGCGGGGAGTTTGTCTGATGGAGATAGCCGTGGAAGCGGATGTTTTCCAAGGCCTGGGTGTAGATCATGCCGGCTTGCTGGCGGAGGTCTGCTTCGGAGGCGGATATCGTCTGGCCGCGGTTCCAGCGCAGAATGCTCTCCGCAATCAAGTCCAACGCCTCCCCGGATTCTTTTTCACAGCATAGAACCAAGCCGATTGTGGAGAGGTGCAGGGGGAATTCCGTGTCGTCGAGGATAGAGATCGCGGCGTTGTCCGAGGTCTGGGTGAGGTAGAGGACGCGACCTTCCCGCAGGATGCCGGCGGCAGCGCCGAAACCGTAGCGGTTGCGGATATGATTGCAGGTCTCGGTGCAGGCCTTGATCTCCGGAAAACAATTGAGCGCGTGTCCGGCAAATGCCAGCGCGCCATAATCGAGGGAAAAGGAGTGAAAATCCGGCTTGCGAACGAAACCGGCTTTCAGCAGGGAGTTGAGCAGGCGTGAGGCGGAACTCTGATGCACCCGCAGTTCCGCCGCGATCGCCGTGGCGGTCATGACCGGGGTGCGGCTCAAGAGCCGCAATACCTGTAATCCCCGGTCGAGCGATTGAATGCTCTGATCCGCCGCCATGCCTGCTCTCCGCCAATTCGTCCGGTCCCTGCGTCACCGAACGACCGTTGAGTGTACGTCTCTATGCGGACGGATCAAGTACTCCCGCCGCCAGAAGCGTCTGTTGCAGAAGCTTCACATCCAGCTTGCGCGGGGTACAGCCGTTGCGGGCGCACAAGGCCGCCGCCGCACCCGCCGCCTGTCCGAGATTGGCGCAGATCGGCATGGCCCGGTAGTTGGAGTGGGCCAGATGCGAGCCGGAGATATTCCGCCCGGCCAGCAGGAGGTTGTCGATTTTCTTCGGTACCAGACAGCCGTAGGGGATGGTATACCCCTTGGCCTGAGTAAAGTGTTTCTGAGCGCCGGTTTCATCAAGTCCGGGTTTGGAGATGCCATGCACGTCAAAGTTAAAGTGCGCGTAGGTGACCGCCCAGTCCTCAAACACCCGCGCTTGCAGGATGTCCTCTTTGGTGATGGTCTTTTCGCCCTCGAAATGCCGGGTTTCCCGAATGCCGATGAAGTTGGCGCTGGAGATGATGTAGCAGTTTTCAAATCCCGGCACATATTTGTGCAGAAAACGGATAATCTCTTCCATCTGCATGCGGCAGGCGATGTGCGCCTGGGTGAGATCTTCCACTTTGGTGCCGTCGACGCCGACGATGTTGGTCATGTTGCAGGTGATGATACCCGGCAGGGAGGAGGGGTAGAGCAGACAGTGTCCGGCCGGGAAGGGAATATGTTCCCGCGCCAGATCCTGAACCTTCCCCAGCGGAACATCGAAATTGCTCTCAAATGACGGCGGAAGGACTGCCTTCTCATAATCCACCCCGGCAACCTTGAACATCAGCGTCATCGGCTGCATTTTTCCGTCTTCTTCCCGTCCCTTGTAGAATGGCGCTCCCGCTCGTGCGGCAACATCTCCATCTCCCGTGCAATCAATCACTTGCTTGGCAAGAACGGCTTCGCGCCCGGATTTGCTCTCCAGAATCACCCCCCGGATGGTGTCGCCCTCCATCACGCAGTCGACGACCTGCGTGTAGAGGAGAATTTGGACGCCGGCTTCCTGCAGCATCTGCAAATAAACGGTCTTCAGCCGTTCCGGGTTGATGGTGGCCCGGCCGCAGCCGCGTTTCTGGTTGGCGGTGCTGAGCGGATTTTCAAGGTCGTTGGAGCGGGTGAGGATTTCTTCGTATAGCCCGCCCTTGGTGCCGCCCGTCCAGTGACTCATCAGGCCGACCGTGGACACGCCGCCAATATCACCGAATTGTTCGATAATCAGCGTCTTCGCCCCCGATCGGGCGGCACTGAGCGCAGCGGAAAAACCGGCCGGTCCAGACCCCGCCACGACAACATCGACCTCATACTTCACCGGAATCTGCCGCGATGGCTCGGTAATCGTCTTCACGCTCTCTCCTTTGTCTTTGAATTTTATTATGCTATTCAAGCATAAATCGATAATACAATGCGATATGTGCATAGTCAAGCAAGGGATGAAGAAAAAGTTAGAAAATCGCCCTTTTTTGCCGGTCGGAATAGGGAACGGAAAAAATGGAAGGGGGGCTTTTCTGTGGAGAGAGTGAGGCGTGGCGGCGGAATTTACAGCAGGCCGAGTGTGCAGCGCGCCAGCCAGACCGTAAACATCAGGATCATTCCCGTCAGAATCAGGATGGGGACGCTCCGATGACGCGCAAGGCGGCCGGTGATGCCCGGCCGGATGCGCTCCAGAAGCGGACACAGGGCCAGTGCCGTAAACAGCGGGTAGAGGAGAAAAACCGAGGGATTGTAGCCTGCGGCGGCGCGCAGATCGCCATGTGAGAGGGCGCAGAATGCATGCGTCAGCCCGCAGCCGGGGCAAGGAAGGGAAAGCACTGCGGCGGAAGGGCAGAGCGGCGTCTCCGGCAGAGCTTGCGGCGGAAGCAGAGCGCTGACCACCAATGCAAGCAGAGCGAGGCGGGGGACCTGAACGAGTTGCCGCAAAAAAGCGAATGCCGACATTCGGACGCGCGGCAGGAACGGTGGCATGGGCGGTTGGTATTTCCCCTTCAGGGTCTGTTGTAGGGCTGGCTGTCCGGGCGGGCAAGGGAGTCCATCGGTTGCTCGGCCAAGGCGGGGCGGTCGGTGTCTGGGAACGCGGGGAGCTGAAGCGCCGTCTTGCGCATCCCGTTGACCTTGACCAGATAGGCGATCAGGATAATCAGGTCGGCCAGTGCAAGAAATCCTCCAAGCAGAGGAATGGCGGATGCGATGGCAAAGGAGGGCAACAGCCAGCCGAGAAGTTCTCCGCAGTCCCCGGTGGCGTGGCGCTCCTCGCCATATGCGTCAAACAACTGTTTGAAGGATCGGCTGAGACGTGGATAGACGAAAAAGCCCCAGATGATATTGAAGCAGGGGATCAGCATCAGCCAGACCTGCCATGGCTCCATCAGGCGGAATTCTTGCGGAATCGACTGGAAGCAGCGTTGCAGCAGCCAGAGAATCCAGATGTGAATGCCCAGAACAATCAGGCAGACGAGACCGCCCAGAATCAGTGGCAGGATATTGGCGAATTGTGCTTCACTTACCATCGTGTTGTTCCGATGCAATTGTCCGCATAATGCTTCCGGCTTCAGACCGGGCGGTAGAAGAAGAGCGCCGCGGCGTCATGGCTGGCGTTGATCGTGTACGGGCCGGCCGGGGCGGGGATCATGCATGTGTCGTAGGAGCGGCGTTCGACGCTGCCGCCAGCAGTGGTGATCCGTAGTTCCCCCGAGACGACCGTGATGATGTGAAACCCCTTGCCGTGCGTGTCCAGCCGGACGGTATCGGTAAAGTTGCTGAGTTTTTCAAACGCGAATTTGTCGCAATAGGCATAGCGTTCATGCAGGCAGCAGACGGTCGGCAGAACCTGCGGCACGCAGAGGTCCGGCTCCGTCTGCGGGGAAAAATTGCTGACCGCCAGCGCGTCCTGCACATGCAGCGCGCGCGGTTTGCCGTCAAGCCCCTTGCGGTTGTAGTCGTAGACGCGATAGGTCGTGTCGGAGTTCTGCTGGATCTCCGCAATCCGCACCCCGGCGCAGAGCGCGTGAATGGTTCCGTGCGGCAGGTAGATTACGTCCCCGGCCTTGACCGGAACCGCCTTCAGCAGCTTCTCGCAGGTGCCGTCGATGATCGCTTGCGCAAACTGCTCCTTCGTCGTACCAGGGATCAGTCCCCGGTAGATCTTTGCCCCCGGTTCCGCTTTCAGCACATACCACGCCTCCGTTTTCCCCAGTTCCCCCGCCTTCTGCTTGCCGGCGTAGGCGTCGTCCGGGTGGACCTGCACGGAGAGGTCGTCCTTGGGGTCAATGATCTTCAGCAGCAACGGGAATACCTCCGGGCTGGAGGGATCGATCGCCTGTCCGCAGACCCGCCGGAAAATCTCATGAAGGGAACTGCCCGCATAGGAGCCGAAGGAAACCAGGGTCGTGTCGATGCCGTGGTCGGCTATTTCCCAACTCTCGCCCACCGGGCCGGTTGGCGCGTTTTCGCTGCGTGAGCGCAGGAAATCCCCTCCCCAGACATTATTCTTCACGATCGGTTCAAACAGTAGCGGTGCGTTCATGGAACCATCCCCTTCTTGTTGTTGCCGGTCCCGGATGTTTCATGCGGCAAGCAGCAGCCGGCAAGGCTGCGCGCGTGCGGCAAATACATTGCGGGAACGTTTTTTTATCCCGTCCGGAGGCAGGAGCGTTCTGGATCTGCAATCTGACTTCTCTGCTCTGCAGATTTTATTGCTTTATCGGGTAAGAGCAAGCGAATTCAGAAACATCCCGGAACGTGTTGCGGCGAAGACGTTTCAGGAAAAGCGGAATGGGGATAGCGGGAGCGGAAGGTTGGCTATTCGAATTCGACGGATACGACGCGATTGCGCCCCTCGTTCTTTGCTTCGTACAGGCATTTGTCGGCACGGTCAAGCAGACGCTGCGGGTTGATGACCTGTTTGTGGATCGAGGCCGCGCCGATCGAGATCGTAATGCTGATCGTCCCGCCAGCGGTGGAGAAGTCGTGTGCTTCGACGGACTGGCGCAAGCGCTCCGCGATCGGCATGGCCGTCGGGTTGTCGGTTTCGGGCAGGAGAATGGCGAATTCCTCGCCGCCGTAACGGCAGATGCAGTCGGTCTCGCGCAAGGTGCAGATGAAGATGCGCGCCAGTTCTTTGAGTACGAAGTCCCCCACCGGGTGCCCATGCTCGTCGTTGACCTGCTTGAAGTGGTCGATGTCGATCATCAGCAGGGTCAGCGGATGGTGGTAACGTCCGGC
This sequence comes from uncultured Planctomycetaceae bacterium, assembly GCA_964460225.1. Lineage (GTDB taxonomy): Bacteria > Planctomycetota > SZUA-567 > SZUA-567 > SZUA-567 > CAYWTJ01. Next base: position 4,971 of record CAYWTJ010000003.1, on the reverse strand, counting down.
GCGGCGGGATTCGGTTTCCAGATTGACGTCGAACTGGCGGCGGTTGCTCAGCCCCGTCAGAGCGTCGGTCAGAGAAAGCCGTTCCAGCTCCATGCCCTTGAGTTGCAACTCTTTTTGCGCCTGAATGAGGTAGTCGGTAGTGCGATCCTGTTCGCGTAGCACTCGGTTGTACCGTTCTACCTGCCGCAGCAGCTTCTTCTCCATCTCAATCTGCTCGGTTGCGTCCACGCAGATATAGATGATCGAACGGATCGAACCATCGGCGTTGCGGATCGGCGCGGCGCTGATATCCAGATGCTTGCGCTGGCCGGAGAGGGTCAGTGAAAGCTTGCCGGTTTCGACCTTGCCCGATTGCATCGCACGCATGATCGGATGGTCGGTCACCTCGTCGAGCACAAGCGAAAAGCAATTGGCAAAGAGATTGTCGCCGATGCGCGCGTCCGCGAAGGTCTCGCGGAAGGCGCGGTTCATCTCCATAATCAGCATATTCGGCGAAACCACCGCAATCTGCACCGGCGAATTGTCGACGATGGCCTGATATTTGCGCGCATCCGAGAGGCTGCGGCGCTCCAGTTCGCGCAAGCGGACAATGTTGCGTATAATCGCGCACAAATGCGAAATATCGCACGGTTTGCAGAGGTGCTGGAAGGCACCGGCGTTGATCGACCGGGAAATATCCTGTTGCGAGGTGCGGGCGGAGAGAATCAGGATCGGGATCTCTGAGGTTCGCGGGTCTTTCTTGATTTCCTGCATGACGGCGTAACCGTCCAGATGTCCCGGCATCAGGATATCCAGCACCACGCAATCGATGTGTTGATATTCGTCCTGTATGGTTTTGAGGCCGGACTCGGCATTGCGGGCCAGAAAGGTCCGGTATCCGTGGTGCTCAAGCGCATTGGCCAGTATGGTCAGCGCGTCCGGATCGTCATCAATCAGAAGTATTGCGCCGCCTTCGCCCAATCCCACAACCCGCTCCACGATGAGGTCCGAATCCACAAGGTACGACAAAGACGCCGGGTGTCATATTGCTTTACCCCGCGCCTACCTTTTACCTGATTATTTTCCTGCCGTCAACGGTAAAAACTGCATTTTATGAATCGTCTGGCACGAGCGCAAATAAATTTTTAGCATTGTCGCAATCGCAGGCGATCTGTTCCCGCAGATGTTGCAGGGATGGGAAGGGCTGCTCGTCACGGATTTTTTTCAAAAAAACGACCTCGACATTCTGATTGTACAAATTTCCCTGAAAATCAAAGAGATGGGTCTCAATCAGAATATCAGCGGGCGTCTTGTGGTCGATGGTCGGGCGGTGGCCGATGTTGGTCACGCTCTTCCATACCGTGTCGCCGCAGCGGGCGAGTGTTGCGTAAACTCCGCGTGGCGGGTGGAGTTCATGATGCAGGTCGATATTCAGGGTCGGAAAGCCGATGGTGCGGCCGATCTGCCGGCCGGGCATGACGGTGCCCATCACCGAAACCCGGCGGCCGAGCATGCCCGCCGCGTTGTCCAGATCTCCGGCCGCGACGAGTCGCCGGATGGCGGAGGAGGAGATGATACTGCCGTTGTGATAGACCGGATTCACGCGATGTGACCAGAGGTCGAGGCCGGAGCGCGCGATATAGTCCGCGTTTCCCTCCCCGCGATAGCCGAAGTGGCCGGAGTCGCCAAGGATCACCCCGGAGGCATTTAACCTTCCCAGCAAATAGCGTTCGCAGAACTCCCGGGCGGTAACCGCCGCCAGTTCCGGTGTGAACGAAAGTACCCAGACCGCGTCGAGTGCACCGCCGGGAGCGCAATTCTTCAAGAGGCACAGCCTGTGCTCCAGCGAACAGATCAGACCCGGCCCGCCACCGTGCAAGGAACGCGGGTGAATGTCAAACGTAATAGCAATCGCGGGAGCATTACGCTCCCGCGACATGGATATCAGCGTCTGGATCACTGCCTGATGCCCCCGGTGAACGCCGTCATACATCCCGATGGATACTACCGGGCGCAGGCCGGGAAAAACGGGCTCAGGCTGATTGCCATAAATACGTTTCATTCGTGCCGCTTATCTTAAGTATTGCTCCGCAATGCCCCATGTTTCGCAAGCGCCGCGACGCAACAGGTCTCCACAGTTAGCGGGCGTGCTTCCTCAGACGCTCCCACGTGCGGGAACCGACTACGCCATCGGCCTTGAGACCTTCGGCGGACTGGAACTGCTTGAGCGCGCTCACGGTCTTCGGACCGGCGACGCCGTCAGCCTTGCCGGGATTGAAACCGGCACTGGCCAGTGCGCGCTGCACCTGCTGCACCGTCACGCCCGAGACCACCACGAACTTGGAAGAGCTTCTGGTCGAGGTCGGACGGGTCTTGATGGGGCGGGTCGGAACATCCATGCTGTAATCGGTGAGATTGCGCGGCTTGCGGTTGGGAGTCGGCTCCACGACCGCGGGGCCGAAGCCGTCAATGGAGCTGGGGCTTGCGGGCTGAGCCGGCATATTGTCCAGCTTGCCGGAAATCTCGCTCAACTGGCTCTGGACCTGGCTGAACTGGGCCGCGTTCTGCTGACGCGCCAATTCGGCGTCGGAAACCTTCGGTGCATCCTTCTTACAACCGCCCAGGGACAGTCCCATCGCGGCGATCACTGCTGCCATGCCTAAGTGACGAATATTCATTTCAACTTTCTCCAAAAAAATTCCTCTTTCGAATCTATTTATAAAAAAACACATATGTAAAGTCAACCTTTTATTTCCACTTGTTAATATCGGGTTTCCGGCTAAAATTCCTTGCTTATTCTGCCGTAAAAAGGTCTTTTTATTGAAAGGACTTGCGGCTTTGGTTCAGACAGCGAGGAGATGTTGCGATGAGTGACCGGATGGAAGAGGGGATGGATCAGCTAAAGGTCGATGCCACAAATCTTTACCGCGAGGAAGCGTTCAGCGACGGCAAGGCTGCCTCGCTGCGGAAGCTGGTTCCCGTAACGGTGCAAGGAACGGATGATCCCGCCCGGAAACCGATTTTTGTTGCTCAGACCACCATTATGAGTCCGATGGGGACACTGCCAATCAATGCGACCTTGAGCGCGCAAACGCTCGAGGATGCTGTCAAGGAGTTTCCCACTGCGATCAAGCGTGCCGTCGAACAGCTCATTGAAGAGGCCCGCGAGTACCAGCGTCAGGAAGCTTCCCGGATTGTCGTTCCCGATGCCAAGACTGCCAGCAGCATTCATCTGGCGTAACTTGCAGCAGAGGCTGAGGTGGTGCGTAAGAGGGTGTTGCCGTATTCCTTCGGGGGGATGAATACCGGCGGCGATGTGCGGTCATCTTGGAGGAAGCCTTGATATTTCGAAAAAAAAAAAGAGAAGACCGTACAGGTCTTCTCTTTTTCGCATATTGCCGTGAAAATGCGGTCGCCATCGCGCGGAAGAGGACTATTCCGTCTTCGCGTCCGGGGCGACGGACTTGTCGTAGCAACTTCCGGCATCTTCGCAGTTCTTCTGGAACTTCGGCCATTTCGCCTTTTCTTCGCTCCACCAGGATTGAATCGTCGGCTTTAGCGGCTGGCTGGCCAGCCGGTCTTCGGCGCGCCACTGATCGACATCCTTGCCGATCGACCCGCCGTCGGTCATGGTCTGGTCGCAACCGCCGAGGGCACCGGCGCAGAGCAGGGGGATATAAAGCAGTTTCGATACTTTCATAATCCGATCCTTAATAATGAAGAAACCGCCCGCAGCTCCGGGCAGTCTGATTATATCCGATTCGCCGGCGGCGCCAGTGCAAAAAGACCAACCTCAAACGGAATTCCCAAACGTGATCCGCCGCTGGTACTTTCCTCTCTGGCGGCGATTCTTTCAAAAATACTCCGGGTTGTTCGTCGCGCCCCCCGCAAAAGTCACAAAAATAAATACTTTCTATTGTGAATGCCAGCGCGGGGCAGGGCCTTCGCATGAACGTCCCCCCTGTAAGCTGTTTTCCGAGAAGGGCACGCAACCACGCAGTCGCAGACGCCTTTCGGACGGTTTTATCGGGTTTGCTCGACAACGCTTCCTCTTGTGGGAAAGGCAAAAGCGTCATCGGTGTCCGCTCCATGATGGCTCACCCGCCGCGGTCATGGAATCATAATGCCTTCTTGCACAGGAAAACCGGGCTTTTTCTTTTGCGAGTTCGGCAGATAAGTCCTTCGTCTTCTCTTGCCTCGTCGAAAGGGCGATAATTGGTACAAGCTTCGTAACTTCCTGCCGTGACCATGCCTCCCCCCGTGAAGTCAATTCATTGCATGGAAAACATTCGAGCGACCAGCCCATCTGATCTCAGCGATAAGCCAGCGACCGGCAAGGTCATGATCGAGGCGCAAGATCGTCTTCTGATGGCGGTTTTCCAGTCGCGGCGGGATGCTTTTCTTGCCGGAGGGCTCTGCGGCGCCATTCTGAAGTTCATTTCCCGCAGTCGCAAGCAGGCTGGCGGTCATGCCGTAGCGCATTTCGATACGAGATCGTAAGCCAATAGAAAATACAACATATCTGTACCGCCACCTAGGGCAATCGCATTAATAATAAGCTGGAAAGCAGGTTTTGTTGCGAATTCATAATGGCTTTCGTCTCCCGCTCGCGGCAATGCGATCCCACGTGCTACGTTGGCGCGGGTTGGGGGCGCGTAGCTCCCTGCGGTGAATAGCACAGAAAACCCTATAATCAGGCTGTTTCCGCCGTTTCGGGCGGTTGAATTTGAAGGCGATTGGCCTGGGATTCCGGGTAGGGCAATCGCATTAAAATCCCGCGAAAATCCGCCAGCTTACCTTTTGACGTCTGCGCGAATGCGATCCAACGTGCCTAGTGTTTACTTGCATTGGTATATGATAATATGTATGCTTGACGGGCATGGAGGAATTCCTATGCCCAAGCATGCACAAAAACCGAATTGTTCGACAGAGGATCGAAAGACGCTGCAGGCGTGGAGCGCCAGTCAGACAATGGAAGTTCGGCTCGTAACC
>CAYWTJ010000002.1:0-2085 GCA_964460225.1 uncultured Planctomycetaceae bacterium | reverse complement strand
GGCGGATCGCAGGTGCGGATATTACCGGGTGGCAACCCTTGGCGACCGACGGCGCACTGCCGGCGGCGTACCGGCTGCAATGTACTGGGGCGGATACCGTGCGGTTTACGCTCTCCTGTTCTTTGCCGGCAGGGTTCGGTGAACAGCGGCTGGGACTGGAGCTTCCGATGCCGCAAGAAACCTCCCGCGCCGGTGGCTCTGTGGTCGTGGTTTCGACGGAGGAAAGTTCGTTGTCGGCGGAAGATCTGACGGGAGCGCAGCCGGGCGAGGCGGGAATGACGCTGACCGCTCCTGAGGTCCGGTTTGCATTGCGAAGCCAGCCGCGCCGATTTGCATATGACTGTCGCCTGTTCACCAGCAGCCGGCTGAGCGAGCATGTCCTTTTGTTGCGGGGACAGTTGCAGGTTCAGGTTCGTGAAGGCGGGCGCTATCGGCTGCCATTGCGGACGAATCCCGGCCTGCGGATCAGTTCTCTGACGGGGCCGGCCGGTTTGCGCTGGACTCAGGAGGGACAGGATGTTTTGTTGGAGAGTTCCGCCCGGATCGACGGTTGTTTGGCAGTCGATTTTACGGCAGAAATATCCTCCGAGAATGGCAGCTATCCCCTGCCGTGGCTCCTGCCGCCGGCTTCCGGATCACAGAACGTAACGGCGGCGTTTACGGCTCCTGAAGGGACGGAACTCGTTCGTTCCGGCGGGGATGGACGCATGGCGCAGACTACGGTTGCGGGGCTGCCGGCGTGGATGCAGCCGGCGCAACTGGTTCTGGTCGGTGAGCGGGTGAACGAGGGCGGAATGATCGCGCTGAACAAATTGCCGCCGTCGGTCGAAGCGCTTAGCCTGATGCAGGTGCGTCTTGAAGACGAACGTGCGCAGATGAAGATGGTGTTCCTGATTACTCCCAGGCGTATCGCAACCTTCCGGCACCGGCTTCTGCTGGGCGCAGGGATGGATGTTTCCTCCGTCACTGGAGCGCTGATACGCGATTGGGATTATGAACCGCAGACGGGCGTGTTAACGGTGAGCCTCAACAGCGCTTGTCCGGCTGGTTACCGGTTGGAGGTGAACGCCGCCCGGATGGTGCCGGCCGATGCGCCGGTTGTGCCGCTGGACCTTCCCGGGTATGAGGGCGCAACCCTGATGCGCGGATTTGCTTCGGTGCTGCCTTCGGCCGGGTGGGAACTGTCGCTGGGGCAAGCGACCGGTGTGCGCCCGTGTTCGCGGCAGGTTGTGGCGGCATATGGCAATGAGTTGCCCATGCGGGAGGGGGAGCTGTTGCTGGCGTATCAGTCGGAGCGCCTTGTGGCGCCCGTGATGCGCAGAACCATCCCGGCCGAGGTGCGGGTGCGGCAGCAGGCGCAAGCGGTATTCATGCCGGGAATGGTCCGGTTTGAGGCGCGATTGGAGTATACGGTGGCGCGCGGCGGTGTGCAGGTGCTCCGGTTTGTGCCGCCGGCGGGGTTTGGAAATATCGAGATTGCCAGTGCTAACGGCACGGGTGGATTGGGGAGCTTTCGGGCAGAGGATGTGCGGGCGGGCGAGCAGGGGGAGTATCGGGTGGAGTTTCCCTCCCGTCTTGACCGTGTGCCGATGATCGTGGTTCGCGGTGAACGGGTGCTGCCGGCGGACGGCGGAATGGGTTTGACTCCGGTTCGTCTGCCGGGGTGCGGGCGAGACGCCGGAACGCTGAGCATTTTCAAACCCTCCAGCGAGGGCGGGGCAGCGATTGATGTGCGCGAGCAGAAGCGTGATGGTTTGGAGCGCCAAATGGCCAACTCCGATCAGCCCGTGCAAGGGCTAAGCCGGATCGGAAGCTATGATTTCGAGGCTGACACGGCATCGGTTGATTTTCTGGTCAGCGGGACGGGAAGCCGGATTTTGCAGGCGGCGCGCGCAGGAAAATGCGAACTCGCCAGCCGGCTGACGGATAACGGCGACCTTCTGACGCGACTGCGTTGCCGGATCGAGAATCCCGGCGGACAGCAGTTTTTGGCGGTTACCATGCCCTCCGGTAGCCGGGTATGGGGCGCGTTTTCCGACGGTGAGCCGGTCAAGCCGGTGCAGGACGGGGCGCGGCTTCTGGTGC
>CAYWTJ010000001.1:0-40387 GCA_964460225.1 uncultured Planctomycetaceae bacterium | reverse complement strand
TTCCGCATGAAGTTCCTCTATCGTCAGGTCGGACTTTGCGGCGAGCTGGGCGAGGAAGTCCATATTTTCCGTGTGCTGCTGCTGAAAATGCGCGTTGCGTTCGGCATTGCGATCAGTCAGCCATTTCAGGATTTCCTCCTTCTTTGTCGCATCGACGTTCTTTTCGGTCAGTCTCTGGCTGACAAACGCGTACAAACGGTCGAACTGCTCCTTACGGAACTGCTGATTCTCCGCGAATTGCTGTTCGCGGTGGGTTTTGATGTCCCCGGCGATTTCTTGCGGTTCTTTGCCCTTTTCGTCCTTGCGGAAGGCTTGATTTTCCTCCTTCTGCTGGTCGAAATGCTCGGTGCGCTTTTCCTGCTGACCCTCCCGGAATGCCTGCTTTTCAGCTTTGTTTTCCGCCTTTGTGGCGTCTTTCTCGGTTGCCGTCGTGGTGGCCGCGGGCGTGGCATCGGTTGTTTCTGCCGCCGGCAAAACTCCGCAAAGCCCCCCGCTCACAAGTGCGCACACAGCATACAGTACCGTTTTCATTTGGTTTCTCCTTTGAGAAATTGGACGAGGGCGCATTTACAAGATGTGTGCCAGAATGGGGAATTGCTATAACGTATTATGCCATAAAGAAATATCTATTCTTGTGCGCTTTTCGTAAGCGGCAAGGCTGTTGCGGATTCCATCATGAGTCCCGGATGATGCCGGATTTATAGAATATTCGCAGGCGGATTGATTCTCGCGTGTCAGAACGGATTCCGCGCAAAGAGTGGGGCGGGGGGCGCAGCAAGGAAAGAAATCCCCCGGTCGATAACCGGGGGAGGGCGCTTTTGTGGACGCGCAGCGGGAATTCCTCTCGTAGAGAACCGTCGGCGTCCTGCCGTGAATTCCCCGCACCTACGGGCGCGTCAGAAGTTCCGTCCGTGCGGCTATTTGTATTCGGGGGCTTCCGCGACCAGTGCCGAATCGATAAGGTTGCGTTCCTGCCGCAAGTCATTCTGCAGGCGCGCAATGTCGATCTTGTTGCTGTCGTTTCCGCCATGCCGTTTGGCGTGCATCGCGGCGGCTCCGGCGGCCTCTCCGCTCAGTGCGCAGACCGGGATCACGCGCGTTACATCCCAGACCGTGATATCCGCCGAGAGGCAGCGGCCGGCGGCATACAGGTTCGGGCAATGTGCGGTGCGCAGAGAACCGATCGGAAGCGCCCAGACCGGCCCCGCCTTGCGCCAGTCTCCGAAAAGCCCGAGGGCGTCGTCGAACCAGACATGCCGGTGGGCGTCGGTGAGGGTGAAATCACCGCGCAGGCGGCGGGTGGCGCGGAACGACGGGATCGAGGGCAGCATGATCGGGAATACCTCATCCTCCGGTTTGTCGGCGCGCATCCGGGCGATTTGGGAGCGGATGTCGTTGCGGGTTTCTATGATCTGGCCGCTCACATCCTTGCCCCGGATGCCGGAGAAGAAGGGGGCTTCGCCCTTCTCGCGGCGGAACTCGCTGTCGAAGCGGCGGGAGTGTGCGCGCAACACCAATTTTCCGTTGTGCAGGAGGTAATACCAGCCGCTGACGACGTTGCCGTCAATGTCGTCGGCGGCGCATCCCGCGGCGGCGCAGAGATCGGCGTCTCCAGAGCAATCGATGAACGCGCTTGCGGCGAGGGCGAGGCGTCCGCTCTTGTTCTCGACGATGACATGCGTGAGGCGGGTACCGTCTTTTGCGCACCCGCAAAAGCGGGTGTCATAGAAGATCTCCACCCCGTGAGAAAGCAGCAGTTCTTCCAACTCCAGAATCAGGGAGTGGGGATTGTAGTCGCACTGGTAGCGATCCTTGCAGCGGGCGCGCAACAGCTCTGCGCTGGGGTGCAGGGACGGCACATGCCAGCACTCCGGCACCGGGCGGATGCCTTGCTCCGGGTGCGCCGTCTTCACGTCGCGCATCGAGAGCTTGAGCAGCTCTTCGGTGATTCCCGCCATCACTTGCCGGCCGCGTCCGTCGCAGAGTGGCAGATAGACGATCACGTTTGCCAGCGTCGCCAACCCGCCCAATCCGCATTCCTTCTCGACCAGCGCCACCTTGCCCCCGCGCCGCGCAGCCGACAGCGCGGCCGCAACGCCGGCAATTCCGCCGCCGACGACTACCACGTCCCATGTTCCCGCGACCTGTGTCTGCCGTGCTGCTTCCGGAATCGATACCCCGCTCATCATGTTCTCCTGAATTATGGAAGTCCCAAAGGATTGAATGTGTCACGTTGCGGTCGGTTCTCGCTTCGTTTTTTGCGCGCCAAAGGCTGCCGCCCAGCCGGTTTCCGCCCGGAGTACCGTCAGGACGCTTGCGCTTAGCGCATCGCGCGCGGCGCCCGGCTCCTCCGTTTGCGGCAGGTCGCGCGAGACCGTAAGCGAGCCCCGGAATTCTCCCTTGGCGGAGAAGACCCCGAAGCCTGCCCTCAGTTGATGCGGGTTGCGCAGTGGCAGGAAGAACCAACCGCGCCCCCGGATCTCATTCAGCATCTGCCGCAGGGCTTCTCGGGAGGGCCAGAGAATGGTCCCCAAGGCATCGAAATCGTGAGCCGCTTCATATTGCCGGACGCGCCCGGCCGGCCAGAATGCAAGATGCATCAACGAGGCCACGGAGGTATAGGGGGGGAGAATGTAATCGACATCATGGGCGATTTTGCCCAGATTGTCGCCGGGGTTCAGTTGCAGATGCACCTGCACATTCGCCCCCGACTCGTTGCAGTAATAGATTCCTGCTTCCGGATAGGCGGCATGAATGCAGTTCATCAGGCGTTCCATGCTGGCATCCGTGTTCCGGCGCGAATGATTGCCGGCGATCATCAACAGGCGGTCGCCGGGAAAAAAACGTGGCGGGTTCTCCTCGCGTCGCAAAAAGCCGGCATCAACCAGGGTTTGTGCAAGATGAAAAGCCGCCGGAACCGAGCAGCCCGCTGCCGCAGCCAGCTCCTTGAGCGCAGTCCCGGAGCTGTGCGTTTGCGCGGCTGCACACTCAATCATTTGAATCCCGCGTTGAAGGGATTGCACAGGCTTGAAGGTTGTCATGTATTAACCATAGATTAATAAGAATTATTTATGAATTAAAAATACACGATGGGTTGCGCTTTGTCAAGCGGGAAGTCCGATATTCGGAATTCTGATGGAAGCAGCCGGATGTGGGCCTTTGCCGGAGATCGGGTGAAGGGGAAGCGAGGGAAGATTCGGAAAGACTTGCAGAGGGCCTGACCAAAATGGTAAACTGAAGCCGGATCGTGGTACGATATGTGCTTGCGTGAAGGGCATTCCTTCATGGGGCGCGGGAACGTGGGTGAGCCGGAGGAGGAAGATGCAAGTTTGCCGGATTGATACGGATTGGGGGGCGTTTACCGCCAGTGTTACGCCTCTGGGGATTTCCCGTTTGTGCTTTCCGGCGGCAGGTGACGATGACCGGGAAGGGGACGTTGCGAGGATTGAGGCTTTTCGCGGCGCGAGAGCGGAACAGGCCCACCGTTTGGAGCGCGAGCTGAGGCAGTATTTGGCCGGTAAGCGCAGGATTTTTACGGTTGCGCCGGTTCTTCCGGAGGGCCCCGTGTTTCATATCCGCGTCTGGCGGGCGCTCTGCGCAGTTCCGTATGCGCAGACGGTGTCATATGGAGAACTCGCCGCACGTGCGGGCAGTCCGCTGGCGGCGAGGGCCGTCGGGCAGGCATGCGGTGCGAATCCGGTTCCTATTTTGGTGCCGTGCCACCGGGTTCTGGCCGCGAACTCTCTCGGTGGATTCAGTTCCGGGCTGGACTGGAAAATCCGGCTTCTGGAGCTGGAAGCCCGTTGACAGGGACGGTTTATTTTGGGACAATCCCACCAGTGTCCGCGCAACTCCTTGAGGGATCCTGTGATGCCCGCCCCAGCCGACCTGCCGTGTGCGCCGTTGAAGGACCTCTGGTGGTGCGCCACCCTGAATCTGACCATTCCGGATCGTGAGGGCGTGTGCGAAGACGCGCCCGCGTATGGTTCATCCGCGGCGTTCTCGCCGGGCGCTTGCCGGATGCTGTGCGACGGCGGACGGCAGGCGGCTGCCTGCCTCCTGCCGGACGGACAGACGCTGATTCTGCTGGAATTCTTTGCCGCTGCCGCGAGTGGGATTCGCTTCGGAGCAGAACGGGAGGCAGGCATGGACGCCCCCCGTTCGCTGGTTGCTTCACGGGGAAACGGTCAACTGACTGCCTTGCTGGCGGGGCTGCCGGCGTCCTGGGCATTTAGCGATCCTTCCGGCATCTTTTGCTTCACGAAAAATGGCGGCATGCTGTTCCCGCAGGCTGATGGCGCGGGCGAGTCGATGAATCTGCGCTCTCCCTGGGTGAATCTCGATGACCGATACGCGCTATTGGGGATTTATGGCGCGGATACTTTTTGGGTGCGGCGGCAATTGTCGGCGGACGGGACCAACCGGGATGAGTTCCACTGGCTGCCGTCTGCGGGGGAAGATCCGGACGCAGCGGAAATGACCGACCGGGGGACGGCTCTGATCTCCGAATGTCCCGTGGTGTTGCAGCATGAGATTTTTCAGGATCGCCGGCTTGTGCGGCTTGAGTGCGGCTGTTCGCGTCTGGTGCGGGCGGTGTACGCGCAAGGCTGCGATGGCCGGAGGTATATTTTTGCCGCGTGTTTTGCCGGCGGAACGGGCGGGGAGGAGCAATCCCTGCTCTTGCCGGCCGGGGGCTGGAGGTGTGCTGGCCGGTGGACGGGATGTTCGTGGCACCGGCACAGTGATGAGGGGATTCAGACGATCAGGCCCGGCGAGTGCCGGTTGTGGATGGAAGACACCGATGAACGATGAAAAGAGCATGGTTCTCCTGCCGTCCTACCCGGAGGCTTTGGAGTACCTCGGCGGTTTTCAGAACTACGAGCGTACCGCCGATTACCCCGCCGGCACCGGTGCCCTTGGCACCGCGCGCATGGAGCGTCTGCTCGACCTGCTCGACAATCCGCAGCAGAATTATCCGGTGCTTCATATCTCCGGCACCAAGGGCAAAGGGTCCACCGCTTATTTGACTGCCGGTGCGCTGGCGGGGCTGGGCTTGCGGTGCGGACTCTATACCTCCCCCCACATCACGGACCTTCTGGAGCGGATTCAGATCGGCGGCCGGAATCTCAACCGCGCGATTTTCTGCAAAGCCTTCGCCGCCGTCCGGAGTGCGGCCGAGCAAATGGAGGACCGGCCGACCTATTTTGAGATGCTCACCGCCATCGGGTATCAGGCTTTTGCCGATCAGGCGGTCGACATCGCCGTGATTGAGGTCGGCCTCGGCGGGCGGTTGGATGCGACCAACGTCAGCGCGCTGCCCGTCGTTGCGAGCGCCATCACGCCGGTAAGCTACGATCACACCAAGGTGCTGGGCAGTGAACTGACCGATATTGCGCTGGAGAAGGCCGGAATTCTCCGGCAGGGTTCGACGCTGATTCTGGGGCGGCAGGAGGCGTCGGCGCGCAAGGTGATCGAGCGCAAGGCCGAGCGTCTGAACATCCGGGTCTGGCAGGTCGGACGTGAACTGGTGTTGACGGACTACCGGGACCTCGACCCGGCCGAGAATGGCGGCGTGATGCAGGTCATCAGCGCGCGTTCCACCAAAGGGGAATATACGGATGTTCCGCTGGCGCTGGCGGGGGCGCATCAGAGGGAGAATGCGCTGGCGGCGATCGGTCTGGTCGAAGCTTTTTTGGAGGCGCCGGTGGACAATCTTGCGCTGTCGCGGGCGTGGCGCAACGTCTGCCCGCCCGGCCGGTTTGAACTGGTGCGGCGTAATCCGGAGTTGATCCTTGACGGCGCGCACAATCCCGCCAGCGCGTGGGCGTTATCGGAGACGGTGAATGCGCGCTATCCGGCCCGGCTCAACCGCGTGCTGGTTTTTAGCGCTTGCGCGGATAAGGACGTGCGCGGAATCCTGCGCATCTTGTTGCCGCTGGTGCGTTCGGTGATCTTCACCGCGAACAACAGCCCCCGGCACATGCTGCCGGAGGATATGGCGCGGATTGCCATGGAGCTGTATCCGCATGTCCGCCATGATGTGAAGGATGATCCTTGCGCGGCGGTGGATATGGCATTGCGGCTTGCCGGCGAGGAGGGAATGGTTCTCGTGACCGGGAGTCTGTACCTGATCGGCGATGTCCGCAATCACGCTCTGGCTCTGGCCGAAAAATAGTTCTCCTCGTTCCGGCCATCCCCAATGCGGTCATGTTCGCCTTTGCGGGGTGTTGCCGGTTCGGCTCATAGCGGATAAAGATAAAGGCGGGGCGCACACTGTGCGCCCCGCTTGCATTTCATTGCCCGATCTTCATGTTGCCGGAATTACGGCTTGAGCAGATCGCAGCGGTTCTGGTAGCAGGTGTGCAGCGCGGTGTGCGCGTCGTGCCCGCCGATGCCGCCGTGCAGGCACTTGTCGTACGCCTGTTGAACCATGGTGTTGTCGCCGGAGTTGTGCAGTTGCAGCACGCGGTCGGAGGTGTAAAGCCCCTTGGCGCGCGCGGCCTTGCTCTTGGCCTTGGTGACCTTGTCCAGTTGCGGCTGGCCACCGCCGGCGATGCAGCCGCCTGGGCAGGCCATGATCTCGATGAAGTGATAGCTCTTCTCGCCGCTCTTGATTGCTTCCACCAGCTTGCGGGCGTTCTTCAGCCCGTGCGCGACGGCAACCTGAACGTCTGTGCCGCCGAGGTTGACGGTCGCTTCCTTGATTCCCTCGAAGCCGCGCACGGCCTGGAACTGCAGCGAACCACCGTCGACGCCGTTGACGACGCCAGCCGCGTAGCGCAGCGCCGCTTCCATCACGCCGCCGGTCGCGCCGAAGATCACGCCCGCGCCGGTATAGAAGCCCATCGGCATGTCGAGGGAGCTCGGCTCAAGGCTCTTGAACTCAATGCCGCGGCCGTTAATCATACGCGCCAGTTCCTGCGTGGTGATGACGAAATCGACGTCCGGCTGCCCTTCGGTCTTGAACTTGTCGAGGCCGGCCTCGAACTTCTTCGCGGTGCAGGGCATGATCGAGACGACCACGAGGTCTTCGCGCTTGACCTTGAGCTTCTCGGGCAGCATCTTCTTTGCCACCGAGCCGAACATCTGCTGCGGGCTCTTGCAGGTGGAGAGGTTCGCGTTGAGTTCGGGGTAATAGGTCTCGACGAACTTCACCCAACCGGGGCAGCAGCTGGTGAAGAGCGGCAGGTTCTTGCCTTCCTTCACGCGCCCGAGCAGCTCGTTGGCCTCTTCCAGAATGGTCATGTCGGCCGCGAAGCTGGTGTCGTACACCTCGTCAAAGCCCATCAGGCGCAGGGCGGTAGCCATCTGGCCGGTGCAGTCGGTGCCCGGCTCGATGCCGAAGTATTCACCGATGGCGACGCGGACAGCCGGAGCAATCTGCGCGACCACGGTCTTCTTCGGGTCGTTGATCGCCTTCCACACCGCGTCACGCTGCGAGCGGACCACGAGAGCGCCGGTCGGGCAGACCTGCGCGCACTGGCCGCAGTTGACGCATTCAACGTCGCCGAGGTCCTTGTCGAACGCCGGAGAGACGCAGGACTTCGAGCCGCGGAAGGAGAAGTCGATCGCGCCGATGCCCTGAACTTCCGAACACATCCGGACGCAATCGCCGCAGAGAATGCACTTGTTGGGATCGCGGACCAGCGACGGGCTCGAGAAGTCAAGCGGGGTTTCGGCGGTCCGGTTCTTGTAGCGGACGGTATCCACGCCCAACTGACGCGACAGGGTCAGCAGGGAGCAGTTGTTGCTCCGTTCGCAGGTGGGGCATTCGCGCTTGTGGTTGGCCAGCAGCAGCTCGATGGTGATCTTGCGCATCTGGCGGATTTCTTCGGTGTTGGTCTGGACGACCATCCCGGCCTCGGGCGCGGTCGAGCAGGAGGCCATGATGCCGCGCTTTTCGACGTCGACGAGGCACAGGCGGCACGCGCCGTAGATGCTCAGGTCGGAGTGGTAGCAGAAGGTGGGCAGGTTGATGCCGACGCGGCGGATCAATTCCAGCAGGTTGCGTTCGTTGCCGATTTCCACCACCTGGCCGTCCACCGTCAGGGTTTTCTTCTCAGTTGTGGTCATGTTGAATATCCTTATAGGTTAATTTTGTTGATGAACGGCTCAGACACCCACCACCGCGCCGAACTTGCAGGCCGCCGCGCAGGCGCCGCACTTGATGCACTTGCTCGCGTCGATCACGTGCGGCTTCTTCACTTCGCCGCTGATCGCGCCCACCGGGCACTTGCGGACGCATGCCGTGCAGCCCTTGCACTTGTCGGCCAGAATCTCCGGCATCGCCAGATCCTTGCATTGGCCGCTGGGACAGCGCTTGTCGCGGACGTGCGCGATGTATTCATCCTTGAAGTAACGCAAGGTTGAGAGCACCGGGTTGGGCGCGGTCTTGCCGAGGCCACAGAGCGAGGCCTTCGCCACCGCCTTCGCCAGTTCCTCAAGGGTCTTAAGCGTCTCGTCGGTCGCTTCGCCCTTGGTGATATCCTCCAGCATCGCCAGCATCTGCTTGGTGCCTTCGCGGCAGGGCACGCACTTGCCGCAGGATTCGTTCTGTGTGAACTGCATGAAGAACTTCGCCATCTTCACCATGCAGGTCTGCTTGTTCATCACAACCAGACCGCCGGAGCCGACCATTGCGCCGACTGAGCGCAGGGAATCGTAGTCGAGGGGCAGGTCGAGCATCTCTTCGGTCAGACAGCCGCCGGAAGGACCGCCGATCTGCACCGACTTGAAGCACTCGCCGGTGAGATTGCCATCGTCATCGGTCACGCCGCCGCCGATTTCCATCACAATCTCGCGCAGGGTGGTGCCGAAGGGCACTTCGATCAGGCCGGTGTTCGCAACGTGGCCGGTCAGGGCAAACGTTTTGGTGCCGGGGGACTTTTCCGTGCCGCAGGTGCGGAACGCATCGGGGCCGTCGGTGATGATCCGGCCGATGGAGGAGAGCGTCTCGACGTTGTTGATGACCGTCGGCTTGTTCCACAGACCCTTCTGGGCCGGGAACGGGGGCTTCGGGCGGGGCATGCCGCGCTGGCCTTCGATCGACGCGATCAGAGCGGTTTCCTCGCCGCAGACGAACGCGCCCGCGCCTTCCATGACGTGGATCTTAAACGACATCCCCGAACCGAAGATGTTCTCGCCCAGCACACCGGCTTTCTCGGCGTCGGCCACCGCGCGCTTCATGCGCTGCACGGCCAGCGGGTATTCCGCGCGGACGTATACGTAGCCCTCGGTGCCTTCGATCGCCTTGCCGGCGATGATCATCCCTTCGATCACGCTGTGGGGGTTGCCCTCCAGAACGGAGCGGTTCATGAACGCGCCGGGGTCGCCCTCGTCGCCGTTGCAGATGATGTATTTGGTCTCCGCCTTGTTCGGCAGGGTGAGCTTCCACTTCAGACCGGTCGGGAAGCCGCCGCCGCCGCGTCCGCGCAGGCCGCTCTTGATGACGTCTTCGCAAATATCGGCGGAGGTCATCTGCAGCAGAGCCTTGCGGGCGCCGAAATAACCGCCGACGGCGATGTACTCGTGAATGCTTCCGGGCTCGATGCGGCAGTTCTTCATGATCAGCCGCTTCTGGCGGGTATAGAACGGAATGTCGTGATCGCCCTGATGGCTCTTGCCGGTGGCCGGGTTGACGTAGAGCAGGCGCTCCACGACCTGATTGGCCTTGAAGGTCTTTTCGACGATCTCGGCTACGTCGTCGGCGGTGACCTTCACATAAAGCAGATCGTCGGGCGCGATGTGGACCAGCGGACCCTGCTGGCAGAATCCCTGACAGCCGCTATGGGAAATGTAGTTGACGCCTTTCTTGGAGCAGTCGTGCTTATCGAGGTCGACGATAACATCGAGGTTGTTCTTTTTCAGCTCACGGATGAAGGCATCATATACCTTCAGGGAGCCGTTGGCGACGCAGCCGGTGCCGGCGCAGATCACGATCCGGCGGGCGACATTCTTTTCCGCCGCTTTGTATTCGGCGGCGATTTTGTCAAGATCGATGACAGTGGACATTCGTATATGCCTTTCTCAAAAGGTTGTTCAAATCAGTGAGGCCGTTGCGGCGCGCTTACTTCGCAGCCGCAGTCGTCTTGAGGATTTCTTCAACGAGGGCGAGCGCCTTTTCAGGCTTCACTTGTCCATATACCTCGTCGTCCACCAGCATGACCGGCGCAAGGCCGCAGGCACCGAGGCAGGATACGGTTTCGACCGTGAAGAGCAGGTCTTTGCTGGTCTTCTTTTCCGCACTGACGCCCAGACGCTCGTAGAGCGCATCGATAATCTTGGTCGAACCCTTGACGTGGCAGGCGGTGCCGTCGCAGACGCGGATCACGTGTTTGCCCTTCGGCTCCAGCGCAAAGTGGGCGTAGAAGGTCGCCACGCCGTAAATCTTCGCCGCCGGCATGCCCAGCAGTTCCGCCGTCACGGCCATCGCCTTCGCCGGCAGATAACGGTAATGCTCCTGAATTGCGGCGAGAATCGGGATGAGTTTGGATGCATTGCGTTCGAACCTGTCGAGAATGGCGACGACCTCCGCCATGTCTTCCTCTACTGCCGGCATGTCTGCTCCTTGCGGATACGGGGCGAACCCCTGGGTTAAAATTTTAGCGCTTTCGCGATTTCCTGATTCATTTCTCGATAGCGGCGATTTAGCCTGTCCTAATTCAGCAGAGAACCCGGCTGAAATCGTTCAGCCAGGAAGACACCGCTTTTTTCGGTTGTTTACCGCAGACCGGTTTGATTCCGACAGGGTTGTTCAGACTGTGTTACGCTTCAAGTCCGATGCTACCATCTCCGTATTTCGACTCTATGATTCCGCGCTCCGATTTCTTTCATCCCCGGCGCGGTCCTGGGGATGCGCTTCATGTACTCAGGACTGCTGGCGTTCGGCTTCCCGTTCCTGATAAATCGTCTGGCGAAGCTTGCTGCTAAGAACCGCAAAACTGGAGGTCAGTTGCGCGTTTTCAAGGATTACCTCTTCCGGTACGACCACCCGCGCCGGGGTGAAGTTCCAGATGGCCCGGATGCCGCCGCGAACCATAATATCTGTAACGGCCTGCGCATATTGCGAGGGCAGGGTCATCACGCCGATGAGGATGCGCATCCGGCGGGTGAGCTCTTCGAGCTTATCGAGGGGGAGAACTTCGACGCCGCGGATACGGGTGCCGATCTTCGAGGTATCGGTATCAAAGGCAGCGACGATATTCAAGCCGTTATTACGGAAACCTTCGTAGCCGAGAATGGCCGTACCAAGCGCGCCGGCGCCAACGAGAAATGCGTCGCGGGGATTGTTCCAGCCCAGAAAATCCTCGATGGAGGACATCAGGGCGAAGACGGGATAGCCTTTTTTGGGTTTGCCCACGATGCCGGTGCAGGCCAGATCCTTGCGAACCTGCGTCGGCACGAGGTCAAGCGCCCCGGCGATCTGGGTGCAGGAGACATGCGCATCTCCGTGAACCCGCAGTCCACGCAGATACTCCAAATATTTCGGGAGCCTGCGCAGTGTCGGCACTGGTGCGGAGCTGGCGTTTTCGTCGTCGCCTCGTTCGCCGGT
Source organism: uncultured Planctomycetaceae bacterium (assembly GCA_964460225.1). Lineage (GTDB taxonomy): Bacteria > Planctomycetota > SZUA-567 > SZUA-567 > SZUA-567 > CAYWTJ01. Next base: position 28,836 of record CAYWTJ010000001.1, on the reverse strand, counting down.
GTGCTGGGTCATCGGGGAGAGCTCTCCTTTGTTGAAGATCACAATTTCTCGAACCATAAGTAACCGGGTGATGTTGCCGCACCCGCAGCACGTGCCATCTCCTGCGCACGCAGCCGCCGAATCCTTTATCGCTTCATCCGGCTGGGGCCACCCGCCGAACTGCCATCAGAAACTGTACTCCAGCCCGCAGTTTTTCAGTAATTTAATCTCTATATACACCGACAATCAAGGTAAGTCAAGAGATTTTGGAGAAATATTTCACGAAAACCTCAGATATAGTTTGCAATGCATTTAACCTGTTGTATATCAGTTAGTAATGGCATTCGATGTTTTCTCGTTTGCGCCCAATTTTCCGGGGACTGCAATTTCGCGTGCGCGGTCTTGTTTGCGTGATATCAGTAATTGTTTTAATGTTTTTGCGGCGGTCTGTTTTCTGGCGCAATGCGCCTATGCGCGCCATTGGGGTGTGGGCATTTTTCTTGTTTGCGTGAAAAGTGACGGAGGGGTATGATCGCGGTGCATGGGTCCGCCGGGGCATTGGTGTGTGTGTGCGGGCAATCGTGTAACTACTTTGACGGGATGGCGTGATGAAGAATGATGGCCGGTCGCCGGTGTACACGGAGATCACCGAATGTCAGGATTGCTATAAATGTCTGCGCAATTGTCCGGTGAAGGCAATCCGGGTCGAGAAGGGGCGGGCGACGGTGATTGCCGAGCGCTGCGTTTCGTGTGGAATTTGCGTTTCGGTCTGTCCCAACGACGCCAAGCGGGTTCGGGACGATCTGCCGCAGGTGCAGGAACTGCTCGGTTCGGGGCGGGCGATATACGCGGCTCTTGCGCCGTCCTGGGTGAGCGACTTTCCCGGAGTGTCGCCGGAAAAAATGGTGCAAACCCTGCGCCAGTTGGGCTTCTCCGGGGTAAGCGAAACCGCCCTTGGCGCTCAGATGGTATCGCAGCGGCTGGCGGACGAGTTGCCCGGAAAGCCGGGGAATCTCTTCATTTCCTCGGCTTGTCCGGCGGCGGCGGCGTTTATCCGCAAATATCTGCCGGAACTGGCGGGGCGGATTACGGAGATCTTTTCGCCGGTGATGGCGCATTGCCAGCTTTTGCGCAAGAGCTTCGGGCCGGAGATCGGCGTGGTTTTCTTTAGTCCCTGCATTGCCAAAAAGACCGAATCGGATGCCTTCGCGCAGGATCTTGATGCCGCGCTCACCTTTGAGGATCTTCGCCGTTGGCTCAAGCTTGCCCGCATTACTCCCGAGCGGGTCTATCCGCAAGGCGACTGCTCCTTCGTGCCGGAGCGGGCGGTCGACGGCGCGTTGTACCCGGTGGAGGGCGGTATGTTGCGCACCCTCAAGAGCCGCGGAATTGAGGGCTTCCGGTGCGTGACCGTATCGGGGTTGACCGAGATGGAGCGCGCTCTGCGGGGATTGAGGGACGACGATTTGAAGGAGAAGGTGTTCCTTGAGGTGCTTGCCTGTAGCGGCGGTTGCATCAACGGTCCCTGCATGAGCGACGGCCGCCCGGGCCTGCTCAACGTCCTTGCCTCCCGCGATGCGGAGGCGGTTCCGCAGGAGGGGCTGCCCCGCACCGGCGACGGCGTGCCGGTTGCCGGTGCGATACCGGCCGCCCCGTTAACGAGTGAGGAGCACACGGAGGAGGAGATTCGGGGAGCCTTGCTGAAGGTTGGCAAATCAGGTCCCGAGGATGAGCTTAATTGCGGCGGATGCGGTTACGACTGTTGCCGGGAGTTCGCCAATGCGCTGCTTGACGGCCGAGCCGAGCAGTGCATGTGCCTGAGCTTTCTGCGCAAGCAGGCGCAAAAGAAGGCGAATGCGCTTTTACGCTGCATTCCGTCCGGGGTGGTGGTGGCGGACGCGAATCTGCACATCATCGAGTGCAATCGGGCGTTTGCGGACCTTGTCGGCGAGGAGGCGCAATTGTTGTGGGAGGCCAACCCCGGAATGGAGGGGGCCAACCTCAAGAAAATGCTGCCGTTTTCGGACCTTATCCGGGAGAATCTGCAGACGGGGCAGGATCAGCACCGGGAGTCCCTGCGGGCGTTTGACAAGATTCTGGAGGTCCGGGTCTTTACCATTGATCCGGGGCAGGTGGCGGGCATGCTCCTGATGGACATTACCGACCCCGGCCAGCGGCGCGAGCAGATTGCCAACCGCGCGCGGCAGGTCATCAAGAAAAATCTCGAAACCGTTCAGAGCATCGCCGCCGAGCTGGGCGAGAATATGGCCGAGACAGAGATTCTGCTCCGTTCGCTGGCGGAGGACTACGCTAATCCCCCGGTGGCGTCGGAGGACGAAGGAACCAGTTAACGGCCGGTCTTCGACGGCCATTCTGAATCCGGTTCTCCGTCTGTCGGGTGGGGCGTGCGGGCGAGGCAAGGAGGGGACGATGCGTTCACATTCCGAACGACTCCGGAGAAAGAGGGATTGCACCTATGTCCGCCGCACGCCAGCCGCCGTGGCGGGGGCGGTGGGTATGTGCATGGTGGTAGCGGCCGGATTTGGTTGGCTCTGCTGGTACTTGTTATTTCAGGCCGACGCGATCGGGGTTATTCTGTTAATTTTTTGCGGTGCGGCGGGGGCCTCTGCGCTTTTGCGGTTGGGGCGGATTTTCTTCCGTCTGCGGCCGCAGCCGGGACTCGTCGGCAACCGGATCACGATTCCCGGCCTGTTCTGGAACCGTCGGATTGAGGTGGAGCAGGTGATTCGCGTGTATGAGGACGATGCTCTGGGGATTGAAACTCCGGCCGGGAAGTTCCGGATCGGTAAAAATTTCTTCGACAGCGAGGCGCAGTTGCGGGCGTTCACGGAAAAGCTCTGCTCCCGCCTTTCGCCCGGTTGCCGGGTGGAATTGCCGGTGCCGGACGGTGCGTCTGCGCTTCCTGTCGCTGGAGCAATATCCAAGCCTGCGTCCCCGGAGGGGATTGTCGGTGAATGCGCCCGGGCTTGCAGCGCGCCGCTCATCAGAGCGCCTGCCGGAGGGAATCCCCGGCAGGCGCTTGAGTGCTGGTGGCTGCGGATCACGCGCCGTTAAGCGGTCGTGTGGGCAGACGGCTCTGAAGTTAATCCTGCTGGTCGCGCAGGGAACTGCGAAGCGCGTCGAGGAAGGGGCCGAAGCGCTCCTGGTTGTCCGCGCTGATTTCGATCAGGCGTTGGTGGGCCTGCGCGACGATCTGCATTCGCCGTTCGGCAAAATCCTCCGCCGGCGGGCGGATCTTGGCCGTCTTGACCGGCTGGATGTCGAAGTTTTCCCGGACCTGCACCATTCCCCATACCCCCAGCATTTTCAGCAGCGACTGGTTGTCGGGCGTGACGTTAATCAGGCACATCCAGTGATTGTCCTCGGAATAGCGCACATTGATGCTGATGAGCGTTCCCATGAAGGTGCTGTCCATGCCCGTGCAGGCGGAGAGGTCGATCGCCAGATGGCAGCATCCTTCGCGGGCAAGCATAATCGTCAGGTCATCCAGCGTCGGAGCAAGGTGCATGTCCGCCAATCCGGTGATCTTGATCAGGGCGTCCGCGCCCGAGGTGGCGACCTCAATGTAATGTTCTTCGCTCATCCGTGTTCCTGTGTACGAGTACTCGGCATTCGCGCACCAGCGCGGGGAGCGCATCGACAATCGGCAACCCCCGAAATCTACGCAAGTATAGGTTTTCCTAACGTTTTATGCAAGATCATAAAACTTGCGTAAAAAATGGTTGTATCGAAAAAAGAAATACTCTGCATTTGTTGTGTAATAAAAAGGTGCTTATTTGGCGCGTTTAAGCCATTTTGTTAACGTTATTTTCAGGCTTTGTAACGTTATGGGCTTTGTGATGAAGTCATCCATTCCCGCTTTGATGCATTCTTGACGGTCGCTTTCGAGGGCGTTGGCGGTCATGGCTACGACAATGGCGTGCCGGTGACTGGCTGTCTCTTCCAACCGGATCCGCTCCGTCGCCTGCAAGCCGTCCATTTCCGGCATCTGCATATCCATGAAGATCAGGTCATAGGCTTTTTCGCCCGCCATTTTTACGGCCTGCAGTCCGTTTTCCGCAAGATCGGCTCGGAGGCCAATTTTTTCCAGCATGCGCATCGCCAGCCGTTGGTTCATGCGGTTATCTTCGGTCAGCAGGAGCTGCTTGCTGGCGCAGTCTTCCAGGACTTCGAACAGCGGGTCGGCCTCCTCCTGCGCGGGTTTTTGCGCGATTACCAGCGGGATTTTGACGGTAAAGACCGAACCTTTTCCGGGTTCGCTGGTGACGGTGATGTCGCCGCCCATCAGATGGGAGAGGTTTTTGCTGATGGCAAGCCCGAGGCCGGTGCCGCCAAAGCGCCGGGTCGTGGAAGCATCCGCCTGCGTGAATTTCTGGAAGAGCTTCTTCAAGGCCGCCTCGTCCATGCCGATGCCGGAATCGCGGATCTCCAGACAGACGAGGATTTTGCTTTCGCCGGTCATTTCCTCCGCCGGGAAGGCGCTGATGCGGACGGAGCCGGCTGCGGTAAACTTGACGGCATTGCTCAGGAGATTGAGCAGGATCTGGGTCATCCGCAACTGGTCGCCGAAGAAGTATTCCGGCAAGGTCGAGGCATACGTGGCGACAAGATCCACCCCTTTCTCGGCCGCTTTCGCCTGCAGCATTTTCTGGCCGTGCAACACGAGATCCCGCAGGGAGAAGGGCTTGTTCTCCAGTTCCAGCCGGCCGGCTTCGATCTTGGAGTAGTCGAGGATATCATTAATCAATTGCAGCAAGGTCTCGCCCGAACGCCGGATGGTCGTGGCATACTCGCGCTGTTCGACGGTCATTTCGGTGGTCATCAGCAGGTCGGACATGCCGATGACGCCGTTCATGGGGGTGCGAATTTCGTGCGACATATTGGCCAGGAATTCGGCTTTGGCCTGACCGGCCTGTTCGGCGCGTTCCCGCGCTTCAAGAAGCGACGCCTCCAGCCGCTTGCGCTCGGTGATGTCGTAGGTGATGCCGTTGCAGATGCGTTTGCCGCCTTCCTCTTCGTCGTCAATGCTGCGGCCGCAGGAATAGAGCCAGATTTCCTCGCCGCTTTTGGTGCGGAAGCGGTACTCCATGCTCCGTTCGCAGGGTTCTGCTTCCAGTTCCCGGAACAGCCGCTGCATATATTCAACATCTGCGGGAAGAATGTGCGAGAAAAGCTGTTCCACGGTGCAAAGTTCGTCGGGAATGTAGCCGGTAATGTCGTAGATGTGGGGCGAAACGACCAGACTGGATTCACCGGGGGCATACTCCCAACTGCAGGCGCCGGCGGCGCGCAGGGAGAAGTCGTAGTGGCGCTCGCGGATCTGAAGTGCGCGCGCGTCGCTCTTGCGTTCGGTGATGTCGCGGATAAAAAGGCAGTGCAGGTCGCGGGCGGCGTCGAGGGCGGTAGTGCTGATCGAGCCGGGAAAAACCGAGCCGTCTGGACGGTGAATGTCCAGTTCGACGGAGAGCTGTCCTTCGGGGTGGCTGAACCCCCAGGTATCGCGTGTGCCGACGGGCTGGGCCGGGTCGGTATAGCCCGGAACAAAGACGTTGAACTCCATGCCGGTCAGTTCTTCCTCGCTCAGGCCGAATTCCCGGCAGGCGGTCTTGTTGGCGGTGATGATGGTTTGCCCGCGCAGGAGCAGAATCAGGTCGGGGCTGGCGTTAAAGACGGAGCGCTGGCGGTGGCGCTCGTGTTCCAGATCCGTGCTGAGCCGGATGATCCACTTGCGGGAGCGCAGATACAGCAGCGCGCCGGTCGTGGAGAGGAGGGCGATCACGAGAAATACCGCGCCCCAGCGCGAGCGCAATGTCTGATTTGCGGCCTGTGCGGTTTTGGCCGGCAGCAGGCCGACCAGCTTCCAGAAATAGTCGTTGTCGACCTCATTGGTCTGCGGATGCTGCGGATAAAAGGTGTGGTAGAGAGCCATGCTGCCGTCGGGGGCGGTCAGGATGCCCTCGGGCGATTGCTGCATATCGCTCCAGAAGGAGGGGTACTCGTTGCCGAAGGTCTGGTAGGGATTGTTCAGGAATGCCATCCAGCGGTCGTCGCCGCCGCCGATCCATCCGCCCCGGCGGTTGAGAAGATAGGATTCCGTTTGCGCGGGGGGATTGGCCGATTCCGGTTGCAGCGCTTCTATGATCGGGGTTGCCTGATAGTTCAAAATCAGTACGCCGATGATCTTCCGCGTTTGATTGCGCAGCACAACGCCGATGCGCAGAATCGGCCGCGCCGGATTTTCGATGACCCCGTTTTCGACATTCAGATCCAGCTCCGAGAAGAACGTCCGGCCTTCCGGCGACTTCAGGATTTCCTTGAAAAACGGCCGGCTTGAGCGATCCGTCAGTTCCGCGGCGGGAATCGGGTGCGTCATGCCCCGGTCGCTGACCACCCCGGTCAATTCCAGGCCTTCGGGGGAGAGGAGGCGGATTTTGTGGTAATTTCCGCGTGAAAGGGCGATATTCGTAAACAGACGCTCAATATTCTGGCGGCTTTCCATGGTCGGGGCGTTCAGATAGTCTGCCAGATCGTTGGAGTTGGTGATAATGCGTAGATCGCTCTCCATCCCCTGCAGGGAATACTGCAATTGACGGATGATGCTGTGCTGGCGCAGATGCAGGATTTCCATTGCGCTGCGCTGGAAGTCGGCGTACTCCTGGCGCCACTGCCGCCAGCAGAGGGCGAAGGAAGCGAAGAGGAGCGGAATCAGGACCAAAAGAACGGCCAGATTGCGGCGTCCGTCTTGTGTGCGTTCATTCGTCATGCCTGTTCCCGTGCCATAGTCGCGTCCACCGTCAGCGCGAGTTCCCCCCGCGCGGAAGCCGCGGTTAGAGTTTGCAGTAGCGCTTGAGTTCCTCGTTAAAACTGCTGAGGGCGCTCTGGATGCGGAGCAGGGCTGTGGACGCCGCCGCAATGTCGCCGTTGCGGCCGGCGGTTTCCGCCTCCAGACAGGCCAGATGCAGCTCCTCCCCGCCGAGGTTGCCCGCCATCCCTTTCAACGTATGCGCATGGAAGCGGATTTGTTCCGGATCGCCTGCCGCGATCGCAGTTTGCAGGCCGTTCAGCTCCACCGCCGCATCCTCAACAAACATTACGGCGATTTCCGCGAGAAATTCCGGGTCGTTGCTGGCATTGGTCAGAGCGGTTTCCTGATTGAGTACGGTCATGATCGCCCCTTATGCAAGAATGCAATAACCAAACACCTGCCGCGCTCAAGCGGACGAGTCCGCCGGCGGAACCGGCAGAACGGAGAAGGTTGAATCGATCCTGCCCGGCAAGTAAAGGTATGCTAACACATCCGTATTTTTTTTGCATTTCTTTTTTGTAGGCGCCGCCGGCTTTTTTTTGTCCGAATTCATGCCATGACACGCAAGGGCGGGAATAGCGTAAGTCTGTTATTGCAGGCGGAAATAATGGGAACGTGAATTTTGACGGGGCGTGCGCATGGCACGCAGAAGGAATGGTTGAGAGGCCGGCCGTACTCTGTTGTCTGTCTTACGACTGAGATTGCCGGTGAAGAGGGGCCGCCGAAAAAAAAGCCCGGAAAGCTTGACTAAGGCGCGTTTGTTTGCTATAATGCCAACAAACGAACACGAGAAGGGGGGGGGCGCAATGGACCGAAAAGAATATGCCCGTCTGGAAGCAAAGGCGAATGTATTTAAGGCGCTGGGGCATCCCAGCCGGGTTCTGGTGGTCAGTGTCTTGGCTACTGGCGAAAAGTGTTTTTGCGAACTGACCGAAATGATCGGTGCCGACAAGTCTACGGTCAGCAAGCATCTTTCTGTGCTGAAGCAGGCCGGGATCATCCGCGATGAAAAGCGCGGTTTGATGGTTTTTTATACACTGCAAGCGCGTTGCGTCCTGAAGTTTATGGATTGCGTGGACTCCATGATCTCGGAAAACATCCGCGAGCTGTTGGCCATTCATCATTAGGGCCAGTTGAGCGCACTGATCGGACGGTCATGAACCGAGAGGCCTGTAAATAGGAAGCGGTCAATCTTCCGTGCTGACCAGCACGGTTCCTTTTAAAGCCGTATATTTGCCAATTTGCCAATAAGCAAAGGAAAAGCGCCATGGATTGGAAGCAAGAGGGGAAATGGGCGGCCGTGCTGATCGCCCTTTTTTTGGCCTGCTTTTATCTCCCTATCGGGTGGGATCGGTTTGACCGGTCGCTCATGGAGTCGCTGGCGCTTTTGAAGTGGTACGCGCGGGAGCACATCCTGCTCTGCTTGGTTCCGGCCTTCTTTATTGCCGGCGCGATTGGCGTCTTCGTCAGTAAAGATGCCGTGATGAAATACATTGGGCCGTGTGCGAACAAACCGCTGGCCTACGGTGTGGCGGCAGTATCGGGAACCTTACTGGCGGTCTGCTCCTGTACGATTCTGCCGCTGTTTGCCGGGATCTGGAAACGGGGCGCGGGGTTGGGTCCGGCATGTGCGTTTCTCTACAGCGGCCCGGCGATTAACGTGCTGGCGATCATCCTGACGGCCCGGATTCTGGGGCTGGAGATCGGGGTGGCGCGCGCTGTGGGGGCGATCGTATTTTCGGTGATCATCGGTCTGCTGATGCATCTGTTTTTCCGGAAGGAAGAAGCAGCGAAGGCTGAGGCGCAGGGGAATGTTGCGTCCGTGGAGGTAAAACGTCCGCTCTGGCACAATGCGGCATTCTTTCTGGTTATGGTCGGGGTGCTGGTATTCGCCAATTGGGGTGCGCCCAATGACTATCAGTTCCTCACCCGCGACGGGAAAGTGATTCACGCGGCGATCATCAGCGCGCCGGAGGGCGGGCAGACAGCCAGCGCGGCGTATGGAGTAACGCTTCTCGATGGCGACCAGAAGGGAACAGAAGTAAAAATTGCCGTCGCTGATCTTCTCTCGAAGACTCCGATGCCGGGAACGTGGACCAGCATCTGGCAGAGCAAATGGCTGGTCACGGCGGGCTTCGTTGTGCTCTTCGCGTTGATTCTGCTCTTCTGGTTTGCGGTCCCGTTCTGGAAGGTGCTTCTTGGATCGCTCCCGGCTATTGCGCTGGTTTTGTGGTTGCCGTCCACCGCCGGGGTCTGGGTGCTGCTGCCTTTTTCTGCGGGCATTCTTGGCCTTTGCTGGATTCTTGCCACCGATAAAGGCGAGGGCGGCGAATGGTTCGGGGCGAGTTGGGGCTTCGCCAAACAGATGATCCCGCTGCTGTTGATTGGCGTTGTGATCTCCGGTTTTCTGCTTGGCCGGCCGGGGCATGAGGGCTTTATTCCGGGGATTTATGTGCAGATGCTGGTCGGCGACAGTCCGGACGTTTTCTTTTCTGTTATGAAGATGGAGACGGGCGGCATGCAGGACTTCATTCGTTCGGTCTGGCCGATCTGGACGAACATCTTCGCCAGTGTCTTCGGGGCGTTTATGTACTTTGCCACCCTGACGGAGGTGCCGATTCTGCAGGGGCTGATCGGGGCGGGTATGGGCAAAGGCCCGGCATTGGCGCTTCTGCTGGCGGGACCTGCACTCAGCTTACCGAGTATGCTCGTGATCCGTAATGTGATGGGTACGAAGAAAACACTCGTGTTTGTGTCACTGGTAATCGGTATGGCAACCATCAGCGGCATTGCCTATGGGGCGTGGTTTTAATGGAATTTCCTGCTCTGCAAGGCGAGTCAATCCATGTCCGCGTGGAGGAACGAGCAACTCCCTTGGACGGACGCGCTTGAGCCAAAATATTGGTACCTGGTGAACGTTGCGGTGGTACAATGAGTTCGCCCTATTTCAAAGGAGAGTTAAAATGGCTGAGAACACAGGGTGCGGTTGCGGCGGCGGCGTCAAGTTGATCTTTGCCTGTTCGGGCGCGGCAGACGTGGGCGCGGTGGCGGATCAGGCTGCGCGCAAGCTCACCCGCGAAGGCAAGGGCAAGATGTTCTGCCTCGCCGGAATCGGCGGCCGCGTTCCGGGGATCTTGAAGACCACCGAGTCGGCGGAGAAGATTGTTGCCATCGACGGCTGTCCGCTCAATTGCGTCAAGGCTTCTCTGGAGCAGGCGGGATTCACAAAGTTTGAACACATTCAGCTCGCCGACCTCGGTTTGGCAAAGGGCAGCACGTCAGTGGATGACACCAATATCGACAAGTTGTGCGCGGTAGCTGAAAAGGCTCTCGCGTGATGCGCGGGAAGTTGCGGACGGTTGTTGTTCTTTTTCCGGCGCTGAAGGGTATTTCCTATATGCAGAGCGGATTGGTTGTTGCGCGCATTGATTCAAGAAAAGGAGACAACAATGTTGATACAGATTTTGGGCACCGGATGCCCGAAGTGCAAACAGCTTGCCGAGAATACCGCCGTGGCGGCGCGTCTGGCCGGGCTTGATTGCCAGATCGAGAAGGTGACGGAACTGAGCGATATTTCTGCGTTCGGAATCATCAGCACACCCGGCTTGGCGATCAACGGCAGGGTGGAAAGCGCGGGCAGAGTGCTTGATCCGGATAAAATCAAGGATTTATTACTTGCTGCCGCCAAAGAAGGCGGACAGTCTCCCGAGGCGTGTTCCGGTGCTGCTGGAGCGCCGAAAGAGGAATGTGGGTGCGGCTGTCTTTCTGAGTCGAGAGCGGAACGTGTAGACTGCGGTTGCGGCGGCGCTTCGGATGCTTCTGGCGAGAAAAAAAGTGAGATCGGAAAAACCATCGTGTTGGTGCTGGTCGCCGTTGTTGTGGTCGCCTTGCTGGTATTCAAGTCTCAAAAGGGGACACCGGATAACAATCAGGATTTCCAGCAATACGCCGTAAACGCGGAAGGCAAGCGGCTTCCCCGGATGCTGGAGTTCGGTTCCACCACCTGCGTGCCGTGCAAGATGATGGAGCCGGTGCTGCAGGCGTTGCAGGCGAAGTACAAGGATAAACTTTCTGCTGAGTTCTACAATGTTGAACTCAGGGGCGACATTGCGAATTCCTTCAAGGTCAGCACGATTCCGACGCAGGTGTTTCTCGATCCAAATGGCAAAGAGTTGTTCCGGAACAACGGCTACTTCCCGGAGGAAGATATCGTCAAGAAGTGGGCGGAACTCGGTTATCAGTTCTAACCGAAAAAAGGAAACAAGATGGACGAATTATTTACCAGTCTGACCAGGGCGGTGGACGGCGTTTGGTGGATTGGTTTATCCGCCGCTTTCGTCTGGGGCCTCCTCAGCGTACTTCTCAGCCCGTGCCATCTGGCGAGTATTCCGCTAATCGTCGGTTACATTGATGAGCAAGGCGATCTCAGTACCCGCCGGGCCTGCTGGTTGTCCACCGTTTTCGCATCCGGAATTCTTGCCACAATCGCCCTGATCGGAATTATCACCTCGTTTCTGGGCGGCATGGCGGGGGACATCGGCCCGTGGGGCAGCTACATTGTCGGCGTTGTTTTTGTTCTGGTCGGTCTACACTTTCTTGATGTGGTCGGCAACCCCTTCAAGGGCGCGAATGTCAGCGGCGTAAAGACGCGCGGAGTGCTCGGAGCATTGGTTTTGGGCCTGGTGTTCGGGATTGCACTTGGGCCATGCACCTTCGGCTATCTGTGGCCGATCATGGCCGCAGCTTTTAAAATTGCCCCTTCCAGTCTGCTCCATGCAATGTTGCTTCCGTTGCTATTTGGCGTCGGGCATTGTCTGGTGATTATTTTCGCCGGGACTTTTTCCGAAATAGTACAGCATTATCTACACTGGAATGAGCGCTCCAGCGGCGCGGTCTGGCTGAAAAAGGTGTGCGGAATATTGGTGATTCTTGCGGGACTTTATACGATCTGGAAGAGCTGATCCTCTTTTCTATGGAGAGACAAATGAAGCGTAATTTGAGCAGTTCCGTGCTGGCGTTTATTCTGGCGATCGTTTCTGTCTTTAGTGCCGGAGCGGCGGAGAGCGCACCGGCGGAGCAGTTCGTGGTGTATTACCCCCATACCACCTTTCGCTGCATGTCCTGCAATATGATCGAGGCTCTGACCAAGGCGGCGATTGAAGGCGGAACGCTGCAGGGAGCGGATGGGAAGGAAATTACGGTCGATAATGCTCCGGTCGCTGAATTGCTCAAGGGCCAAAAACTGGTCTTTCGCTCTGTGAATGTGGATGAGCCGGAGCAGGCAACGCTTCTGACGGAGTTGAAGACAAAGGCGAAGATGCCGGCGCTGGCGAAGGTCGTGAAGGGCAAAATCGTGGCCGCTCAGCCGCTTGACCGGTCATGGAAGTTGCTCTCGCAACCGGACGAATTCTTCAAGTATGTGCAGGAAGAGACACTGAAGTTTGTTCAGAGTAACAAGTAATCGGATTGTGTTGCGCAACCTGTAGGCGGCCCGGAATCTTCCGGGCCGCCTACAGGTTTTCTTTTAAGCGAATGATGGCCTCCGGCAACGTGAGAATGAACGCCCGGATTTCATCCCGCACCCGGCGATAACAGTCCAATTTCTCCTCCTCCGTGTCGCATTCCAGCGCCATCTTCGGCGGGTCCTGAAAGCCGACATGAACGATCTTCGGCCTACCTGCAAAGAACGGACAGTGTTCGTTGGCGTGCCCGCAGACCGTCACCACGACATCAAACGCAATGTCCCCAAGATCGCGGACGAGTTTGCTTTTGTGCGCGGAGATATCCACCCCCGCTTCTGCCATGACCTTCACAGCGTTGGGGTTGAGGCCGTGCGTCTCGATCCCGGCCGAGTAGGCATCCATGCAATCGTCCTTCAGGTGCCGTGCCCAACCCTCGGCCATCTGGCTGCGGCAGGAATTCCCGGTACACAAGAACAAAACCCGATACTTTTGCATCATTCCCACTTTTCCGCAGAGGACAAGATTCGAATCGTTCTGGAGAGATTATGCGCAGAACTACCGCTACGCATGATTTTCCTCCTGATGTCGCAGAGTGTTTATCGACAAATCGAGCGTACACCCTGTCCTGTTTTTCCGACCATTATGTGCCGATGTCTATTCCATTTGGAATATCTACGTGAAATAGGGCGTCTGCGGATGCGGCGGACATCCCCACTTTTCTGAAGCTGCCCCGTCTACGAAATGCATGTTTTTTTGGGGGGGGCGGCGCAACACAGACACGCCTGTTTTGATGTTTCGCAATATTCAAGCAACAAGTAAGGCGTACTGGTTCCCCTCGATTCTGCTCCGCCTGTCGGGATAGACGGTGCCGTTTATGTTAGATATATTTCGGTAGATTATTGCATACCATCACTTCGGATGGTATAGTTATTGGCGCGAGACAATATCCGGGGGAGGGGATTGTGCGCCATAGGGCGGGGGGAGGGGCGGCGCGCATATTCATTTCCGCGATAGAGGGGGGGAAACGATGCTCATGGAAAGAATCCGGGCAAATCTGAGGCATTTTACGCTGATCGAGATGCTAATTGTGATCGCGATCATCGCCATTCTGGCGGCGTTGCTGCTCCCGGCACTCCAACGTGCGGCCAGTTCCGCCAAGGACATTCAATGCATTAATCATTTCCGGCAAATTGCGACCATGCAATCGGCTTATTCGGGAGAATACAACAATAAGGTTCCGCCCGCGATTACGCATTTTACGCAGATGCCGGTGACCACCTTCACCAACATGCAGTCCTTCTATTTTTGGCAGAATTATTTGATGCCCTATCACTTTCCCGGAAAAACGATCACCACATCCTATGCCCAGAGCGTCAGCGTCGGTGGCGTAAGTGTCCGGTATCCTCTGGGCGTGTTTGCCTGCCCGCGGGTTTCGCCGCAGGACATGGCGAGCATGAGCGAAGCGGGGTTCCGCGGGAACTGCAAAATGGCGATTGCGTTCAACCTGAATTGTTCCGGCATACCCGTCGGGAAGGTCATTCGGCCGGCCAATACCTTCATGCTGATGGATATGCTCGGAGATGGCGGCGGCGATCAACCCGTTGCGGCCCGGGTTTTGTATACGTGGTCGGGCACGCCGATGTGGATGCTGACCTACAACATTCCTCCCCGCCACGGCAATGGGGCCCGTCTGAATGTCGGATTTTTTGACGGTCATGCGGTAAGCTGTAACTTCGGCTCGTTGCCCAATTCCGGAAAAAATGCCGCCGGAAACTGGAATGCGCAATGATCCGATCATGGTTGCGGGGCGGATTCGGGCACGATGCTGGTTTTGCGGTGAAACGGCGCGGGAGAACGGGCGCGCAGGTCAACAACCGGGCGACCCTTCTTGATGCGTGCGCATGAAACATTGCAATTGTTGCGATATGGTTTTATAGAGATAAAAAGGCATATTTCGTAGAGCGTAATTTTAAACACGGAATTTCAGGAGAAAGTATGAATCGCAATGTCTGTGTGAGCGGGATGTTGTTTATCGCCTTTTGTGCGATTTTCGGGGGCATGATGGAGGGGCTCCGTGCCGCAGAGATCAAGCTCGACAACCGGGGATTGGTGGAAATACCGGGTGTGCTGCGGGCCGATAGCACGGCTACGTGGGGCGCCAATAACCTTATCCTAAAGCCCAATGGCGGCTGGGCGGCTCAGGACTATTGTCTGGCGGACATCAAGAGCGAAGGCAATAATGTCACTGCTTTGTACAAAACCAATCCGAAAATGAACATGACGGAAAAGGCAGTGATCACCAAAAACAGCGGTGGTGAAACGGAAATGACGGTCAGTTATCTGCTGACGCCGGTGGACGAGGGCAAGGTATCCTTTGAGCGCATCTTTTTCACCTTCCCCATCGCCTCGGCTGATTTTGCCGGCGGTTCCATACTGGTTGATGGGAAAACAAAACTTCAAATTCCGGAGGAAAAGAGCGACAAGGAACTGGAATTGCCTGCGAGCGCCAAGTCCTTGACCATTTCCAAGGGCAACCTGTCTCTGACCCTGAAAGCCGAGGGAATGCGGTTTTCCTTCAAAGACCTGCGGCCCAAGGCCACGGCCTTCCAGATCTGCCTTGACAGCCAGGATCTGGTGGATCTCTCCGAAATCAAGCTCGAGTTCACCATATCAGCAAATACCACCGCCAAGAAGTAGACGGTTCTGCGGTTTCGAATGCGATGACAACCTTCCCCCGAATACGATCAGGTATCGCGGGGGATTTTTTTTGACTGGGTACCGCAGGTATAGGACCGGCTGCACCGTCACCTTGCAGGCCCATCCAGAGCCATTTTCCGCTATCGCCGAATCGCATTAAATTCAACCGCACGAAACGGCGGAAACAACTTGATTTTAGGCTTATAAGTACTATTCACCGCATGGAGCTACGCGCCCCAACCCCGCGCCAAGAGAACACTTGCAAAATATGCTACGCTCCTTTAACATTCGAATTGTCAGAGCGTTACATGGAGAAAAGCGATGAGAAAAGAGCCAAAAACAGCCCCTGTTTCACCCGTTCTTGCAAGTTCCAGCACTTCTTCGAGCAGGGGGCAGCCTTCAAGTTCCGCCGAATCATTGAAAAGGAACCGGGATTTAAGTTCCGCCGCGAGCGGCGGAACTTCCCCTTCCCCAATCGAAACTTTTTCTTCCAGCCGAAGCTTGAAGAAAGAGGCAAAAACAGCCCTCAGAGCGATCATTTACGCCAGAAAATCATCGGATGACCGCAAAAGCGAAGACCAATCCCTTTCCGTATCCGAGCAGATTGCCGCCTGCGAAGGGCTGGCAAAATCCTGCGGCTACAAGATCGTCGGCACCTTCACCGATGAAGGAATTTCCGGACGCTGCCCACCTGCTGGCTATGAGAAAGTATTCGATTCTGACGAAGAAACGCAAGCCTATATTGCCAAGATGCGGCAGAAGACCCGCCCCGGCTTCGGCGAGGTCTGCAAGCGGGTGGAAGGGGGCGAGGTTGATCTTCTTCTTTGCCGGGATATGACCCGCATTGCCCGACCGAAATTTCTCTCGGTTCTGATTAACTGGATTCCCACGCTTCTTCGCAAACACAAGGTTCGGGTTCACAGCGTAACCGAGGGCTTGCTCGACCCGGCGAATCAACAACAGATGATGTTCAGTATCATCCGGGATGCGATGCCATATACAGAGGGAACGAACCGGGAGGGAAGGAAATGAAAATCGAACGGCTGATGAACATAAAACTCGCCTCGGCGATTGATGCGACCATGAGGAGCCGGGCAGACATTGCCAAGGCTCTGGGCATGGCACCGCAGACGCTATCGGCTTTGATTAACGGGCGGATGGCGGTCAGCCAGAAGAACCGCCAGCGGCTGAGTGCATTGCTGGGCAAACCAGAAAGCGAACTGTTCGATTGATTGCTTCCTTTCTTGGCTGTTTGTTCGCGGCGAAGCCGCAAACAAACGGGAAGCCCGAAGAGGAGTGCAAACAGAGGCTAACCAGAAAACAAACCGCTGCCTCCTCCTTCCGAACGCCGGAGGGAAGAGAAGGCGGAAGAAAATTCAACGCCCTGCTATGTGGGCAGGACTGTAATCACCAGAAGAAGGAGAAATTGATCATGGGAACACTAGAACATCTTCAGCGATTCAACGCTGAACGCCCAAAACCGCTGACTGACGGTATGGGGGAACGCTGGAAGGCGACAAAGTCAGGAGGGGCAAAGCGAGGATTCAAAGGAGGCTGGGCTACGGTTTTCAAACACCGCCCCACCACGGACGCAGACAAACGGGAGGGGTTTGATTACTGCCTGATGTTTGTTCACGAAGAACCGCAACGCAAGTTCCACGGCGGAACTTTTTCAACCCTCGATGAAGCGCTGACCGAGGCTTCCGCAGCAATCAAACGGGAGCAGTAACACCCGAGGAACAACAAGCATTCCTTCCAAAGGAAGGTTGGAACACCCATTCACGCCTCAGCGGTTCATTTTGCGAACTGCGCCTATTGGTGAATGAAACGGCAAGACCCTGCCCTGCAAACCAGCGGTTCAACTGGAGCAGACCGGCAGGCGGAAAACGATCACGCTTGCGCTTCTTCCGCTAATGACAGCGGACGCAAACCAGATCAACCGTTTCATCCGCATTCAACCGATGCGGGACAATAGGAGCAAAAAATGAGCTGTACACTTGCTGAACTGGCGGAAGCCAAAAACCTCACCACGGATTATCTTTCTTCGCTTGGTTTGACCGACACAACTGCCTATGGGCAAACCGCCGTTGAAATCCCCTACCTCGACAAAGAGGGCAACACGGAATCCATCCGCTACCGTTTGAATTTAACCGGCAATGACCGCTTCCGCTGGAAGAAAGATTCAACCACCCAACCATACGGACGCTGGATAATCGACAAAGTGAAAGCCGAGTGGCCTGCCTGCGCCGACACCCTTCTGATCGTAGAAGGGGAAAGCGATTGCTGGGCTGCATGGATGGCGGGTTATCCCTGCCTCGGGCTGCCGGGGGCGAGCAACACCAATTGCCTGACGCTGGAGGATGTAGCCGAATTCCCTGCCGTATATGTATGGCAAGAACCCGATAAAGCGGGGAAAGAATTCCCGGCTCGGGTGAAAGCGCATTTGACCAGCCTCGGTTACACCGGCAAGGTGAAGGCGATCAAACAACCGCCCTACAAAGATATTTCCGAACTTTACTCTGCGGCGATCAAACACGGGCGGGATGAACTCGGGGCAAACCTTGATTTATCCAACGCCATTCAACAGGCGGTCGAGATCGAACTAACCGAAAGCATGACCAGCACCGGGGCAGGAATTGACGACCCGGAGTACAAACTCATGCCCAGATTGAAATGGGATGACGTAGAGGCTGCATTGAACCGGAAGGGGCTGCGGATTAAACACGCCGGGGGCGGGAAGTATATGGCGCAATGCCCCGCTCACGATGACAGCGACCCAAGCCTTTCCATCACGGTTTACGAGAACGGCGACTGCTGGATGAAATGCCAGAGCCAAGGCTGCGGGTTTAACGCCATCGTGAAGGCTTTGGGGTTGGAAGAAGAATACGAAGCGGCGAAGCAGGAGAAACTTCCTGATTACCTTGAGGCGAAGCGGAAAACAGAAATAGAGGCTGCACGGACAAGGAACGCAGAAAAGAAATCTTCGGCTGAATCGGACGCTTCGGTTGGTCGCGCAAAGCGCGACCCAAATGAAGCCGTATCAAAGAAAGACCTTCCGCCCCGTGCTGATAATTACGGAGCAGGAACTATGCCGGAATCACCTTTTGGCGAGGTCTGGAAGCTACGGCGGGTTGACCAAACTGGCGAAGAAGTCATTTGCTGGGTCAACACTGCTGGTGACGAACCAGAGTACAACACCCGCAGGGCGATTTATGACGCTTCACTGGCGGGAAGAATCAGCACAGGGCAAGAACTTGCATCCCGCCTGCGGGAGATCGGTTTAACGCTGGAAGAAGCCGAACCGTTCATGCTGCAATATCAAACCGCTTGCGAAAAGGTCGAAGGCAAACCAGATTACACCGCAGATGAAGCTACCAGTACGCTACGGGCGGCATATCGGGGCAAAGCGACGACAAATGAGGGAACCAAACTCAGCGTTGAATGGTTCCCCGGCTATATCGGCTTCTTCACCACAGCCTGCCGGATTCGGAAGAACTGGTTGGATGCTCGCCGTATTTCTGTTCTTTCCTGCGACCAATCCGCAAACATCACCCAGCACGAACAGGCGGTAAAAATGGTTGAACAGAACTTGCTGGCAATGCGGGCGGCTGCGGTTTAACAATATCGTTGGGGGCGATGGACGAATGAACTGCGGACTGACTACCCGTTATTCTCCTTGATCGTTCACTGCTCCCTTTTTCTTCATCACCCTGCGGGCTGGAAATCAACCAGCCGCAACAACAAGAAGGAGTTCTACTATGGCTACAGCAACACGTTCTACCTCTTCCCCCAAAGCGGTCGGCGGAAGAAAACCCCTTGTCCTGCCGGTAACGGTTACGGCAAGCAGAGACGGGCAGTATGCAGTTTACACGCTGGACGAAGCGGCTGAACTGCTTGCCCCGTTGTCTGTCGTAGGGGCGGTTGAATCCTATGGGCTGCAATTGCTCAGTCCCGCCAGCACTTCGGCTTCGGTTCCTGCTTCGGGTGCGTATGTTCCACCTTCTGAGGTCAAAAGGGTTCTGCAAATCGAAATGCGGGAACCACGGGAACTGCCGAAAGGAACCCTGCGGTCGGTTGAATCCTACACGCTCGACATGGTTGCCGTGGCGTTGGATTTAACCTTGGATTCGGTCAAGGCTCGGATTGCTGCGGGCAAACTCAAAACAATTCCTGCGCCGTTTGGGATGGGGCGGGAGGTGGTTACACGCCGTGAGTTCCTGCGGTTGGCGAGTGAACTGGGCTTCGACACCAGCAAAACGGTTTAACTGGCTCCATCACTTCAACCAGATCGGGAGGAGACTTCAAGGGGCCGCGTAATGCGGCCCCTTGTTCTAATACTTCATAAGTTCAGATTGCGGTATGCACGTAGACAAGCCCCGCACTACATTTTTTTACTCTCCAGAATAACGCTATCCGATGAAGTCGATGGGGATGATATAATTGCCAATGCACGCTCCCGCATTTTTCGAACCGGTAGCCATATACGTTCACTGCTCCTGCTGCTCACAAAGATCAAACCTTTTTGTGAGAGTAAACTAATGGCAGAAGGAACATATTGCTGTGATTCCGAATCCAGCCCTCGATAAAGAGCATTTTCCTTTCTTCCACTGAGACTCTGAACGAATAGTTTTCGCAATATTGTGAGGACAACTCTTGTTCCAACCGGAATAGGAAGTGCCATAGTCGCATCTACTGTATCTATATTTCCAGTAAATTTTCCGATCTCACAATTTCGAAACTTCTCATTTGAAATATCGCTTGTGCCTGTTCGACCTATTACCGTTGAAATCAGGCAATCATCAAAAGATGGGCAAAAACCGACCGGGAAGTCTGGTGGCAGCTCCAAATTTTCAATAATACACTCAGAAAAATGGCAATTTGATAGATCCATTTCGATAGCGTCCATTGTCATCCGTTCATATGAGACACTTCGAATATTTAGTGAGTATTTCACGTCTATTCGCATTTCAGTTGCCAAATGAAACAAATCGGATGGAATTACCCCAGGGTCATCAATTTTGTCGGAAGCGTGAATAGCTGCAAGCAACTGACCAGCATTAAAGCCGTTTGAAGATAACTTATGTGCAGCTATAGTTGCACCAATTTCGCCGAGCGGAATTTGAGTGCCTGAAAATTGCTCAATAGAATCGCCATATGGATCGATGCAAAATCTTACAACATCACCGGCACGACAGGCATCCGCAAATTCTTTGTCAATAAAAGTACGTTCACTTTCCACAGCACCTTCACCCCGCCCAAGTCCGGGAAGACGCTGCAGAACAATTAGTGCTTGGTCTGAAGGTGTATATCCGCACACCCGTTCAAATGCATGAACTATGTCCGTGGAGGAGAAGGGACCAAGGCCACCTTCCATTCGCCTTGCAATTGTTGCTAATAATTCGAGAATATTGCGAATATTATCTCCAGTAACACCCGCTTCAATTTTTGCCTCACGTTCCGTTATTTTATCTAGCAAATAATCCCATCCCAGTGCTGGACTATTTAAATGCGTAAAATCAATTGCTGCCCCTGAATGAATCATAGAGGCAAAAAGAGTACTTAAAAGAAGCGGACGGGATGGAAACCAAGCGGGAATTTCCACGTTGATATCAAATGCCATCATAAGCTGTTGTATCTGTTCGTCGCCGAATCCATCCAAGTGGACTTTTTTCCACTGAGGAGTAATTCCCATTGCCTTACTGCGCTCATCGGGCGAATCAAAAAAATTTTCCCGCCCGGCGATGGCAATGCCGCACTCGGCGGGTGTCCCTTCAACAAGATTAAAAACCCCTCGCAAACTGGTAATTCTAGCATCTCGTAGTCTTCTCCATGCGCCCGTTAGTCCAACGGAAGACACCTCGTCGAAGCCATCAAGTAGCAGTATTACATATCCCGCTTTCCATGCTCGGACTAGTTGGCTCGGCGAGTCAAATCCGATATTTCGAGCATGCCGTTCAATAATCTCAGCTGGCTCTGTTTGCCCCTGATGTTCACGTAAATTGATGTATATGGGAAAATGTGAGGTTTTTCCTTGCTCGTGCTGGTTCTTCAGAACCTTGAATATTTCGAAAAGAGTCACGCTTTTCCCTACACCATATTCCCCCAGAAACACAAAGCGTCTTCCACCTGCAATGTAGTCAGAAAGTTCAGCTACTGTTTTTGCTGACTCTTCATCTTGAATCCTAAGTGCAACAGGGATATATTCTATTTCATTTGAGTTATTTGTTTGATTCTTTAGATTAGTGGCACTTCCGAATTTATGGAGCATTCTGCCTTGAAGGTATGACCTTGAATCCACAAGAGTTGCTTGAAGTGTTGAAAATGAAAGCACCCTGACGATATTGTCGGGAATCTTCCACTCTTTTAGACACGCTCTTTGATCCGCAGTGGGTTCATTCTTTGTTACAAACCAACACTTCACGGCATGTACTGGATGTGAAATTTTATATTTTTTTGAAAGATCGAAAAGCTTTTTTATGTCTTCAGAGGCTTTTTCCTTCTTTTGTGATGTTGTGCATTCAATTAGATGAACACACTCCTCCGTAATGAAAATTCCATCACGTTCTCGCCGATCAATCATTTCCGCACCGCCAGACGTTGCAGCAGAAGGCCACTTCAAACGTGCTATTCTGCGAACTTCGTTTTCAAAGAAATCAGGTGTCATACAGTTCCCTTTTCTTCAAATACATATCGTATATCAAGCGACTGTGGTTATTCCCAATAGCCAGTACATATTGTAGCAATCCACCCATTAAAGTCAACCGTCTTTTAAATATCCACGACAAACATGAAGAGCGCTTGCTTTTCTTCTGTAACCTCAGTAGAATTCGTGGTATGGGTGAGTGTAGCGCAGTTTGTACATGATGTAAACGTAGCACGTCGGATCGCATTGCCGCAAGTGCGAGACGAAAGTCGTTATGAATTCGCAACAAAAAGCTTTTCCACCTGTTTTGAATGCGATTGCCCTGCCGGCGCAAGGGGGCTCTCTGCTGACAACGATGCCCCCGGGATTTGCGAGCTAAGATACGGAAGCTGTTGTGCTGGAAGAGGAAAACCCGCCATCGCTGGCGGGTTTTATCGGGATTGCGGTCGTTTTGCGCTCGCCGTTAGCGATCTACGCGGGCACTGCCGCCACCAACCAGTTTCTCAACCTCGGCAAGGCGAACCATTGTCGTGTCTCCGGGCGTGGTCATCGCCAGTGCGCCGTGGACGCAGCCGTAGTTGATCGTTTGCGCCGGAGCCTTGTCCGCCAAAAAGCCGTAAATCAGCCCTGAAGCGAACGAGTCGCCGCCGCCGACGCGGTCGAAGATCTCCAGATTCGGGAACGGCTTGGCCTCGTAGAATTGTCCGCCGGTATAGAGAATCGCGCCCCAGTCGTTGACCGTCGCGCTTTTTACCCCGCGCAGGGTGGTCGCTACCGCTTTGAAGTTCGGGTATTCCTTGACGGCCATTGTAATCATCTTCTTGAAGTTGTTGGTATCAAGTTGGGCGCAATTCTCGTCCAGCCCCTCAACATGGAACCCGAGCGCCTTGGTGAAGTCTTCTTCGTTGCCAAGCATGACGTCAACATATTTTGCGATTTCGCGGTTGACCTCCATTGCGCGTTTGGTGCCGCCGTTGTCCTTCCAGAGGCTGGCGCGGAAATTGAGGTCGTAGCTGGTGATGGTGCCGTGCTTCTTGGCGGCCTTCATCGCTTCAATTGCGACCTCGGGGGTGTGCTTGCCCAGAGCGGCAAAGATGCCGCCGCAGTGGAACCAGCGCGCGCCTTCCTTACCGAAAACGGTGTCCCAGTCGATGTCGCCGGGCTTGAGCTGGCTGACGGCGGTGTGTCCGCGGTCGGAGGTACTGACCGCGCCCCGGACGCCGAAGCCGGCCTCGGTAAAGTTCAGGCCGTTGCGGGCTTTTGCGCCAATGCCGTCGAACTCGACCCACTTGACGTGGCTCATGTCCACGCCTCCCTGCAGAATGAGGTCTTCCAGCAGACGGCCGACGCCGTTGTCGACAATGGCGGTGACGTGTGCGGTCTTGAGGTTGAAGCAGCGGCGCAGACCGCGGGCGACGTTGTACTCGCCGCCGCCTTCCCACGCGGTGAAGACACGGGAGGTATGCACGCGGCTGAGACCGGGATCAAACCGGACCATCACTTCCCCCAGCGACACCTCGTCCCACAGACAGCTACCCTTCGGCTTGATCTCAAACGACGCCATTGCCATACTCCTTACGGTTACCCTGATTTCACTAAAATCCGGCAGCAGCAACCCGCACCGGTTCTTCCTGCGTCCGCGTGCGACGCCGATTTATGCCATCGTTGGCATTCAATGCTATACTATACCACGTGGCGGGTTGTTGTCAAGCCACACCCATCATTCTTGAGACGAAAATTGCCGAAAGTTTTATTCCTTTTTATGAACGTGATGATAGAGATCCAAGGCGGCGGGGAAGGGGGCCAGTGCGCGCTTGAAGATGCCGAGGCTGTAGGCGATGGCCAGCCCATAATTCGTCACCGGAACTCCCGCCTCCTGACACTTCAGCAAACGGCTGAGAACTTCGCGCCGGTTGGTCATGCACGCGCCGCAGTGGATGCAGAGCTTGTATTCCGCCAGATCCGGCGGGAAATCGTGTCCGGCCACATGTGTGAACTCCAGTTCGCCGCCGACGTACTGCCGCAGCCAGCGCGGGATTTTCACCCGGCCGATGTCCTCGCCGATGGGGTGATGCGTGCAGGATTCGGCTACCAGCACCCGGTCGCCGGGCTTAAGCGATTCAATCGCCAGGGTGCCGCGCACCTGCGCCATGAGATCGCCTTTGAAACGCGCAAAGAGGATCGAAAAGCTGGTCATCGGAATCTCCGGCGGGGTGTCCGCCGCGACCTTCAAAAACGCCTGTGAGTCCGTCACCACCAGCTTCGGCGGCTTGTTCAGACGTGACAGCGCCTCGCGCAGTTCGCGCTCTTTGACGACCATGCAGATGCTGTCGTTGTCGAGCAGGTCGCGGATCGCCATCACCTGCGGCAAGATAAGACGCCCCTTCGGCGCCTCCTTGTCGATTGGGATCACCAGCACGGCCGTCTCGCCCGCCGGCACGAGGTCGGAGAGAATCGCCGGGGTATTCACGAAGTCCTCCGGCGCGGCCGCCAGCAGCGCCTGCCGCACCTCCGCGATGCCTTCGCCCGACTGCGCCGAGACGCACACCGTCTGCGCCCCCGCCTCCTTCAGTGCCGCCAGCCGTGCGGCATCGGGCGCACCAAGATCGGATTTATTGAAGACCGCAATGACCGGAATTTCGCGGCGCTTGAACTCCGCGAGAATCAAATCTTCATATTCGCCCCACGTGCCCGGCTCACAGACGAGAACGCCGAGATCGGTGCGGTCGAAGACGAGCTTCGTGCGTTCGTTGCGCATCTGCCCCAACTCGCCCTCGTCGTCAAGGCCGGCTGTGTCAATGAAGAGCACCGGCCCCAGCGGCAGCAGCTCCATCGGTTTTTCCACCGGGTCGGTGGTCGTGCCGGGTGTGTCGGAGACGATGGACACCGCCTGCCGGGTGATGGCGTTAAGCAGGCTGGATTTGCCGACGTTCCGCCGCCCGAAGATCCCGATGTGCAACCGCATTCCCCGCGCCACCGTCTGCATCATTTCCCCTTCGTGAATTCCAGAGACAAACGAAACGTTTCGTTTCACCCCATTGTAAAAACAAGCTGCCGGGAACGCAAGAGAAGGCGACCGGCAGCATGAAATATACAAGGTAGGATTATTGTATCTTCGTCAGTTCTATTCGATGGGTTTGCCGCCATTCGGTGCAAAAGCGCGCTTATTCTTCAAACACCACAGCAGAAAGCCGGCATCTGCAAACACGCCAATAAATCCGGTTACGAAGAAGTATAGACCAATCGTCTGAAGTCCGTGAGTCGCCATATACCAAATGCCAAAAAGCAAGGGCAGCATGGCAAAAACAAACAGACAACACACAACGACTCCTGCCGCCCCGAGTAGCTGCCAAATCGGAAGGGCATAGGAAACCAAAATATAGAATCCGGTCACGCCGACAAACAACAGCACCACCCAAAAAATTGCCTCTATTCCTTCGGACATTCGCTGCACTCCTTACATCGGTTCCTGCGCCTCTCGGCATCCACCACTCACTACTTCAAAGTGGTTGAATTCGCGGTGCTCGTCTGTTCGGCGCTCACCTTGCCGAGGAACTGCGGCAGGTCGATGCCGGCCATTGCGGCGACGTCGTGCAGCGGCGGCAGGCTCTTGGCCATCCCCGACAGAAACTCCGCCGCGCCGTTGCCGCTCTTGCCATTGCTGCCGGAGTCCCACACCGTCACCTTGTCGATCTTGATGTTCTTGATCGCCTCGACCTGCAGTTTTACCATTTCCTCGATCTTCTCGACCATCAAGAGCGTCGCCGCCGCCTTCGCATCGCCCCCGCACGACTCGATCAGAGACTGGTAGCCCAGTGCCTTCGCCGCCAGCACCGCTTTCGTGCCTTCCGCGCTCGCCATGTATTCCTTCAGAATCGCGTCCGCGTGGCCCTGCGCGACGGTGCGTTCCTTCTCGGCTTGCGCCTGTGCGGCGATCACGATTTTCGCCTTCTCTGTCTCTTCGCGCACCACTTCCACCGCGTTGAGGCGCTGCAATTCCGCCTTTGCCTGACTCTTCTGGATTTCGGCTTCGGCCTCAAACTTTGCCACGTCGCCGCGCTTCTTCGATTCCGCCAGCGCCACCTCATACTCCGCCTGCGACTGCGCAATCAACGCCCGCGACTTGTTCTCGCCCGACACCGCCAGAGCCTCTTTTTCCTGCACATAGACGCGCTTGTCGGCCTCGGCCTGTTTGCGGCCCTTCTCGGCTGTCGCGGCATTTTCCGCCACGCGAATTTCCTTTTCGCGCATCGCATCGGATTCGCCGATGGCGGCGCTCGTTTCCTGCTGCTGGACAAAGACGCGCTTATCGGCCTCGGCCTGCTTCTTGCCCTTCTCGGCCTGTGCGACGTTCTCTGCCACGCGGATATCCATCTCGCGCGTCGCCTGCGACTCGCCGATCGCACCGATTTTTTCCTGCTCGGCTACGTCGATCTTGGCCTTGTTGACCGCCTCGGAGGCTGCCTTCTTGCCGATGCTGCCGATGTAATCCGCCTCGTCGGTGATGTCGGTGATGTTGACGTTAATCAGGAACAGGCCAACCTTATTCAATTCCGGCTCGACGTTGCGGCGGATGGCCTCCAGAAACTTTTCGCGATCCTGATTGATCTGCTCAATGGTCAGCGAGGCCACTGTTAGCCGCAACTGGCCGAAGATGATCTCCTTCACCATAGTTTCAATGTCGCCCTGCCCAAGTCCCAGCAGACGTTCGGCGGCGTTGCTCATGATCGCCGGCTGCGTGCTCACGCCGACGGTGAAGGTGCTGGGGACGTTGATGCGGATGTTCTGGAACGACAGCGCGCCTTGCAGGGGGATGCTGATGGTCATCGGCGTCAGGCTGAGGAAACGGTAATCCTGAATCAACGGCCAGACGAAGACGCCGCCGCCGTGAATGCAGTTCGCCGCCTGCCCCGAACGCGTGCGTCCATAAACGACGAGAATGCGATCCGACGGGCAGCGCACATACCGCGATGCCCAGAACCAGAGAATCGAAAAGAAGAATACCACCCCCACCCCGGCCAGCACCAGCAGCCACGGCGCACCCTCGCCGCCGCCGCCGATTGCCCACGTAATCGCCGGAATCCCGATCAACAGACTTGCAATCATCAGACATCCCCCTCCCCATGAAAAGCAGCCGCCGGAACGGGCCGGTGTTATGCTGCCGTTGTTGTTGTATGTACGCGAAGGCGTTTCCACCCGTTCATATTGCGCCTGCGGTCTGGCTTGTCCGGCATTGCCTGCGGAGGACGGTCTGGAGGACTGCTGCTGTGCGCTCCCGGTGGCCGACTTCGCCTGTTGCATGGCTTGCCGCAATTGCTGCTCCGTGACATTCGGTCGTTGCCCGCTTTGCCCGGAAACTGGCTGTTGCGGCCGTTTTGCTTGATTGTTTGCACTCATTCCGTATCCCCAATCTTCCCATTCATCCTGCATATTGCCCGGCCCGCTTCGTCCGCTGCTCATACGTTGAGCCGCTTCCAATCAACGGCAGAAGGAGCCACCGTCTTTCGCTTTCCGCGACTGTTCAGGCAGGCAGCTTCTCTACGGACAAGGTCGAACCATTCAGCACGCCGACCACCCAGACCCGCTCGCCAGTCGCAATCTCCTTGCCGCTTTCGCAAACCGCTTCAAGGGTTTGCAGACTGCCCTGTAATTCAAGTTGAATCTGCCCGCCGCTGTCGGGATGAATGGTCAGGTACACGACGCCTTCCTTCCCGATCGCCTGCTCCATGCGAAGCGTTCCTACCGTCTGCAGCCCCAATAGCAACTTTACCAGCCAGGCGTTGGCGAACATCGCCAGCACACCGATCGCCAGCGCTGCCAGCGTAGCCAGAAGGTCGCCCACCCCCAACTGCCGGGCACCCACCAGCCCGGCCAACCCGCCAAAGAGAAAAAAAGCCGTCACGCCCTGAATCGTCAGGACATGGAAGCTGGCGTCGGTATCGCCGGGATGGTGCCCCCCGTCACCCGCCCCCGCGCCGTGATCCACGCCGTGAGCATCCCCGCCGCCCAGCATGCTCATACCCAAGCGCAGCGCAAAGAACAGCCCGCCTACTAACGCTGCCAGCAGAAAAATCTGCTCAGTCAGACTTCCCGCAAACCAGGTGCCCATTTTTTCCCTCCCCGTGGTTCCTGTCCCCATTCCGCGTAATCGCAACCGCTCCTTCCGTCGAAGGGTATCAAAATCCCCTCGGCAGCGCAAGCAATTTACCACGGCCTTGCGGGGCACAATGAAAAAAACTCGCCAACCGGTATGCCTGCGGGAAGGCGACAGAAGCGAGCTTAAGACGGCAATCACAACTCGAATGGTTCCGAGTGGGGAGGAGTGCGCACCGAAATTAGCCCGAAAATGCCTCCGGCGGGATGTGCATTTTCCACCCAATAACGGCGGAAAACGATCAAATAATGTCCTTCGGGAATTCAAGCGCCATAGGACCGGGGCATTACAAATGATCGGCCGCTTTGTGGAAGTCATTACGAAAGAGATGCGGTGCCTTGACTTTCACAGCCTGTGATATACATTATGTGAGCGAGTGGTTCGATTGCGGGGAAAATCCCCACGTCGTCCAACAGTCAGCCGGTAGGCCTATGGACGGAACTCTCCGTTTACGTCCAAGGCCATCCGGCAAGCATCGACAGT
This sequence comes from uncultured Planctomycetaceae bacterium, assembly GCA_964460225.1. GTDB lineage: Bacteria > Planctomycetota > SZUA-567 > SZUA-567 > SZUA-567 > CAYWTJ01. The sequence continues at coordinate 592 of CAYWTJ010000001.1, read as the reverse complement.
CCTGCGACGAACTTGCCGCGGAGTTTGAAAACGAGTTGTCGCGTAAAAGAAGAAAGAACGCTCTTAACTCCTTACAGCGCCTATAGCTCAGTTGGATAGAGCACGGGATTTCTAATCCCGCGGTCGGGGGTTCGATCCCCTCTGGGCGCGCCAAACAAATAACGCCTTGCAGGCACTACGCTTGCAAGGCTTTTTCTTTATGCTTGACACGGGAAAAATAGTCGCTATAAGGTGCTTGTACATGGATTATGTACACGGATTGTGATGAATAAGGGCGAATCATGGCGAATAAAAAGACGACAGCAAACCTTCACCGGCACCGCGATAAATGGCGGATTACTTGGTGGAGAAACGATGAGCAGTTCACATACTCGTAAACCACTTCTTCCGGCAGCTGGAAGTGCTCACCGAAGACATCCAGAATCCCGTCGCTGCGAATGAAGCGCACCACATGGTACGTGCCCTGCACGGGCTTGGGAAACTTCCGCGCCGCAAGCTTCGCCGGGAACACCGGCTTTATGCCACTCGCCTCCATCGCCTGTACTGGAGTCCGGCCCCCAAGCGGTGAGTAGTGATACCGGCTGTTATGCCG